>NZ_JAPUVQ010000089.1:0-53380 GCF_029255145.1 Accumulibacter sp.
CACCTCATGCGCTTCATGCAGCAGCGCCTCGCTCCCAACGCCCCAGACACCGGCTGACTTACCCCTTCCAACAGTCCGTACCTTCACCACCCGCCACCATGGAATTTGAAATGAGAACTGCTGGGAAAACCAATGACTTGACGAATCAGGTCGCGAGGAGTGTAAAGTTTGTCGACACAGGGGGGCGGCGTTGTCGCGGCGCTCAAACCATCAGGCCCGTGTCCGCGGCCCAGTGGACGTGCGGAACCTCGGGTTGAGACGCGGTCATCTCGGGTCCAAGCGAACGTCGAGCAGTGCTCCAGACCGCATAGACAGAGAGACTCAGGAAACCCAGGGAGACTCAGGGGTCAGATCTAAGAGACTCAGGAGACTCAGGGCTCAGAGACTCAGCAAGAGACTCAGGGTCAAAGAGACTCAGGGGTCACAAAGAGACTCAGGGGTCAGATCTAACATTCACCGTCTCCGGTAGGTCCGAAGCCGAGCTGCGCTGGTGGCGGAAGTCTGGTTGATGGCCCCGACTCGTGCTTCCGGCCCATCCTGCCGCGGCCGTACCCCGATCACCGCGCCGCGCGCCAGTAATTGAAGAGGCCCGCGGCGAATCACCCACGCTGGGTGATCGCGCTGCGGCGCTTCATGAAGCGGGCCAGACCTGATCTTCGTCGCTCTCGGCCTGGCGGGCATGAAGCACGTAATCCATGTCGCTGTTGAAGATGTGGCCAACCGTCAGGCCGAGGACGAAGTTCTGGAAGGCCCACCCGGTTTCGGCAAGCATCCGCGCGGATGTTGATCTGTCGAGACGGCCGCGGATGGTCTGCAAGTCGTCGAGCATCAGCTTGTGCTCCGCCTTGTGCTCAGCCAGTTTCGGATAGCGGATCTCGGCCAGCTTCCGTTCCTCGAAGCGGAAATGCGCTTCAAGGATCTTGTCGAGCTTCTCGGCCAGCGCCTGCAGTCGCTTGAGATCGCCGCGATCGTGCCAGACACTGCCGATTTCCAGGGCGAGATTGAAGATTGCCTCGTGCTGGGCGTCGATCTGGGGTTGATGAACCTTGAGGTGGTCGCCCCAGGCGATCAGTTGCTTGAGCGAGAAGCGCGACAGGTCATGACGAGCCGATGTGGGAAAGAAGGAGCGACGCATGTTCTTTTCCTCCGCGCGTTCGCATTCAGCACACTTGCCAGCAGTCCCCCGCGACTGCTTCCGTTATAGGTGCTCCGCTGACTTTGTCAACGGCAACTGATTGTGCGCGACAGCGCGCGCCGGCCTGGCAGTTGATGCCTGGCGACAGCCAGCCGTGGCATTTGCCGGCGGCAGAGCCTCTCCGCAACCGGGCGCGCAATGCACAACAGTTGCTGCTTCTGGTGTATCGTCGCGCGATGTTCGCCACGGCGCTGCCGCCGCGACGGCAGCCGGTAGCCACCGCCGGCGCGCGTGGCGCTGACGCAGTTCGCGACCCTTTGCCCACGCTGACGAGGAGAAGGCATGAGAATCCTGCACACGATGTTGCGCGTTGGCGATCTCGATCGATCGCTGGCTTTCTACACCGAGGTCATCGGCATGCAGCTGTTGCGTCGCCAGGACTATCCCGGCGGCCGCTTCACGCTGGCCTTCGTCGGCTTTGGCGCGGAATCGGAAGGGGCAGTTCTTGAACTGACCCACAACTGGGATACGCCGTCGTACGAACTCGGCGGCGCTTTCGGCCACGTGGCGATCGAGGTCGCCGACGCCTACGCCGCCTGCGAGCAGATCAAGGCGTGCGGCGGCAAGGTGGTTCGCGAAGCGGGCCCGATGAAGCACGGCTCGACGGTGATCGCCTTCGTCGAGGATCCGGATGGTTACAAGATCGAACTGATCCAGAAGAAGGGCTGACAAGGTGACTTTCCCCAGCTTTTTCGCCGCGGTGCCGACGATCGTGATGCGCGATCGGCTGGGCGGATTTCTCGGCGCCGCCGACGGTGGCCTGATCGAGTATGAATACGCCGAGGCCGTCAAACTGGCCGGGCACTCGTGCCCGACGGTCGCCGGCAGCTATCTGCTCGGCTGCCGCGAGTTGCGCTTGAGGTGCCTGGCGAGATCCGCTTCACTTGGCAGGACAGCGGGCAGAGCGTCAGCGCCGCGCTGCAACTCGGCCACGTCCCGCCCGACCCGCGCCTCGGAACGCTGCTGCAAGGGCCGGCGATCCGGACCAGCACGCCCTGTTCGCCACGCTCTGGCCGGATCGGGTGCGGCGAATCCTTGTCGAACACTTCGCCGATCCGCGCCCGGTCAGGCTGGCGTAAGAACAAGGCCGCAGAATCTTGCCGCAACCGACCACCTTGCGCCTGGGCGGCGGCGACGGCTGGTGATCCCGCGCCTCTGCATTCGGGCAGGAGATCGCCAAGCACCCTCGTCGCCTGGCTGGCTGAGCGAACGTACAATGGGCGTTCTTTCCGTGCCAACTCGATTCACCCTTTCGTCCCGCCGGACCCGCTGCCGATGAATCGCGTCACCCCGAACCGCCGCCGTCCAGGCCTTGCAGGCTGCCTGCTGCTGGCCAGCATCGTCTGGTCGAGCGGCGCGGCGTGGGCCGGTCTGGCGATCGCCCTCAATTCGGCCGACGGGACGATCAGCCTGATCGACACGCAAAGCTACGCGGTAATCGGCAAGGCGATTGTGTGCAAGGAGCCGCACCACCTGATTCCGACTCCCGACGAAAAATCGCTCGTCGTCGCCTGCGCCGCCTCCAACCAGCTGGTCTTCTTCGATCCGGTCAGCGGTCGCGAGCAGAAGCGCATCCGCAACATTTCAGACCCCTATCAGCTGGGCTACTCGCCGGACGCGAAGTGGTTCGTCACCACGTCTCTGCGCCTTGACCGGGTCGACCTCTACGATCCCGCGGATTTCACGCTCAAGGCGCGCCTGCACGCGCCGCGGGCGCCATCGCACATCGCCTTCGACCGCGCCAGCCAGTTCGTTTTTGTCACCCTGCAGGACTCCAACGAAGTCATGGCGATCGATCTCGGCACCCGCAAGACCGCCTGGGTGATGCCGGTCGCCGCCACCCCGGCGGGAATCGCGATGACGCCAGACAACCGCTTTCTGCTGGTCGCGAGCATGGGCGAGGGGGTCGTCGAGGTGATCGACTGGCGCAACCAAAAGACCGTGCGCAAGGTGATCGCCGACACCGCCACGCACAATCTCCAGGCGCGCGGCGACGGACGCCATTTCTTCGTTGCCAACCGTTCGATCGACGGCAGTATCTCGCTGCTCGATACGCAGACCATGACCATCATCGAAAAATACGATGTGCCCGGTGGGCCGGACGACATGGTGGTCCGTGCCGACGGCAAGGAACTCTGGGCAACGGCCCGCTTTGCGCGCAAGGTCCAGGTGATCGACCTGGTCACGCGGAAGCTCAAGCTGTCGATCCCGGTCGGCAGTTCGCCGCATGGCATCTACTTCATCGACCACGCCGGCTGGCGATGACGCCTTTGCTCCGCGACCCGCTGCGGCGCTTCCTGCTGCGCACTTGCTTGCTGACCGCCCACATGACCCTGCTGGCCAGCGCCACGGCGAACGCCTCCGACCAGTGCCACGGGACGCTGTACCTGACTTTCGACACCGGCAACATGCGCCACGCCGAACTGATCGCCGATACCCTCGCCAGACAGCAGGTGCACGCTACCTTCTTTCTCGCCCAGGAAAAGACCAGCCGGGGCGACCATGCGCTCGACCCCGGCTGGGCGCCGTACTGGCAGGCGCGCGTCGCCGAAGGCCACGCCTTTGGCAGCCACACCTGGCGACACGGCAGCTTCCGCGAAGACAGCGGCCGACAGGTCCGTTACCGGCTGCCCGACGGCAGCGTCGAAACCCTGGACGCGCCCGCAGTCTGCGAGGAGTTGCAGCGCCCCGATCGACGCTTCGTCGAACTCACCGGCCGCCGGCTCGATCCGCTGTGGCGCGCTCCCGGCGGCCGCACGACGCCGAACACGCTGGCCGCCGCGCGAAGCTGCGGCTATCGCCACGTCGGCTGGGCGCCGGCGGGATTTCTCGGTGACGAGCTGCCTTCGGAAACGCACCCCAATGCCCTGCTGCTGCGCAACGCGCTCGACCACCTCAAGGATGGCGACATCGTGATGGCCCACCTCGGCATCTGGTCGCGCAAGGATCCCTTCGCACCGATGCTCGACGCCTTGATCGGCGGCCTCAAGGCGAAGGGTTTCTGCTTTGCCACGCTGCCAGCCAGACCATGATCAACTCCTTTACCGAAGCACTGGTCAGCCTGCAGGGGTGGCTGCTCGACCGGCTGGTGCAGCCTCCGCTGCTGGCGATGGGACTGGGCAGCTATCTGGAAGTGGCCTTCGATGGCGTCGAGTTCGTCCTCTGGGGGGTTCTGCAGATGACGCTCGCCTACCTGCTGCTGCGCCCCATCGAGGCCCTGCGGCCGATCGAGGTGTGGCCGGACCGGCAGCCGGTGCGGGTCGACGTGCTGTACACGATGCTCGACCGGCTGGGCATCATTCCGCTGCTGGTCTTCGTTCTTCTGGCGCCGCTGGTGGTCGAGGTCGATAGCTGGCTGCGCTTCCACGACATCATCCCGGGGCAGCTCGAAGACCTGCTGCCGGCACTGGAAAAGCAGCCTCTGCTCAGTTTCGTGATCTATCTGCTGATTCTGGACTTCGCCGAATACTGGCGACATCGCCTGTCGCACACTCTGCGCTGGTGGTGGGCGCTGCACGCCATCCACCACAGCCAGCGCCAGATGACCTTGTGGACCGACAGCCGCAACCATCTGCTCGACGACCTCAGCAGCGGCGTCTGGTTCGCCGCCATCTCGCTGCTGATCGGCGTCCCGCCGGGGCACTTCATCGGCCTGCTGATGGCCATCCGGACGATCGAGAGCCTGTCGCACGTCAACGCCTGGCTGTCGTTCGGGCGCCTCGGCGAACTGCTGCTGGTCAGCCCGCGCTATCATCGCTGGCATCATGCGCTGGTCCTGCCCGACGACCGGCGCTATCGTTACGGCTGCAACTTCGCGGTGCTCTTTCCGGTCTGGGACCAGATCTTCGGCACGCAGTACCGCGGGCAAGCGATGCCGGCGACCGGCATCGGCGACGACGGGCCGCTACCGGAATCGGCGGCACGTAGCGGCTTCTGGCGGCAGCAAGGCGAGGGCCTTCGCGCGTTGGCGGCCGCACTTCTTCCCGGCACGGCGGCACGGCCAGCGACCAGCGCCCACACCAACGACCACCGGCCGGACGAGCAGCATGGTCGATGAAGCGCGCAGGTTCGCCCTGGCGGCGCACGGCAGCCAGCGCTATGGCGACCGGCCGTACTCCTTTCACCTCGAAGCGGTCGTCCGCTTGCTGTCCCCGTACGGCCCCGAAGCCCAGATCGTCGGCTACCTCCACGATGTGGTCGAGGACACCGAGGTCACCGTCGGCGAACTCCGCAACCATTTCGGACCGCTGGTCGCCGAGTGCGTCAGCCTGCTCACCGACTCACCCGGCAAGAGCCGCGCCGAGCGAAAGGCAAAGACCTACGCCAGACTGGCTGGCGTCGCCGCCGGCCCGGCCGAACTGGCGCTGCTGGTCAAGGCCGCCGACCGCCTGGCCAACGTCAGGACCTGCGTGCTCGATGACCGGCGTGGCCTGCTGGCGGTCTATCGCGGCGAGCATCGGAGCTTCAGGCGGGCGGCTTACCGCGAGGGACTCTGTGAGCCCTTCTGGGTGGAACTGGATGCACTGCTGGCAACTGCCCCGGCAAGCGATGACCGCCGCTGAGGTGGTCTTGAGCGGCGTCAGGCAGGAATCGCGCTTCATTCGCCGGAGTTTGAAAAGTGTTTGAGATCCAGAACTACGGCAGCTTCGTCGCCGCCGTCATCGTTTTCCAGCTGATTCCCGGCCCGGGGACGCTGGCCATTCTCAACGCCACCGCGCGCAACGGCGTCGCCGCGGGTCTGGGCGCCGTCGTCGGCACGCTGCTCGGCGACCTCATTTACATGGTCGCCGCGATCGCCGGCCTGGCGGCAGTAATGAATTCGCACCCGGCCATCTTTGCCGGCTTGCAGTGGTTTGGCGCGGCGTATCTTGGCTGGATCGGCTTGCAGTTGCTGTGCCAGCCCGTCGCCAGGGCCACGCCCGGGAAGGAAGCGAGGAGAAGCGGCTGGGTGTACTGCCGGCAGGCGCTCGCGGTCAGCCTCACCAACCCCAAGGTGATGCTGTTCTTCGTCGCCTTCTTTCCGCTGTTCATGCGCCCCGACGCCAGCTCGCTGACCCTCGGCGCGATGATGCTGCACGTTACCCTGCTCAGCCTTTGCTACCAGCTCGCGTTGGTGCTGGTTGGCAATGCGCTGGCGCGCAAGCTGTCGGTGCTGCCTTCCGCGCGCAAGCTGGCGACCCGGCTGGCAGGGATCGCCCTGGTCGGTTTCGGCGTCAAGCTGGCGCTGAACAATCGCTGATACCGAAGCCGGCGTGCCCGCCGGGTTCGTCCCGGCGTGCTTCCTCGCGCCAGTGGGTGCGACCCCGGGCGCCGCCACGAGCCCCTGCTCACGTACGCCAGGCAGCCACGGCGCCGTTCCCTGAGGTACAATAGCGCGCTTTTGCAACCCGATGATTTTAACGAGGTTTCTGAGTGCTAGTCGCCAACAACATCACCATGCAGTTCGGGGTCAAACCCCTTTTTGAGAACGTCTCGGTCAAGTTTGGCGAGGGCTATCGCTACGGACTGATCGGTGCCAATGGCTCCGGCAAGTCGACCTTCATGAAGATTCTCGACGGCGAACTCGAACCCACCGCCGGCAACGTCTCGAAGGACACCCACGAACGGATGGCCTATCTTCGCCAGGATCAATTCGCCTTCGAACAGCAGCGGGTAATCGACGTGGTGATGATGGGCCACCAGGAGATGTGGGCGTGCATGGTCGAGAAGGACGCCATCTACGCCAACCCGGAAGCGACCGAGGCCGACTACCTGCACGCAGCCGAACTGGAAGGCCGCTTTGCCGAGTACGACGGCTACACCGCCGAGGCCCGCGCCGGCGAACTGCTGCTCGGCGTCGGAATTCCGGCGGAACAGCACTTTGGCCCGATGAGCGACGTCGCGCCCGGCTGGAAGCTGAGGGTGTTGCTGATTCAGGCGCTGTTCGCCGACCCCGAGATCCTGCTGCTCGACGAACCGACCAACAACCTCGACATCGGCACCATCCGCTGGCTGGAAAACGTGATCAACGAGCGCAACAGCACGATGGTGATCATTTCGCACGACCGGCACTTCCTCAACCAGGTGTGCACCCACATGGCCGACCTGGATTACGGCAAGATCACTGTCTATCCGGGCAATTACGACGACTTCATGGAAGCCTCGGCGCAGGCGCGCGAGCGGCAGCAGAACGCCAATGCCAAGGCCAAGGAGCGGATCGCCGACCTGCAGAACTTCGTGCGCCGATTTTCGGCCAACGCTTCCAAGGCCAAACAGGCCACCTCGCGCGTCAAGTTGATCGAAAAGCTCAAGCCGGAGGACGTCAAGCCTTCGTCACGCCAGTATCCGTGGATCCGTTTCGAGTACGACGAGCGTGAGAAGCTGCACCGCCAGGCGGTCGAGATCGAGAATCTGGGCTTCGCCTACCCGGGAAGCGACCACAAGCTCTTCAACAAGCTGGACCTGACGCTCAATGGCGGCGATCGTCTGGCGATCATCGGTGAAAACGGCGTCGGCAAGAGCACCCTGCTGAAGCTGCTGATGGGCGAATTGCAGCCGCAACGCGGCAGCATCAAGTGGGCCGAGAAGGCACGCCTCGGCTACTACGCGCAGGACCACGCCGGCGAGTTCAACAGCGACGTCTGCCTGACCGACTGGATCGCCGGCTATGCGCGGGCCACCGCCGCCGACGGTGACGACCTCGAAACGCTGATCCGGGGAACGCTCGGACGCCTCCTGTTCTCGGGCAACGAAGTGCGCAAGGCCGTGAAAGTGATCTCGGGCGGCGAGCAGGGACGGATGATCTTCGGCAAGCTGATGCTGCTCAAACCGAACGTGCTGGTGATGGACGAACCGACCAACCACCTCGACATGGAGTCGATCGAGTCGCTCAACACCGCGCTGGAAAAGTTCAAGGGAACGCTGGTCTTCGTCTCGCACGACCGCGAGTTTGTCTCGTCGCTGGCGACGCGCATCCTCGAAATCCGCCTCGACGGCAAGCTGGTCAACTACCTCGGCACCTACGAAGAGTACCTCGCCAGCCAGGGCATCGCCTGACGCGGCGGACTGGCCGCACGAGGCCCGGATCCGGCACGCCGGACAGCGCCAGGAAGCGGCTCAGTTGTCCGGGCTGACCGCTGGCCTGGCAGCTCCCGTGGCCGCTTTCTTCGCCTCGCGCTCGGCATCCTGCCGGGCGCGCTTAGCCATCTTGGCCTGCCTCTTGGCCTGCTCGGCGGCCGTCTTCCTGCGGCCCTCCTCGGCTTGCCGGGCCTTGTCGGCCAATTTGGCTTCGCGCTCGGCAAGCTTCGCGGCCTGCTCGGCGCGAAAGCGTTCGGCGCTTTCCTTCTCCTCGGCCTGGCGGACAGGCTGATCGGCGGCGCGTTGCGCTTCTTTCGCCTCAAGCTCCCTGCGCCGCTCTTCCCGCTCGAATTCGATCGCCGGCTGGTCGAGCTTGCGAGCCTCGATGACCGACTCCGTGTAGCGCCTCTTGGCGTCTGCCAGGCAGGAGTTGACCAGGAACTTGCCATAGCAGCTATTCTGTTCGGCCTCGTAGCGCTCCTCGGCGGCGGCACGCGTGGCTCGCGCCCGTTCGCGCTGCGCTACGGACTGCTCGAGCGTTCGTGGCACTTCCGGCGCCGTTGGCGGAGCTTCGTCGGCCCATACCGCGCAAGCGATCGACAGCGAGAACACCAGCAGACTAGCAAGACGCATTCCTTCCTCCTTCGGCAACAACAGCGCGACCGGCTTGATCGCTTCGCGGCAGTCGCCGGCACGCCGGCCACCCGGGTATGCCTCCACGATGAGCGACGCCGGCCGGCAGCGTGATCGGCACCCCGACCAGACCGCCATTGTCCGCTATCCGCCTGTCTCCAGCTACCTCGATCCGCCACCGCCGGCCCGGGCCTGCAGCCCTGACCGGGTGGATTTGGTAGAATCCGGGCTTTTCGCCCAAACTCAACGACCGGGAGCCTGCCGTGCAAATCGTCTGCCTTGACCTCGAAGGCGTTCTCGTCCCAGAAATCTGGATCGAATTCGCCGCCCGCACCGGCATTCCGGAGCTTCGTCGCACCACCCGCGACGAGCCCAACTACGAGAAACTGATGAGCTACCGCCTGGCCATCCTGGCCGAGAACAAGCTCGGCCTGCCGGACATCCAGAAGGTCATCGCCGAGATGGGGCCGATCGACGGCGCGCGGGAATTCGTCGATGGGCTGCGCGAGAGGTATCAGCTGATCATCCTGTCCGATACCTTCTATGAGTTCGCTCACCCCCTGATGCGCCAGCTCGGCTGGCCGACGCTGTTCTGCCACAGCCTCGAAGCCGACGCCAGCGGGATGCTGGTGCATTACCGGCTGCGGATGCCCGACCAGAAGCGCGAGGCGGTACAAAGGCTCAAGGAACTCAGGTTTTCGGTCGTCGCGGCGGGTGATTCGTACAACGACACGGCGATGCTCGGCGAAGCCCATGCCGGTATCCTCTTTTGCCCGCCCGAGAAAGTGATCAGCGAGTTCCCGCAATATCCGGTCACCCGCTCCTACCCGGCTCTGCGCGCCGAAATCGACAAGGCCTTCGCCGCCGTCGCGGCGGCCTGAGGCCTGCGGACGCATGCATCCAAGACGCTTCTATACGCTATCGGGATCGTGTCCCGACCAGGTGGGGATCATCGCGCGCGTCTCGGGCCTGATCGCACAGTACAACGGCTGGATCCTCGAGTCGAGCTATCACGCCGATGAAGGCAACGCCGAAAATGGTGGCCGCTACTTCATGCGCATGGAGGTCAAGGCCGATTCACTGCCCTTCCACCTGGCCGAGTTCCGCGCCCGCTTCGCGCCGCTTGCCGCCGAGTTGTCGATGGACTGGAAGATCAGCGACTCGGCGGTAAAACGACGCGTGGTGGTGATGGTCAGCAAGCAGGAGCACTGCCTCTACGACCTGCTGGCGCGCTGGCAGTCGAAGGAACTCGACATCGAGATTCCCTGCGTGATCTCCAATCACGACCACTTCAAGGCCTTCGTCGAGTGGCATGGAATCCCCTTCCACCACGTCCCGGTGGACCCGCTCAACAAGGACGCCGCGTACGCCGAAATCAGCCGGATTTACGACGAAGTCAAGGGCGACACGATGGTCCTCGCCCGCTACATGCAGATCCTTCCGCCCCTGCTGTGTGAACGCTACCCCGGACAGATGATCAACATCCACCACTCGTTTCTGCCCAGTTTCGTCGGCGCCCGGCCCTACCATCAGGCCTACCAGCGCGGCGTCAAGCTGATCGGCGCCACCTGCCACTATGTCACGCGGGAACTCGACCAGGGGCCGATCATCGAGCAGGACGTGATTCGCATCGACCATTCCGACTCGGTCGAGGACATGGTGCGCTACGGCAAGGATATCGAGAAAGCCGTCCTGGCGCGTGGGCTGCGTTATCACCTGGAGGACCGCGTCCTGCTGCACGCCAACAAGACCGTTATCTTCCGCTGACCGCCATCGTCGCCAAACCTGACCACCCCCGAGGTCCCGTGCTGTCTGCCGGAAAATCGCCTGGAGTTCCACCCGCATGATCACCCTCAAAAGCGTCACCCTGCGCCGCGGCGCCAGGGTGTTGCTCGATAACGCTTCGGTCACCGTAAATACGGGCGAGCACGTTGGCCTCATTGGTCGCAACGGTGCCGGCAAATCGACTTTGTTCGGGCTGCTCGACGGCAGCCTGCACGAAGACGCTGGCGAATTCTTCCGGCCGGCGCAGTGGCGCCTGGCACAGGTCTCGCAGGAGATGCCAGCCACCGCCGACAGCGCGACCGACTTCGTGATCGCCGGCGATACGGCGCTGCTGGCTGCCCAGGAGGAAGTGCAGCTGGCGGAAGCCGATGGCGACGGCGATCGCCTGGCCAACGCCTACATGCACTTGCACGACGCCGGTGCCCACGACGCGCAGGCGCGCGCGCAGGCGCTGATCCTCGGCCTGGGCTTCAAGACCAGCGAACTGAACAACCCGGTCGACAGCTTCTCCGGTGGCTGGCGGATGCGGCTGCAACTGGCGCGCGCGCTGATGTGTCCATCGGACCTGTTGCTGCTCGACGAACCGACCAACCACCTCGATCTGGATGCGCTGGTGTGGCTGGAGACCTGGCTGACGCGCTACGAAGGCACGATGCTGGTGATCAGCCACGACCGCGAGTTTCTCGACGCGATCAGCACCGTGACCCTGCACATCGAGAACGAGCAATTGACGCGTTACGGCGGCAACTACAGCTTCTTTGAAGAGGCTCGCGCGCAACAGCTCGAGCTTCAGCAGAACGCCTACGTCAAGCAGCAGGACAAGATCGCCCATCTGCAGAGCTTCATCGCCCGCTTCAAGGCCAAGGCCACCAAGGCCAGGCAGGCACAGAGCCGGGTCAAGGCGCTCGAACGCATCGAACGACTGGCTCCCGTCCTGGCCAGCGCCGACTTCACCTTCGAGTTCGAGGAACCAGCCAACCTGCCGAACCCGATGCTGACCATGAACGATGCCTGTTTCGGCTACCCGCCGCCGGCGGATGCCCCTCCCGGCAGCTCACCGACGGTGATCGTCCGCCAGGTCAAGCGGTCGGTGATGGCCGGCCAGCGGATCGGCATCCTCGGCGCCAACGGCCAGGGCAAGTCGACGCTGGTCAAGACCATCGCCCGCGTCCTGGCGTGCACCGACGGCTTCATCAGCGAAGGAAAGGGCTTGCACATCGGTTACTTCGCGCAGCAGGAACTTGACGTCCTGCGCCCGCAAGACACGCCACTCGAGCACATGCTGCGCCTGGCGAAGGAAAGCGTGCAGGCCGGTCAGAGCCGCCGCGAGCAGGATCTGCGCAGCTTCCTCGGCACCTTCAAGTTCAGCGGCGACATGGTCAAACAGACAGTCGGCACGATGAGTGGTGGCGAAAAGGCACGTCTGGTGCTGTGCATGATCGTCTGGCAGCGTCCCAACCTGCTGTTGCTCGACGAGCCGACCAACCATCTGGACCTTGCGACGCGTGAAGCGCTGTCGGTGGCGCTCAACGAATTCGAAGGAACGGTGATGCTGGTCAGCCACGACCGATCGCTGCTACGCTCCGTCTGCGACGAGTTCTGGCTGGTCACCCGCGGCGGCGTGGAAGACTTCAGCGGCGATCTGGATGACTACCAACGCTACCTGCTGGACGAGGCAAGACGCAACCGTGAACAGCTCAAAGCCTCGGCAAAGGGCGCCGCAGCGTCACGGCAACCGTCGGCCGAAGCTGCAGCGAGGAAGGCGCCCGGCAACCTGAAAGTCCTTACCCGCGACCAGGGGAGGGTCGAACAGGCACTGCTCGATCTCCAGAAAGAACAGCACTCGCTCGCAGCACGCTTGTCTACCGAGCTGTCCGCGCCGGCTCTGGCCAACCTCGGACAAAGAATGAACGAGATCACCGAGCAGCTGGCCATCCTGGAAGACCGATGGCTGACCCTCTCGGATCAGATCGACAGCGCTACAAACCCGACCGAGTCGTGAGACCGTCGGATACCGGCAGAGGACAAATGGAACAAACCGTGAAATTTGAGTTGGTCGAGTGGTCGCCGAAGATCCTCGTCGGATTGCCGAATATCGACGCCCAGCATCGGCAATTGTTCGACCTCGCGGCGACCTTCGCCGGCGATGGCGACCAGATCCGTGTGCTGAAATCGCTGGCGATGCTGACTGAGTACGTCAAGGTGCACTTGCGCGAAGAAGAGGCGATGATGGCCGCTTGCCACTACCCGGGCCTGGAAGACCATCGCCAGCTGCACTCCGAATTCCGCCGGATGCTGTTCAACCTGTTGGAGAACGCCAAACAGATGACCCTCGACCAGATCGCCGACGAGGTCAAGTTCCTGATCAATGGCTGGTTCTACAACCACATCCTGGTGGCCGATTTCGACTACGTGCCGAGCATCAAGGCGGCTTCGGCTTCAGTGCCGGCGACACCAGAGCCGCGATCAGACGGATGACCCCGGACGATCGGCAGCCGCTCGCCATCGCTTACCTCTCCGGCAGCCTGGCGGCGATTGCAGTGGCCGCATTTCGCGACCTTCGCGTACTTCCAGGTGATGCTCCGGCGACCGATCCAGACGCGTCCCCCGATCGCCAGGACCGATCGCCGCGGCACCTCAGGGCAAGACGTCGACTCGCCTCGCTCGCTTCCCGCCGCAGTGCGCGAATCGAGATCCGATGAGGTTGTTCCAGTTTCTTTCCCTGCGGCAGATGCTGACCATGCCGTACGTCGTCCTGGTTCTGCTGCTGGCAGCGGCGATCGGCGGCCTGTCGTATTCAGCCGGGCGCGTCGCCGTCGACACCCTGTCGAACCAGTTGCTGTCGGAGATGGTGTACCGCATCGCGCAAGCCGCCGAGCGCCATGTGTTCGGCGCCGCTGCGGTTCTCGAAACGGCGTTTCCCGGCGGCGTTGCCGCGCCGCCAAAAATCGAAGACGACCTGACCAACTTGCGCACGCGTTTCTGGCTGGCGACCTCGGTCCATCGCGACCCCAACAACTACGCCTATTACGGTGACCGCAACGGGCACTTTTTCGGGCTCTGGCGGCATTCCGCCAGCGACGCCGAGTTGCGCCTGCGGCGCAGCGGCGAAGGCCCGCGGACGATTTACCGGTTTTCCGGAATAGACGGCGAACTGCACGACCCGGTACGCGAAACGCGAATTTTCGAACCGCGCGAGCGTCCGTGGTTCAAGTCCGGCATGAGCGCCGCCTCGTCGAACACCTGGACCGCGGTGTACATCGACTTCAAGACCGAAGAACTGGTCGCCACGCGCGCCAGACGGGTCAACAACGCGCAGGGCGAATTCCAGGGTGTGGTCGCTACCGACCTGTCGCTGCGGAGGGTCAACGACTTTCTGCGCGCACTGCGACTCAGCGCCAACGGAATTGCCTATGTGGTCGAGACCGATGGCAACCTGATCGGCACCTCGCGCGGCCCGCACCTGGACAAGGACGCTGGCGGTGGCAATGTGCGGCTCAACGCGGAAGCCAGCGACGATCAACTGGTGGTCGCCAGTTACCGCGCGATCAGCAAACTGCTGGCGCAATCCGACGAGGTAATGCAGCCACGCACGGCGGTATTCCGGATGGCCGACGCGCAGCCGGTCGAAGCCGCCTACGCGCGCATCCAGGACACGGCGGGTCTGGACTGGATCATCGTCGTGGCGGTACCGCGCAGCGACTTCCTGTCCCGGGTCAACGAAAACTTCAAGCGGACGGTGCTGCTCGCCTTGCTGGCTTCGCTGATGACCATGGCGATCGGCTTCATGGTCCTCTCGGTGCTTGCCCGCGACCTCAAGCAACTGGCGACCGCCGCACGCAAGGTCGGCAACGGCGATCTCAATGCGGCCTTCGATGTCACCCGCAGCGATGAAATCGGCGATCTCGCCAAGAGCTTCCGGACCATGCAGGACAAACTGCTCAGTGACCGCCTGACCGGCCTGGCCAACCGCGAAGCCTTCCTTCGGCGGGTCGACGAACGCCTGGCGCAGCAAGGCGAATCCGCCGACCCGCGACCGTTCGCGATCCTCTTCATCGACCTCAACGACTTCAAGAGCATCAACGACAGTTTCGGCCACGATGTCGGCGACAAGGTCCTGCAGGAGATCGCGCAGCGCATGCTCACCGGCCTGCGCAGCAGGGATCTGGTGGCGCGCTACGCCGGCGACGAGTTCGTCGTCATGCTCGATGCCGTCAACAACCGCCCCGACGCCGAGCGCGCGCGCAGCAACATCGAGCAGCTTCTCGGCGCGCCATTGCAATCGATCGATCCGGCAGCTCGGGTAGCCAGAGCCGGCGCCTCGGTGGGCCTGGCGATGTATCCGGACGACGGACAGGACGTCGAGTCGCTGGTCCAGCGTTCGGATGCGGACATGTACCGGCGAAAACAGGCCAGGCAGGCGGCGGGCGGGGGCGACGCGGCGAGCCCGCCTTCCTGAAAAGACGCGCCCCGGGAGCGCAGGCAGCGCCTGAGGTGGGTTCGCTCGCCTACCCGGGCACGAACCAGCGTCGCTGGCCGTCGCCGACTTCGCACAGCGGGTAGCCGTAGAGCCTGCTCAGCGACTCGCTGCTGATGACCTCCTGGCAGGGGCCATGCTGCGTCGTCCCGTCACCGAAAAGCAGCAGCGCGCGCGTGCAGAAGCGGGCCGCCAGGCCCGGCTCGTGCAGGACCATCACGCTCGCAATCCGCTCCTGGCGGGCGAGTGCCGCGAGGAGTTCGAGGGTGGCGATCTGGTGATTCAGATCCAGGTGGGCGACTGGTTCGTCCAGCAGATAGAGCCGCGGCGCCTGCGTCAGCAGGGTGGCGATCGCCAGCCTCTGACGCTCGCCGCCGGATAGCGTCTGGAGATCGCGCAGCGCCAGTTCGGCGAGGCCGACAGCCGCCAGCGCCTGGCGGGCGATTTCGGCGTCCTTCTCCGACTCCCAGTCCCAGCGGCCGAGATGCGGGTGCCGTCCAACCAGAGCCGTTTCCAGGACGGTCGACGAGAACGCCTCGCTGCGGCTTTGCGGCAACCAGCCGCGAATACGCGCGCTCTTGCGCGCACCAAGCGCGGCGTAGGACTCCCCATCGACCAGCACCTCGCCGGCTTTCGGCTGGCGCAAGCCCGCCAGCACCGACAGCAAGGTCGACTTGCCGGCACCGTTGCGGCCAAGGATGGCCAGCGATTCGCCGGCCTGCACGCTCAAGGCGAGGTCGCGGCAGAAGCTCCGGCCGGCGATCCCGACGGTCAGCGCATGCGTGCTCAGGAGCGGCGCGTCGTGCTTCATCTCAGCGCCGGCCA
Organism: Accumulibacter sp.; assembly: GCF_029255145.1. GTDB lineage: Bacteria > Pseudomonadota > Gammaproteobacteria > Burkholderiales > Rhodocyclaceae > Accumulibacter. The sequence goes on from NZ_JAPUVQ010000089.1 coordinate 15,972, forward strand.
GGCGCGGCACGGCTCAGCAGGAAGAGAAACACCGGCACCCCGATCAAGGCGGTGAGCACCCCGACCGGAAGCTGCTGCGGCGCGAGCACCGTCCTCGCCAGGGTGTCGGCGATCACCAGCAGGCTGCCACCGCCAAGCACCGAGGCCGGTAACAGCAGACGCTGATCGTTGCCGGTGGCCAGACGAACCAGGTGGGGCACGATCAGGCCTATGAAGCCGATCGCGCCGGCATGGGTAACCGCCGCCGCCGTCGCCAGCGAGGCCACCACGTAGACGCCACCGCGAACGGGCCGGACCGCGACCCCCAGCGCCTGCGCGAGGTCGGCGCCACGCGCCAGCAGATTGAGCTCACGGGCAAAGGGCAGCGCGACCAGCAGCAACAGCGCCAGCAGGATCAGCACCAGCTGGGGGGTGGCGGTCTGCGACAGATCGCCCATCAGCCAGAACAGCATTCCCCGCAGCCGGTCCTCCGGGGCGATCGCCAGCAGCAAGGTGACGACCGCACCGCAACCGGCTGCGACGATCACTCCGGTGAGCAGCAGACGCGACTGCGTCCAGCCGCCGTCGCCGTGCGCCAGTCCGAACACCAGCAACATCGCGCCAAGCGCACCGGCAAAAGCGAGGCCGTTGATGCCGACCACGCCAAGTCCGAGGACGATCGCCAGCAGGGCCCCGATGCCGGCGCCGCCCGAGATGCCTAGCACGTACGGGTCCGCGAGAGGGTTGCGCAACAACACCTGCAGCAAGGCTCCGGCCAGTGCCAACAGGCCACCACAGGCGAAACCCGTCAGCGCACGCGGCAGGCGCAGGCTGCGCACGACATCGCCGGCCGTGCCGCCCGCGCCGCCTAAGAGGGTCGACAACACCTCGACCGGGCCGATGGCCACGCTGCCCACCGCCAGCGCCGCGGCGATGCTCAGCAGCGACAACCCGGCGAGGGCGGCAAGAATCAGCAAGGCACGGCGACGGGTCGGCATCAAGCGCCCTACTTTGGCGAGTAGCGAACCCCGACAAAGACGTTTGCCCCCGCCGTGGCGTAGTTGTCGACCGTCTCGTAGAACTTGTCGAAGATGTTGTTGGCACGGACAAAGAGCGCCCAATCGCGCTGCAACCGGTAGTCGGCGTAGAGGTTGACCAGACCGTAGCCGCCGAGCAGATTGCGGTTGGCCGGATCATCGTAGCGGTTGCCGACCAGTTGCCACTCGGCACGCAGATCCCAGGCACCCATCGTCTTGCTGACGTAGCTGCTCATCTGCTGGTCGGAGCGGCGAGCCAACCGGTTCCCCTTGTTCGGGCCATCGGCTTCGTTTTGTGGGTCCAGAAAGTCGACCACCACGCCCATCCCCCAGTCCGAGAAGCGCCCGTCATAGCTCAGCGTCGCGCCACGCAGTAGGGCCTTGCTGACATTGACCGGCGCGTAGGTCGGCGGCCGGAATTCGATCAGGTCAGTGACATCGTTGTGATAGAACACCGCCGAAAAGCGATGATTGCCGCGTTCCCAATTGGCGCCCACTTCGGCGTTCTTCGCCTGTTCGGGCTTCAGATCGGGATTACCACCGGCGAAAAAGCCGCTCGCCGGGAAATACAGTTCGTTGAAGGTCGGCGCACGAAAGGCCGTCCCATACGAGACATGCGCTCGCCATTCCGGAGTGAATTGATAGCCGTAGGAAGCGGAACCGGTGGTTTCCCCGCCAAACTGAGAGTTGTCATCGCGTCGCAGATTGAACTGCAAGCGGTGCTGCGCGACAGTCGCGTTCCAGCCGGCAAGAAGCGAGCGAATCGTCCGTTCGGTAACCGTGTAGTCGGTGCTGCCGGACACTTTCTGCTTGGTGTACTCGGCGGCCAGCAGGGCTTCGCCGACCGGAAGGACAATATCGTTCTGCCACGAGGCGATGTCCATGTCGGTCCGGAAAGTTGCCGTTCTGACATTTCCGGCGTAATCCTTCGCCGCGTCGGTGCTGCGCCCGAGACGCAGGGTGCTGGTCCACGCCTGGTTCAGGCGGTTGCGCGAGTAGATCGAATACGAGCCGATGGTCTGGTCGCTGTTGTAATTCTTCGCCGCACCACGCGCACTGAAGTCATTCGAGTCGTACTGGTTGGTACCGTCGCTGGCCAGGAGGTTGACACCGATTTCCTGACCCGTCGCCGGGCGCACGGAAAAATTGGCGCTCAGGTTGCTGTTGCGATAACCATCGTTGTCGGGGTCGTAGAAGATATTGTTCTTGTTATGAACGGCGTTGAAGCTGCCGGTGTCAAGATAGCCCGCCTGGACGCTGTAGGAGACCAGTTCGGTACCTCCCGAGACACCGACGGTAGTGTCCGTGGTGCCGTAGGTTCCATAACCGGTACTGGCGTTCACCCGCGCGGGACCGGCACCCTGGCGCGTGAAGATCTGGATCACGCCACCGATCGCATCGGCGCCGTACAGCGACGAAGCCGGGCCGCGCAGAATCTCGATGCGCTCGATCTGGTCCATGGGAATGCGCGCCAGCGCGGCACTGCCGTTAGTCGCCGAGCCGATCCGCAGGCCGTCGATCAGGACAATCGACTGGTTACTGCTGGCGCCGCGGATGAATACGCCACTGTTGGTGCCGGGGCCACCGTTGGCGGTGTACTGGATACCCGGCTGACGCGCCAGCAGTTGTTCGAGCGTCGATTGGCCGGCCTGGTCGATTTCTTCGCGGGTGATCACCGAGACATCGCTGGTCAATTCATTACTGCGCGTCGCCTGTCGAGTCGCCGTGACGACAATCGGATCGAACTGCTGATCGGCGGCGTGGGCAGCAGTCGAAAACAGCCCCCCAAGAAGTGCGACAAAGGTAGAGGTACGAGCCGCGCGCGGCCTGCTCTGATGCATGATGGTTTTCTCCCCGGTGCCGCCAAGCGTCCCCGCAAGGCGGCGAGCAACGAATATGGAACTGCACCAGGGAGCACACAACGAGGCAGGCGCGAGCGCCGAGCGTTTCGTGTCCGCTTCCCCGCGGCACTTCCGTCCAATGTGTGCGAAGGCCGGTATCCGGGCTCGCAAGTCTTGGTATGTCGCCTTCCCAGGCCTTCGCCCAGTGGCATCTCGACACACCCGCACTCGCTCACCGTTGCGGGGGCAGCGCAGGCATGGTGTCCTCCCGAACACGCACCTGCTTCCCGTTTAACCGCGGCAGAGGGTCTGCATCGCGGCACCTTCGCGACTTCTTCCGCCGATCTGAAATCAGCGGAAGCGCGAATTATAGCGTGCCCGCCGTCCGGCGAACGGGCCTTGCAGAAGATCGCAGCAGTAGCGGCAGGCAGGGAGTGGAGAAGCCGCCAGTACGCCTTGACCGGAGGCCATTCTTGAATCTATAGTCTGGCCCATGCTTAATGAACTCAACGCACTCGAAAGCAGGATCGCCCAGGTCGTCGCACTGTGCCACGAATTGCGCGCCGACAATGATCTGCTCCGGGAGCAACTTGCGGTTGTCGAAGCCGACAAGCAAGGCCTTACCGTGCGCATGGGAGCCGCCTGCGCACGGCTTGAGCAGCTCGCCGAGCAACTCCCTGAAGCCAAGGCCTGAAGACTCTCATCCGATGCCCAACGAAGCCCACTTTCTCGACATCACGCTGCTCGGCAAGGAATACCGCGTCGCCTGCCCGCCGGAGCAGCGTGCCGCGCTGCTCAACGCTGCAGCCTACGTTGATGGCAAGATGCGCGACATCGCCGAGAAGACCAAGAGCAATCTCGCCGAACGAATCGCGGTCATGGCCGCCTTGAACATCGCTCACGAGCACCTCTGCGGGAATCAGGACGTACTGCAGATAGATCAAAAAATTGAATCCGAAATAGGGCTCGACATCGACGACGTTAGGCGTAGAATCTGCCACATGGAGACGGAACTTGAGGCGGTCTTGAAACCGCAGTAGCTGGTTCCGAAAGCTCCGAGAGAGTTCCCTGCGGTGTTTGTTAAGGTCATAGATTCCTTGAACCAATGCTAATTGGCATTGGTCGCCGACCATAGAAACCGCTGTTGTGTGTGCCCCTTATGTCGGGCGTACCTGATGCGGAAGGGAAGTGACCTATCTGAACCCAGGTTCAGGATGCCGGCCTGACGGCATTCGCGGGGACAAAATTGAAAAGCGCGGAACCTTCGGTCCCGCGCTTTTTTTTTGCGCCCTTCTTCGCGCCTTGTTTACCCCGCTGTCCCACCACCACGCCATCCCCGTGCGGCACGCTTCGCCTGTCCGCGCCGCGTTCCCCCTTGAAGTCCCCAAGCAAAGCCCCCACCGACGATCGGAATTCTTTTTCAAGCTTGACCTGCATCAAGCAAAAGACCCCAGCAGCGGCTTAGAGTGTTTCCCCAATGCAAGTTTGACCGAGCAGCAACCGCTTGGCCCGACGTCCGCTCGGCTTGCAAACCGGAGTAGCTCGAGCTCATGAACATTTCCAGCCTGCTGGTCAATGCCCGACCCGAAGCCCTGCCGCAGGTGCAGGGCGATTTGTTGGCACTAGGCGGCGTTGAAATCCATGCAGCAACCGACAATGGCCAACTGATCGTAACCATCGAAGCCGACTCGGATCGCGCCGCGGCAGATCTGTTCACGAAGATCAGTCAGCAGCCCGGTGTACTCGCCACGTCATTGGTATACCACCAGTTTGAACCCGATCCTGATGAGGAAGCATGAGATGAAATTGACACGTCGTGACTTTATCAAAAGCAATGCGGTTGCTGCCGCCGCCACCGCGGCCGGCATCAGCATTCCCGGTTTCGCGCAGGCTGCCCCGGGCAAAGCTGACGGCGTGCGCTGGGACAAAGGAGCCTGCCGTTATTGCGGGACAGGCTGCGGCGTGCTGGTCGGCACCAAGGACGGCCGCATCGTTGCCACGCAGGGCGACCCCGACGCGCCGGTCAACCGGGGGCTCAACTGCATCAAAGGTTACTTCCTTTCCAAGGTCCAGTACGGCAAGGATCGCCTGACCACACCCCTGCTGCGCATGAAGGACGGCAAGTTCGACAAGAACGGTGAGTTCGCCCCGATTTCCTGGGAGCAGGCCTTCGACATCATGGCCGACAAGTGCAAGGCGGCGCTCAAGAAAGGCGGACCGCGCAACATCGGCATGTTCGGCTCCGGCCAATGGACCGTTTGGGAAGGCTATGCCGCAGCAAAATTGATGAAGGCCGGCTTGCTGAGCAACAACATCGATCCGAACGCGCGTCACTGCATGGCATCCGCGGTCGCCGGGTTCATGCGCACCTTCGGGATCGACGAGCCGATGGGCTGCTACGACGACATCGAGCACGCCGACACCTTCGTGCTGTGGGGTTCGAACATGGCCGAAATGCACCCGATACTGTGGTCTCGGGTCACCGACCGTCGCCTGACCGGCAAGAACGTCCAGATCCACGTGCTTTCGACTTTCAGCCACCGGTCAACCGAACTGGCCGACAACGAACTGATCTTCAAGCCACAAAGCGATCTGGCGATCCTCAATTACATCTGCAACTACATCATCCAGAACAACGCGGTGAATCAGGAATTCGTCACCCGCAACGTCAATTTCAAGAAGGGCGTCACCGACATCGGCTACGGCCTGCGGCCGAATCATCCGCTCGAGAAGGTCGCGATGAACAACGGCTATCCAGGTGAGGACGGAAAACCCAAGGGCAACCCGGGGGGCGCCAGCCCGATCACCTTCGACGAATTCAAGGCCTTTGTCGCCGAGTACACGCTCGACAGGACGCATGAGATCTCGGGCGTGCCGAAGGACAAGCTCGAAGCACTGGCCAAGGCCTACGCCGACCCGAAGGCCAAGGTCACGTCGTTCTGGACCATGGGTTTCAACCAGCACACCCGTGGCACCTGGGCCAACAACATGATCTATAACGTTCATCTGCTGGTCGGCAAGATCTCCGAGCCTGGCAATAGCCCGTTCTCGCTGACTGGCCAACCGTCGGCCTGCGGTACCGCCCGCGAAGTCGGCACGTTTTCGCACCGCCTGCCGGCCGACATGGTGGTCACCAATCCCAAGCACCGGGAAATCAGCGAAAAACAGTGGAAGCTCCCCGCCGGGACGATCCCCGACTGGATTGGCGCGCACGCGGTACTGCAAAGCCGCCTGCTGAAGGACGGCAAGATCAATTTCTACTGGACGACGACCACCAACAACATGCAGGCCGGGCCCAATGTCAACGACGAGGTCTTCCCGGGCTGGCGCAACCCCGACAACTTCATCGTCGTCTCCGACGCCTACCCAACCGTTTCGGCAATGTCCGGCGACCTGATTCTGCCGTCGGCGATGTGGATGGAAAAGGAAGGGGCCTTCGGCAACGCCGAGCGCCGCACGCAGTTCTGGCGTCAGCAGGTCAAGGCTCCGGGTCAGGCGCGCTCCGACCTTTGGCAGTACATCGAGTTCTCGAAGCGCTTCAAGACTGACGAGGTGTGGCCGGCCGCGCTCCTCGACAAGAACCCGGAGTACAAAGGCAAGACCCTGTACGAAGTACTCTACGCCAACGGCCAGGTGGACAAGTTCCCGCTCAGCCAGACCTACAAGGGTTTCGACAACGACGAAGCCAAAGCCTGCGGCTACTATGTGCAGAAGGGGCTGTTCGAGGAATACGCAGCCTTCGGTCGCGGCCATGCGCACGACCTGGCCGAGTTCGACGTCTACCACAAGGCGCGCGGCCTGCGCTGGCCAGTGGTCGACGGCAAGGAGACGCTGTGGCGCTTCCGTGAAGGCTACGATCCTTATGTCAAGAAAGGCGAGAACCTCAAGTTCTATGGTCATGCCGACGGCAAGGCCGTGATCTTCGCCCTGCCCTACCAGCCAGCTGCCGAAATGCCTGATCAGGACTATGACCTCTGGCTGTGCACCGGGCGGGTGCTTGAGCACTGGCATACGGGTTCAATGACCCGGCGCGTCCCGGAGTTGTACAAGGCGATGCCCGATGCGTGGATCTACATGCACCCCGACGACGCCAAGAAGCGTGGCCTGCAACGTGGTGACGTGGTCAAGACGATCACCCGCCGCGGCGAGATCCAGTTGCGCGTCGAAACGCGCGGCCGGAACAAACCGCCGGCCGGTCTGGTTTTCGTACCCTTCTTTGACGAACATCGGCTGGTCAACAAACTGACCCTCGACGCGACCTGCCCGATCTCCAAGGAAACCGATTTCAAGAAGTGCGCGTGCAAGGTGGTCAAAGCCTGATCGACACGCGAACGCAAGACAATCAGGGAGCGCCTGGGCGGGCAAAGCATCGCCCGCCCCCAGGCTGCCCGCCTGCTCGCTTGCTGGCCACGCCATGATTCCCACGGCAAACACCAACCGCAATCGCGCGCAGTCCAGCGCGGCCAAGACGCAAACGCTGGCGCGCCGGCAGTTCGTCTTCGATTCGGCACGACTTCTTTGTGGCGTCGGCGTGCTGGGTCTGGGGCTGGCAGCCTATACCAAGCAAGCCCGGGCCAGGCCCCCGCTGGCGCTCCGCCCGCCGGGCGCCGGCCGCGAGGATGACTTTCTGGGGGCCTGCATTCGCTGCGGCATGTGCGTCCGCGACTGCCCCTACAACATTCTCGAACTCGCCCGGCCTGAATCGGCGGTGGCCACCGGGACGCCCTACTTCACTGCCCGTACCGCGCCCTGCGAGATGTGCGAGGACATTCCCTGTGTCAAGGCCTGCCCGACCGGTGCCCTCGACCATCGCCTGACCGACATCAATCAATCCAGGATGGGGCTGGCGGTTCTGTCGGACCAGGAGACCTGTCTGAACTGGCTGGGTCTGCGCTGTGACGTCTGTTATCGTGTCTGCCCGCTGATCGACAAGGCGATCACCCTCGAAGTGCGGCCGAATACCCGTACCGGTCGCCATGCGATGTTCATTCCGACCGTACACTCGGAGCACTGCACCGGCTGCGGCAAGTGCGAGAAGGCGTGCGTTACCGAGGAGGCGTCGATCCGGGTCCTGCCGACCAAACTGGCGAAAGGCTCACTCGGCGAGCACTACCGGATCGGCTGGGAAGAAAAGCGCAAAGCCGGCGGGCACTCGCTGGTCGAAGACAAGGGGCTGGTCGACCTGCCGGACCGCCTGCCAGAGGGACTGAAGCTCGAGGGCCATTTCGATCCAGGCAGCGACCAACTGCCGGCTGGAATGCCGGGCAACGCCGCCAACGTCGTTCCCAGTCTACCGCCGGGACTGGGTGGTCCCGCCGCCCCGGTCAGTGCGCCGGCGGCTCCGCTGCCAACCGAGGCGGCGCGATGAACATCCGGCGTACCGGTGCCGACGCAATTGCCAGCAAAGGCTGGCTTGGCGCGCACCAATGGCTGCTGGCCCGCCGTCTGAGCCAGGGCGCGATCCTGACCCTTTTTCTGCTGGGTCCACTCGCCGCTGTCTGGATCGTCAAGGGCAACCTGGCGTACAGCCTGACGCTCGATACCCTACCCTTGAGCGACCCCTATGTGCTGCTGCAATCGCTGCTGGCCGGCAACATTCCGGAGCGACTCGGCCTGATCGGGGTACTGATCGTCGTCGCCTTCTATCTGCTGGTCGGCGGACGGGTCTACTGCGCGTGGATCTGTCCGGTCAATCCGCTTACCGACCTCGCTGCCTGGCTCCGTCGCCGCATCGGTATCAAGGGCAGTGCGCACGTCGCACGCAGCACTCGCTACTGGATTCTGGCGATGACGGTGGTGCTGGCAGGCCTGACCGGTACGATTGCCTGGGAACTGGTCAATCCGGTTTCGATGCTGCATCGTGGGCTGCTGTTTGGGCTCGGCGCCGGCTGGGCAGTGGTACTGACGGTGTTCCTGTTCGACCTGTTCGTGATGAGCCGCGGCTGGTGCGGACATCTATGCCCGGTCGGCGCGTTCTACAGCCTGCTCGGCAAGTGGAGTCCATTGCGTGTGACCGCGTCCCGCCGCGCTGCCTGCAATGATTGCATGGACTGCTTCGAGGTCTGCCCGGAACCGCAGGTCATCCGTCCGGCGCTGAAAGGCGCGGACAAGGGGGTCGGCCCGGTGATCCTGGCCGCCAACTGCACGAACTGTGGACGCTGCATCGACGTCTGCTCGAAAGACGTCTTCACCTTCGGCATGCGCTTCAAGAACCCACCCGAAAACGGCGCGCAAGCCTTACCGCAAGCAGCAGCAAGCAGCAACTGGAACACTCGGGAAACATGAAACATCATTCTTTGACGTGGAGGGAACGCCAATCATGAAGCACTCACTGAAACTCACCGCCGCCATCGTGGCGAGTTGTCTGACTTCGCTGGCATTTGCCGCCGACGCTACCACGTCCATGCGCGGCATCGACGTGGCGGCACCAAGCCCGGCGCCGGAGATCAAGGCTTATGCCGGCAAGCGTCCGGGTACCGAAACGCCGGTGGCACGCACCTTCAGCACCCAGCCCCCGGTGATCCCGCACGCCGTGGAAAACTTCAACGACATCAATCTAGAAGGCAACCAGTGCCTGGACTGTCACTCGGCAGCAACCTATCAGAAGAAGAAGGCACCGAAAATCGGCGACAGCCACTTTGTCGACCGCGACGGCAACAAGCACGCCGAAGCAACGGGTAGTCGCTACAATTGCGAGCAGTGCCACGTACCGCAAGTCGACGCGCCGCCGTTGGTCGATAACACCTTCAAGGGCGACGCCGTCAAGAAGCCAGCCAGGAAGAACTGAAACGGGCTCGCCGGCAGCCTGCCGGCGAGTTCCTCAGCGCGCCGACGGCGAACAAGGGCGCGCGCCACCGACCGGCCACTTCGTCGGCCAGCCCGTCCGCACGAGTTGCCGATCACCGCTCCAGATCATGTTCCCCGCAAAGCCGCAGCAGCTCTTTCCGCGCGGCGTTGCGCAGCGCTACCGCGGCGCCCCAGTCGTCCCCAGCCGGGACAATCAGAGCCCCGAATTCAAGGACCAGCTGGCCGCGCCTCGGCATCCATGTCTGGTCACGCAGGATGGCACGCGAACCACGCAGACCGCCCACCAGCACCGGCATCCCGGCCCGCGCAGCGGCGACGAAGGCGCCCATCCGGAAGGGCTTGAGTCCGGCCTCGCGCGAGAAAGTGCCCTCCGGGAAGATCACCAGCTGATGCCCCTGCCTGAGCGCCTCGATGACCTCGTCCACGTCTTCAACGCTCTTCGAGGCCGCGAAGCGCTCGACAAACAAGGTCCCGAGCGAACGCAGGAAAGCGTGCACCGCAGGCTGTTCGACGAACTCGCGCTTGGCGACGAAGCGATAGGCCCGGGCCGGCGGCAGCGCCGCGCACAGCGCCAGAGCATCGACATAACTGCAGTGGTTGACCAACAGCAAGTGCGGCACGGTCGGCAGTTCCTTGTCGATAATGATCCGCAAGGGGATTCCGGCCAGCGCCAGAATGAGTCGAGCGGCCCAATGGACCAGACGACGCCCGATCGTCGGCGAGCGCAGGGCAATGACCATACCGAGTACCGGCGCAGCGATGAATAGAAAGACGAGCCAGCACCAGGCGCCGTAGATCCTTCTGGCTAGACGTCGCGTCGACTCGCCAAGACGGGCACGCAGCGCCGCCACGCCAAGGCGAAGCATCTGCTGTCGGGCAGGCAGTTGGCGAGCGCCGATCAGGCCCCGCTCGAAGACATCGCGGCAGGCGTTGCGGCGAATCTTGCCGCTCGAAGTCTTGAGCACCGAGTTCGGCGGCGCCAGAACGATCTCGTCGGCGGGCATGCCGATCGCGTCCACCGCCGCTTCGCCGATCTTCTGGCGCAACGCTTCGCGCGAGGCCGCATCCTCCTCGCGCGTCTCCGCCAGAACCACCAGGCGTTCGCTGGCGGTGAGTGGATCGCCGCTGGCAAAAACCGCGACGCATCCCTTGCGAACGCCCGGAATATTGCCGACCGCCTGTTCCAGCTCGTACGGGTAGAGGTTTCGCCCGCCGCGGATAATCAGATCCTTGACCCGGCCGGTCAGATAGATCTCGCCGTCGACGGTGTACGCAAAATCGCCGGAGTCCAGCCAGCCATCGCTGAACAGCGATCGCGTCGCCACCTGATTGCGGTAGTAGCCGCTGGTCGCCGAAGGCCCGCGGAACTGCAAGCGCCCGACCTGCCGATCCGGCAGCTCGCAACCATCGTCGTCGACGATGCGAATCTCGTGCCGTGGCAAGGCCCGACCGCAGGCGGGAACGCGCATCGGTTCCGGGTCGCTGCTGCAGGCTGGCACCGCACACTTCCTGGTGACCAGCGCTTCACGATCGATCAGATCGATGCGCGGGCCACGGGCGAGCGGCGGGAAAGCCAGCCCGACCGAACACTCGGCCAAACCATACACCGGGGTGATCGCCCCACCGCGCAGTCCGTAAGGAGCGAAGCGCCGGGCGAACGCCTGCAGCGTTGCCGGACTGACCGGTTCGGCACCATTCAGTGCCAGTCGCCAGGACGACAGATCGAGCCCTGACAGATCGTCTTCCGCGACCCTTCTTGCGCACAGTTCATAGGCGAAATTCGGCGCCGGAGAAATCGTTCCACGATGATCAGAGATCGCCCGCAGCCAGCGTGCCGGCTGCGACAGGAAGGCCAGCGGCGACAACAAGACCAGACGCATGCCGAAGTAGAGCGGGCAAAACCACGCCCCGATCAATCCCATGTCGTGATAGAGCGGCAGCCATGAAACGAACACGTCATCGCTGCTGACCTGGCAGGCCTCACCCATGGCGCGCACGTTGGCCAGCAGGTTGGCGTGGGTCAGAACCACGCCCTTGGGGTCGCCGGTACTGCCCGAAGTGTATTGCAGGAAGGCGATATCGTCCGCAGCGGCACGGTAGAGCAGGCTGATCGGCTCCCGATCGAGTTCCGCCGGGGTCAGAACCGCGCGCAATCCGGGAACCTCGGCCCGCAGCAGTGCGGCGACGCCTTTTGCCTGCGGCACGGTGATGATCAACACCGCTTCAGCGTTGGCCAGGATGCGCCCGTGCCGCCGCAGATGGTCGTCGATCTGCGCCAGGCGTGCGGGCGGATAGATGGGCACCGGGACACCACCGGCAAGCAGCACCCCGAAGAAACTGGCGAGGTAGTCACGGCCGGTGGGCAGCATCAGTGCCACCGTCTGCCGCGGCAGCAGCCCGGTCGCCACCAGCCCGGTGGCGACGCGACGCGACTGCTCGAACAACTCGCCGTAGGTGATCGGCTGGGCGCGAAACTCCGAATGTTCGCCGCCGCCATCGCCGTAGAGCAGGAGGTGCACGCGCTGCGAATGGTGTTCCGCGTGCCACTCGAACACTTCAATCAGCGTCGCCGCCTGGCCAGGAATACTGATCGGCCCGGCCGGCGTGCTGACCCCGCCGGTCTCCGTGACAGCGTTCCTGGCCGCGACGGCGTCACCAGCGCCAGACAGGAAGCGCAGGAGATCCTGCGGCGTCTCGGCCTCGGCGAGCGCCCCGTCCGGCAGCGACCGGCCGAACTCCTTGCCCAGGCGCAGCAGCAGCTCGACGCGTGCCAGGCTATCCAGCCCCAGATCACGTTCCAGATGGCTGTTCAGGCTCACCCGCCCGACGCGTCCGGGGCGGGTTTCCTCGACCATCGCTGTCACTACCCGCAGGACGTCCGCTGAAACGTCGCGGGGCTGCTCGGGCAAAGGCGCTTTGCGCTGCCTTTCGTTCATCAGATCAGCTTTCCATCAGTGGAGATGCGGCAACACCGCAACAATTCGCGCTTACGGCTGATCATGATCATCCGCGAACTCAACAACGATGGCGCTGGTCGGGCACGGCGCAAAGCATGCGCCACAACCGTTGCAGCGCAAGGTGTCGAGCAGCGGCGCAGAAATTCCGCCAACGCGGGGCACGAATCGGATGGCGCCGGCCACGCACTGATCGCCGCAGATCCGGCATTCGACCTGTTGAACGGCCAGGCAGCGCTCACCGATGGTCGCGCGCGCCGCCCATGGGAGCTGCCCGGCCAAGCGCTGCAATGCGCCACTGCGGCAGGCGTCGACACAAGCGCCGCAGAATGTGCATTCGCCGACCGCAAAATCGACGACCGGGTAGCCGCCGTCGCGATCGCTGATGATTCGTGTTGGACAGACCGCCTGGCAATCGCCACAACGGCTACAGGCCTGCCGAAAAGCGTCTTCGGCGATTGCCCAGGGTGGCCGCAAGGACGCCGTGCGGGTCGAAAATCGGCCACGCAGAAAATTCCGGCGGCTAGCGGCGTGGGTCATGGGGTCAGTCCCGCTTCGAGTGCTGCGCGTTGAACACAAAAACTACCTTGCATGACAAACTGCGATGCTGTCGACATTAGAACGTGACAACGCTTCGTTCACCGCTCGGCTAGTCCGGGGTCCGAACGCTCGCTGCGCTTGCGCGGTGATCCGCTAGGCCTCAGCAAGGTCGTGGGCGGTCGAGGATGGGCTCAAACCGGCGCAAGCGGCACAACTACGGCCAGGTACGTGCATTGTAAGCGCCGACACAGCCGCGCGGAAGGAAGGCGGTTCACCAAAGGGTGAAGAGGCGGCTGGAGTTCCGCCGGCGCACGCACCCGCAGAGGACCTCGCGCGGACCACCTGTGCGATCAACAACAAGTGGTCCGCCCGCGCATGGTCCGGTGTCGCAGATAACGCCTCCGATGACGACTGTGACGCTGGCGACGACCATCGCCAGCGCTCGCCAACACCCAGGGCCATGCAGCGTCAGGCCACATCGGCGAGGACGAAGTCAATGCGCCCGGTCTCGAGATCGGCCCTGACGAGTTTCACCTGCAGGCGGTCACCGAGGCGAAAGCGTCTTGCTGTTCGCTCGCCAAGCATCTGATGCCTGACGCTGTCGTACTGGAAGTAGTCCTCCCCGAGTTCTGACACATGCACCAGACCTTCGACATAGACCTCGTCGAGGGCGACGAAAACGCCGAAAGGAACCACCGCGGCGATCGTCCCGGCAAAGGTCTCGCCGATCCTGTCGCGCATGTAGTAACACTTCAACCAGTTGGTGACATCACGCGTGGCCTCGTCGGCACGCCGCTCGCTCATCGAGCAGTGCGCGCCGATGTCGGCCCACTTGCCCGGGGCGTACGTCTCGCCGGCCAGCACTGCCTTGATCGAACGATGAACCAGCAGATCGGGATAGCGCCGGATCGGCGAAGTGAAATGCGTGTAATGCTCGTAGGAGAGGCCGAAGTGGCCGACGTTGTCCGGACTGTACTGGGCCTGACGCAACGAACGCAGCATCACCGTTTGCAGCAACTGGGCATCCGGTCGTGCCTTGATGCCTTCGAGCAGTTCGGCGTAATCGCTGGCCGTCGGATCGTCGCCGCCAGCGAGAGCGATACCGAACTCCTTGAGGAAATTGCGCAGCGCTTCCAGCTTCTCGGGCGTCGGCCCTTGGTGGATGCGATACAGGCACGGTTGTCGGTTGGCCTGCAGGAAACCCGAAGCGCAGACGTTGGCGGCCAGCATGCACTCTTCGATGACCCGGTGCGCGTCGTTGCGGTGCACCGGAACGATCCTGTCGATCTTTCCCTGCTCGTTGAACAGCATCATCGTCTCGATGGTTTCGAAATCTATGGCGCCGCGCTTGCCACGGGCCGCGCTCAGGACCTTGAACAAGCCGTAGAGCGCTTGCAGTTGCGGCTGCAGGCGGCGGTGAATGTCGCTCGCGGGCTGTACCGAGCCGGCCAACCAGTTCCAGACCTGGTCATAGGTCAAACGCGCGTGTGACCTGAAGACCGCCCGATAGAACTGATAGTGAGTGACCACTCCACGGTCGTCGATATCCATGTCGCAGACCATTGCCAGACGATCCACATCCGGATTCAGAGAGCACAGGCCGTTGGAGAGCTTTTCCGGCAACATCGGAATCACCCGGCGAGGAAAATAGACCGAGTTCCCGCGCTCTCGTGCCTCACGGTCGAGCGCCGTTCCTGGCTGCACGTAGTGGCTGACGTCGGCAATAGCCACCACCAGCCGCCAGCCCTGCCCGTTCTTTTCGGCGAAAACGGCATCGTCGAAATCCCTCGCCGTCTCGCCGTCGATGGTCAGCAGCGGCAGAGCGCGCAGGTCCGCGCGCCCCTCCCACTCGGACGGATTGAGCGCCTCCGGAAGGGCCGCAGCCTCGGCCAGCGCGCCGCTCGAGAACTCGAAAGGCAGTTCATGCTTGCGCAAGGCGATCTCGATTTCCATGCCCGGGTCCGCGTAGTTGCCGATCACCTCGACAATCCGCCCGATCGGCTTCGAATGCCGCTCGGGCTGCTCGATGATTTCGACCGTGACCACCGCGCCCGAACTGGCGCCGCCCTTGCCGTCGGGCGTCACCAGGATATCCTGGTTGATCCGCCGGTTCTCGGGAACGACCAGCGTAATGCCATGTTCGACAACAAGGCGACCAACGACCAGACGGTTCGCCCGTTCAAGTACTTCGACAATGACCCCCTCGCGGCGCCCCTTGCGATCGACCCCGACGACCCGGACCAGAGCCCGGTCGCGGTGCAGCACCTTGGACATCTGCTTGGCTTCGAGAAACAGATCCTCGCCGGCATCGTCCGGAACCAGGAAACCATAGCCATCGGGGTGCCCCTCTATACGGCCGGCGATCAGGCTGGCGCGTTCGGGCAGGATGTATGAGCCCTTGCGGTTACGCAGCACCTGCGCCTCACGTTCCATCGCCCGCAGACGCCGCTGCAGCAGTTCAAGCTCGTGCACCTGGATGTCGAGCAGCACGCAGACGGCGTCGAAGCTGACTGGCTTGCCCTGCTCTTCGAGAACTTGCAGGATGTATTCGCGTGACGGCAGCGGCTGCTCGTAGGTCTTCAGCTCGCGCTCCAGATAGGGATCACGACGGCGGACTGCCGACAGTTTGCTTATTGACATTTCTTCTTGTTCCTATAAAATTCGGCCTCTCGGGAAATGCCCAGGTGGCGAAATTGGTAGACGCGCTAGGTTCAGGTCCTAGTGGTGGCAACACCGTGGAGGTTCGATTCCTCTCTTGGGCACCAAGCATTGAACACCAAAAGCTCTGATTATTCAGGGCTTTTGTTTTTTTTATCGGGCGGCGGCCGAAACCCTTCAACGCTCGCGCTCACCGCTTGCGGCAAGAACCAGGCCCGATCAGGGCGCATTGTACGCCCTCTGAAGCAGCCCTCTGCGACGATCACCGAATCGTTTCTCTCCCTTTGTTGCACGAGCGCAGCACGTCGACCGCCGAGGCGCCACCAAACGGCGGTCGCCGGCAGCAAGGACGGCCCGTCCCGAACGCCGCCGCGCGGACTGACCACCAGCCTGCAGCGAGCTGACTCCCGGCGCGCCGGAATCGCTTTCGGACGAGTGCGAAATACTAGCCATTCGCAACAAAACTATGGATACTACGCTCCCGTGAAGGCGCCAGCCGCTGTGAGTTAGTTGTAACTTAGCCACCTGTTAGGATTCCAGATGACGATACGACCTGAGCTGATAGAGAAGCTGCGCGCGACGCGCGCGAAGTTGACGGAAAACGTCAGTGCCGAAAAGCTGGAAGCGCTGCACGCCAAGGGATTGCTGTCCGCTCGTGAGCGCCTCAACACGCTCTTTGTCGAGGGCACGTTCCAGGAACTAGGCTTGCATGCCTCGCACAGCTCCACCAACTTTGGCATGGCCACCAAGGTCTTGCCGGCGGATGGCGTGGTGACAGGCACCGGCTACGTGGGCAACACGGCGGTGGCCGCTTTCAGTCAGGATTTCAGCGTCGTCGCGGGAACACTGGGCAAGATGCAGGCCCGAAAGATCAACCGCGTGATGCGCCACGCCCTGCGCAATGGCGTGCCGGTGGTGGCCTTCAAGGATTCAGGCGGAGCCCGCATCCAGGAAGGCGTCGATGCCCTGTCCGGTTACGGCGACGTGTTCTACTCCAACGTCCTGCTGTCGGGAGTGGTGCCACAGATCGCCGTGATCTGCGGCCCTTGTGCCGGCGGTGCCGCCTACTCGCCGGCGCTGATGGACTTCGTGATCATGACCCGGAACAACGCGCACATGTTCCTGACTGGTCCCGAAGTGATCAAGGCGGTGACCGGTCGGGCCACGACGATGGCCGAGGTGGGCGGCGCCGAGATGCATGCCACGGTCAGCGGCAACGCCCACTTCATTGCCGAAGATGACCAGCATGCCATCGCCATGGTCAAACAGCTCCTGTCTTACCTGCCCGCCAACAACACCGAGGATCCCCCGCACAATCTCGCGGTGCCGATCGAGGAAATGGGAGATCCCGGGATCAACGACTGCATCCCGGAAAGCGCATCGGAGCCCCTCGACATGTACGCCGTCATCCGCCGACTGGTGGACAACGGCGAACTTCTCGAAGTCCACGCCGGATTCGCCCGCAACGTGATCGTCGGCTTCGCGCGAATCAGCGGCGTGGTGATCGGACTGGTCGCCAACCAGCCGATGGTGATGGCGGGCGCGCTCGACCTCAACGCGGCGGACAAGGTGGCCCGCTTCATCCGTACCTGCAATGTCTTCAACGTCCCGGTGGTCACCCTGGTCGACGTGCCGGGTTTCCTGCCGGGCGTGGAACAGGAGCGCGGCGGCATCATTCGCCACGGCGCGAAAATGCTCTTTGCCTACGGTTCGTGCACCACGCCGAAAATCACCGTGATCCTGCGCAAGGCTTATGGTGGCTCGTACCTAGCCATGTGCAGCCAGGAAATGGGTGCCGACATGGTCTTCGCCTGGCCTACCGCCGAGATCGCGGTCATGGGTGCCGAAGCCGCCGTGAAGATCCTCTACCGCAAAGAAATCGCCGAGGCAGAGGACCGCCCCGCGAAGGCTGCGGAACTGGCACAGGACTATCGGGACAAGTTCGCCTCGCCGTACGTGTCGGCCAGCAATTTCTATATTTCCGACGTCATCGAGCCACAGGATACGCGCTGGATGGTTGCTCTGGCACTGCGCAAGATTCTCGACAAGCGTGAACTCAGGCCGACCAAGAAGCACGGCAATATCCCCATGTAATCGGCGACGGAAGGAAGACACCCCATGCTGACAGCAGCCATTATCAAGTCGCTACAGGTCTACGGTATCGCCGTCGTGGTCTCGCTCATTGTCGCCGTACTGATCAAGGTGCTGGTCGTGGTGACCAGCAGGATGGAAAAGCGCCAACCGATCGAACTGCCAACGGGCACCGTCTGCCCGGTCGGACTCGGTGTTCCCGACGAGGACGTCGCCGCCCTGTCGGCGGCGATCTTCGCGGCCATCGGACCACACCGCATCCTGCATATTTCCGAAAGCAGCCACGGCTGGGCGATCGGCGGCCGCGCCGCCCAGCATTCCTCTCATACGCCGGGGCACAGCGCCGGCCGCAGCAACAGATAACAGGAGCTCGAAATGCCCAGACAATTCAAGGTTACGGTGAACGGACGCGAGTACGACGTCAGCGTGCTGGAGGTCACCGCCGGCCAACCGGTGCCGTCATCGACGCCAGCGGCAGCCATGGCAGCGCCCGCAGCAGGCAGCTCGCACGCCGCATCGGCGGCGGCACCCGCAGCCGCGCCAGCCGCTGCCGCGGCAGCTGCCGGAGACGGCGACGTCATTGCCGGGATGGGTGGCGTGGTGGTCGAAGTCAACGTCAAGGTTGGCCAGGCAGTAGCCGTCGGTGATCGGCTGATAGTGCTCGAAGCCATGAAGATGAAGACCCCCGTAATGGCGACCCGTGCTGGCCAGGTCACCCGCGTGCTGGTGGCCGCCGGCGATCCCATCGAGGGCGGACAGCCGCTGCTGACAATCGCGTGAGCGACAATCAGCCGAACATCGTTTGCAGGTCAGGGCGCGACCCCGTGGGCGCTGTGCCTAGACGCGAGGACTGAAGCACATGGAAAGCATTAACTTCGTTGATCTGTTCCAGGGCATAGCCACTCTGGCGGCCTCCGAGCCAAAGATCATGATCGGGCGCATCTTCCTGATGTTGCTGGGCTTCCTGCTGATTTACCTGGGCTCCAAGAGTGTCCTGGAACCCTTGCTGATGATCCCGATGGGGATGGGCATGTCCTCGGTGAACGCGGCGGTAATGTTCCTCGAAGGCGGCAGGCCCGGGACCCTTTTTGTCGACCCATTGATCAGTGATCCCGTCGCGTTGATCAACATCCTGCAGATCGACTGGCTGCAACCGATTTACACGCTGACTTTCAGCAACGGCCTGATCGCCTGTCTGGTGTTCATGGGCATCGGCGTTCTGCTGGATGTGGGTTACGTCATGGCGCGCCCCTTCCAGAGCATGTTCATTGCCCTGTTCGCAGAACTGGGAACCTTCGTCGTCTTCCCGTTCGCCATCGCCCTCGGCCTCACCGAGCCCGAGGCTGCCTCGGTGGCCACCATCGGCGGCGCTGACGGGCCGATGGTGCTGTTCACTTCACTGATCCTGGCGAAGCATCTGTTCGTCTCGATCACCGTCGTCGGCTATCTCTATCTTGGTCTGACCTATGGGGTTTATCCCTACATGATCAAGTGGCTGGTACCGGAGCACATCCGCGGCATCGACATGTCTGCGGACCGCGGGCCGCGAATCACCCGGTCGCAGAAACTGATCTTCGCGGTGGTCGCCTGCACGCTGCTGTGCCTGCTGTTTCCGGTTGCCGCACCGCTGTTCTTCTCGCTCTTTGTCGGCGTCGCCGTTCGCGAGAGCGGCCTGGAGAACTTCAGTAAGCTCCTGGGCGAGACCTTCCTCTACGGGGCGACGTTCTTCCTGGGCCTGACCCTGGGGGTTCTCTGCGAAGCCAACACGCTCCTCGACCCGACGGTATTGAAACTTCTGCTTCTGGGCATGCTGGCCTTGGCGGTTTCGGCGCTGGGCGGTCTCGCCGGCGGTTACATTCTGTATTTCTGGAGCGGCGGCAAGTTCAACCCGATCATCGGGATCGCTGGTGTCAGTTGCGTTCCGACCACCGCCAAGATCGTCCAGAAAGTGGCTACAGCTGCGAATCCTGGAGCGATCGTCATGCCGCAGGCGCTAGGCGCCAACATAAGTGGCGTAATCACCTCGGCAATCATTGCCGCTGTCTTCATCTCGATACTGCGCTAGGAGAAGCCGCGCGCCGGCCGCGAGCAGTGGGGGCACGAAGGAATGGAGCCAAGTCGACGCTGTCGGCCTTGGCCCAAGAACCAAAGCACTGCTCGCCCGCGTGATCCGGCTACAGCAGCCGGGCGCGCGGCCTACTTGTCGGAATCTTGTGCCTGCTTGCCAGAGTCCGGCGGAAAGCCCGGCAAGGGAATGCCGTTGAACAAGGTACGTGTCTGCGTTTTCAGTTGATCCTGCATCTGGTGGAGCATCTTCCTGCTTTGCTCCATGTAGGTACTCATCATCGTCTGCATCGCCGGGCCCTGAAAATTCATGAACTGCGACCACATGTCGTTCTGCATCTGACTGTTGCTTTCCCCGTAAAGGGATTGCGACTGCTCCTGCAACTTCTTCTGGAAGTCGACAAAGGACTTCATGTTCGTCTCCAGATACTTGCCGAGCATGCCTTGCATGGCGTGACCGTAGAAGCGGATCATCTGCGACAGCAGATCGGTGGTAAACAGCGGCACGCCTGCGGCTTCTTCCTCAAGGATGATCTGCAGAAGGATCGCCCGCGAAATGTCCTCGCCGGTCTTGGCGTCCTGGACGCTGAAGTTCTCCCGAGCCAGCACAAGATCCTTTACATCGCTCAAAGTGATGTAGGCACTCGTCTTAGTATCATAAAGGCGACGGTTCGGGTATTTCTTGATCAGTCGCGGCTGCTCCGACATGACGGCGCTTCCTCCTTTTGCAGATGACTCGGTGGACGCTTTCTTGCGCCCTTGGTGCGGTGCAACAGAATTATACCTCAGCAAAAAAAAACAGGCTCCTCTCGGAGCCTGTCTTGCCTTCCCAGTTAAGAAAAAGTGTGCTTATTGATAGTACAGACCGCCGCAGATGTTCATCGTCGAGCCGGTCATGAATCCGGCAAGATCGGACGCCAGATAGACGCACGCGCCGCCGATCTCTTCCGGCTTGGCCAGGCGCTTCATTGGCACGGTGTCGATGATGCTCTGCAGGATTTCCGGCTTGATCGCCATGACCATCTGCGTCGCCACGTAACCCGGACAGATAGCGTTGACCGTCACGTTCTTGGCAGCCAACTCGGCGGCGAGCGCCTTGCTGAAACCAATCACCCCCGCCTTGGCTGCCGAGTAGTTGGTCTGCCCTGCCTGACCACGAAGGCCGTTGACCGATGAGATGTTGATGATCCGGCCCCAGCCACGTTCGGCCATCTTGGCCGAGACCTGCTTGGTCATGTTGAACAGGCTGGTCAGGTTGGTCGAGATCACGGCGTTCCACTGCGCCAGTTCCATCCGCCCGAACATCTTGTCACGGGTGATGCCGGCGTTGTTCACCAGGATATCGACCGGACCGGCCTTGGCTTCAGCCTCGGCGACCATGGCAACGCAGGAATCATAATCGGCGACGTCGCCAGCGACACAAACGAAATCGTTGAAACCGGCGGCCTCCATGGCCTTTGTCCACTCGTCCGGCTTGTCGAACTCCGGATGGTAGGCGGCAACCACCTTGTGACCGGCCTTGGCCAACTCCTGGCAGATAGCCGTCCCGAGCCCACCCATGGCACCTGTAACCAAAGCAACACGTTGCGTCATAACTCTTCCTTTCCTGTTGACGAATGAAACAATTGGCGGCACTTAGCCGCCACGATTACAACATTTCCCGATCAGTCCGGAGCCGCGACTCTGACGCAACGCCGCAACACGCTCGCGTTCAAGACCTGGCAGTCAATCAGACCGGCGATCACTTGTCGTCCTCCCGGTCCCCTCGCCACCGCAACACGGCATTGTCCCATCAGACGCCTTCCACGCCAACCAACTTGCCATTCGCGCACGGCATCACCGCTCGGCTAACGCTGGCGACAGCGCCTTGACAGCCAGACGCGCCAGACGGCGCTCGTGCACACGACCAAGGGAACTCGAAAGGCGGACCATCACCTCGTCGGCCGGCCCCAACAGACCGGCGGCTTCGACCCGAGCCTGCCGCCAGAGGATCCATGGTGACTACTGCAGTGAAAACGACACCAATACACCCGTCGACGATTCTGCATTGCACCATCTACGCTGTCAATCCCAAAGCCTTCAGCGTCTGCTGCTGGCGCGCCGCAGGCCATCTGGAGAGAACCCGCAAGCATCTCCTCAACAGCACCGCGGCGCCTATAATTGCGGCATGTATATCGTGGCGATTGGCTGGCTCTACGTCACCGTCCTGATGGCGCTGACCGAGTCCAGCGTCGTCGCCGGCTTGTTGACCTTGCTGTTCTATGGCCTGCTGCCAACCGCCTTGCTGCTGTGGCTTTTCGGCGGGCCGGTGCGCCGTCGCCGCGCCCGGATGGCCGACCCATCGAGCCCCAGCAGCGGCGATGATCAGGCGCCCGATCGCTGACTACGCGTCAGCCAGCCAGATCAGCGACGCCATCCGCCCGGTCACCCGATCGCGACGATACGAAAAGAAGCTGGTCGCTTGCTGCACGGTGCAGTAACCGCCCCCATAAACAGCGTCGACGCCCGCTCTCTTCAGGCTTTGACGTGCCAGCAGATAGATATCGGCCAACCAGCCGCCCGCATGCGCTGCAGCGTCCCCCGAGCAAAGTGCTGACCGTTGGCCGGACACCCCGCTGCACGGCGTCCGCGTCGAGTTGACCGACTGAAAAGCCAGCGCCGCCTGGTGATGTTCATTGACAAAAGCGGTGCGAACCTCGTCACCGACCTCGAACGCCTGCGGGCCGATCGCCGGCCCGAGATAGGCGAGCAAGCTCTCGCCCGGAAGGTCCATGGCGCACACCGTCCGTTCCAGAATGCCGGCCTGCAAGCCACGCCAACCGGCGTGAGCTACGGCGACGGCGGAGCCTGATCGGTCGCAGAGCAACACCGGCAGGCAGTCGGCCGTCATTACCGCGCAGACGACGCCCGGGTTACGCGCCAAGGCAGCATCGGCGCCCGTAACCCGCGCCGCGCCAGCGTCGACCGCTGCGTCGACAACCGTCGTGCCGTGCACCTGGTTCAGCCAGCACGGCACCGCCGGCAGGCTGTTGCCAAGCAGCCGGCGATTCTCGCCGACCGCCAACGGGTCATCACCAACATGGTCGCCGAGGTTGAGGCTGGCGTAGGGGGCGACACTCACGCCGCCCCGACGAGTGGTGATCAGACTGCGCACGCGCACCGGCGCCGGCCAGTCGGGGATGATCCAGCCCCTACCGGTCACCGAGGATCATCCTCCGGCTCATGGTCATCAGGCTCGTCCGGGTCGTCGAGGTCGTCAGAGGCATCGCCATCGGTGAAGATCAGCTCGGGCCCTCCGTCCTGATCCTGGTCCCAGTAATCATCGTCCCAGGCGTCGTCGTCGCCCGCGTGTTGGCGACCATACTCCGCCGTTTCCAGGCGCTGCGTATCGACCAGGGTCGCCATGTCGTCGGGCAAGCCAGACCGCCACAGCACCCGTCGTCCAGTCGCCGGGTGCAGCAGCGCCAGCCGGCAGGCATGCAGGGCCTGACGAGGAAACGCAGGGCCGCCCGGCACGCGGCTGGGACCGCCGCCGTAAGCCGGATCTCCGACCAGAGGATGCCCGACCGAGGTCATGTGCACACGAATCTGATGGGTGCGACCGGTTTCCAGAGCGCACTCGATCAGCGTCGAGACCAGGAACGTCTCCAGCACCCGATAGTGAGTGCGCGCCGGCTTGCCGGTATTCAGCACCGCCATTCGGGTGCGCAGGGTCGGATGTCGACCGATTGGCGCGTCGACCGTCCCCGGATGCTCGACGAGGCCCCGCACCAGCGCCTGATAGCAACGCTTGACGGTTCGCGCCTGCAACTGCCTGACCAAATCGGTCTGCGCTTCGAGCGTCTTGGCGACGACCATCAGGCCACTGGTATCCTTGTCGAGTCGATGCACGATTCCCGCCCGCGGCACTTTGCCGAGCCGCGGGGCATGGTGCAGCAAGGCATTGAGAACCGTCCCGCTCCAGTTGCCGCAGCCCGGATGGACGACCAGCCCGGCCGGCTTGTCGAGCACCAGCAAGTGTTCGTCCTCGAACACCACCGGTAAGGGAATATCCTCCGCCAGCGACGATTCGGCACGTTCGTCAGGCGCCTCGGCGAGTTCAACGGCTTCCCCACTCCAGATTTTGTGCCGGGGCTCGACGACCACTTCTCCGCCCACGGCGACCCTGCCCTCACGAATCCAGTTCTGCAGCCGGCTTCGCGAATGCTGCGACAGCAAGCGCGCCAGAACCTGGTCAAGCCGTTGACCGCTGCAGTCGGAGGGCACGGTCAGGGCAATTCTGGGGTTTGCGCTATAATCGGCGGGCCCGTTGTTGTCGGTGGACACCAGTGTCGGCGCCTTCTTTTTCTGTGGGTTTTTCATCATGCGTAGTTTAGCGGTTATCGCAGCGCTTATCGTTGCCGCTCTGTTTTCAGGCTGCGGCCTTCTCCCGGACTCGAAGGACGAAACCATCGGCTGGTCGGCCAACAAGCTCTACGCCGAAGCCAAGAGCGCACTCACCGACGGGTCCTACACCAAGGCCATCAAGTACTTCGAGAAGCTCGAATCCCGCTATCCCTACGGTCGCTACGCGCAGCAGGCGCAGATCGAGATTGCCTATGCATACTGGAAGGATCTCGAACCGGCGTCGGCAATCGCCGCCTGCGACCGCTTCATCAAGCTGCACCCGAACCACCCGAACGTCGACTACGTCTATTACCTGCGCGGCCTGATCAACTTCAACGAAGACCTGGGCCTGCTCGGTGCGATCAGCAACCAGGACATGACCGAACGCGATCCGAAAGGTGCGCGCGAATCGTTTGACGCCTTCAAGGAACTGGTCACCCGCTTTCCGGACAGCAAGTACACCCCTGACGCACTGCTCCGCATGAGGTACCTGGTCGATGCACTGGCGCAGCTTGAACTGCACGTCGCCCGTTACTACATGAAACGTGGCGCCTATCTCGCGGCCGCCAACCGCGCCCAGTACGCCGTAATCAACTATCGCGACACACCGTCCACCGAGGAAGCGCTGTTCATCATGGTCAAGGCCTACGATTCGCTCGGCCTGAACGATCTGCGCGATGACGCCGAGCGCGTCATGCGCAAGAATTATCCCGACAGCGACTATTATCGACGCGGCCTGGAACGTAAGGTGCCGTGGTGGAAGCTGTGGTAAGACAGCCCAGCGAGCGGGCGTCACCTCAGATCGACTGCTTGATCGCGAGTACCGCCTGATTGCGCAAGGTTCGCAGCAGCGACAACTCCTTCTCGGAGATGACGATCTCGCCGGCGTGCTGACGGTCGGCGTAGATCATCGCCACCGGACTGCCCTTGACACAGAGCGGGAAGACGACAAACGTACCAGCGCTCACGGCCTTGCGAAACCAGGCCGGAATACGGGCGGCGATCTTCGCATCGCTGGTGTCGCTGATCAGGACATCGACGCCGTTGGCCAGTGCCGCATGAAAGATGTCCGCGGCAAACACCAGGGAAAACTTGAAGCGCCTGGCAACCTCGGGGGCATTCGGTCCGAAGCCGAAACGGCCGAGCATCGAATTGCTGCGCCCATCCCGAATGCACAAAATGACGGTCCTGAAACCCTTCGCGCGGTAGATGGTTTCCAGAATGATGCGCAGCACGTCGTTGAGCCTGAACTCGCTGACCAAGGCGTTGCTGACGTCCTGGATGCCCGCCATCAGAATGACTTCGCCGGCGTCAGGCGAGGCTGGCGGAACGAACTCGCTCCCGTCAACCGACCGCTGATCGCACGCTACCGCCTCCGGCACGTCGTCGGAAAGCACCGTGCCGCCAGCCAGGCCATCGTCCCGGGTCGGTACCAGCTCGGCGACCGGTCGGGCAGCCGGCGCCGCTCCCCAGGCCTTGAGCTTCCTTCCGAAACGCGTCTGCTGCAGATTGAGGTGAATGATGCCGGCAAAATGCGTCATGTGCTCGAAGGACTTGACCAGGGTTCTTTGCAGACTCTGCTCATCGACGGCAATGACCTCGCCGAAACGCGCGACGATCTTGCGCAGCTCTTTCTGTTGCTGATCGGGTCCCGCATCGGCGACCAGGGCACACAATTCGTTGGACAGTGCCGCCAGCACGCGCAGGCGATCCTCGGAGTTGACCGGGCGACGCACACTCCCGGCCGGCAGCTTGCGCATGCTGCTTACGATCAGCTTCGGAAATCCCCAGCTCTGCGCGATACCAATGCCCAGGTCCTCGAACGACAGACCGAGCACCTGCAGCGCTGCCGCTTCCTCGGAGCAGTTCTTCTGCTGCTGAACGCGCCTGATCTCGGCGCTTTCTTCCGGGAAGTAATACTGGCTCAGCAGGCGTCCCAGGTTGTGGAACATCGAACAGATGAAGGCCTGCTCTACGTCCCCACGCGTCGCTGTCTTGCCGCCAAGGTCCTTGGCCAGCGCGCCAGCCAGATTGGCGCGCAGGAATTCCTCCTTGAGCTGATTGGCATTTTCCTTGTTTTGCAGGTGATCAAAGAGCATCACCGTGATCGCAATGCTGCGCAACGCATCGAGGCCCAGGACGACGACCGCGCGCGATACGGTGCTGATACTGCCGCCGCCGGCCTGCCGATAGTGCACCGAATTGACCATCCGCAGGATCTTGTTGGTCAGCGAAAAATCCTTGAGGATCGCGTTCGAGAGCTCGGAAACGCTCTGATTCTCGGAGGCGGTGATCCGGTTGATCGCCCCGACCGACTCGGACAGCGCCGGAAAGTCACTCTTGTGGCGCATCCGCCGCAGCAGGAATTCGATCGTGCTCTGCTTCGCATCTGCCGACTGCGCCGTGCTTTCCGGCTGCAGGTAGTCGTCGAGGGCGGCGCGCATCTCGGCGGCCGAAGCGTAACGGCTCTGCGGATCGCGCGCCAGTGCCCGATAGAGCACCGCCACCAGACGCTCGTCGAGCAGACTGCTCAACTCCGGTGGGAGACGGATGTCGGTGCCGGCGATGTGCTGCATCACCTGCTTGATGTCGCCACCCGCGACCGCCCGCTGCCCACTGAGCAGCTCGTACAGCACCAGGCCGGCCGAGAAGATGTCCGTTCTTTCGTTGCTGGTGCGCTTTTCGATGTATTCCGGAGCCATGTAGGCTGGCGTACCCGACCATTGACCGCCATCGCTGCCGGTGCCGGTAGAGCGGCTGGCGATGCCGAAGTCCATCACCCGCGGCACGCCGTCGTCGTCAATCAGTATGTTGCTCGGCTTGAGGTCACGATGAATGATCCCCGCCGCGTGCGCGTGGGCAACCGCATCGAGGATCGTATGAACGATCGCGATCGCCTTGTCCGGCGGCAGACCACCACTGCGCTGCAGGTGTTCGGAAAGATTCAGGCCCGGAACGTACTGGAAAACCAGGTACAGATCGCCCCGCTCCTCGCCAGCTTCGAAGATGGGCACGATGCTCGGGTGGCGCAACTGGCTGACCATCCGCGCCTCTTCGAGCAACTGCCGATTCTGCTGCGGATCAGAGCGCGCGTAGTGCAGCGTCTTGATCGCCACCTGCCGCTGAAGGTGCGGATCAAGCGCCAGATAGACAATGCTCTGGGCGCCGCGACCCAACTCACGAATGATCTCGAAACGTCCGACGCGCTTGCTCACGGTGTTCGGTCGACCCTGCAAAAATTCATTCTAAACGGCTCGCCACGACCAGCGAGGCGACAAAAGTCACGGCTGCCCGGCAATCCGTCGCTCAAATCCAGAGCAGTTGCGGGACCGCTCCCCGGCGTCCCCAAACGACCGCGAGTTGGCGAAATTCCCTGCCTAGAGCGACGATTTGCTGCTCGTTCACGTCGAGTACGAGATAGCTCGGCTCCGGCGGCCAGGCACCATCGTCGGCGAGGTTGCAAGCAGGCAGAAAGTGCCTGCCAGACGCCGCCAGGCGGTCCCGCAAGCGCTCCTGCCAAAGTCGGTTGTCGTGCTCGGCGAGCAGCGCGCCAGGGTTGTACGCGGTAAGGATGCCCCAGCCGGAGTGGATGCTCACTGCGCATGATCCGGCCGGCGCCCGAATCGCCGGAGAGGCCGAAGGATCGGGAGCGTCCGGCAGCCGACGGAGATAGTCGTCGAACGCGCGGTCGGCGACGCCGATCCGCAAGGCGAAGTCCCCTTCGGGAGTCGTCACCCGATAGGTCGTCGCGCGGAAGGCGGCCTCGATGCTGGTCATGGCTCGTCCCCAGGCTCGGCAATCTCTTCCAGATTCCCCAGTCGCAGCTGCGCCTCGCTCGCCGGCAGCGCCTCGACGCCGCGCAGCTTGCGCTCGATCTGGCGCGTCCGGACGCCCGCTGACTCGATGCTCCGGCTGGCCTGCTCGAGCTTTCTGTGCGTCGCCTCAAGGATCTCGCCGAACTTGCCGAACTCGCTCTTGATGGCGCCAAGGACCGCCCAGACTTCCGACGATCGGCGCTCGATGGCCAGCGTCCGAAAGCCCATTTGCAGACTGTTCAGCAGGGCCGCCAGCGTCGTCGGCCCGGCGATACAGATCCGCCAGTCACGCTGCAGGCCGTCGGCCAGCCCCGGCCGCCGCAGAACTTCCGCATAGAGACTCTCGATCGGCAGGTAAAGAATCGCGAAATCAGTGGTGTACGGCGGCTCCACGTACTTGTCGTGGATCGTTCTGGCCTCGAGGCGCAGGCGCGCTTCAAGCGCCTTGGTCGAAACCTCCAGCGCCGTGGCATCGCCTCGCTGCTGCGCGTCGAGCAGGCGCTGATAGTCCTCCAGCGGGAACTTGGCGTCGATCGGCAACCACACCGGACGAAGTTCCTCGTCACCGATCGCGCGACCCGGCAAGCGAATGGCGAACTCGACGCGATCCAGAGAATTCGGCCTGGTGGCGACGTTGGTGGCGTACTGCTCGGCGCTCAGCAACTGCTCCAGCAAGGCTGCCAACTGCACCTCACCCCAGCTGCCGCGGGTCTTGACGTTGGTCAGCACTTTCTTCAGGTCACCGACCCCGATGGCCAGCGTCTGCATCTCGCCCAGCCCCTGATGGACCTGCTCGAGACGATCACTGACCAGCTTGAAGGATTCGCCGAGACGTTGTTCGAGCGTCGCGTGCAGCTTTTCGTCGACCGTCCGGCGCATCTCCTCGAGCTTGCCGGAATTGTCGGCCTGCATCGCCGTCAGGCGCTGTTCCAGGGCCTGGCGAAGTTCCTCAAAGCGCTGTTCGTTGCTGTTCGTCAGGCGCGCCAGTTGCTGGGCAAACGATTCGAGCTGCTGTGCCTGCAAGCGGCCAAGCTGAGCCTGTTGAGCAGCGAGCGTCTGCGACAAGCGGTCCAGCGACAGCGACTGCTCCTCCCGGTCGCCGCGAGCGGCGCTTGCCGCCTCCTGCCGTCCCAGCGACAGCTCCTGGCGCAACTCGCGTTCCAGCCGCTCCAGTCCAGCTAGCAGGTCACGCAGACGTACACCGATCGCCTCGCGAGTCGTTCCGGCACGCAGCAGCAGAACGACCTGCAGCGCGATGACCACCATGGCCATTGACAGCGCGGCGTACGGCCACCAATCCGGCCAGGTGTTGCTCATGCGTGGCTGATGGTCCGGGAACAGGCGTCGTCACCTGCGGCCATACGGCGACGGACCCTATTCACCCTTTTGACCCTTTTTACCCTTGGCACCCTATTCAAGCGCGAAGACGACGCGGTTACCTCCTGCCGGCACCGGCGCATCCGACTTGCCGTCCGGCTTGGCGACCTTCACCGGCCGCAGGAACAGCCGCTCTGCCGGGACCTGATGCGCGAGCAGCCAGTCGCGAACGGCCTTTGCCCGCCGGTCGGCCAACTCGCGCAGATCGCTCTCATCGACGACCGTGTTGGCCAGGATCAGCTTTTCCATTTCATCGACGGGTAGCGTTTTCACCATCCCGACGACGTTGCGCGGCTTCGCGAAGTCCTCCGCGCGGTACACCCGTTCCAGCAAGGCCGGGTACTCCTTGGCGCTGATCCCGACGGCGTCCGCCGCTGCGCTTTCGCCATTCCCCTTGTTCACGCCCTCCGCCTTCAACGCCCTCAGCTTGCTGGTCAGGCGGTCGCGCTTCAGTCCCTCGGGATCGCTCTCCGGGTCGGCCTGCCCTTCGATGTCGAGCTTGAGCGCGGGCCGGTCCAGCAAGGCCTTGGCCAGTGCCTCCAGACGCCTCTGCGCGGACGGGGTGACGGCCGCCAGCCCAAAATCGAAGTCGACGGTAGACAACTCCTCGCCACCCCCAAAGATCGACCCCAGCAAGGCGAACGGCGCAGTAACCGCCTTGACCAGCAGATTGCCGATCACGCTGCCAAGCAAGCCGCCAATACTGAACTCGGGATCGTCGAGCGAACCGGCAACCGGCAGATTGATGTCGATCTCACCTTTGGCGTTCTTGAGCAGTGCGACGGCCAGGGTTACCGGCAACTTGGTCGCCTCCGGACTATCGACCGCCGCACCGAAGGTCAGTTGATCGAGGAAGACGCGATTCTCGGCGGTCAGTTGGTTCTTTTCGATCTTGTATTTGACAAACAGCGACAGCTTGCCCTTGTCGATCGCGTAGCCCGCGTACTTGCCCGAGTACGGCGACAATGCAGTCATTTCGATCCCCTTGACGTCGGCCTGCACGTCCAGATACGGCGTGGCCACCAGCGGATTGATCTGCCCCTTCACCTGAAGTGGGGCAATGTCGTCGTAGCTGCCGCGCAGGTCGAGCGTGGCAACGCTGCCTGCAGCCGACGACAGCCCGTTGATCGAGCCCCCGATCTTCTTCAGATCCGCCGAGTAGTTCGGCTTGATGAAGTTGTCGGTGAACTTGATGTCGCCACCCTGCAAGGTAATCCTGCCGACCTTCACCGGCAGCGGCGGCTGGCTGCCGGCGAGCACCGGCGCGACCGCCTTGCCGTCCGCCGAGACCACAGCGGTCGGCTGCTCGGCGCTCCTGGGTGCCCCGGCGGCCGGGGCCGCTTCGGTCTGGCGGACGACCTGCAAGAGGTTGAGCTTGCCCTTGGGACTGATGATCACACGGGCAAAGAAATCAGCCAGAGCTACCTCGCCGATCGACACCGAATCCGGATTCAGGCGCAGGTTGACCTGGCCAAGTGACAAGGACTTCCACTTCAGGAAGTCGGAGGAATCGACCTTGTCGACCGCCGAAAAGTCGGCGACCGCCAACTGGCCGGAAAACGCCGCCGACAGCTTGCCGGCCTCTGGCGCTGCCGCCGTGGCTGCGGCAAGCTGCTGCAAGCGAACGTCACCGTTCAACATCACCTGACCGCGAGTCAGAACGACGTTCAGCCTTTCCGTGAAGTACGGTTGCAACGGCACCAGGTCGAGCGTCTTGATGGCAAGTTTGAGGTCGGTATCGAGCGGCAGAAGCTTGAACGTGCCGGCGACCTCGACCTCGCCCTTCTTATTGACGTTGAAACGCGTCGAGATGATGGCCGTCGTGCCGGGCTCGGTAGACAGATTCTCGGCCTCGACCTTCAGTCCATCGATGGTGTGCACGACAGCTGGCGAGATCACCCGGTCTTCGAAGCTCAGCGCGAGGTCTTCGCCACGATACCTGGCGACGGTCACTTTCCACGGCCCGGCCGGATCCTTCTGCGACGCCTCGACCGCGCGCAATGAAGGCGGCTCGACAAACTCGATACGGCCGTCGGCGGCGCGCCGGACCAGCAGCTTCGCACCGCGCGACGCGACCTCATCGATGGTCACTGTACGCTTGGCCAGATCGACGCGTCCGCCCTTGGCCGAGAAAGCGTCGAGCGTGACCCATTGCGCGGCCTGCATGCGAAACGCCACGTCAAACTCGGCGGGTGCGCTGCCTTGGCTGTCGAGCTTCTTCAAGCTGACCAGCAGCCCGTCCACGCTGGCGTCGAACGGTTCGCCATGCGACTCGTCGCGCCAGCGCAGCGCACCACCGCTGATTTTCGCTTCAGCTATCGACCACTCGACCGGCGCCGGCTTCGCGCTCTTGCTGGCGGCTGGCGCCGCTGCGCCCCGGGCCGCGAGTTCCTTGCTGAAAAAGTCGACCCAGTTGATCGTTCCCTGCGGAGTTACGCGGGCGTGAATCTCGGGCGAATCGACCGCGACCAGGTCAATGGCGAACTTCCCGTTGAGCGGATCAAGGCTGCCGATGACCACCTCCAGGGCTTGCAGCGACAGCAAGGGCGAGCTGTCGCGGTCCTTGACCAGCA
Organism: Accumulibacter sp.; assembly: GCF_029255145.1. Taxonomy (GTDB): domain Bacteria; phylum Pseudomonadota; class Gammaproteobacteria; order Burkholderiales; family Rhodocyclaceae; genus Accumulibacter. The sequence continues at coordinate 48,094 of NZ_JAPUVQ010000089.1, forward strand.
GCTCCTTGATCGCCACCTTGCCCGACACGATGAGTGTCGAATGCTCGTCGTCCTGGCGCTGAAACTCCAGCTTCAGTTCGCCGTCGAGCGCTCCCGAAACGACCTTGATCGGCAGGTGAAACGGCAGGTAGTCGACATATCTGGCCAGCTGTACCTGCTGAAGGTCAAGAACCAGGTCGCTCTCCCGCGAGGCGTGAAAAGGCTTGCTCTTGCCCTGAATGAGCAGCGGCGACCCGTCGATCGACGCAGAAAAGGCAGGCTCGACGTAGATCTCGGTAGCTTGCGGCAGGCTGGAGATGAATGGCACGCCGATATCAAGGTCACTGATCAGATGTTTTTCGCCAACAGTCTGGTCGTCGAAGTCGACTTTGCCACCGCTGATCTGGATGTTGTTGAGCGAAAAAGCCGGCAGCGGATCATCGGACGCCGGCTTGGCCATGAACTCGTCGATCAGGTCCGAGACGTTGAAGCGCCCATCGGCCAGGCGCACGATCCTGAACGCCGGGCTGACCAGTTTCAGCTCGCTGATCACCGGCCCACCACGCCACAGCGAACTCCACTCGGCATTGACCTCGAGGCTGTCAAAGGCGGCAATCGTCTCGCCGCCACCGCTCTCCTGAACGGCGAGTCCCGCGACTTGCACCGCCAGGGTATAGGGGTTTATGCTCACGCCCTCGACGGTCACCGGTCGGTGCAAGACCTCCGACAACTGCTTGACCAGTATCGACTTGACCACCGGCGGCAGAACCAGAAAGCCGAGTACGCTGAAAACGATCAACGCCAGCGCGACGCGCGACCCGTATTTGATGATGCGTGGGACGGTAGAGGAGGCAGTCGCCTTTGGCGTATCGATCTCTTCAGTCATGGGAGCAAGGACGCAAGGTGGCTGGTGAGAAGTCGAATTTAGCACGAACATGCCGTTCCCGCACTCGCCGGGCGGCAGGCTTCGCCGGTCTGACGCAGCGGCCGGCCAGCGTCCACGCGGCGGTTCCTCGCCGCCCGCCGGTAACTGCGCAAGGCGCTTCGTCGATCGCTGAGTGGACTCGCTTGCCGGACGACAGCCGAGCTACCCGCACCAGCGCTGAAGCGGGCGATCGGCAAGGTCCGGCATTCCCTTGGAGCGATTCCGGCCGCTCGATCGGGTCAGACCGGTGAAGGCCGGAACAGCAAACGAATCGCCGCGGCCACGAGTGCTGATCGTCGATGACAACGAACTGATGCGCACGCTGCTGCGCAGTATCCTGCGCAGTGGCGGTTACCAGGTGATCGGCGAGGCGAAAAATGGCGTTGGCGCGCTTGAGCTAGCGCAGCGGCTGCGGCCCGATATCATCTGCATGGACGTGGTCATGCCGCAAATGAGCGGCCTCGAAGCACTGCAGACGATCAAGGGTATGTACCCGGAGACCGCCGTCGTGATGGTTACCGGCACCCCCAGCGTCGACAACGTTCATCAATCGATTCAAAGCGGCGCCAGTGGCTTCATCGTCAAACCGTTCAAGGTCGGCAAGGTACTCGATACGCTCAGGCAGGCATGGCGGTCAGCACGGCCAGGCGCCGTGGCACTGAGCGGCGGCCCGGAATCCGCCTGACGAAACGGTCAGAAGCCGTTCTTCCAATCGCGCAGGGCGGCAAAAACTGCCACCTCGTCGTCGGCGTCGACTACCCTGCGCCGTGCCGATGCCGCCACTTCCGGCTCGCTGCAGCGCAAGAACGGGTTGCTCGCTTTCTCGATGGCAATCGTCGACGGGACCGTCGCCGACCCTTTGGCGCGTGCCACCGCCACCTCGTTGACACGGCTTTGCAGGCGGCGATTGCCCGGCTCGACCGCCATCGCAAAGCGCAGATTGGCCTCGGTGTACTCATGCGCGCAATAGACAGCCGTATCGTTGGGCAAGGCCGCCAACCGCGCCAGGGAATCGGCCATCTGCGCCGCGCTTCCCTCGAACAAGCGACCACAGCCGCCAGCGAACAGGGTATCGCCACAAAACAGGCAGCCTGCGCCATAATAGGCGATGTGCCCGAGCGTGTGCCCGGGGACCGCGATCACCTGCAAGCGGACGTCCGAGAACGCACATTGGATCGTCTCTCCGCCAACCAGTGGCCTGGTGACTCCGGCGATCAATTCAGCCGCCGGACCAAAGACCTCGGCCGGGTAGCGGGCCAGCAAACTGCCCACCCCACCTTGATGATCGGCATGGTGGTGGGTGACCAGAATGGTGGTCAGTGACAGTCCTTCGCGGTCGAGCACCTCAAGAACGGGGCGCGCGTCGCCGGGATCGACGACGGCAGCCGACGCGCCTTGGCGCAACAACCAGATGTAGTTATCCTTGAAAGCCGGAATGCGGATGACGTCGAACATCGTTCAATTGTGGAAGAACTGCGGAAAATGTCAATTCCTGGCCTCGACGCCTGGCTTCAAACGCCGCCGGGGCGCTACGTCATGGCCTGGGAGCAGGCAGCAATCGACGCCCTCGTGGCCGACGTGTTCGGCTACAACGCGATCCAGCTGGGTCTGCCACAATGCAGCTTGCTGGCCCAGAATCGCATCCCGCTGCGGCAGGTGGCAGACGACTCGGGCAAGGTCGACGTCCTCTGTGATCTGCGCCAACTCCCGTTCGCGGCCAGCAGCATCGATCTGGTGGTGATGTCGCACGTCCTCGAGTTCCACGATGACCCGCACCAGATTCTCCGCGAAGTGGAACGGGTGCTGATTCCGGAAGGCGAGGTCATCATTGCCGGCTTCAACCCGATCTCGATCTGGGGTCTTCGCCGCCGGCTCCCCAACTGCCCGCGGCACTTTCCGTGGAACGGCCACTACCTGTCGGTGTCGCGCCTCAAGGACTGGCTGCAATTGCTCGGCTTCGAGGCCGACCGCGGCAGCTTCGGTTGTTATGTGCCACCGTTCAGAAATGAACGGTGGCTGAGGCACTGGCGCTTCATCGAAGCCAGCGGCAGTCGCTGGTGGAACTTCGCCGGCGGCGTCTACGTACTGCGCGCGGTCAAGCGGGTGCATAGCATGCGCCTGATCATGCCCAACTGGAAGCAGCGGGGCGCTCCTCGCAAGGCCCTGTCGGTAGTCAGCGAAAAGGAAATCGCAAGACATGAATGATCGGCAAGTCGTCACCATCCACGCCGACGGCGGCTGTCGCGGCAACCCCGGCCCCGGCGGCTGGGGAGCGGTCCTGCAGTTCGGCGATCAACAGACGGAACTGTGGGGTGGCGAAGCGGATACCACCAACAACCGGATGGAACTGATGGCAGCCATTGGCGCGCTTGAGGCGCTCACCAGGCCAGCCACGGTGCACCTGCATACCGATTCTCAGTACGTGCAAAAGGGGATCAGCGCCTGGATTCACAACTGGAAGCGCAATGGCTGGCGCACCTCGGACAAGAAGCCAGTGAAGAACGCGGATCTCTGGCAACGCCTAGACGAAGCCGCCAGCCGGCACCAGATTCAGTGGTTCTGGGTAAAGGGGCACGCCGGGCAAGTCGGCAATGAGCGCGCCGACGCCCTCGCCAATCGCGGCATGGATGAACTGCCGCGTCGCCACTCCTCGAGCGCCGAGCCCGCCAGCAATCGTTGAGCGCGCACCCCAGAATCCGGCCTCGCCGGGGCCGCCAGCAACCGCCACTGATCGAAAATAGTCATGCGCCAGGTCTTTCTCGATACTGAAACCACAGGACTGGAGCACAAACTCGGCCATCGCATTATCGAGATTGCCTGCGTCGAGATGCTCAACCGGCGGCTAACCAATCGCCATTTCCACTGCTACCTGAACCCGGATCGAGAGATTGACGCTGGCGCGCTGTCGGTGCACGGAATCAGCCGCGAGTTTCTGCTCGACAAGCCACGTTTTGTCGACGTCGCGGCCGAATTCCTCGATTTCGTTCGCGGTGCCGAAGTGGTGATCCACAACGCCGCGTTCGACGTCGGATTTCTGAACGCCGAGCTGGCGCTACTGGACATGGCGCCGGTCGACACCGTCTGCCACGCCGTCTGCGATACCCTGCGCATGGCCAAGGATCTGCACCCGGGCAAGAAGAACAACCTCAACGCATTGTGCGATCGCTACGGCGTCGACAACTCGCACCGTACGCTGCATGGCGCCCTGCTCGACGCCGAGATTCTGTCCGAGGTCTATCTGGCGATGACCCGTGGCCAGGAAAGCCTGATCATGGACCTGGGCGACGACAGCGCCAGCCGGGACGAAGCAGCCCGCAGGACGCCCTCCTCGGGCCAGCGTCAGGCGCTGCGCGTCAAACGCGCCAGCCAGGAAGAACTCGCTGAGCATCAGAGGCTACTGACCAGCATCCAGGAGGCAAGCAATGGCAAGTGCCTGTGGCTGCGATCCGAGAACCAGGGCTGATTCTTCGCCACCGGCCGCCGCTGCTGCGGCCCGCCCGCGCACTGCTCGTCGCCGCGCTGCTGGCCGCCTTGCTCAGCCCCTTGCACGCGACTCGTGCAGCGGCGGTTCCGCCACCGCTACAGACCTGGGTCGATCTCACCCCGACCAGCGGCACCCTGGGTGCGCCACCTGGCGTCTACGCCGGACCGGTCGTGATCAGCCGGCCGATAGCCATTGACGGCAGGGGCCAGATCACCGTCGATGGGGGCGGCAAAGGGACGGTAGTGACGCTTCGGGCCAGCGGCGTGACCTTGCGCGGACTCCATCTAAAGCACTCGGGAGATTCTCACGACGGCATCGACTCCGGCCTGCTGATCGAAAACGGCTCGCACAACATGATCGAAAACAATGTCATCGACAACGTCCTGTTCGGCATCACCCTGCAGGGGTAGAACAACAATCGCATTATCGGCAACCGCATTCGCTCCCGGCATCCGGACCCTGCCAACCGAGGCGACGGCGTTCGCCTCTGGTACAGTTCGGCCAACCGCATCGAAGACAACGACTTTGCCCGGATCCGCGATGTCACGGTCAGCAATTCACCGCATAACCGATTTATCGGGAACCGCATTGGTGACAGCCGCCGGGCGCTGAATCTGCTCTTTGCACACCGCACTCTGATCGAAAGGAACGTTTTGACCGACAACGCGACCGGGATTACAACGCTCAACTCCGACGGCGTGATCATCCGTCACAACCAGATCATGCATGCCATAGGCGCCAGTGGCGCCGGCATCGCTTTAACCTAACGGTCACGGCTGTTGACGGCAGCCACCCCGGATGATGAAAATTGCGTCTGCAGCGTCACTTGCACCGCCGATGTTGGCGCCACAAAAACCGGGAAGTGGCCGAAAGCCGTGAGGTGACCGTTTGCGCCGCTC
>NZ_JAPUVQ010000090.1:0-9877 GCF_029255145.1 Accumulibacter sp.
CTGGTGGTCGGTTTCATTTCGGCGGGGCTGATGTCGCTGTCGCAGTCGGTCGGGGTGATCATGGGCGCCAACATCGGCACCACGATCACCGCCCAGATCGTCGCCTTCAAGATCACCAAGGCGGCACTGGGGATGATTGCTGTCGGCTTCGCCATGCTGTTCATCGCCAAGAACGAGAAGATCAAACACTACGGCGGGATGTTGATGGGCCTGGGGATGGTCTTCTTCGGCATGCAGGTAATGAGCGACGCGATGCAGCCGTTGCGCAGCTACCAGCCCTTTCTCGATCTGATGCAGACGATGAGCAACCCTTTCATCGGGGTCATGGTCGCCGCTTTGTTCACCGCGCTGATCCAGTCCTCTTCGGCCGCCACGGGCATTGTCATCGTCATGGCCGGGCAGGGCTTCATCAGCCTCGAAGCGGGCATCGCGCTGGCCTTCGGCTCCAATATCGGTACCTGTGCGACAGCCTTGCTGGCGTGCATCGGCAAGCCGCGGGAAGCGGTACGCGCGGCCGTGGTTCATCTGTTCTTCAATGTCGCCGGGGTCTTGATATGGCTGCCGTTTATCGGCTTTATCGCCAACCTGGTGACGGCGGTTTCGCCGACCTATCCGCAGCTCTCCGGCATCGAGCTTCTCGCTGCCGAAACGCCGCGCCAGATCGCCAACGCGCACACTTTTTTCAACGTCGCCAACACCTTCATCTTCATCTGGTTCTCGACGCAACTCGCGCGCTTCGTCGAGTGGCTGGTACCCGACAAGGCGCTCGAAGAGGAAGCAATGATCGTGCGCACCAAGTTCCTGCAGGATGAACTGTTAAGCACCCCGTCGCTGGCGTTGGACAATGTGCGGATGGAAGTCATGCACATGGGCGAGACGGTCAATCTGATGCTCAAGGGAATCATGCCGGCGATCATCAAGGGCGACCGTGAAGATCTGGAAAAAATTCGCCAGATGGATGACACGGTCGATATCCTGCATGCCGGGATCATTGACTATCTGGGCAAGATCAGCAAGCAACCGATGACCACCGAGCAGACCCGGGAGTTGATGCAATTGATGGACGCCGTGAGCAATCTGGAGAACATCGGCGACATCGTCGAAACGAATCTGGTGGTGCTCGGCCATGATCGTATCCGCGACAAGATTCACGTCAGCGAGACCACTCAGGAGGTGCTCAATGGTTTCCAGGCTGCAGTCAGCAAGGCCGTTGCGGCAGCTGTGCAGGCAGTGGCCCAGCGCAACGAGCGGGCCGCGCAGGTGGTGACCGGGATGAAGGACGAGATCAACCGCATCGCCGATTCGGCAGCGGCGCACGAGGCGCGCCGGCTGGTGGCCGAGGAACCCAATCGCATTGCGGCCTATACCCTGGAAATCGAGATTATCGAAAAGCAGAAACGCATCTACTACTTCGCCAAGCGCATGGCCAAGTCCGTTCTGCCGGCGGTGCTGCAGGAACGCGGCTAACCGGTCCTTGCTTCAGCGCCGGCTTTGTCCGTCAGATGGACGAAGCCGGCTCCTGGAGCCCCTGTTGCCGGCCCGCCGGCCCAGCACCTCACCTTCTTGCCCCCTTGGCGCGCGGTGCTCCGCCTCCTCCGTGGGGTGGAGGATATCGTCCTCGGAAATCAAATCCGGCGACATCGTGGGCGACACTCCTTTGGTCGCGGTCAGCGGCTGCTAAGATCCGCGAAAAATCCAGGATGACACTCGCGCGAACATCATGGCGACGAGTCTCTCGGTGGCGGTCAATTTTCGTAGAGATTTGGTGGCGTCGTTTTTTCGGGCATGCGTCTTGGCGTCGAGGCGTCCGTGGGACAAGCCTCGTAGCCCGGTCAATGGCAGGCTGCGGCCTTGTGCAGCCTGGCGAAGCGAACCATTGACGCGGTGAAGGGGCGATAGGCTAACCTATGGCGGTAAGCACCGCATTTTGGTGCTTGCCGCCATGCAGGCCAGCATCTTCGCCGCGGGATTTCTACGGATTTGCTCCGCCGCCAAGAGTTGGTCGTAGCGGTTCAGAGCGTCGCGCTGCGGTCGCCGCGGACAAAACCCAGCAGCGGCTCGGTGATCCCTTTGCCGAGAGCGATGACTTTGAAGAGTTCGCCCATTTCTGCTGGCGAGACCAGCTTGTTCACCGAGCTGGCAAGGGGTAAGTAGTGCGATGCGTCGGTGGCCGGCGTTCGCGCCAGGACGTCACTCAACCCGCAATTGAAGAGGAAGTTCGACTGCGTACTGTAGCCGAGCAACTCCAGCCCCGCCGCGCAGCCAGCTTCGACGACAGCGGTGAAGTCGACGTGCGCAGTGATGTCCTGCAGACCCGGCAGGTAGAAAGGCTCAGCGTGTGCCTGGTGGCGATAGTGGCACATCAGCGTACCGGTAGCGCGCTGCCAATGGTAGTACTCGCGGCGTGGAAAGCCGTAGTCAATCAGCAGCAAGGCGCCGCGCCCGAGAATCGCCGCCCACTCGGCCACCCAGGCGTCTACGGTCAGCGAGATCTCACTCAGATAGCCAGGCGGCAGCGCGCATTCGGCAGCCAGCGCCTGCGCTCGTTCGAGCAGCCGGCCGCTGGCCGGGCGGTCGACCCAGACGAACTGCCCGTCGACCGTGGACACGCCGCGCTCGGCGGCGCCCGTCGTCGTCCACACCACCAGGTGCACCGGCATCGCATCGAGGACCTCGTTGGCCAGCACCAGCCCGTCGAAGTACTCCGGCAGCCGTTCCAGCCAGTGTACGCGTCTCAGCAGGTGGGGGACGCTGGCAGCAATGGTCTGGCGCTGGCGCTCTTGCAGCTCGCCGGACAGTTCGAGGATGCCATAGCTTTCGGGGAGCAGCCCGCGCAGTTCGAGCTCGCGCAGCAGGTCGGCCGCCAGTTGCCCGCTGCCGGCACCGACCTCGACTATCCGGGGCGCGCTCAACGCGAGCAGCTGCGCGGCCTGCGCGGCGAGTGTCTGGGCGAAGGCCGGGCCGATCTCCGGCGCGGTGACGAAATCGCCGGCAGCGCCAAACTTGTGGCTGCCGCCAGCGTAGTAGCCGAGTCCCGGGGTGTACAGCGCGAGCTCCATAAAGTGGTCAAAGCCGACCCAGCCGCCGGCGGCGCCAATTTCGGCGGCGAGACGGCGGCAGAGCGCCGAGCTGCAGGAGATGGCCGCGGCGGTCGGGGGAGGCAAGAGCATTTAGGCGATCAACAGCGGCTCAGCATGCCGGTGCCCGCTTGCTCAGTCTTCACGGACCTCGAAGCGGACTTGTCCGTACATCTCCGGATGGGTGGTCGCCAGCCAATGCTCGGCCTCTGATCGGGCACGCTCCAGGGTGGCCGCGCGCAAGGCGATAAACTGGGTGCGACCATCCTCCTGCGGCCATTCAAGCGTATAGGAATGGAAACCGCCGCGCCCCTGCAGGTGGATCTCGCGGGTCAGACTCGGTGGCTCACGACGCAATTCGGCGGGCAGTTCGTCGAGGTGCAGCAAGCGGAAGCGGGGCCCCTTGCCCTGATGCTGAACCACGCACTCCTGCCGCCCGGCAAACTCCTCGATCACTTGCCAGTCGCTGCACGATTCAATGATCGCGCCGAGCGGCAGCCCCGCTTCGTCGCGAATGATCTCGGCGTCGACCGTATGGCTGGTCGCGGGGCCTTCGAGCAACTCGTGCCACGGCAGGCCTTGCCGGGTAGGCGGCGGAAACGGCAGGGCGTGCTTGCCCTGACGAATGCGGGCGAAGAGCGATGATCTTCTGATGTCTTCGAGGTCGATCGCCGGAAAAGCCGAGCGCGGCTGCGAGCGGAAGCTGCCAGCGCCCATGTAACCCACGTCCCACAGCGTTCTCAACCACTCGGCGGTGTCCAGAGCAAGCTGCGCCATCTGCTCATCGAATTCGCCGCCTCTGGGCGTCGCCAGCTCCGGGTCGCTGACTTGCCGGGCCAGCAATTCCGCCTCACGGGCGCGTGCGCGCAATAGCTCTTGCACCAGGCGCCCAACCCATTCGGCATCCTTTGCCGGGAGCTCGACGACGCGCTCGGCCAGAATCAGCAGGTCGTCAGCATCGAGTGGTTCGTCAGTCTTGTTCATCGGGCATTTCCAGCTGTGGACTGCTTCCAGTTTAACGCGATGACCGCGAGACGGGTTGTGTTTCCGAGAATGGGGGCGCAAAAATCGGCTAAAATCAAGTCTTTGTTGGAGTTGGTCGGGAACTCGAGATGAGCAGGAAGACGATACTGGTGACCGGTGCGGCGAAACCCCTAGGCAGCGCGATTGCCCGCGAACTGCACGCCACCGGCGCCAACGTCATGCTGCACTATCGGCAGGCCGCGGCCACCGCCGAAGACCTGGTTGGCGAGCTGAATGCGGCGCGACCGTCGTCAGCGGCGTGTCTGCCGGCCGATCTGCTCGATGTCGGGAGCTTGCCGCAGCTGATCGCCGACACGGTCGATCGCTTTGGGCGTCTGGATGCGCTGGTCAACAACGCCTCCAGCTTCTTTCCCACGCCCTTGGGCGAAATCGACCTGGCGAGCTGGGATGACCTGATGGGCAGTAATCTAAAAGCGCCCCTGTTTCTCACCCAGGCCGCCGCCCCACACCTGCGGGCCGCGCGCGGAGCGGTGGTCAACATCACCGACATTCATGCCGAGCGCCCGCTCGCCGGCTATCCGCTGTACTGCGCGGCAAAAGCCGGGCTGCTCGGACTGACGCGCGCCCTGGCCATCGAACTGGCGCCGCAAGTGCGGGTAAACGCAGTGGCGCCCGGCCCCATCCTCTGGCCGGACAGCGGTTTTTTTGACAGCGCCGCGCGCCAGGAGATTGTTGCCCACACCCTGTTGCAGCGTACCGGGTGTCCGGAAGACGTCGCCCGCGCGGTACGCTACCTGCTTGAGGATGCCGCCTATGTCACCGGTCAGGTGATCAATGTGGACGGCGGTCGCACCGCGCATCTGTAATCGCCCAAATCGTACGAGAGGTCCCGGTGGAACAATCAAACACTCTGCAGCGCCTGCGGAAACGACTGGAAGGCAAGGTCGGCAAGGCGGTTGCCGACTACAAGATGATCGAGGACGGCGACACCGTTCTGGTCTGCATCTCCGGCGGCAAGGACTCCTACACCTTGTTGTCGGTGCTGATGGCGCTTCGCCAGCGTGCGCCGGTCGATTTCCGCTTGATCGCCATGAACCTCGACCAGAAGCAGCCCGGCTTCCCGGCAGAGGTGCTGCCCGCTTACCTGGAGAAGATCGGGGTCGACTACCGGATCGTCGAGCAGGACACTTACACGGTCGTCAAGAACACCATCCCGGAAGGCAAGACGACCTGCTCGCTGTGCTCCCGCCTGCGCCGCGGCGTCATTTATCGCACCGCCAGGGAACTCGGTGCCAACAAGATTGCGCTGGGCCACCATCGTGATGATATCGTCCATACCCTGTTCCTCAACCTCTTCTTCGCCGGCCAACTCAAGGCGATGCCGCCCAAACTGCTCACCGACGACGGTGCGCACGTGGTCATCCGGCCGCTGGCCTATTGCAGCGAGAAGGCCATCGCGCGTTTCGCGCGCGGCATGGCTTACCCGATCATTCCCTGCAATCTGTGTGGTTCGCAGGACAATCTGCAGCGCCAGAAGATCCGGGAAATGATGGCCGACTGGGACCGCCGCTTTCCCGGGCGCACCGAGGTGGTTTTTTCGGCGCTGCAGAAAATAGTGCCCTCACACTTGGCGGACCAGGCGCTTTTCGACTTCAAGAGCCTGCACCCCGGTGGCGATCTGGCGAGGATCGACGGCGGCGATTCGATAGTCGACCGGCGACCGCCGCACGCGTCCTGGTCGTTCCCGGCAACGATCCCGCTGGTGCTGCTGCAATCATGAGCAGCCAGGAAAGGATGCAGTCGGTGCTGTTGGCCGCCGTAGACGGTAGCGCCAGACTACTCGAAAAGCGTGGCAGCGCCGAGGCCCTGCACGCTGTCGAGCGCTGCCGGAAGCGGATGGCCCGTGGCATCGATGGTTTTCGCGGGCGCATCGTGCGGACCGGTCGCGATGAAATCACCGCGGTGTTCGAGACCGCCGAAGAGGCGTGTCAGGCGGCCATCGCCATGCACCGGCGGGTCGCCGACCTGCCGCCGGTTTCCGGCGTCCAGCTGGCAATCCGCGTCGGCTTCCATCACGGACCGCTGCTCGAGGAGGGCGATGAGCTTGCCGGTGCCGGACTGCGTATCGCAGAGCGTCTGGCCGGACTGGCGACAGCCGGGCAGATCCTGACCAGCGGTGAGACCAGGGCACTGCTGTCGTCGCATCTGCAGTTGTCGACGCGTTGCTTCGAGCCGCAGCCGGGAGCAGCAGCGGGAGCGGGGCTATCGCAACAGCAAGGTCTGTTCCAGGTCCTCTGTGCCGAGCCGCAAGCGGTCGCCAGCGAGGCCACCGCCGAAGCCATCGTCGCGGCCCCGGTACTTGCGCCGGCACTCGCACCGAAGCCGGCCAAGGAACGAAGCTTGCGACTGTGCCTGCGATACGGCGGACAAGTGAAACTGCTGGACAAGAACCGTCCGCGCGTGGTGATGGGCCGCGACTCCAGCTGCGAGATCACCATTCGCGATCGCCGTGCATCCCGCAATCACGCGCGGATCGAGCGGCGAGGCGAGCAGTTCGTGCTCCGCGATCAGAGCACCAATGGCACTTTCGTGACGGTCAGCGGCGGGCCGGAACTGTTTCTTCGCGGTGAGGAGTTGGTCCTGCACGGTAGCGGGATCATCGCATTTGCCGCCTCGGCGAACAGCCCCGAGGCCGACATCGCCGAGTTCGAGCACCTGTGAGTGACACCGCGGGCAGCGCCTGCGGCAGCTGACGACGCGGTTGTCGCGTGCCTGGCGTCGGCCAAGACCCTCGATGCAATCACCTGAACGGCAGGGCGCGGGCCAGCACCAGCAGCGCGACGTGCTCTGCGCCGTGCAGTCTCACGGTGCGGGCCAGCTCGTCCAGCGAAGCGCCGGTAGTCATCACATCGTCGATCAGCAGCAGCCGTTTGCCGGTCAGGTCCGCCGAACAGTGGAAGGCGCCACGGACGTTTTTCGCCCTTTCCCTCCAGGGCAGATCGGCCTGGGTGGCGGTGTGGCGAATTCGACGGCAACTCAGCACGTCGATTGGCGTTCTGCAGGCCTTGCTGACCGGACGTGCCAGCTCGAGCGCCTGATTGAAGCCTCGCTCCCGCAGGCGCAGCGGGTGTAGCGGTACGGGAATGATCAGGTCCGCCTGAGCGCTTGCCGTCAGCGCGGCAAGCTGTCGCCCGAAATAGCTGGCGAGCGCCAGGCGATGTCCGTATTTGAATGACTGGACCAGCTTGTCGATCGGAAAGTCGTAACGAAAAGCAGCCAGCGTCAGGTCGTAGTGCGGTGGCCTGGCCAGGCATCGGCCGCAGGTTTCACCTTTTGGCGTCGGCAGCGCGCAGCGGGGACAGCGTGCGTCAGGAAGTCGCGGCAGATCATCCTCGCAAGCGCGGCAAAGCAGGCTGGGGCCGCTCGCGGCGCTGCATAGCAGGCAATCCTGCGTCAGCAGGCGCGCGCACGAGGAGACAAACATCCTGGCAGTTTGAGTTAAGATTGGCATCCTTGACGGGCTCGTGCCGAATCCATGACAACGGGCCTCACCTTACCCCAACCCCACAGGTCTCGCCCATGAACGCCATTCCGCAAGCTGCCACCATCACCCCTGAGCGCCCGCTATCGACCGCCACGGCACCGCGCTGGAGTATCGCCGAAGTTGAAGCACTGTACCAGCTGCCGCTGATGGACCTGCTCTTCCGCGCGCAGCAGGTGCACCGCGAGAACTTCGATGCCAACGAGATTCAACGCTCGACGCTGCTCTCGGTGAAGACCGGCGGCTGTTCCGAAGACTGTGGCTACTGCTCGCAAGCCGCCCGCTACAGCACCGCCACCGAGCGTGAGGCGCTGATGCCGCTCGACCAGGTGGTCGCCGCTGCGCAAGCGGCCAAGGACAAGGGCGCCTCGCGCTTCTGCATGGGTGCGGCCTGGCGTGGCCCGAAGGACAAGGACCTGGCCAAGGTGACCGAGATGATTCGGGCCGTCAAGAGCATGGGTCTGCAGACCTGCGTCACGCTGGGGATGCTCAAGGACGGCCAGGCCGGAGAGCTCAAGGACGCCGGCCTCGACTACTACAATCACAATCTGGATACCGACGCGTCGTTCTATGGGCAGGTGATCACCACCCACAAACACGCTGACCGGATCGACACCCTGGGGCAGGTGCGCGAAGCCGGAATCAAGGTCTGCTCGGGCGGAATCATCGGCATGGGCGAGTCGCGCAGGAACCGTGCGGCGCTGATTGCCCAGCTGGCGAACCTCGACCCGGCGCCCGAATCGGTGCCGATCAATAATCTGGTGCCAATTCCGGGTACGCCGATGGCCAATGTCGAGCCGGTCGATAGCTTCGAGTTTGTACGCACGCTGGCTGCGGCGCGGATCACCATGCCGACCAGTTTTGTCCGTCTGTCGGCTGGGCGGCAGGAGATGTCCGACGAACTGCAGGCGCTCTGTTTTCTCGCCGGCGCCAATTCAATCTTCTACGGTGACAAGTTGCTGACCACCGGCAACCCGGAAGCCGATCGCGACGAGGCGCTGTTCGGAAAGCTCGGACTGCGGCCGATCTAGCGGATGGTCCGGTCAACACCGTTCGCTGTCGGCCTGCCCGACGGCGCAGAGCATCCACGTCAGACTTCCGAGCAGCAAGCGCTGAACGCTGCCTGGTGCCGGTCGAGGTGAAGCGACCGGCCAGTCGTTTATGAAGCCAGCGGCACCTTTGGTCGATCAGCGCCAGGTGCGAAGGAATTTTGCGCGCGCCGCGCGGACCTACGACGAGGTGGCGGTGTTGCAGCGCGAAATCGGCAGCCGCATGCTGGAGCGACTCGACTATGTACGCATCGAGCCGGAATGCGTTCTCGATCTCGGTTGCGGGACCGGCGCCAGCCTGACCGCGCTGCACCAACGTTACCCTTACGCGCGGCTGATCGGTGCCGATCTCAGTGCACCGATGCTGCAGGCAAGCCGGAGACAGCGCTCACGTTTGCGCTGGTTGCTGCCATTCCTGCGCGGCCACGACACGCCGCTGGTGGCGGCGGACGCGACCCTGCTGCCGTTCGCTCCGCGGTCGATCAGCCTGCTCTGGTCGAACCTGATGCTGCACTGGCTTGACGACCCGCTGGCGGCATTTCGCGAGGCATACCGGTTGCTCGACGTCGGCGGCCTGCTGATGTTCTCGACCTTCGGGCCCGACACCTTGAAGGAACTGCGTGCCAGTTTCAGCGATGGCTACGCGCACACCCAGCACTTCACCGACCTGCACGACTATGGCGACATGCTGCTCGCGTGCGGCTTTGCCGACCCGGTGATGGATGCGGAAGTGCTGACCATGACCTATCCGGGCGTCGACGCTTTGCTCGCCGATTTGCGCCAGAGCGGCTCGGCGTGCGCCATGCAAGACCGCCGCCGAGGCCTGACCGGGCGCGCGCAGTGGGCAGGCGTCCGGGCGGCATATGCCCGGCTGTCCCGCGACGGCCGCTTGCCGGCGACGGTCGAAGTGGTCTACGGTCACGCCTGGAAAGCGCAGGCGAAACAGCTGCCGGACGGGCGAAAGATTGTCCGCTTCGACCCGCAACAGCGCGGCCGCTGATCCGCCGACGATCCGGCAGCAGGCCCCCGGGCGCGCCGCGGCGCAGGGGCGACGCCCCTGCCAACCCGCTTGAGCACCCGCCAGACCGCCAGCCAAACGGGCGCTAGCAGCCTGTCGGACTTTCCCGGCGCCAGATCCATATATGATATAATCATGCCTCTTCGAACCATCGAGTCGTCGCATGTCAAACTTTATCGTCGCTGACCGCCAGACGGCCTATCTGCTA
>NZ_JAPUVQ010000091.1:0-13648 GCF_029255145.1 Accumulibacter sp.
CCTCAGAAGCCCGAATTGCGATGTTTTCACCACAAATCACCCTGCGGCTATCAATTCTTCATCGCTCGGAAATCCGTCCAATCCCTTGCTGCTGTTGGGATGAAGGGGTTTTCGGTCACGCACTAGATCCGGCGGCGGAATCTCGGTTTGCGGGTCGTTCGCCTGGTAGTGACGGGCAAAGCCGCGGATATGCCCAAGACGTTGTGCACAGGTTGAAGGATCAGCGGATGGATTCTGCTGTGCCCATTCGAGAGCGAGCGGTATCGTGACGTGCGCGGCGCCTCGCTCCTCAAGAAACGCGGCAAACTTCGCCAGACAGATTCCGGCATCGCGCAGTTTGAATCCCAAGCTGCGTCGCAAGGCCAGGTAATCCTCAATTGCTTGTGCCAGTGGGCTCATTGCGCACATCCCGGCCACGGCAGGGCCAAAGGACGGAGCAAATCCCGATCGACCTTGGCGTAGATCATCGTCGTCTGCGGGTTGCGGTGGCGCAGGATCTCACCGATCTCGGTCAGCGACGCCCCTTGCCGGAGCATCCGGGTGGCTACCGAGTGGCGCAGCAGGTGCGCGCCCTTGTGGGCAGGATTCAAGCCAGCGTGATCCAGTGCACGACGCACGATGGTGCCAATCGCTGCCGAGCTCAGAAATCCGCGGTGTGGCGCGCGCATGCGGATGAACACTCGTCTGGAGGAGCAAGCCGGGCGCGAGTGATGAAGATACTCAGCCAATGCCGCGCCGACATCCTGAGGAATCGGCAGTCGGTCCGTACGCGTCCCGCTGGCCCGAATAGAAATCTCTCCCGCTTCCCAATCGAGATCCTCGAACAGCAGGGCGACCACTTCACCAGCACGCAGCCCGAGGCGAGCGAGCAAGAGCAGAATGGCCCAATTGCGGCGGCCAAGCGCTGTTTCTCTCTCGCAGTGCGACAGGAGGCATTCCACTTCGTCCGATGACAGTCCCTTCGGCAGGGACGCCATCGACCAACTGGCCACCGTCGGAACGCTCGATCGCAGATCAATCGTGATGAGGCCTCGGTACCGCGCGTATTGCAGAAATGCGCGTACGGCCGTGGTCACCAACTTGGCGCGCTTGGGACAATGGAGGCGAGCCGCTTCCCGCTGGACAAAGCCCACCACATCGGCCGCTCGCAAATCCTCGAGCCGCGGTTCGCCATCGGCGAAGCAGTGAACGAGCAGGCGCGTAGTGAATTCCAGGTAAGTGACCACCGTCGCCGGTGCCAATCCGCGTTCTTGTTCCAGATAGCATCGGAATTCCTGCGCCGACCGTTCGGCCGGCGTGCGCTCCCTTTCCGGCTCTTGGGCTACGATGCCTTGCTCGACCAGAAGGGCGAACAGTCGTCGCAGGATCGCCGAATCACCCGACCTGCGGTGCCGGTGGCTTGATCGGCAATCCGGATAGAGTTCAAGGTGTTTCGTGGTCAGTTGCGGGACAACGATTCCGCGCTCACTCAACCAATGACCGAGATCGGCCACGACTTGCAGCGCATAACGGCTCGAAGCCCGGGCGTATCCCTCGGCACTAAATTGCGCGGCAAATACGTCGACATACGCACCGAACAAGCCTTCTCGCATGCGGACCGGCGTATGCGGATCTTTGTAGAACTGTTCCATTTCGATCTCCTTCCATAGGGACGTATTGCCCCGGAAGGAGATCAGACCATGCCGAGCTCGGCATAGTCGGCACAGCTATGCCACGCACCTGATCGAGGCTGGTGTTGACCTCCTCGAAGTCCAGAAGAATCTCGGCCATCACTCGATCCTCACGACCGCCCGCTACACCCATCTGACGGATCAAACCAAGCATCACGCGATCGATCGGATCAACGCGCTGATGGACCGGTTTACTCTGGCTCAGGAGGCGCCACGATGATCCGCCTCGCCGCCATCATCGCCGAATTCGGAGCCGACTTCGTCGCGCAATTTCGTCACCGGCTGAGCTTTGATCAGCTGCAGGCGCTGTCGGCGATCGAGCACTGCCGCAGCCCTGCCAGTCCGATGATGCAGGTTCACTGCAGTGACTGTGCGCACCACCACCTCGTTCCGCATTCCTGCGGCCATCGCCTTTGCCCGCACTGCCAGCACCACGAGAGCCAGCAATGGCTGGAACGTCAGATGCAGCGCCTGGTCCCGGCCGACTACTTTCTGCTGACCCTCACGCTGCCGGCCGAATGGCGCGGGCTTGCTGCGGCGCACGCCGATGTCGTCTTTGATTTCTTGATGCGCTGCGCCTGGGAAACGGTGCACCGCTTCAGTCAGAACGACCGGCAGTTGCAGGGGACGCCGGGGGCGATCGCGGTGCTGCACACGCACTCGCGTCGGCTCGACTTCCACCTGCATGTCCATCTCGTCGTCCCCGCGGCGGCCGTCGATGAGGCGAAGCAGCGGTGGCGACGCAAGCGGCGCGGCAAGAACGGCACCTATCTGTTCAACGAGAAGGCGATGGCCAAGGTCTTTCGGGCAAAGATGCTGGCGGCGATCGAGGCGGCCGGCATTCCTCTGCCGGCGCGTTATCCGCGGGAATGGGTGGCGCATTGCCAATCGGTTGGCAGCGGCGAGAAGGCCCTGATCTGCCTCGGTCGTTACCTCTACCGCGGCGTCATCCGCGAAGAGGACATCCTCGCCTGCGAGAATGGCCGGGTGAGCTTCCGCTATCGCAACGCCGAAACCGGCAAGTCGGAAAAGCGCTCGCTCACCGGCGCTGAGTTCCTCTGGCTGATTCTCCAGCACGTGCTGCCCAAGGGCTTTCGCCGCGCTCGCAATTTCGGCTTCCTGCACGCCAACTGCAAGCGCCTGATCGCCTTGCTGCATCTTTTGCTCAAGTTCGACCCCAGCCGCTTCACGCCGCCGCGCAAACAGCGGCCACCGATGCGGTGTCCATGCTGTGGCGCCGTGATGGCGATCGTCAGGACGCGGATTCGCTCCACATCGCCCGGAGTCATCGCCACCACGCCGGTCGTCGCGGCCGCCATCTGACCATGTAAGCCGAGACCTCAGCGCTGTCCGGCCGCGTTCGGGACTTCAGTTTCCCCAAGCTGAGCGATGCGCCCGCCCGGAATTCCGCATCCGGAACGTAAAAACCGCCTCATTCGCGAAACCTTTGCCGCCTAAGCAGCGGCACTTCGGGACTTCCCGCTCCCGGCCCTCCGGCGCTCATGCCTTTGGGGTAAATCCAAAAAAGATATTTGCAGAGGACGCGCCCAGCGCTCCGGCCCGGGCTAGTCCAACAAACCGATAGATCGTGGCTTCGCACGATCTATCCTTATTCGTTGGGCTGGTGGCTTTCGCGATGCTCCATGCGCACGACAGGCTTCTCGGAGGAAGGCGGCCTGCCGTGGCACGGAAGCCGAGCCCCTTGCGCGCGTGGCAAGTGCACATCGTGAACTGGCCGAAGCAAGCAGATGATGCGCGCGAAGGCCGCGAAATGATGCGGAAACTTTGGCACGACGGTGCGGCAAAGGCTGAGTATTCACGGCAGGACCCAACGTAGAAGTCACCGGCGCTGCGCGGCTTTATCGCGCAGCGGCCATGTGGACTGCCGGGTTAGCCGTCTACCCGTAGATGACATGCTCTTTGTCTTTCTTCTCGTCGAGCGTGAAGATGAACGAGCGGTGCGATCCGCGGACGGTGTGGCTCTTGAATCGCTCCTTCGTGGCCAGAATCGACCAAGGAAACAGCCAGATTCGGTCAATTGAGTAGTCGTCGTGCAAGTGAACGAAGAGAAGGTGCGTTGGGCATTGTGGCCCATCAAGTTTCCGTATGGCGCTGGTTTTTTGCCACCCAGTGCCGAAGCCTTTCCTAGTCTTGGCAGAGACGCGTGATCCGTCGGTGCACACGAAGTCGTGCTCCTCTCGGTCGTGGACCAGTTTTCCATCAAGAAGTAGTTTTCCGTAGATTTCGCCGAGCCAGCCGACAAGCTCGTTGCCCTTTAGCGTCTTGCCATCCGCGTAGGCAGACACCTTCTCTCGAATCTTGTCTTGAAGCGAGGCCAACTCAGTGAACAGAGCCTTGCATTCCTGTTCGAGGGCGGACACGCTGACGGGATTTGTCATTGAGACGGCTAACGTTTAGTCGACACAGATGTCGGTGTATATCCCGGCGTTTCCAAGTGTATAACCGCGGCCGATGGCCGTAAGCAGCTGATGTTCATAGAGGTTTAAAGCATGAACGCACCTGATGAGTCGCAAAACGCACCTCCTGACCCGCAGGTTCTCGACCGGTTACACGATCTCATCCACCGCAAGCCCACAGCATACGAACCAAGGCCCCGTATGTCCACTGGACCAGACGGCAGAGCCAGCCCGACCAATCATCGCCCTTGGCGGGAAACCTGTCGCACTGCACTGCGCGTCCGACATCCGCGATTCAACAAACTCAAGCCCTTTTCTGCCAACTCCAGCTCAAAGCGTCTTCAGATACTCGACCAGCGCGTCCTTGTCGTCAGACGACAGACTGGTACCGAACTCGTGCCCCTGATTGCTGCCGCCCTTGCTGCTGGTATCGAGCTTTGTCCCAACGCGCTGGGCTGCCGGCGTATCGGTGACGAAACCGCCCCGCGTCTGGTCGTAGACGTCGTAGCCGCGCCAGAACGCCTTCGGGCGCTGCGCAACCGGCTCGAGCAGGTCGCGCAGCGTGGGCACCGAGCCGTTGTGGAGGTACGGCGCTTTCAGCCAGATGCCGTCGAGGAAGGGCGCGATATAGCCGATCAGGTCGGCCTCGACCAGGCCGCGGCGTTCGAGTCCCATCTCCTTGACCACCTGGTTGGCCTTGATCGCGGCGCCCTTGTTCCAGGAGTCGAGGCGGCCGCGGTCGGTGCCGACTTCGGCCAGCGGCAGTGGCCGGCCGGTGAGTTCGCTGGCGTGGCAGCTGGCGCAATTGGCGTCGAACAGCGCTTTGCCGGCTTCCGCCCTGGCAGCGTCGATGGCGAACGGGTATTTCGGTGGCGGCAGTTCGGAGAGGTAGCTGTGCAGCCATTGCACCTGCGCGACGAAGTCCTCCTTGTTGGCCGGTGCTGCGCCGAGCAGGCCGAGCGCCGAATCCATGATTACCGAGTAGGCGTCATTGCTGTCGCCGGCGTAGTTCATGCGGTGGCCCTTGTCCCATACGTACTTCTTGAGGTTCCACACCGATGGCATGTCGGTCGGGCCGAAGGTATCGTCCATCGGCGCGCGGATCATGAAGTACTTGGTGAGGTTCATCGCGTCGTCACGGCCACGGCCCCAGTCGGGGAAGTCGGGCCGGTAGATCCAGGCGAACTGCTGTTCGCGTTCGAGCAGGCGCTTCCTGGTGATCGGGATGACGAAGAAGCGGTAGAGCAGCTTGTCGATGAAGTCGAGTTCGGTGACGCGGTTGATTTCGGCCATCAGGATGTCGGCGTTGAAGCGTGGATCCTTGGCGCAGTCGATCAGGTAACGGAAGAAGGCCTCGACGTTGGTGGTGTGTGCCGGGCCGCCGACGACGAAAACCGGGTTGGCATCGGGCGATTCGCGGTAGCTGGTGGTGTGGCAGACGGCGCAGTTGTTGCCGACGCGCGGAAAACCGATCGTTTTTTTCGTGAAGCCCGCGGGCAGTTCCTGCCCCTGCTCCCACGGCACGCCGAGGGCGGCGTAGCCACCGGGAAGGATCTTGCCATCCTGGGTCAGCTTTTCCGGGAAGACCCGCGGCAACACGTAGAAGATCCAGTAGGGAATGCCGGCGTCGTGCTCGGCGCCGATCGAGCCGTATTTGAAGCGCGTTTCGAAGTCGGCGGTCACCCATGCCGGCTGCGGCTGTTCGCGAAAGCCGCGGTCGTAGCCGATCAGCGCGCCGGCGACGAGCGTGACGATGATCAGAATGCCGATGACTCTGAACCAGTTCCTGCAGGAGTGGATGCTCATCGTGTGATCCTCAGAAAGTCTTCAGAAACTCGACCAGCGCGGTCTTCTCGGTGGCACTCAGTTCGGTGCCGTAGGCCTGGCCCTCGTGGCCGCCGTTGCCGTTGCCGGGCAGCGCGGTATCGAGCAGGAAGAACGGGTGGCCGTTGCCCTCCAGCTGATCGGAGACGAAGCCGACCTTGACCGGGTCGTAGACGTCGTTGCCGCGGTAGAAGGTCTTGGGCCGCGCTGCCGCCGGCTCAAGCAGATCGCGCAGGCTGGGCACCGAGCCGTTGTGCAGGTAGGGCGCGCGCAGCCAGAGCCCGTCCAGCGGCATGTTGGCGTAGCCGAAGGTCTTGCGGAAGTGCGTGAACCGCCACGGGTAGCCGGCATAGAGCGTGGCCTGGTTCACGGCCAGTGTGTAGGTGTAGGAATCGAGCCGCCGCCGGTCGGTGCCGATCTCGGCCAGCGGCGTCACCTGGCCGACGTACTCGCCGCTGAAGTCGCTGCCGCTGGCGCCGTGGCAGCCGGCGCAGTAGGCCTTGTAGATCGGCGCGCCGCTGGCCGCCAGCGCCGGATCGACCGGGAAGAACTGGCTGAAGGGGGGCGGCGTGACGTCCATGATCCAGTCCTCGACGCGGCGGATGCGCGCCAGGTCGATGGTCGGCGGCGTCGTGCCGGTGCCGAAAGCGGCGCTCTTGTTGCGTTCCTCGACGGTGGTGTTGTTGCCGTCCCAGTGCAGTTGCATCTCGTGCGGCTCTTTGCGCTGGCGCTGCCGCCAGAGCGAGGGGAAATCGGCCGGCGCGTCGAATTCGGCGGGGTCGAGGTGCTTCATCGGGAAATTGAAGATGACCTTTGCCGAGTTGAAGGTGTCGACCCGCCCGGGGCCCCAGGCACGCTGGTCGAAGACCCAATCGAAGCGCCCGGCGAGCGCCAGCACCCGGTCGCGCATGATGGCGATGGCGATCGGATAGACCAGGTAGCGGTCGAGCAGGTCGAGCTGACCGCCCTGGCGCTCGATCTCCGGCAGGATGAATTCCTTGGAGAACTTGGGATCGGCGGCACAGCGGAAGAAGAACTCCTCGAAACCCTTCATGTTGAAGGTCGCGGCGGGCATGCCGAGGACGATCGTCGGTGGCTGGTCGGCGGCGGTGCGCACGGTGCTGGTATGGCAAACCGCGCAATTGACGAAGACCCGGTCGATGCCCTGATAGCGCCGACGCGAGGTGCCGACCGGAACGTCCCTGTCAGTGCCGTCGGCATTCTTCTCGAAGACCATTCCCAGCGACTGGTAGCCCTTGCCGGGCAGGTACTGCGGGCAGACCTGCGGCAGCGCGCGCCAGATCCAGTATGGGAAGCCCATTTCGTGCTCGCCGCCGGTGGACCCGTACTTGAAGTGTTCGGTCGGGCTGTCGTAGTCGACCGGCACGTCGCCGCCGAAGCGCTGCGCCAACCAGATCAGCAGCAGCGCCGGCAGCAGCACGGCGACGATGAAGAGGATGACGAAGCGCCGCTTCCAGGGGCTGTTCACAATTTCGGGCTGGTCGTTCATGAGCTATTCCCCCTCTCAGGTGATTCAGTGCGCCGGCAGGCAGGGCCGCAGGGCCTCGTAACCGCCGGCCAGCATGCTGGCCAGTTGCGGCGGCTGGCCGGTCTCGGCGCGCAACCATTTATCGACCTGCGCCATCAAGCCGGCGCGCTGCGGACTGCTGCGCCAGGCCACGGGATCGCTGGCGAAGGCCGGCAACATGCTTTCCGGCGGCATCGGCGTCTTGGCGCGCAGTTCCGGTGCCAGGTCGGCCATCGCCAGGCGAACGTAGAGCCGCGGTGCGCAGTGGCGCAGCCGGGCGCTCACCTCGGCCGGGCTGCCGTGCAGGAAGTTCGGCGGGAAACTCCCCGCGCTGTCGTGGCAGGCGGCACAGTAGGGCTGAAAGCCACGAACGGCAGGGTCGGCCGCGACGCCGACCGGCGCCGACGCCACGGCGGCGGCGGTCGCTTCGAGCTGCGGCGGCGGTAGATCCCGGGCGGCCTGGCAACACGGCGGCTGTGGCGCGGCGCCGAGTTCGGCGAACAGCGCCGCGAAGAGCGTCGCACGCGGGAAGGGCGCGGGGCCGAACAGCTTCGCCGCCTCCGGACCCGCGGCCAGGCGGTCGATCGCCTGCTGCACGACGGCGAATTCCTCGCGGATAAGCAGCGTCGCCTCGGCCTGATCGTCTGCATCGCGGGGCGGGAGGGGCTGCCGGCGTTGGAACGCGATGGTGCCGATGGCGTCGCCCCCGGCGGTGCGCGGCGGCTGGCCGGCGACGCTCGGCAGCAGGCTTGCCGAGGCTGGCGTCGCCTGACCCGCGAGTGTCAGCTGCAGGTCGTTCAGCGCCGTACCGCCGGGCAGCATCAGCCGCGTCAAACGCCCGCCCGTCGGTCGCCCGGAGCGCAGCGACAGCGTTCCGGCGAGCAGCGTCCCGGCCGGCGCCGTGCAGCGCAGCGCCCAACGCGAGGCGGCCGCAGCGGCGTCGATGCGACAGGAGGCGGTAAGCCGGCGCACGCTGACCGCAGTCGATCGGCCAAGGGCGTTCGCCAGTCGCAGCCGGTCGGGAGCGGCAACGAACTCGGCCAGGCCGGTCACCAGCTGCCGCGGCGCAGCCGGCGAATCGGCCTGCCAGACAGGCTGCAGTGGCCGCGGCAGCAGGGGGTCGAAACGCGCCGGGACGTTTGACAAGGCGACCCGGCCGGCACGGTCCGCCGGCCAGTGGTCCACGCCCTGCAGCGGGTTGCGGTTGGGAATGTCGGCACTGGCCACGGCCAGCCCACCGGGCCAGCGGCGGCGAGCCTCGGTACGCAAGGGCACGGCGACCTCCCGTTCGAAAGCCGTGTCCGGGGTCCAGATCTGGCCGCCCGAGAGCGCGTGCCGCAGCGCGGCGGCGAACAGCCCGGCACGGCAGCGCTGCGCGGCGGCATCTCCGCCGCCACAGCCCTCGCGCCACAGGCGCTGCGTCAGGGCCAAGCCGTTGGCGCGTTCGGTGGCGTTGTCGATGGCGTAGGGGACGTCGACTCCGCGATCGGGCGCGATTCCATAAAAGCGCTGGCCGCTGGCCAGCAGCAGCTCCGCCACCCTGGGATTGGCGTTGGTTTCGTCCCACAGCGCGCGCGAGAAGATCGGCGCACCGTTCTGGTGACAGGCGAAACAGACGCTGCGGTTGGCGTACAGCACCCTTGGATTGCCGCCGGCGCGATAGTCCGTGACCAGCTGGAACTCGAAACGGCCGGCAGCCTCGTTGTAACTGATGATTTCGAGCACCGCCGATTGCTCCTGGTAGCCAATGTACAGGCGGTCCTTGAGCAGCAGCGCGCCGGCCGCGGCCGGCTGGCTGTCGACGGCGACCACCACCCGCGGGTAGGCAAAGTACTCCGGCGCTGCCGCGCTGCGCTGCAGCGAACGCCCCAGCGGGATGAGTACCCGCTTGGCCGGCGGCAGCGGGCTCTCCGGATCGCGCTGCAGATGCGCGTCGATGCGAGTCAGCAGCGCCTCGAAGGGAAAGGGCAGCTCGATCGCCGCGTGCCCGCCGCGGCTCACCGCGAACAATCGGTCGAACAAGGAGCGGCCGACCTTGGGAAGCTGCTCGCCGGGATCGGCCGGGTCTGCCACGGCCACCGACGCGACCGGCCGGGCGACTTCAAGCGCCAGCGCCGGCACAATTGCCGCAGCCGCGGCTGCGGCTGCGGCGGCTGCGATCCCCAGCAGCGCCGGAAAGACCCTCTGCAGCCCCATCGTCGACCCCCACGTCCGGCGCCTCGACTCGCTCAGGGCTTGGCGGCGGCAACCATGACGGTGCGCGTCTGGGTGCCCGGCCAGCAGTCTTCCTGCACCTGGCCGGTCTTGACGAAGTTTTCCCGCGCGCGTTCGTCGGTGGCCTTGTCGTAGAGCGTGAAATTGAGCGCGAAACCACGGTCGAGATAGGCCCGACCGAGGTAGAAACCGGGACGGATCATGCGGATTTCGTCGCGCACCTTGAAGCCGCGACGGCCGGCGAGGTAGTCGGGCTTTTCCTGGTAGCCGGCGATTTCGTCGGTGAACAGGTAGTCGATGATGATCGATTCGCGCCGGGAATCGAGCAGACTCTGGCCACAGTAGAGCTTGGCCGGAAAGAGCAGCCAGGTTTCCTTGCCGCCGTAGCTCATCTTCTTCGGTTCGCCGTCGACCAGACCGGCCTTCTTGAGCAGCGACAAATCCTCGATGCGGTTGCGCAGCACCCGCTCGTCGCGGAAAAAGACCTTGCCACGCCACAGAATCTCGCCGATCTCCTCGACGGCCAGCCCCTTCAGGTGCAACGCCGTACCGGCAAAACCACCGACGATCTCGGACAGCCGGAACTTGCCGCTGCTGCCGCGCGGCAGCAGGATGCGCCCCTCGAAAGCGCCGTCAGGGATCGGGCCGGCGGTGAGGCGGGCGTAGATCTGGTCGATCTGCTCCTCGTCCAGCGTCGCCAGGTAGTCCGGCGTGATCTTCGCCAGTTCAGCCGTCGCGATCGGATACCTGTAATCGACCTGGGCGAGATCCATCTTCGTCTGGTAGCCCTTGGCGTAAGGCGCGAAGCTGATGTTCGGTGGCTCCGGCTTGCTGCAGGCGGCCAGCGCCAGGCTGGCGAGCGCGATCAGCCCGGCGCGCGACAGAAAGGTGTGCGGCAGTCCCATGATGTGCTCTCCCGTTGCCCTACAGGGTGGCCAGGAAGGCAGTCAGCGCCTTCTTGTCCGCCTCGGAGAGGTCCTCGCCGAAGCGGTGGCCTTCGTTCTCGATTTCCTGGTCGCAGGTCTGGTAATTGGCGCTGATGAATGCGCGTTGCTCGCGCAGGATGTCCACGAAGCGCGACGGGTTCTTGAGGATCTCGTCGGCGATGGTCTGCAAGGTCGGCACCAGCGCGCCCTTGCCCTCGGCCTGCAACTGTTCCGGGTGGCGCTTGGCGAGGAACAGGTCGCCGATCAGTTGCTTGTGCATCAGGCCGTTGATGAAGCCGACACTGCTGCCGGCCGGGATTTTCACCTGCCCGAAGTCGAACAAGGGCTTTTCGGTCTTGCCGTCGAGCGGTCGCACGCCGACGTCGATCAGCAAATCGGCATTGGTCAGCGTCCGCTTGCTGCCCCTTTCCCTGGGGTGCAGCAGGTCGAACATCGACAGCTTGTAGAGCTTGAAGCGGCCCTCGACGGTCGGGTCGTAGCGCAGGCACTCGGGCTGTTGCGCGAGCAATTTGCCACTGCTGTCGACATAGCGCGGCCGGAAAAAGTCGTTCTCCTTGTTGGCCGGCTTGCCACAGATTTCCGGCCCGATGGCGTTGTTGTGCATGAAGGGCGCGGTCGCCCAGAGGTTGACCAGCGAAACGTTGCGCATGTAGCCGCGGCCGCCGTCCTTGAGCTCGTTGCGCTCCGGGATGTCGGCGACCACCGGCCGCTGGCGCAGGGTCTCCGACGCGGACTCCATGTACAGATTGCCGGCCTTGTGATTCGAGTGCAGCGAGCGGCAGCGAAAGGTACCGACCTCGGTTACCGGCGTCGCCTGATCGTTGCCCAGGAAATCGGCCCTGACCTGACGCGGGTGCTGCTCGCTGGCCGCCGCGAAGTCGCGGTTCTTGAACGAGCCACCTTCGCTCTCCGGGATGCTCGAATGGCAGCGCGCGCAATTCTCGGCGAAGACGGTCTGCCCGCGACCGACCGCACCCGGGCCGAATTCGCTGTCGAGTTCGGCGACCAAATCGGCCCGGCTGTACGGCTTGCCGCCCTTGCGGACGGCAGCCCGGGCGGTTTGCAAGTCGGTCTGGTCAGACTCGGCGGAGGCAAAGAAGTCGAGGATGTTCTGCAGACGGTCTTCGACGGCCCGGAAATTCGGGCAATCGCGCCGGCACTGGCCGATGTTGAACGGCGTCTGCCCGAAGCCGCGCTGCTCGGGGTCGACCTGGCGCATGTCGGCGAGGTGATTGACCCAGCACTGTTCGGAACACGAGCCGATGTTGAAATACACCCGCTGTATCGCTTCGAGTGCGCCGGTCGAGTCCTCGCCGCCCTTCAGGATGTGATGGACGCCGGGCAGCACGACTTTCTGGCCGCCGAGGTGGACCGGTGTGGTGTCGTCGTCGCGGGTGCTGCGCAACCAGCATTTGCCTTCGCGGCCGGGTTCGCACCAGCACTTGTCCTCGTCTTTCTCGGCGCCGCAGCTCGCCGCCTTGCGCCACTTGGTGACCACTTCACCCTTGAACACCGGCCGCTGGGCGACGTTGATCAGCGCGTTGATGGTGCCGGGGTTGTTGATCTGGTCGTGCGAAATCGCCGAGGTGTCGGTGACTCCGGGGCGGGCGTGCGCGAACATCTGGTATTCGAGGCTGTTGAGCGGCATCCCCGAGGTCAGCAGTTCGGACATTCGGGTGTATTGGTTGCCGATCAGCCCCTTGAGGTTCTCCCATTGCGGGTGCGCCGGGTCAGCCGGCGGGTTGAGCGGGTCAAAGGCGATGTGGCACGAACCGCAGGCGGTGCCGATCAGGAACGGCGGCTCGACCGAGCCATCGGCGAGCCGGCTCACGCGCTGGTCCGATTCGATGCCGGTCTTGGCAACGAGTCTGGCGTTAAAGCCCGACCAGGTGCCCAACTCGCCGTTGAGTTGCTTCCACCTGGCGGCGTCGAAGCGTGGATTCGGAAACTTGCGGATCCCCAGGGCGCCGGTCGAGGTACCGAACTTGAGGTCGCAGGCCGAGTGCCGCTGGTCGGTCTTGCCGCCCTGGCCATGCGGGTCGTCGGGATCCAGCGCGGCGTCCTTGAGCCCGCAGGCCGGGTCTACGTAGCCTGGCTTGCCGACGTATTTCAGCAGCACGTCGTCGCCGGGGCACCAGTCGAAGCCGTAGGTCTCGTCGGCCGACTTCGCCGGGCAATCGGGATCGCCCGGTTTGCAGCACGAAGGGTCGTTGATGATTCCCCAGGCCCAGAAACGATCGTCGCGCTGGTCGGCACGCAAGACGCGGAACCAGTCCACCAGCACGCCGATGCGCTGCTGGAAGGTATAGGTGTGAAAACGGTCGTTGCCGGCGGTGGCCTTGAACCAGATCAGCCGCCCGACGCACTCGGAGTCGCCCAATCCCTCGCGGGCGCACGCTTCGTAGTAGGGGGCGTCCTGATCGACCAGCGAAGCTTCGGGGGCCGGCTGCCCGGCCGGGACCGCGGCAATCGCTGCGTCGTTCTGGGCATACGCATCGCCACGGCTGCGATCATCGAACATTCCCATGCTGACGGCGAGAATCACGGATGCCGCAATAGCGACCAACAGTGCACGTTTCATGCGTTCTCTCCTGGCGGAAAAAAACAGCTTGAAGCCCAAAGGATCGGAAATGCGCCGGAACTGCCGCGAGTATCTGTGCCGCTGCCACACCTGTCAAGCGCCGCCAGTGGTCGCGGCCAAGCGCCGATACGGTCCTGCAGGTCCCCGTCAAATGCTCGGACTGGCGCGATCGCCAAGCCCCCGGGATGGTCTTCCTTCGGCATCGGGCGAGCACCGTAGTTCTGCTTGGACTGGCGCGCCACGGCCGCGCAAGCCCCAGAGCGGAAGTCAATTCGTGATACGCCCGCGGCGGTTTCGCATATTCTCTGGTAATCCCGTTTCCCGCGTAGCGAAATCGCTCGCGGCCTAGAGTGTGTTGACATTCAAGCGAGCCAAATGACGGATGCGGCGAGGGCGATGAAGGAAGCGAAACGCTCGGCGAGTTTGTCGTAGCGTGTGGCGATACGTCGAAATTGCTTGATGCGGCA
>NZ_JAPUVQ010000092.1:0-39674 GCF_029255145.1 Accumulibacter sp.
CCGCCCGCTCGTGTCTCGCGCCAGCCAGCTGGACGGTGTTTGCCGATCGGCAGTCACAGATTGCGAGCAGCCCGCAGGTACTGGCAGCGCTGGTCGGACGAGACGTCGGGCGGCGCCGGGGGCAGCACGACGGAGCCCCCCAACCCCACTTGCCCCAGCCGGGGCGTTTGGTTTTTACACCCGGTTATAACTTGCTTGTCCATTTGTTTTGGGGGTGGGTGTTGTTTTTCCCACCCTCCCCCCCCCACGTCTCGTCCGACCAGCGCTGCCAGTACCTGCGGGCTGCTCGCAATCTGTGACTGCCGATCGGCAAACACCGTCCAGCTGGCTGGCGCGAGACACGAGCGGGCGGGCGGTGACGGCGTCCGCCCTGCGATGCCGGCCGCGACCTGCTCGGCTGCCAGCGCGCCGAGAACGGTGCTGGTGATCGCCGCCAGCAGCAGAGCGCAAATCAGGCGGGGGCGGGGTCGGGATGAGCTGGTCATGGCCTCGAAATCTGAAGGCGAACTTTTCGCATCAGGGGCATGATAGGTCAGAAAGTGGCAGATCCGGCAGGCGCGGGCACACCGCGTGTCCAGGCTTCGTCTCGCTCGCCATCACCGACGGTCTGAGAAGCAGCGCCGAACGGCAGCGGAACGCCCGCGAAGCTGCTATCTTCCGATCATCGAAGACAGCCCGGGAACGCGCCATGGCCCAGCCCACCCCCAGCCCCACCCCCGCCGCCACGCATACCGTGCGCGGCGCCTGTCCACACGATTGCCCGGATACTTGCGCGCTCGAAGTCACGGTCAGTGATGGCCGGGTGGTCAAGGTTGCCGGCGCCGCCGACCACCCGCCAACCGCCGGAGCGCTATGCACCAAGGTCGCTTTCTACCCGGAGCGCATTTATCACCCCGACCGCCTGCTCTACCCGCTGCGCCGGCTCGGCGCGAAGGGCCCCGGCGCCCGTTTCGAGCGCATCTCCTGGGCGCAAGCGCTAGCGACGATTGCCGAGCGCTTGCGCGGCGTCGCCACCGAATACGGTGCCGAAGCGATCGTCCCCTACAGCTACGCCGGCAACTCGGGGCTGCTCGGCTATGGGTCGATGGACCGCCGTTTCTTCCACCGTCTCGGCGCCTCGCAGCTCGACCGGACGATCTGCGCCAGCGCCGGCGCGATGGGCTACCGCGGGACCATCGGGGCGAGCGTCGGGTTCGACGTCGAGAACGTCGTCGACGCGCGGCTGATCATCATCTGGGGCAGCAACAGCGTCGTCTCCAACCTGCATTTCTGGCGCCTGGCGCAGGAAGCCAGGCGCCGCGGTGCGCGTCTGATCGCCATCGATCCCTGTCGCACCGCCACCGCCGACAAATGCGACCAGCACATCGCCCTGCTTCCCGGCACCGACAGCGCGCTGGCGCTCGGGTTAATGCACGTGCTGATCCGCGACGACCTTCTCGACCACGACTACATCGCCCACCACACCCTGGGTTTCGACGCGCTCAGGGAACGGGCGCTGCAATACCCGCCGGCGCGAGTGGCGGCGATCTGCGGCATCGGTGAAGGCGAAGTCGAGCAACTGGCGCGGGCCTACGGCAGCAGCAGCCCGGCAGCGATCCGCACCAACTACGGGATCAACCGCACGGCCGGTGGCGGCATGGCGCTACGCGCCGTGTCGTGCCTGCCGGCGCTGACCGGTGCCTGGCGTCATCCCGCGGGGGGTATCCTGCTCTCGAGTTCGGGCAATTATCCGGTCAACGCGGCGGCGCTCGAACGCCCCGACCTGATGCCGACGCCGACGCCGCGAATGATCAACATGAGCACCATCGGCGCCGACCTGCTGCGCGCGCAGCCGCCGATCAAGGCGCTGTTCGTCTATAACAGCAATCCGCTGGCGATCGCGCCGCAATCGGCCGAGGTGGTCGGCGGCTTCGCCCGCGACGACCTGTTCACCGTCGTCCACGATCTCTTCCAGACCGACACCGCCGACTACGCCGACATCCTGCTGCCGGCCACCAGTCACATGGAACAGCTCGACATCCACAAGTCTTACGGACACCTGCACGTCCAGGTCAATCAGCCGGCTATCGCGGCCCTCGGCGAGGCGCTGCCGAATACCGAGCTGTTTCGCCGACTGGCCTGGCAGATGGGCTTCAGCGAAGCGTGCTTTGCCGACAGCGATGAGGACCTGTGTCGTCAGGCGTTCGACTGGGACGACCCGCGGATGGCTGGTTTGTCGTGGGAAAAGCTCAAGCTCGAAGGCCACGCCCGCCTCAAGCTGCCGCGCGGCGCGGCGCCGTTCGCTGCTGGCGGCTTCCCGACGCCTTCCGGGAAGTGCGAGTTCTACAGCCAGACGATGGCCAGCGAAGGCGTCGACCCCTTACCCGGTTTCATTCCCCCGCGCGAGTGGCGGCAAAGCGCGTTGGCGGCCGAGTTCCCGCTGGCGCTGATTACTCCGCCGGCGCGTAATTTCCTGAACAGCAGCTTCGCCAACTCGCCGCGCTTTCTGGCGCAGGAAAAATCGCCAGCGGTCCACCTTCATCCGGTCGATGCGGCCGCGCGCGGCATTGTCGACGACACCCCGGTGCGCATCTTCAACCGCCGCGGCGAATTCCACGCCCGGGCGATCGTCAGCGATCGCGTGCGACCCGGTGTCGCGATGGCGACGTCGATCTGGTGGCGCAAGCATTCGCCCGACGGCCGCAACTGCAACGAAGTGACCAGTCAGGCGCTGACCGACATGGGTGGCGGTGCGACCTTCTACGATTGCCTGGTCGACATCGCGAGACGTGTCACAGCGGCCTGATCGGCCCGGTCCGAGCGCACACCATGTGGCGCCCGCTCTCGGATTTCGGCTCCCTGGCCGCGGTCGAGACATTGCTACGCTTGGCGTAGCTGGTGCACCCTGAGCAGATGGTCGAACCTATGGCTTTCCCACTTCGCTATTTGCTGCCGGCTGCCCCGCGCTCACTGCTGCGGGAGCTGATGTCCGGCCTGCGCGGCGGCGCCGCGCGCCATCTTGGCTGCCTGCTCGTGGTGGCGTGGCTGTCGCCCGGCCTCGCCGCAGCCGCTGAGCTGACGACGGTGCGTGTCGGCGTCGGCAGCAATCCACCAATCGCCTTCCAGGATTCGGCCGGCGAGATGCAGGGCATCGCCGTCGACGTGCTGAACGGCATTGCCGGAAAAGAGGGCTGGCGCCTGGACTTCGTACACGCCGAGTGGCAGCAGCTCCTCGACTTGCTGGAGCAGGGCGAGATCGATCTGCTGACCGGTATTGCCTACACCCCGAAACGTGCGGAGCGATTCGAGTTTACCAGGGAGGCGGTGCTCAGCAACTGGGGCGTCGTCTATGCCAGGCCAGGCAGCAAGCTCCAGTCGCTGTTCGAACTCGAGGACAGGCGCGTGGCACTGGTTGCCGGCGCGACGCATAGTGACGAGTTGAGCGAGCTCGTCGTCAGGTTCGGCGTCCGGATCGTCCCGACTTCGGCGGTGGACTACGACCAGGCCCTGGCGATGGTCGCCAGCGGCGACGCCGATGCCGCCGTCGTCAGCCGCGCCTTTGGCGCGCTGAATTCGGCCCGCTACCACCTCGAATCCACCGGCATCGTCTTCAACCCGATTTCGGTTCGCTACGCCGCGCCGAAAGACGCCGACCCGGCGATTATCAGGAGTGTGGACCGCCACCTCGAGGACCTGCTCGCCCGCCGCGATAGCGCTTACTACGAGTCGCTCGACCGGTGGCTGGGCGATGTCGCGCCGGCGAGGCTACCCGAATGGGTCCGCTGGGCCTTGATGGCGACCCTGAGTACCCTGGCTCTGGCGATGTTCTTCGTATTGTCTCTTCGTCGCCAGGTCAGGGTACGCACCCTGGCGCTGCGCGACAGCGAAGAATCCTTCCGGGCGACCTTCAATCAAGCGGCGGTCGGCATCGCCCAGGTCGAACTCGACGGCCGCTGGCGGGAGGTGAACCAGCGGCTCTGCGATATCGTCGGCTACACCCGCGATGAACTGCTGCAGCTCACTTTTCAGGACCTCACCCATCCGGAAGACCTGGGCTCTGATCTCGAACAGGTGCGCCAGATGCTGGCGGGGACCCAGAAGACGTACGCACTGGAGAAACGTTACTTCCACAAGTCCGGTGCGACGGTCTGGATCAGGCTGACCGTGGCTCTGGTGCGCGGCGAGAGCGAGGGGCCCAAGTACTTTGTGTCGGTGATCGAAGACATCACCGCTCGCAAGCTGGCCGAAGCGGCACTTTTCGAGAGCGACGCGAGATCGCGGCTGTTCATCGATCATGCGCCGGCCGCGCTCGCGATGCTCGACCGCGAGATGCGCTACCTGGCGGTCAGTCGCCGCTGGCTGAAGGATTATGGGCTGGACGACTGCGAACTCCTTGGCCGATCGCACTATGAAATCTTCCCCGAGATTGCGGAAGCCTGGAAGGATGTACATCGCCGGGGTCTGGCCGGCGAGGTGGTACGCGCGGACGAGGAACGTTTCGTGCGCTACGACGGCACCGCTCAATGGCTGCGCTGGGAGGTGCGGCCGTGGCACACATCCGACGGCGCGGTTGGTGGCATCGTCATTTTTTCCGAGGACATCACCGGACGCAAAGAGGCCGAAGGCAAGGCGCGGCAGGGCGAACTGGTGCTCGATTCGGTCTTCCAGGCCCTGCCCGATCTGTTTTTCCTGATGGACCCCGACGGCACTATTCGCGATTACCGCGCGCAGCAAAGTGCAGACCTGTATGTCCCGCCCAAGGCGTTCCTGGGCAGGCGCATGCAGGACGTGTTCCGCGGCGACATTGGCCAGCTGGTCCAACGCAAGATGGCCGAAATCGGCGAACGGGGCGGGTTGGCGACCTGTGAGTACGATCTGACCGTATCCGGCGATGCGCGCCGCTTCGAGGCCCGGCTCACTCGCCTGCCCAGGGGCGGTCAATTCATTGCCGTCGTGCGCGACATCACCCGCGAATACCAGGATCGTCGGTTGCTGGCTGGCAGCGAGGCTCGCTACCGTCGTCTGTTCGAGCACAATCCGGCGCCGATGCTGGTCTACGAAACGGGCAGCCTGCGCCTGCTGGCGGTCAACGAGGCCTTTACCAGCCACTACGGTTACGGCCCCGACGAAGTCCCCGGGATGCGTCTCCCGGATCTTTACCCGGCAGCGCAAAAGCAGCGGCTCATCGATTGCGAGGCGCGGCTGGCCGGGCTGGTCGATGTCGGCGAATGGCGCCACATGAAGAAGAACGGAAGCCTGATCGACGTCGAGGTACGTTCTCACGATCTGTACTATGAGGGCCAGGCCACTCGACTGGCGGTGATCACCGACGTCACCGGGCGCAAACGCATGCAGGACGAGATCAGTCGACTCAATGCCGAACTCGAGCAACGCGTTCGCCAGCGCACGGTCGAGCTGGAAAATGTAAACAGGGAGTTGCAGACCTTCACCTATTCCGTGTCGCACGATCTGAAGGCGCCGTTGCGCGGCATTGACGGCTACAGCCGCCTGCTGCTTGACGAGCATCGCGAGCAACTGGACGACGAGGGGCGCTTGTTCCTGGACAATGTCCGCAACGGTGTGGCGCAGATGAGCCGTCTCATCGAGGATCTCCTGGCTTATTCACGCATGGAGCGACGCAGCCTGCACCGCCAGTCCATTGACCTGTCGGCGCAGGTGAGCGCCGTCCTGGCCCCCCGCAGTGCCGACATCCAGGCACGCGGGGTGCTCGTCGAGGTGGCATTGCAGGGGCTGACCGCGCACGCCGACCCGGAGGGCCTGGGCACGGTGCTGCGCAATCTGGTGGACAACGCGCTCAAGTTCACGCGCGACAGTCGGCCTCCGACCGTGACGATCAACGCGGTAGCGACCGATGCATCGATCATCCTGGCGATCAAGGACAACGGAATCGGCTTTGACATGCGCTTTCACGATCGAATCTTCGCCATCTTCCAACGTTTGCAGCGCGCCGAAGACTTTCCCGGAACCGGCGTCGGTCTGGCCATTGTGCACAAGGCCGTGCAACGGATGGCCGGGCGGGTCTGGGCCGAAAGCGCTCCCGGCCAGGGCGCAACCTTCTATGTGGAGTTGCCGCGATGATTGCTGCTGGCGGCGCCGGGAGTTACCCGCATTGGGCTCGATGCGGCAGCGGCTGCTCAGAGCTTGTGGAAAAATGGAGAATTAGCCACCGGCAGCGTCGTAAGCAAGTGATTCTCTGTGCACTTCATTGGCATATTGCCGCAGGCCAGGAATTTCCTACAGCCTCTCAGGTGCCGAAAGCCGGGCGCTGGTCCGATACATCGTCAGCACAACCCTCTCGCCGGGACCCAAAACCGCTCGACACCTCGGCGGTCAAAAGCCCTCGGCAGTAGCCAGCGCGTCATTGCGTCGTTCCTGTCGGATTCGGCGCGCCGCAATCCGTGAATGGCCAGGTCATTTCACCCGCTGCAACTTCGGTCGCCCAGCCGGCGGCGTGGTCGGCGGCTGGGGCTCGTCGCCGTGGTCGGTAGCGGCACCCGTGCCTTCTTCTACATTAACCGCACCCGTCGCGCTTTCCGGCTCGAAGGCCATGCCGCCGCCGTTCTCGCGCGCATAGATTGCCGAAACGTTGCCGATCGGGATCAACAGGTCGCGCGCGACACCGCCGAAGCGGGCCTGGAAAGTGATCTGGTCGTTACCCAGTTCGAGACGGCCGGTTGCTTCGTAGCCGACGTTGAGGACGATCTGGCCATCGCGAACGTGTTCCTTCGGTACGCGCGTGCGGGCGTCGACGGCGACGGCCAGGTAGGGGGTGAAGTTGTTGTCGGTGCACCATTGGTGGATGGCGCGAATCAGGTAGGGTTTGGTCGACGGCAGATCCAAGTGCTTTCCTGTGAGACGTGATCGAGCGGCAGGGAATGCGGTGGTGGCAGACGCCGCCGGCGAAGGCGGCGCCCGGCGCGTCTGCTACTTACGCATCGCTTTCTCCGATGGCGTCAGAGCGTCGATGAAGCCCTGCCGGCTGAAGATTCGCTCGCCGTACTTCATTAGCGGTGCGGCGTTGTTCGGCAGCTCGATGCCGTAGTGGTCGAGCCGCCAGAGCAGCGGAGCGATGGCGACGTCGAGCATCGAGAAGTCTTCTCCGAGCATGTGCTTCTGCTTGACGAAAACCGGCGCCATTTCGGTCAGGCGGTCGCGGATCTGCTGGCGAGCGCGGTCAGCGGTCTTGCCGTTTTTCTCCAGCGGCTCGATGTAGGCGAAGACCTCGCGCTCCATGGTGATCAGCAGTTGCCGCGCGCGCGCGCGCATGATCGGGTCGGCCGGCATCAGCTGCGGGTGCGGGAAGCGCTCGTCGATGTACTCGTTGATGATGTTCGGTTCGTACAGGATCAGGTCGCGTTCGACGAGGACCGGAACGCGGCCGTAGGGGTTGATCATCGCGATGTCTTCGGCCTTGGCGAAGAGATCGACGTCGATTATCTGGAAGTCCATGCCTTTCTCGTAAAGGACGATCCGGCAGCGGTGACTGAACGGGCAGGTGGTTCCCGAATAGAGATTCATCATCATCAATACCCTCAAAAACGAATCGGCATCGCGACGGCTGCGGGCGCTTGTGGCGCCCTTGCCGGCGATGCCGCAGCCTGAAACGCGGCGTTACACGGTTGTTACTTGATGTCTTTCCAGTAGTTCTTCTTCATCTTGTAGGCAAAACCGAAGAGAACCAGAAGGAAGGCCAGGACGCCGTAGCCGAGCTGCTTGCGGTAGCCGGCTTCGGGCTCGGCAGCCCAGACCATGAAGCCGACCAGGTCGGCGACCGTCTTGTCGAACTCGGCAGGCGACTGCAGGCCGGGCACCGCGATCTCCAGGTGGTGATCCTCGTTCAGCACCTGAACCCCCTGCAACTGCCACAGGATGTGCGGCATGCCGACGTTCTCGAAAATGGTGTTGTTCCAGCCGGTCGGCCGCTTCTCGTCGACGTAGAAGGAGCGCAGGTAGGTGTAGATCCAGTCCGCGCCGCTACCGTCCTCGGACGCCCGCGAGCGGGCAATCAGCGACAGGTCGGGCGGGGTCACCCCGAACCAGGCTTTCTGCTCCGCGGGACGCGCGGCGACGCGCATCTGCTCGCCTATCTTGTCGGCGGTAAACAACAGGTTGTCCTTGATCTGCTGCTCGGTCAGGCCGAGCCGCGTCAGGGTGTTGTAGCGGATGTAGCTGGCGCCATGGCAGTTCAGGCAATAGTTGATGAAGGTCTTGGCGCCGCTCTGCAGGGCGGCGTTGTCGCCCTGAACGTCGGGTGCCTTGTCGAGATGGACAGCGGCGCCGCTGGCCAGGGCGATTGCCGGGGCAAAGAGCAACGCCATAAGCAGTTTTTTCATTGTGTGCATTCCTTTACATCGTCACGCGGTCAGGTTCCGGCTTGTACTTGTCGATCCTCGACCACCATGGCATGGTCAGGAAGAAGAGGAAGTAGTAGGCGCTGAGAATCTGCGCCACCGGCGCGCTGGGAATCAGGCCGAAGAAAGCGTAGGACGGCGCTTTCGTGCCCAGGAAGCCCAGGATGAAGAAGGAAATCACGAAGATCGTCAGCAGCGTCTTGAAGATCGGGCCACGGTAGCGGATCGACTTGACCGGGCTACGGTCCAGCCACGGCAGGAAGGCCAGAATGACCACGCCGCCGCCCATCGCCACGACTCCCCAGAACTTCGCGTCGATGCCGAACAGCGGCCAGACCATCGCGCGCAGCAGCGAGTAGTAGGGCGTGAAGTACCACACCGGCGCGATGTGCAGCGGCGTCTTCAGCGGATCGGCAGGAATGAAGTTGTTGTACTCGAGGAAGTAGCCGCCACCCTCGGGAGCGAAGAAGACGATGATCGAGAAGACCATCAGGAAGACGACGACGCCGACGATGTCCTTCACCGAGTAATAGGGATGGAAGGGGATGCCATCGAGCGGGATGCCGCGCGCGTCCTTGCGTTTCTTGATCTCGACGCCGTCCGGGTTGTTCGAGCCGACCTCGTGCAGCGCCAGGATGTGCGCGGCGACCAGCCCGAGCAGCACCAGCGGCACGGCGATGACGTGGAACGAGAAGAAGCGGTTGAGCGTCGCGTCGCCGACGACGAAGTCGCCACGAATCCAGATCGACAGCGGGTCGCCGATCAGCGGAATCGCCGAGAACAGGTTGACGATCACCTGCGCACCCCAGAACGACATCTGTCCCCAGGGCAGCAGGTAGCCCATGAAGGCCTCGGCCATCAGGCACAGGAAGATCAGCGTGCCGAAGACCCAGATCAGCTCGCGCGGCTGGCGATACGATCCGTAGAGCATGCCGCGGAACATGTGCAGGTATACGACGACGAAGAATGCCGACGCGCCGGTCGAGTGCATGTAGCGGATCAGCCAGCCCCAGGGGACGTCGCGCATGATGTATTCGACGCTGGCGAAGGCGATCGGGATGCCGTTCGCGTTGAGCGAGGCGTCGGGCTTGTAGTGCATGACCAGGAAGATGCCGGTGACGATCTGGATGACCAGCACCAGCATCGCCAGCGAGCCGAAGAAGTACCAGAAGTTGAAGTTTTTCGGCGCGTAGTACTCGGAGAGGTGGCCACGCCACATCGAGGTCGCCGGGAAGCGGGCGTCAAACCACTCGAGCAGATTGCCCTGCAGGGAACCGTCGGATTTGTACTTTTCGTAACTGGTGTTCGACGCCATGGTTTAGGCTCCCTTCTTGTGTTCGCCGATGAGGATGCGCGTGTCCGACAGGTACATGTACGGCGGCACCTCAAGGTTGTCCGGCGCCGGCTTGTTCTTGAAGACCCGGCCGGCAAAGTCGAAGGTGGAGCCGTGACACGGGCAGAAGAAACCGCCAAGCCAGCTGGCGTCCATGCCGTCGGCCGGGCCGTGCTTGAACTTGGCCGAGGGCGAACAGCCAAGATGGGTGCAGATCCCCACGACGACCATGAATTCGGGTTTGATCGAGCGCGTTTCGTTCTTGCAGTACTCCGGCTGCATGTTCTTGTCGGAGTTCGGGTCGGCCACCTGGTCGTTGAGCTGCGGCAGTGTTTCGAGCATCGGTTTGCTGCGGTTGATGATCCACACCGGCTTGCCGCGCCACTCGACGGTCATCATCTGGCCGAGTTCGAGGTTGCCAATGTCGACTTCGACCGGTGCGCCGGCCGCCTTTGCCCGCTCCGACGGCAGCATGCTGGACAGGAAGGGCACGAGCGCAACCAGCGCTCCCGCCCCGCCGACTGCGGCGGTCGCGACGACCAGCCGCCGCCTGCCGCAGTCCACTTTGCTCTCATTGCTCATAGCGCTGATCCCTGGCACGTAATGGAAAGTTGGTACGAACTGAACCGCGGCATTATACGTGAATCTCTCGCGGGATAGAATTGCGGAGTGCCCGAAACGCTTAAACGGCAAGCGTTCGGCGCTCGCGCAGCGCCTGCGCCAGCGTTCCCGCGTCGACGTACTCGAGCTCGCCGCCGACCGGCACGCCGCGTGCGATGCGCGACACGCTGACCGCACGGCTCTTGAGCATTTCGCTGAGGTAGTGGGCGGTCGCCTCACCCTCGTTGGTGTAATTGGTGGCGATGATCACTTCGCGCACCACGCCGTCGCCGGCACGCGCCAGCAGCCGGTCGAGCCGCAGCTCGCCGGGGCCGATGCCGTCGAGCGGCGAAACCCGGCCCATCAGCACGTAGTAGAGGCCCGAATAGGCGTGCGTCTGCTCCATCATGTTCATGTCGATCGGCGTTTCGACGACGCACAACAGGCTGGCGTCGCGCTTGCTCGACAGGCAGCGCGCGCAGACCTCGGACTCGGTGAGAGTGTTGCAGCGCCGGCAATGGCGGAGCGCACCGAGCGCCAGCTGCAGCGCATCTGCCAGCCGCCGGGCGCCTGTCCGGTCGTGCTGCATCAGATGGTAAGCCATGCGCTGCGCCGACTTGGGACCGACGCCCGGCAGGCAGCGCAAAGCCTCGATCAGTGACTCGAGGCTCGACGGGGAGTTCATCAGAACGGCAGCTTCATCCCGGGTGGCAGATTGAGGCCGGCGGAGAAGCCGGCCATCCGCTCCTGGGAGAGGCCTTCGGCACGCCGCATGGCGTCGTTCAGGGCCGCGGCCACCAGGTCTTCGAGCATCTCCTTGTCGTCCATCACCGCCGCATCGATGGTTACCCGGCGGACGTTATGGCTGCAGGTCATCAGTACCTTGACCATGCCGGCGCCCGACTGGCCCTCGACTTCGAGCTGTGCCAGCTCGTCCTGGGCCTTTTTCATGTTCTCCTGCATCTGCTGAGCCTGTTTCATCAGGCCGGCGATTCCGCCTTTCATCATCTCTGTTGCCTCTGAAGTAAGGGATTGAACGGGGTTAAAGGGGTTTGATGGAAGATTCGATCAGCGTGGCGTCGAATGTTTCGATGACTTCACGGACGAAGCCATCCTCCTCGACCGCGGCGATGGCGCGGTCCTGCCGCTGCCGGCGGTCACGTTGCGCGGCGACAGCGGGGGTGTCGCCCGAGGGTGCTTCGAGCTCGACGAACAGTTTCAGGGGTCTGCCGAAGTGTTCGGAGAGGGCTTGTTGCAGCTTGTCCTGCGCGGACTTGATCAGCAGAGGGCGATGCGTCGGCGAAAGGCGCAGCGCGATCCGCGTTCCCGCCAGTTCGCGCCACTCGCAGTGCTGCGCCAGTTCGCGCGCCATGCCGCTGATCTTGAGCGCGGAGAGGGTCTGGTGCCAGTCGCCCGGCGGGCGATCCGCTTTGGCGAGCGGCGGCTGATCGCTTGTCGCCGCGACAGCCGCCGGTTGCGGCACGGCCAGCGCCGATGCGGGTCCTGAACCTGGCGCTGGGGTCGCCGCGGGGCCCCTGGCGGAGGCCCCGGCCGACGGCGACCGGCTCGCGGCGTCTCCTTCCGGGGCCGGCCGGAAGGCGTACAGACGCAGCAGGGTCATGCTGAATCCGGCCAGCTCGTCGGGCGCCAGCGGCAGTTCCTGACGTCCATGCACGGCGATCTGGTAGGCCAGCTGGACAAACTCCGGATCCATCGCGGCGGCCAGTTCCTGGATCCGCTGGCGCTCGGGCCAGTCGTCGGCGATCGCCAGCGGTGCCAGCTGGGCGATCTGCAGGCGCGTGAGCAGACTGGCCATTTCCTGCAGGGCGGCGTCGAACGACAGGCTGCGCGCCGCCATCTGGTCGGCGACCCGCAGCATCGCCGCCGCATCGCCGGCGAGCAGGGCATCGAGAATCAGCAGCAGGTGGTCGAGGTCGACCGCGCCGAGCATCTCGCGCACCTGTGTTTCTTCAACCTTGCCGCCGCCATGGGCAATTGCCTGGTCGAGCAGCGACAAGGCGTCGCGCATGCTGCCCGCCGCCGACCGCGCCAGCAACTGCAGCGCGCCAGCCTCGGCAGCGATGGCCTCGACTTCGAGGATGTGCTTGAGGTGGTCGGCGATCAGCGCCTGGGTCATCTGCTTGAGATTGAACTGCAGGCAGCGCGACAGCACGGTCACCGGGATCTTCTGCGGGTCGGTGGTCGCCAGGATGAACTTGACGTGTTCCGGGGGTTCTTCGAGCGTCTTCAACATGGCGTTGAACGCCGAAGTCGAGAGCATGTGCACTTCGTCGATGACGTAGACCTTGAAGCGGCCGCGGGTTGGCGCGTAGACCGCGTTCTCAAGCAGCTGCCGCATCTCGTCGACCTTGGTGTTGGTCGCCGCGTCGACTTCGAGGAGGTCGACAAAGCGTCCGCTGTCGATTTCCTGGCACGCGGAACAGCTGCCGCAGGGAGTCGCCGTGACCCCCGCTTCGCAATTGAGGGCCTTGGCCAGAATGCGCGCCAGGGTGGTCTTGCCGACGCCGCGGGTGCCGGTGAACAGGTAGGCGTGGTGCAGGCGCTGCGCGGTCAGGGCGTGCGTCAGCGCCCGGACGACGTGCTCCTGGCCGACCAGGCTGGCGAACGTTCGCGGGCGCCACTTGCGCGCCAGGACTTGGTAGCTCATGGGCGGATTCTAGCAGACGCCGGCATACCGCATTGCGGCAGTTTGTCGGCCCTGGTCCGCCTGGCCGCTGCGGCGGCGCTCGACCGGCGCAGACAGTCGAGGCGCGGTAAGGCGCTGCGAAGGGTGGCGAGCCTTACCCCCGGCACTCACATAAGACGGCTGTGGCTGCTTCCTTCCGGACCTGACCAGGTTCACCATCCTGCAATGCGGGGAGACCCGCCACGCGGCATGTTATCACATCAACCGCCGCCGCGTCGGAAATGACGCTGGAAGTCGTCCATGAAAGCCGCCTGCTGTTCGGCGCTGCCGCCGGAAAAGGTGATGTTGACCTCCACACGCGGCAGCGCCAGCGCTCCCATCTGCAGCATCGGCAAGGTCTGGCAACGGATTTCGACGCCGCGCCCGGCCTGCCGCAGCTGCCAGCCATCGGCCAGCGGCGCCACCGCCCAGCCGGCCAGCAGCGGTTGCAACTGGCGGACGAACTCGGGCAGCGCCAGAGTCATCGCGAACTGCGGCACCGCCCGTG
Source organism: Accumulibacter sp. (assembly GCF_029255145.1). Lineage (GTDB taxonomy): Bacteria > Pseudomonadota > Gammaproteobacteria > Burkholderiales > Rhodocyclaceae > Accumulibacter. The sequence goes on from NZ_JAPUVQ010000092.1 coordinate 13,479, forward strand.
CTCAGCCGCCGGCGATCGGTGGCCAGATGGCCAGCACGTCGCCAGGCTGCAGAAGCTGCGCGTCGCGCTGCTGCGGTGCGATGAACTGGCCGTTGAGCAGAACCAGATGCACCAGCTTTGGCGGCAGCGCCCGGGCAGCGATCAGCGAGGCGACGGTGCTCTGCTCGGGGACTTCCAGCGCCAGGACGTTGCTCCGGCGCGCTTCCGCCGGCAGGTAGTCGGTCAGGAAGGCGTACAGCTTGAGGGTGATCTGCATCAGGCCGCGGCCAGCCCCCTGGCGAGATAGGCTTCGCTGAGCAGCGTCGGGTTGGCGAGCAGGCGGGCCTGCCACTCGCCGAGCCGGACCCGGCCCTGGATCAGGCCGCGCAGGACGCCGAGGTGTTCGGTGTGGCCAATGCTGTTGGCGCCGACCAGCCGGTCGCCGTTGAAGACCAGCCGCAGGTAGCGGTAGCGGGCTTCGTCGAGCAAGTGCGCGGTTTCGCAGCCGGCCGCGTCGTGCCACTGACCGAACGACGCCGAGATCAGCCCGAGCGTGTCGAGGACGTTGAACACGAATGTTCCCGGCAAGGTCGCTGGCTGACCGGCCATGTTCAGCGCCGCGACGCGGGCCTGCTCGACGGCGTCGGGCTGGATGGCGTTGACCACCCGCCGACCGGTGCCGAACTCGATCGCTTCGGCGACATCGCCGGCGGCGAAGATGCCGGCGACGCTGGTCTGCATCGCGGCGTCGACCAGGACCCCGGTATCGACCACGACGCCACATCCGGCGAGGAACTCGATATTCGGTTTGACGCCGGTGGCGTTGATCAGCGCGTCGACTTCCAGCGCTTCGCCGTCGTCGAGGCTGACCAGCAAGGCGTCTCCGGCCTGAACGATGGCCACTACCCGGCGACCGGTACGGACGCGTACGCCCTTGCCTTCGCACCAGCGGCGGATCATCCCGCCGGCGACCTCGTCCATCATTCGCGGCACCATCCGGTCGCCCATTTCGACGACGCTCAGCTGCCGGCCCTGCGCGGCCAGCGATTCCAGGATGATGCAGCCGATGAAACCGGCGCCCATCTGCAGAACGCGTGCGCCGGGGGCAATGCTGGCGGCGATGGCGCGTGCGTCGGCGAGCGTCCAGCACGACAGGACCCGCGGCAGGTCGATGCCGGGAATCGGCGGCCGCACCGGATGCGAGCCGGTGGCGACCAGCACCCGGTCCCAGGCGAGAACGCTGCCGTCGGCCAGGGCGAGCGTGCGCCGCCCGCTGTCAATCGCCGTCACCCGGCCGTGCAGCAGAGTGATCCGCAGACGCGCGAAATGGCCGTCGTCCTTGCGCAGATACGTCCCCGCCTCGCCGATCTTGCCGGTCAGCAGATAGGGAATCGCCATCCGCGAGTACGGCGGCTCGGCTTCGTCACCGATCAGCGTGATCTCGGCTTGCGGGTCGGCGCGGCGCAAGGTCTCGGCGGCAACGACCCCGGCCGGGCCGTTGCCGATGATGACGTGCCTGAGCACCTCAGAGGCCCAGGCGCGAGCGCGTCGCCGCCGTCGGGACGCCGTCAGGCGTCCAGCCACGCAGGCTGTAGTACTCGGGGAGCATCTTGCCGAGTTCGGCGACCATTCCTTTCGAGCCGCCGGTCTTGCACGGCTCGTTGAGCAGCCGCGGCGGCAGCGTGTCATCCTTGCCGGTGATCCCGGCGGCCAGGTTGAAGTCGCGTTCGAGGTTCCAGATCCGCTCGCCCATCTGCAGCAGCGACTCCTGCGACCAGTCGCCCTGGCAGGCAGCCTGGATCTGCGGCTGGATGTCGTTCATGGTCCACGCGAAGGTGGTGAACACGCACAGCCCGCTGGAGTCGACGACCGCGGTAGCGTCCTGGAAAGCCTTCAACATCTCCGGCTTGCCGGCGGTTTCCCTGGGGTCGGTCTTGACCGGGATGCCGAAAACCTCGCTGGAAACCATGTAACCGCGCAAATGGCAGGCACCGCGGTTCGACGTGGCATAGGCCAGCGCCATCCCCTGCAGCGCGCGACCGTCGTAGGCGGGGAACTCCTGACCCTTGACGCTCATCGACAATTCGGGCCGGCCGTATTTGGCGCAGAGACGTTTCGATCCCAGGCCGATGATTTTGCCGAAGCCTTCGCCGTGCGCGGTCATTTCGGCCAGTCGGCACAGCGCTTCGGCGGAACCGAAAGGCGCTTCGAGGCCGATTTCTTCCTTGCTCAGGACGCCCAACTCGTAAAGCTCCATCACCGCGCCGACGGTCGCCCCGAACGAGATCGGGTCCATCCCGTCTTCGTTGCACAGCAGGTTGGCGAACTGCAGCGCTTCGAGGTCGTCGACGCCGTTGGCGTTGCCCAGCGCCCACGCCGCTTCGTATTCGAGGCCGCCGTTGGCGCCCCAGTATTCGGGCCGCGTTTCGACCGAAAAATGCGTTTCGTCGATGCGTGAAATCCGCCCGCAGGCGATGGTGCAGCCAAAGCACGCCTGATTGGCGACGAGGTGCGTCTTGCCGTCGGTGGCGCGCTTTTCGTGCATCGCTTCGGCCGAGATCTTGCGCGCGCCTTCGAACTCGACGTCGCGGTGGTTGCGCGTTGGCGACGCGCCCATTTCGTTGATCACGTTCATCAGCACCTGCGTGCCGTAGGTCGGCAAGCCCTGGCCGGTCACCGCGTTCTCGGCGAGCACCTTCTTGCCGGCGCTGACGGCGGCCATGAAAGCCTTGGGGTCGGCGATGTTGCCGACGCCGCGGGTGCCGCGAACGGCAATCGCCTTGAGGTTCTTTGAACCCATCACGGCGCCGACCCCGGAACGGCCAGCGGCGCGATGCAGGTCGTTGACGATCGCCGCGAAGAGGACCTGGTTTTCTCCTGCACGACCGATGCTCGAAACGCGCAGCAGCGGATCCTGATGGCGCTTCTTGAGGATCGCCTCGGTGGCCCATACCGTCTGGCCCCACAGGTCACCGGCAGGAAGCAGCGTCGCGCGCTCGTTCTCGACGTGCAGATAGACCGCCTCGGGCGACTTGCCCTCGACGATGATCATGTCCCAACCCGCCGATTTCAACTCGGCGCCGAAGAAGCCGCCCGAGTTCGAGCAGGCAATGACCCCGGTCAGGGGTCCCTTGGTGACCACCGAATAGCGCCCGCCGGTCGACGCCATGGTGCCGGTCAGCGGTCCGGTGGCATAGATGATCTTGTTCTCGGGGGCGAGCGGGTCGACCGTTGGATCGATTTCGCTGACCAGATACCTGCTGGCCAGACCGCGTTGCCCGAGATACTGCGTTGCCCATTCCATGTTCAGCGCTTCGCTGACGCAAGTCCCCTGGGTCAGGTTGACGCGAAGAATTTTGCGAGTCCAGGCCATGATCGTCTCTCCTCAAACCCGTGCCGCGTTGTCGGTTTTCTGCGCCCACTGACGCATCCGCTCAAGGCCCGTCCAGTCCGCGTCGATGTAGGTGATGGCGCTGGTCGGGCAAGCCGAGGCACACGCCGGATCGCCGCCGCAGAGGTCGCACTTCTGGACCTTGCCGGTATCGTGGCTGTAGTTGACCGTCCCGAACGGGCAGGCAATCGTACATACCTTGCAGCCGACGCAGACCGCATCGACGACGACCTTGGCGCCGGTTGCGGCGTCAATCCTGATCGCATCGACCGGGCAGGCGTTCAGGCACCAGGCTTCGGCGCACTGGGTGCAGGTATAGGGAACCTTGCGTCCCTCGTGGTGGAAGTCGAAAACCTTGATCAGCGATCGCGACGGGTTGAATAACCCGGTGTGCTCGTACGAGCAGGCCATTTCACACTGCAAGCAGCCGGTGCACTTGCCCGGATCGATGTGCAAAGACTTCTGCATGACGTCTCCTCCGTTCTCTGATCGATGATCCTGTTGAATGACGCCGCAAGGCCCGCCGCGACGGATAGATCACTATAGGCAATAGCAGGCGCCTGTTAAAGTTGCGCTGCAGCAATCCGCGGCCGGCGCCGTTGCCGGCGATGCCAGATGGGCGGCGTTGGACGGCGTTGGCCGGGACCGGGAGCGGTGACCGGAAATGCCTTAGAATCCGCTCTTTCGGAGCCGGCGGGTGCAGCGTTGCCCTGCTTGCCTGGCCGGGGATCGGTCCGCTCAGGACGCCGGCAGAGGCGGAGCGGCCACTTTCAGCCGGTGCCGCAGACCGCAACTGTCGAGCGAAAATAGTGAAAACCACCCGCATCTGCCTCGTGCGTCACGGCGAAACGTCGTGGAACGCCGAAAAGCGTATCCAGGGAAACATCGACGTCGGTCTGAACACGGCCGGCCAGGCACAAGCCGAAGCCGCGGCCGCGTGGTTGTCCGGGAATTCGACGATGGCCGCGCTGTATAGCAGCGACCTGCTGCGCGCCCGGCAGACTGCCGAGCGCGTCGGCCGCGCGCTGCATCTGGCGCCGATCCTGCGACCGGAATTTCGCGAGCGGCGCTACGGCCTTTTCGAAGGGCTGACCTACTCCCAGTCGCGCACCAGGTACCCGGACGTCTACCAGGTGTTCGAAGGGCGCGAGCCGGATTTCGTCATTCCCTACGGTGGCGAGAGCCTGCGACAGCTGCACCAGCGAGTCTGCGCCGGCCTGCAGCGAGTTGTCGAGGATCATCGCGGCCAGAGCGTGGTCGTGGTGACGCACGGCGGCGTCCTCGATATCGTCAACCGGGTGGTGCGTGGCACCTCGCTGCGCGCGCCGCGCGACTTCCTGATTCCCAACGCGGCGATCAACTGGGTGTGCGCCGACGGCAATCGCTGGCGCCTCGAAGCGTGGGGAGTGACAGACCACCTGGCGATGGTCGGGCTGGACGAACTGCCGTAGCCAGGCTGCGCGCCGCCTCGCAGCGGGGGGTGGCGGCGGGGCTGCCGACGCCTGCCGCATGTCGGCCATGTCGTTGCACCGGCTGAACGCCGGTCTTTCAGCTTTTTGCGCTTGCGACGTTAAGACGCCCCGACGGGCCCATCAGCTGCAGCAGCGTGGTCATTCCCTGTTGCAAGCTCGTCAGAGTGGCCGCCGGCATGGCCTCCAGTGCGCTGCGCAGCCGGCCCTGCAGCGGGCCGGGGATGTCCTTGACCAGGCCGACGCCCTGTTCCGTAAGCCAGATACAGACCACCCGGTTGTCGGCGTCGCGTCTTTCCCGGCGCACCAGCTGGCGCAGTTCGAGCTTGTCGAGCAGATTGCTGGCGGTCGACGGCTTGATCTGCAGCGCCTTCGCCAACCCCGAGACGCGCAGGCCCGGTTGCGCCGAGATCTGCCACAGGGCCCAGAGCTGCGAGCCGCTCAACCCATGTGTGTCATCGATGTTCTGCATGCCGGTCTGAACCGCACGCACCAGCTGCAGCAGCGTGCCAAAGGTTTCATCCGCTTGTTCCCGAACCGGCGCGGCCGCATCGTTCCGATTCCCGGAGGCCTTTTGCGGCGCCTCGCCTTCGTTGCCCAGCTTAGCTCGGTTCGTCATCACGCCAGTCCTCAGGTTGCTTGCCAAATATTTGTGTGCAATACTATTAGTCTTCAACGTTTAATACAAGGGGTTTTTTTGGCCCACCGTTCGACCTCCAGATGGGAATAGACAAACCGATGCTTGACCAACTGCTTTCCTTCGGCCAACAGCTCTCGCCGGCCGCCGCGTCGACGCTGCGCATTGCGCTGATCATCGTCATGGCGTGGATCGCCGTGAATTTCTCGCACAAGCTGATCGCCAGCTTCCGCATTTATATCAGTCGCAACATCGACGATGGCGAGGAGGTGAAACGGGTCGCCACTCTGGGCCGCGTCTTCCGCTACGCTGCCTCGGTGCTCATTTCGCTGGTCACCGGCATCCTGGTGCTTGCCGAAGTCGGCGTTTCCGTGGCGCCGATTCTCGGCGCCGCCGGCGTCGTCGGCCTGGCCGTCGGCTTTGGTGCGCAGAGCCTGGTCAAGGACTACTTTTCGGGCTTCTTTCTGCTGCTCGAAAACCAGATTCGCCAGGGCGATGTCGTCGAAGCCGGCGGCAAGGGCGGACTGGTCGAGGAGATCACCCTGCGTTACGTGCGCATGCGCGACTACGACGGACACGTGCACTTTGTCCCCAACGGCAGCATCACCACGGTAACCAACAAGACCCGCGGCTTCGCCTTCGCGGTAGTGGACGCTGGCGTCGCCTACCGCGAGAACGTCGATCAGGCGCTCGAGGTGATGCGTCAGGTCGGCGCCGAGTTGCGCGCCGATCCGCTTTTCGGAGCGAAGATCATCGACGACATCGAAATCGTCGGCGTCGATTCCTGGGCCGATTCGGCGGTGATTCTGCGCTGCCGATTCAAGGTTGCTGCGATCGAGCAGTGGGGCGTGCGCCGCGAGTACCTGCGTCGCCTCAAGTGCGCTTTCGACGCCGCCGGCATCGAGATTCCTTTCCCGCACCTCACCGTCTATCCCGGCCAGGGCAAGGACGGGTCGAGCCCGCCTCTGCAGCTCGCCGTGCAGGGCGCCACGCAGCAAACCGGAGGAACGCAATGAACTTGATGAATCCCGTACAGACCCATAGCCTGCTCAGCGATCACGATATCTACCTTTTCCGCGAGGGCAGCCACGGCCGCCTCTACGATCGCTTCGGCGCGCAGGCCACCGAGAAGGACGGCCAGGCAGGCTTCCAGTTCGCCGTCTGGGCGCCGAATGCCGAGCAGGTGTCGGTGGTCGGCGACTTCAACCACTGGCAGGCCGGCCGGCATGCCCTGCATCGCCGCGTCGATGGTTCCGGGATCTGGGAAGGCTTCCTGGCCGGACCGGCGTTCGGCGACGGCTACAAGTTCCACATCCGCAGCGCCGGCGGCGAGCAGGAAAAGGCCGATCCCTTCGCCCGCCAGTCGGAAGAGCCGCCGCGCAGCGCTTCACGCCTGTGCACCCTCGACTACACCTGGGCCGACGACGACTGGATGGCCAATAGTCGCGCGGCCAATGCGCTGAACGCGCCGCTGTCGATCTACGAGGTGCACCTCGGTTCCTGGCGGCGCGTCCCCGAAGACGGAGACCGCTGGCTCAGCTACCGGGAGATCGCGCCGCAACTGGCAGCCTACGTCCAGCAGATGGGCTTCACGCACGTCGAACTGCTGCCGGTCATGGAGCATCCGTTCTACGGCTCGTGGGGCTACCAGACCACCGGCTACTTCGCGCCGACGGCGCGCTACGGCTCGCCGCAGGACTTCATGTTCCTGATCGACACCCTGCATCAGGCCGGGATCGCGGTGATCCTCGACTGGGTGCCCTCGCACTTTCCGGCCGACGGCCATGGCCTGGCCAACTTCGACGGCACCTGCCTCTACGAGCACGAGGACCCGCGGCAGGGTTTCCACCCGGACTGGAAAAGTTCGATCTTCAACCTCGGCCGCAACGAAGTACGCGGCTTCCTGATGTCCAGCGCCCTGTTCTGGCTCGACAGGTACCACATCGACGGCCTGCGGGTCGATGCCGTGGCGTCGATGCTGTACCTAGACTACGGGCGCGAGGAGGGCGAGTGGATCGCCAACAAGCATGGCGGACGCGAAAATCTGGAGTCGATGAGTTTCCTGCGCAGCCTCAACGAAGCCGTTTATCGCGACCATCCCGACGTCCAGACGATGGCCGAGGAGTCCACCGCCTGGCCGATGGTTTCACGCCCCACCTACATGGGTGGCCTGGGTTTCGGCATGAAGTGGAACATGGGCTGGATGAACGACACCCTGAAGTATTTCCAGCAGCCGCCGCTGTTTCGCAAGTACCAGCACGACAGGCTCACCTTCGGCGTCTGGTACGCTTTTACCGAGAACTTCGTCCTGCCGCTGTCGCACGACGAGGTGGTGCACGGCAAGGGCGCGCTGATCGGCAAGATGCCGGGCGACGAATGGCAGCAGTTCGCCAACCTGCGCCTGCTCTACGGACTGATGTGGACGCACCCCGGCAAGAAGCTGCTGTTCATGGGCGGCGAGCTGGGCCAGCGGCGCGAGTGGCAACACGAGGAAAGCCTCGAATGGCATGTCCTCCAGTATCCTTTGCACCACGGCGTGCAGTCCTGGGTCGCCGACCTCAACCGCGTCTATCGTGCGCAGAAGGCGCTGCACGAGAGAGACTTCGCCGCCGATGGCTTCGCCTGGGTCGACTGCACCAACTGGGAAGAAAGCGTGATCAGCTTCCTGCGCTACGGCAGGCACCGCGACGATGCGGTGCTGGTGCTCTGCAACTTCACACCGCTACCGCGCCACGACTACAACGTCGGCGCGCCGCGGGGTGGCCAGTGGGAGGAGATCCTGAACAGCGACGCACTCGACTACGGCGGCAGCGGCATGGGCAACGGGGGCCGGGTCGAAGCGCGGCCGTTTAGCGCGCATGGTCATTTCCATTCGCTGTCGCTGACCCTGCCGCCGTTGGCGGTGCTGGTGCTGAAGCCGGTACCGGAAAAGCAACTGCCGTGCTGAACACCGACGCGTTCCCGGTGGCTGCCTGGCGACCGGCCGATGCGGCCGTCACGGCCTGGGAAACACGCCGGCAGCAGGCCGCCGGCCATCCACCTGCACAGCTTTTCGACGACCGCTTTCCCCGACATCCCGAGAAAACAACTTCGACTACTTCCTTTGAATGGAGGAAATGATGCACAAGGCCACCGATTCGCTACATCAAGCCGCGGCTGCGGCCGAGCTGACCTGGGAAAACGACCCCCTGTGGTACAAGGATGCGATTATCTACGAACTGCACGTCAAGGCATTCAAGGACAGCGGCGATGACGGCATCGGCGATTTCAGGGGGCTGACCGAGAAACTCGATTACATCCAGGATCTCGGCGTCAACACGCTCTGGCTGCTGCCCTTCTATCCGTCGCCGATGCGCGATGACGGCTACGACATTTCCGACTACCGCAACGTCAGCCCCGACTACGGCAACCGCAACGACGCGCGCGTTTTCATCCGCGAAGCGCACCGCCGCGGGCTGCGGGTGATCACCGAGCTGGTCATCAACCACACTTCCGACCAGCATCCCTGGTTTCAGGCGGCAAGGCGAGCCCCGGCCGGGTCGAAGAAGCGCGATTTCTACGTGTGGTCGGATACCGACAAGAAGTTTCCGGAAACGCGGATCATCTTCACCGACACCGAGAAGTCGAACTGGGCCTGGGACGAGGTCGCTGGCGCCTACTACTGGCACCGTTTCTTCTCGCACCAGCCGGACCTCAACCACAACAACCCGGAAGTCGTCAAAGCGGTGATCCGCATCATGCGCTTCTGGCTTGACCTGGGCGTCGATGGCCTGCGCCTGGACGCCATCCCCTACCTCTGCGTTCGCGAGGGAACGAACAACGAAAACGTGCCCGAGACGCACGAGGTCATCAAGCAGATTCGCGCGGTGATCGACTCGCGCTACCAGAACCGCATGCTGCTCGCCGAGGCCAACATGTGGCCGGAAGACGTGCGCGAGTACTTCGGCGAAGGCGACGAGTGCCACATGGCCTACAACTTCCCGGTGATGCCACGGATCTTCATGGCCGTCGCCCAGGAGGAGCGTCATCCGATCATCGAGATCATGAACCAGACGCCGGAGATCCCCGACAACTGCCAGTGGGCGATCTTCCTGCGCAACCACGACGAGCTGACGCTGGAAATGGTCACCCAGCGCGAACGCGACTACATGTACCAGACGTACGCGTCCGACCCGCGGATGCGGGTGAACGTCGGCATCCGCCGCCGCCTGGCGCCGCTGATGGACAACAACCGCCACAAGATCGAGTTGGTGACCTTCCTGATCCTGACCCTGCCGGGATCGCCGGTGCTCTACTACGGCGACGAAATCGGCATGGGCGACAACATCTATCTTGGCGACCGCAACGGCGTGCGCACGCCGATGCAATGGAGCCCGGACCGCAACGCCGGCTTTTCCAGGGCCGACCCGCAGCGGCTCTACCTGCCGCCGAACATGGATCCGATCTACGGCTTCGAGGCGGTCAACGTCGAGGCGCAGGCGCGCAACTCGTCGTCGCTGCTGCACTGGAACAAGCGCCTGATCGCGGTACGCAAGAACTACAAGGCCTTCGGCCGCGGCAGCATCCGCTTCCTCGAACCCGGCAACCGCAAGATCCTCGCCTACGTCCGTGAATACCAGGACGAGACCCTGCTCTGCGTGGTCAATCTCTCGCGCAACGCGCAGCCCGTGGAACTCGACCTGGCGGCGTTCAAGACCCGGGTGCCGGTCGAACTGCTCGGACGCTCGGCGTTTCCGCCGATCGGCGACCTGCCATACCTGCTGACCCTGGCCGGCCACGGCACCTACTGCTTCCGGCTGGCGACCGACGTCGAGGTGCCGTACTGGCACGAAGAGCGCTTGGCGCGGCCGGAGCTGCCGATGCTGGTGCTCACCGAGGGCTGGATGACCTTTTCGGGCGGCAAGACCAGCGCCACCACCGTCCGCCGCGCGATCGCCGCGGCCACCCGCGAGCAGTTGCAGCACAAGGTGCTGGCGCCGTATCTGACGACCAAGCGCTGGTTTGCCGCCAAGGGCCACGCCATCGAGACGATCCGGATCCTCGAACAGGCGCCCTGGGAAACCGACCACGGCAGCTGGCTGATGACGATCATCGAGGTCCATTGCGCCGACCTGGAACCACAGGTCTACTCGCTGCCGCTGGCGATCTGCTGGGACGACGAAACGACCGAGGAACAGCGAGCCGTTCTGGCCTCCTGGGCGCTGGCGAGGGTACGACAAAAAGACCGCACGGGACTGCTCTACGGGGCATACGGCGCCGACGGATTCTGCCGCGCGCTGGCCGAGGGGATCGGCAAGAATGCCGCCATCCCCTTTGGCCGGGGACGACTGGAGTTCCACGCCTCGCCGGCATTCGCCACACTGGCCGCCGGTCTCGACGCACCGGTGCGTCATCCGGCGCTCGAACAGAGCAACACCGCGGTGTACTTCGGGGAGCAGCTGTTCCTCAAGGGCTATCGCCGCCTGCAGCCAGGGATCAACCCCGAGGTCGAGGTCGGACGCTTCCTGACCGACCAGTCGCCCTACGCGCATGTCGCGCCGGTCGTCGGATCGGTCGAGTACCGCCGTGCCGACGGACAGACGACCACCCTGGCGCTGCTTCAGGGCTATACCGCAAACCAGGGTGACAGCTGGAACTTCGCCGTCGACTACCTCGAACGCTTCCTGGGCGAACCCGAGTTGCCGTCCGACGACCGTACCGGCACCCCACACGCCTACTTCCTCTCGCTGATCGAGTTGCTCGGCCGCCGAACCGGCGAACTGCACCAGGCCTTCGCGGTGTCCACCGGCAACGCCGTCTTCGAGCGCGAACCGATCACGCCAGCCGATCTCGCCAACTGGTCGAGCGCGCTCCAGGCCGAGGCGGTCGCCACTTTCGACGAACTCGAAAAGCGTCGCGACACCCTTCCCGACGAGGTGCGTACCGCCAGTGACCGCCTGTCGTCGCTCCGGCCGGTGCTGCTCGACCGCATCTCGCCGCAGGCGCTGGCCGGCATTGCCGCGGCCAAGACGCGCTACCACGGCGACTATCACCTCGGCCAGGTGCTGCGGGTGGACAACGATTTCGTGATCATCGACTTCGAAGGCGAACCGGCGCGTCCGATGGAAGAGCGTCGCGAGAAGCATTCAGCGCTGCGCGACGTGGCGGGCATGCTGCGTTCGTTCAGCTACGCCGCGGCGGTAGCCACCAATCGCGTCACCGCCGAACGCTCTACCGACCGCCGCCGCGTCGGGCCGCTGGTCGAGGCCTGGGAAGAACAGGTGAGCGCGGCCTTCCTCGACGGCTACCGCAAGGCCATCCAAGGCTGCCCGGTGTGGCCGGAGGCGCCTGGCGCCGCCGAGCGCCTGATCGAGTTCTTCGTGATCGACAAGGCGCTCTACGAACTGCGCTACGAAATGGGCAACCGGCCCGACTGGCTGCCGATTCCGCTCTTCAGTCTGCTCCGGACGCTGGACGGCCAGGCGGCAGAACGCGAGCAGCAAGGCTTCATCTAAGCCAACCAAGACAGGAGAAAAAATCGTGAAAGTACTCGCCATGGTCCTGGCCGGCGGCCAGGGTTCCCGGCTGCATCCGCTGACCGCGGAGCGGTCCAAGCCCGCGGTTCCCTTCGGCGGCCGCTACCGCATCGCCGACTTCGTCCTCAGCAATCTGGTGAACTCGCAGATCCACGGCATCTACATGATGGTGCAGTACAAGTCGCAGTCGCTGATCGAGCACGTCGCCAAGGCCTGGAGCAGTTCGACCCCCTACACCGGCCGTTTCGTCACCGTCGTGCCGCCGCAGATGCGCGAGGGTCCGGAGTGGTTCCAGGGAACCTCCGACGCCGTCTTCCAGAACATCAACCTGATCGAACGCCATTCGCCCGACATCGTCGCCGTTTTCGGAGCGGATCACATCTACCGCATGGACGTGCGGCAGATGATCGATTTCCACCGCCAGAACTCGGCGCACGTTTCGGTGGCGGCGATTCCGGTGCCGCTGGCGGAGGCCAACGCCTTCGGGGTCATCGATGCCGACGACCGGAGTCGCATCCGCGGCTTCCTGGAAAAGCCGGCAAACCCGCCGCCGATGCCCAGCGACCCGACGCGCGCCTACGGCTCGATGGGCAACTACCTGTTCGACACCGATGTCCTGCTGGCTGCCTTGCGCGAGGCCAACGAGAACGACGAGCACGATTTCGGCCACCACATCCTGCCGCGGCTGATCAAGAGCCACAAGGTGCTGGCGTACAATTTCGGCGACAACCACGTTCCTGGCGTTGCCGGTTACGAAGAGCAGGCGTACTGGCGCGACCTGGGTACCATCGACGCCTACTACGACGCGCACTTCGACGTCCTCGGCGAGCGACCGCGATTCAACCTCTTCAACCCGCAGTGGTTCATCAACTCGAGCTCGTACCAGGGGCCATCGCCGCGCATCCTCCGCGGCGACATCACGAACAGCACCATCGCCGCCGGTTCGCTGATCAGGCACGCGCGGATCAGCAACTCGATGCTCCGCCGCGAGGTAATCGTCGAAGATGACGTCGAAATCCAAGACTGCCTGATCATGGACTACACCGTCATCCGCCGCGGTTCGCGCCTCAAGCGGGTGATCGTCGACCGTTACAACGTGATCGAACCGAACACGCGGATCGGCTTCGATGCCGCAGCCGACCGCGCCCGCTATACCGTCAGCGACGGCGGTGTGGTCGTCCTGGCCAAGGGCCAGGACGTCCCTGACGTCACCCGCTACCAGATCTAGGAGGCCGCCCATGAACCTTCCCGTCACCGCCGTCTGGCCCGGTGCCCCTGCCCCACGTGGCGCCACCTGGGACGGCGAAGGAGTCAACTTCGCCATCTTTTCGGAACACGCCGAGCGCGTCGAACTATGCCTCTTCGACCCAACGGGAAAGAAGGAGGTGCAGCGCGTCGAGCTGCACGAGCGGACCGACCTGATCTGGCACTGCTACCTGCCTGAAGCGCGCCCCGGCCTGCTCTACGGCTACCGTGTCTACGGGCCCTACGACCCGGCCCGCGGCCACCGCTTCAACGGCCACAAGCTGCTCATCGAGCCCTATGCGAAAGACATTGTCGGGCAGGTGCGCTGGAGCGACGCGCATTTCAGTTACAAGATCGGCAACCGCAAGCAGGATCTCTCCTTCGACCGTCGCGACAACCACGCCGGGATGCCCAAGTGCCGGGTCATCGACCCGGCCTTCACCTGGGGCAACGATCGCGCGCCGAACATTCCCTGGTCGGACATGGTGATCTACGAGATGCACGTGCGCGGCTTCACGATGAAGCATCCCGAGGTCGCGCCGGCGCTGCGCGGAACCTACGCCGGGCTGGCGACGGCGCCGGTGATCGACCATCTCAAACGCCTTGGCGTCACCTCGGTCGAGCTGATGCCGGTGCATGCCTTCATCAATGACCGCCACCTGATCGACCGCGGACTGAACAACTACTGGGGCTACAACTCGATCGGCTTCTTCGCCCCCGACCACCGCTACAGTTCGACCGGGGTGGTCAGCGAGTTCAAGACGATGGTCAAGACCTTCCACTCGCACGGCATCGAAGTGATCCTCGACGTGGTCTACAACCACACCGCCGAGGGTAACCACCTCGGCCCGACGCTGTCTTTCCGTGGCGTCGATAACGCCTCGTATTACCGGCTGGTCGGCGACGAGCCGCGTTACTACATGGACTACACCGGCTGCGGCAACACGCTCAACCTGCAACAGCCGCGCATGCTGCAGCTGATCATGGACTCGCTGCGCTACTGGGTGCTGGAGATGCACGTCGATGGCTTCCGCTTCGACCTCGCCTCGTCGCTGGCGCGCGAGCTGCACGCCGTCGACCGGCTCGGCGCCTTCTTCGACATCCTGCTGCAGGATCCGGTCCTGTCGCAGGTCAAGCTGATCGCCGAGCCGTGGGACCTCGGCGAGGGCGGCTATCAGGTCGGCAACTTTCCTGCCGGCTGGGGCGAGTGGAACGACCACTACCGCGACACCATGCGCGCCTACTGGCGCGGTGACGGCGGCGTGATCGGCGATTTCGCGCGCCGCCTGACCGGCTCCAGCGATTTCTACCAGCACAGCGGCCGCAAGCCCTACGCCAGCGTCAACTTCGTCACCGCGCACGACGGTTTCACGCTGCACGACCTGGTCAGCTACAACGGCAAACACAACGAAGCCAACGGCGAGGACAACCGCGACGGCACCGACAACAACAACTCGTGGAACTGCGGCGCCGAGGGGCCGACCGACGACGCCGGGGTCAATGAACTGCGCGTCCGGCAGAAGCGCAACCTGCTGGCGACGCTGCTCTTCTCGCAGGGCGTGCCGATGCTGCTCGCCGGCGACGAGATGGGCCGCACGCAGGGCGGCAACAACAATGCCTACTGCCAGGACAACGAGATCAGCTGGGTTAGCTGGGATCTCTCCGAGTCCGACAGCGATTTCCTCGCCTTTGTCCAGCGGGTCGTCGCCCTGCGCCGCGAGCACCCCCTCTTTCGCCGTCGCAACTTCTTCGAGGGCCGCGCCGTCAAGGGATCGACGACCAAGGACATCCACTGGCTCAAGCCCGACGGCAGCGAAATGACCGAGCGCGAGTGGGCGCACGAGTTCGCGCGCTGCCTTGGCGTCTATCTCGACGGCCAGGCGATGGCCGAAAACGACCGCCGCGGCCAGCCGGTGCACGACGACAACTTCCTGCTGCTGTTCAACAGCCACCACGAGAGCATCGAATTCCGCCTGCCCGAACTGCCGGCCGGTGACGATTGGCACGGCGTCCTCGACACCCATGGCGACAACGGGCTGGGGCCTGAGCGCAGCTTCCAGGGCGGCGACAGCTACCCCCTGGAGAGCCGCTCACTGGCTCTCCTGATCCAGAGGAAGCAAGCATGAAGCGCCAGCACAGCATGCCCTTCGGCGCTGAAGCCGTGCACGGCGGCGGCGTCCGCTTTCGTCTCTGGGCGCCCGGCGTCGCGACCATCACCCTGCAACTCGACGGCGACCAGGAACTGCCGATGACCGCTGCCGACGGCGGCTGGTTCGAACTGACCGTGGCCTCGGCGCAAGCCGGCAGCCGCTACCTCTTTCGCCTGCCCGACGGCCTGCTGGTTCCGGACCCGGTGTCGCGCTTCAACCCGGACGACATCCACGGCGCTTCCGAGATTGTCGCGCCGACTGCCTTTGACTGGTCCGATGGCGACTGGCGCGGCCGACCCTGGCACGAAGCGGTGATCTACGAACTGCACCTTGGCAGCTTCACGGCCAGCGGCGACTTTGCCGGCGCCATCGAGCGGCTCGACTACCTGGTCGAGCTCGGGGTCACCGCGATCGAGATCATGCCGCTGGCCGACTTCCCCGGACGCTGCAACTGGGGTTACGACGGCGTCCTGCCGTTCGCGCCGGATGCTGCCTACGGCCGGCCGGAAGACTTCAAGCGGCTGATCGACGCCGCGCACCAGCGCGGGCTGATGGTCCTGCTCGACGTGGTCTATAACCACTTCGGGCCCGAAGGCAACTATCTGCACGCCTACGCCCCCGACTTCTTCAATCCGCGCCACGCCACGCCGTGGGGTGCGGCGATCAACTTCGACGGCGAAGGCAGTCGGGTGGTGCGTGACTTCTTCGTCCACAACGTCCTCTACTGGCTGGAGGAGTTCCACCTCGACGGCCTGCGTCTGGACGCCATCCACGCCATCTGCGACGACAGCACGCCAGACATCATCGAGGAACTGGCGGCAGCCTTCAAGTCGGTTCCGGGCCGCGCGCGACACGTGCACATGGTCCTCGAGAACGAGCGCAATCAGGCGCGCTACCTGACCCGCGATGACTTCGGCCGCCTGCTGCACGGCACCGCGCAGTGGAACGACGACATCCACCATGCCTTCCATGTGCTGGCCACCGGCGAGAGCGACGGCTACTACGTGGACTATGCCGACGACCCGGCGCGGCTGCTCGGCCGCTGCCTGACCGAGGGCTTCGCCTATCAGGGCGAAGCGTCGACCTTCGCGCACGGCGAGCGGCGCGGCGAAGCGAGCGCCCACCTGCCGCCCGCTGCCTTCATCAACTTTCTGCAGAACCATGACCAGATCGGCAACCGAGCGTTCGGCGAGCGCCTTTGCCACCTCGCGTCGCCGCTGGCGATGGAAGCCGTCACCGCGGTGCTGCTGCTGGCGCCGCAGCCACCGCTGCTGTTCATGGGCGAGGAGTTCGCGGCCGCGCAGCCCTTCCTGTTCTTCTGCGACTTCGGCCCGGAACTGGCGCAGGCGGTGACCGAAGGGCGCCGGCGCGAGTTCTCGCGCTTTGCCCGTTTCGCCGACCCGGCGGTGCGCGAGAGCATTCCCGACCCGAATGCCTCGGCCACCTTCGAGACCTGCGCTCTCGACTGGAGCGCCATCGAGCGCGCGCCACACCGCGCCGTGCTCGAATTGCACCGGCAATTGCTGCTGCTCCGGCATCAATGGATCGTGCCACGTCTGGCCGGCATGGATAACGGCGATCCGCGCCTGGCGATGCCGTCGGCGCGGACGCTGGCCATCACCTGGCGCCTTGGTGACGGCAGTCTGCTGGCGCTGCTCGCCAATCTCGGCGACGACCCGGTCGACGCCACGCCGCCGCCCGGCCAACTGCTGTTTGCCACCGCCAACCTCGATGCCACGACCCTGGCCCGCGGCCGCCTGCCGGCGTGGTCGGTGCGCTGGCACCTGCAACCCGGAGACAG
This sequence comes from Accumulibacter sp., assembly GCF_029255145.1. Lineage (GTDB taxonomy): Bacteria > Pseudomonadota > Gammaproteobacteria > Burkholderiales > Rhodocyclaceae > Accumulibacter. The sequence goes on from NZ_JAPUVQ010000092.1 coordinate 30,666, forward strand.
TCGATGACCGCCGCCACTAACAACGACAGCCTGGAGGCACTGGCGCAACTCGCCAGCCGCTGCGGCATCGCCGCCGAATACGCCGACGTCTGGGGCAAGCCGCACGCGACTTCGGCGCGCACCCTGAGCGCGCTCCTGGCGGCGATGCATTTTCCTGCCGACGCCGACCCGGCAGAACTGCTGCGGGAAATCGAGGAGCGCGAGTGGCGCCGCCCGCTACCGCCGGTAATGGTGTTCCCCGCCGGCGGCGAACCGGCGGTTCCGGTGTCGCTGCCGGCGGCACTTGCCAACCAGCAGCACCGCTGGATCCTGACCGAGGAAGACGGCGCCGTCACCACCGGCGAGTTCGCGGTGGAGCAGTTGCCACGGCTTGCCGCCCAGCGCCTGGGCAAGGTCGATTTCGTGCGTGGCGAACTGCGCCTGCCCGCGCTCTCCGAACCCGGTTACTGCCGGCTGGAAGTCGAACAGATCGGCCGCGACGCCATGGCGCAGGTAGCCATGACGCTGATCGTCAGCCCGCCGGGTTGCTTTCAGCCCGACGCCGTGCAAGGCGAGGGACGCGTCTGGGGGCCGACGGTGCAACTCTACGGGCTGCGCTCGCGGCGCAATTGGGGAATCGGCGACTTCGGCGACCTGCGCACCCTGATCGACCTCTCGGCCGAAGCCGGTGGCGGGGTGATCGGGGTCAATCCGCTGCACGCCCTGTTCCCGGACGACCCGACGCGGATCAGTCCCTACAGCCCGTCCAGCCGCTGTTTCGTCAACCCGCTGTACCTCGACGTCGAGGCCATCCCCGAATTCGGCGAATGCGAGGCGGCACGGAACCTGGTGGCCTCGGAACGCTTTCAGGGGAGGCTGCGGCGATTGCGCGCAGCCGAGCAGGTGGCCTACGACGAGGTGTGCGCCGTCAAGCGCGAAGCGCTGGCGATCGTCTATCGTCACTTCCGCGAGCAGCATCTGGCCAGCGACAGTCCTCGCGCGCGCGCCTTTCGCCTGTTCCGCAGTGAAGGCGGCCGGGCGCTGGAGTGGCATGCGCGCTTCGAGGCCCTGCAGGAACGCTTCCGGCGAGACGACGCCAGCGTCTGGGGCTGGCCGGCGTGGCCCGCGGCCTACCACCATCCACAGGCGCCAGCGGTGCTGGCGTTCGCCAACGAGAACGCCGACCTCGTCGCGTACTACGCCTGGCTGCAGTGGCTGGCCGACGAACAGCTCACCGCGCTCGGGCAGCAGTCATCGCGCCGCGGCCTGGGCGTCGGCCTGTACCAGGACCTGGCGGTCGGCGTGAATCCCGGCGGATCGGAGGCCTGGGCGTGGCAGAACGCTTTCGCCCGCGGCGCCTGCGTCGGCGCACCGCCCGACGAATTCAATCCTGCCGGTCAGGACTGGGGGCTGCCGCCGCTGGTCCCGCAGCAGTTGCGGGAAGCAGCCTATGCGCCGTTAATCGCCGTCCTGCGCGCGAACATGCGGCACTGCGGCGCGCTGCGCATCGACCACGTGATGGGGCTGCTGCGCCTGTTCTGGGTCCCCGTCGGCCTGCCGGCGGCACAGGGAGCGTACGTCAGCTATCCATTCGAGGACCTGCTGGGCATCGTCGCGCTTGAGAGCCAGCGCAACCGCTGCATGGTGATCGGTGAGGACCTGGGCACCGTTCCCGACGGCTTCAGGCCGCGACTGGCGACCGCCGGCGTACTCAGCTACCGGCCATTTCTCTTCGAGCGCAGTGACGACGGGAACTTCAAGCCACCAGCCAGCTATCCGCGGCAGGCGCTGGTTGCGGTGAGTACGCACGACCTGCCGACACTGCACGGCTTCTGGACGGGGCACGACATCGACACCCGCGCGGCACTGCAACTCTATCCGTCGCCAGCGCAGCACGAGCAGGCGATCGTCGACCGCGCCCAGGACCGCGCCCGCTTCCTGATGGCTCTGAAGCACGAGCAACTGTTGCCGGAGAACCTCAGCCTGCACCCCTTCTCGGTACCGGAGATCACTCGGCCGCTCAGCGTCGGCATCCACGCTTTTCTGGCGAGAACACCGGCGCAGCTGCTGGTCGTTCAGCCCGAAGACATTCTCGGCGTGATCGGGCAGGCCAACCTGCCGGGAAGCAGCGACGACCAGCACCCCAACTGGCGCCAGCGCCTGCCGCTGGACCTCGAGGACTGGCCCGACGACGGCCGCTTCGCCGGCGTCGGCGAGGTGCTGATCAACGAACGCGGCACCGCCGTCGCGCCGCCCGCCGAAGTTCTGCCGCCGTCGCGACTGGCGGTCATCCCGCGCGCGACTTACCGGCTGCAGTTCAACCGCGACTTCACTTTCGCGCAGGCCGGCGCGCTGGCGCCCTACCTCGCCGCGCTCGGTGTCAGTCATTGCTACGCCTCGCCGTACCTTACCGCACGACCGGGCAGCACACACGGCTACGATATCGTCGACCACGCGACGCTCAACCCGGAAATCGGCACGCCGCATGACTACCAGGAGTTCGACGCCGCGCTCAAGGCCAACGGCCTGGGCCAGGTGATTGACGTCGTCCCCAATCACATGGGCGTCATGGGTGCCGACAACGCCTGGTGGCTGGACGTCCTCGAAAATGGACCCGCCTCGGCCTGGGGCGCCTTCTTCGACATCGACTGGGAGCCGCTCAACCCGGACCTCAAGGGCAAGGTGCTCCTGCCCCTGCTCGGCGATCACTATGGGCAGGTGCTCAACCGCGGCGAACTGCGGCTGGAGTACGATGCGGCACGCGGCGAATTCAGCATCCTCTACTACCAGCACCGCTTGCCGGTGGACCCGGCAAGCTATCCACGCATCGTCGGTCACCGCCGCGAGCGCCTGGCGGCGGTACTCGGCGAAAGCCACGAGCGCTACGGCGAACTGGAGACGCTGCTCACCGCCTTCGGCCACCTGCCCGCCCGCACCGCGGCCAAGCCGGCACGGATGGCCGAGCGCCAGCGCGACAAGGAGGTGCACAAGCGCCACCTGGCGGCGCTGAGCGAAGCGTGTCCCGACATCGCCAACCATCTCGCCGACAATCTGGACGAATTCAACGGCCGCCCCGGCCATCCCGCCAGCTTTGACCTGCTGCACGACTTGATCCAGGTCCAGGGCTACCGCCTGGCGTACTGGCGTGTGGCGTCCGACGAGATCAACTATCGGCGCTTTTTCGACATCAACGACCTCGCCGCTCTGCGCATGGAAGACCCGGCGGTGTTCGAGGCCACGCACCGCTTCATTCTCGACCTGGTCGCCCAGGGCAAGATCGACGGGCTGCGCATCGACCATCCCGATGGACTCTACGATCCGGGCGGCTATTTCCGCCAGCTGCAGCAAGCGGCCGCTGGCCGGCCGCTGGCCGCGGGCGAACCCTTGCCGCTGTACCTGGTGATCGAGAAGATCCTCGCCGACCACGAGCGCCTGCCCGACGACTGGCCGATCCACGGCGCCACCGGCTACCGCTTCGCCAACCTAGTCAACAACCTGTTCGTGGATACCTCCGCCGAGCGGCGGATGACGCGCATCTATCGTGACTTCACCGGCGTCGACAGCGACTTCGAAGAGCTCGCCTACGAGGCCAAGAAGTTGATCATGCACACCGCGCTGTCGAGCGAGTTCACCGTTCTTGCCAATCGCCTGGCGCGCGTTGCGGCCGCCAGCCGGGACACCTGCGACTTCACCCTCAACGGCCTGCGCGAAGCGCTGGTGGAAGTGGTGGCCTGCTTCCCGATCTATCGTACCTACGTCGCCTACGGCGAGTTGTCCGCCGATGATCGGCGGCACATCGCCTGGGCCGTCGCGGTCGCCAAAAAGCGCAGCCCGGTCGCCGATACCGGCATCTACGACTTCATCGAGGGCGTGCTGACCACCGATCTGGCGCGTGGCCGCAGTGCGTCGTTTCGCGAACCCTTGCAGGCTTTCGCGATGAAGTTCCAGCAGGTCTCGTCACCGGTGATGGCCAAGGGCGTCGAGGACACCGCCTTCTACCGTTACCACCGTCTGACTTCGCTCAACGACGTCGGCGGCGAGCCGCGGCGCTTCGGCATTTCGGTGGCGGCTTTTCACGCCGCGACGCGCGCCCGGGCGCTCCGCTGGCCGCACAACATGCTCGCCACCTCGACGCACGACAGCAAGCGATCCGAGGACATGCGCGCGCGTCTCAACGTGCTCTCCGAGATCCCGGCGGCGTGGAAGTTGATGCTCAAGCGCTGGCGCCGGCTGAACCGCGGCCGCAAGCGCCTGCTCGACGGCGTCGACGCACCGTCGCGCAACGACGAGTACCTGCTCTACCAGACCCTGATCGGCACCTGGCCGCTGAACTCGCCGGACGACGAAGCGCTCGCCGCCTACCGGGAGCGCATCGACGCCTACATGATCAAGGCGCTGCGCGAAGGCAAGGAGCACAGCAGCTGGATCCACGTCAATACCGAATACGAGGGCGCGGTCAGCGGTTTTGTCCGGGCCTTGCTGGCGCCGGGCGACAAAAACCTGTTCCTGGCCGACTTCGTCCCCCTGGTCCAGACGATCATCCATCACGGCCTGCTCAACGCGCTCGGCCAGGCGCTGATCAAGCTTACCTCACCGGGAGTGCCGGATATCTATCAGGGCTGCGAGTTGTGGCAGTTCAACCTGGTCGACCCGGACAACCGGCGGCCGGTGGACTACGCCCAGCGCAGCCGTTCGCTAGCCGAAGTCCAGGCGATGGTCGATGCGCCGCCCGAGCAATGGACACAACGCCTGCTGCCGCTGCTCACCGGGATCGGCGATGGCCGGATCAAGCTCTACACCGTCTGGCAGAGTCTGGCGCTGCGCGCGCGCTGGCCGGAAGTGTTCGAGATCGGTGACTACCTGCCGTTGAAAGTCAGCGGCGCGCAGGCGGCGCACGTCTGCGCCTACGCGCGGCGACACGGCGAGCGCACCGTGATCACCCTGGTGCCGCTGCTGCCAGCGCGTCTGCTGGGCGACCGTCAGGTGCTGCCGCTGGGCTCCGAGGTGTGGACCGATACCGTGCTGGAGCTGCCCGACGGCCTGCTTGCCGGCCGTTGGCGCAATGTCCTCAGCGGCGAAAGCCACTCGCCAGCCAGCGAGCTCGCCGTCGGCGACCTGCTGTCGGCTTTTCCGATCGCCCTGCTGGCTTCGGAAGCAGCAGCCTGAGCGCGAAGAGCAATGCCAGGCGAGCACGGCGGCGGGTTCCGGTGCCCTCGCCGCCTGCTTGTTCACCAACGTCGCCCGCGTGCGGCGTTGAGGAACTCCTCGAGCAGCGGCGCACTGTCCAGCAGGTTCGGACTGCCGGGGACGTGGAACTCGGGGTGCCATTGCAGGCCCAGGACGTACGGTTTCCCCTGCAGGCGAACGGCCTCGATCACGCCATCGTCGCTGCGCGCTTCGGCCTGCAAGCCGCGCCCCAGCGACTTGATCGCCTGGTGGTGAATCGATACCACCTGCCCGCCGGTCATCCCGGGGTAGAGCTTCGCCAGGCCGGAGTCCTTCGCCCATTCGACCGCATGACTGTGCCGGTCGTAAGTGGGGTGGACGTGCGTCGTCGCGGTCTCGATCTGAGTCGCGATATCCTGATACAGGGTACCGCCGAGCGCGACATTGATCAGCTGGGCGCCACGGCAAATGCCCAGGACGGCCTTTCCGGCCTCCATGAATTCGTGCAGCAGTTCCATCTCGTAGGCGTCGCGCACCATGTCCCCCGCCCAGTCAGGGTGCAGCGCTTCCTCGCCATAGCTCTGTGGATTGATGTCGGCGCCGCCTTGCAGAATCAGTCCGTCCAGATATTGCGGGTAGTCCGAGAGCCGAATGCTGCTGCGATTGACGATGCCATCGCCGCTGACCGCCGGAATCATGAAGACCATCACGTCGCGCGACATGGCCCAGTGGGCAACGGACTGTTCGAGATAGTGCAGCGACTTCGACTGCAAACCCGTCGCCCCGGCCTGCGGGTGATAGATGCGTGCGGAAAGGCCAATCCGTAGTGGTCGCCAGCTCATCGGGGGTCTCCTTTCAATATGCCAGTCTGCCACCGGGCCACCACCCGCTGGCCAGCCAGCCGTCAGGTCCGCCATGCAGGGCCAGACGACAGCGATCAATCGATGTCCCGGCAGCCAGATGCGGTGACTATACAACCTGCCTGCCACGGGCTACCGCTCGCCCGGCGCGTTCCCGGCCGAAGATGCAATATACCCGGGTTTTCCGGCTCCTGGCCGACGCGCCGGCGTCTTTCCGCGCCTTTGATCGCGGACAACCGCGCTGAACGCCAGTGTCTACGGTGCCGGTCGCACTTGCCGGGCCCGCGACAAAGGTCTGGATGCCCCGGCGTCAGCGGTTTCCAGCGGCACAGTTTGCTCTCGATGCTGGCGCCCGGTGTTAGACTGGACCGCCTGTGCGGATTCGCTCGTCCTGCGAATTCGCTGCCCGCCGCGGCGCTGGCGCCGGTCTGCAGGTTTTCTGGGACGGGCCATTGCCCGTCGCCCAAGTGCAGTTCGAATCGCTCGCCGCGTGTCGGCGGTCAACGAAACCGATCGGAGTCCAATGAACCTTTTTCGCGGCAGGCTCAGCGCCTTCAGATGGCGCACCCGGTTGACCCTGTGGGGGGCAGCCGCTTGTGCCGGGCTGGCGGTGGTCGCGTTCACCAAACTCGCCGACCTCGCGCTGCACACTTTTTTCGAACTGGCCAATACCCACCCCGGGCTGCCATTCCCCTGGGTCCCGTTCGTCTTGACACCGCTGGCCGGAATGTCGGCGGTCTGGCTGACGCGGCGCTTCTTCCCCGGAGCCCAAGGCAGCGGCATTCCCCAAGTGATCGCGGCGACTCGCCTGGCGGCGCGCGGCGAGCCTGTCGGCCACCTGGTTTCCCTGCGCATCGCCGTTGGCAAGATCGGCGTCGGCTGCCTCGCTCTGCTCGGTGGCTTCTCGGCCGGCCGGGAAGGTCCGTCGGCGCAGGTCGCGGCGTCGATCCTGCATTTTGCCCATCGCCTGCTGCCGCACTCGCGGGCCATTGCCCCGGCCGACCTGCTGCTGGCGGGCGGCGCCGCGGGTATCGCCGCCGCGTTCAACACGCCGCTGGCCGGCATCGTCTTCGCGGTCGAAGAATTGGGCAAGCGTCTGGAGGCCAAGACAACCGGCATTCTGGTCAGCACGATCATCCTTTCGGGCCTGGTGGCGATCGCCGTGGAGGGTAACTACAACCATTTCGGGCGGATGAAGGTTTCCGAATTCAGCGAGATCGTCGTCCCGGTCCTGGTCTATGGGATGCTCTGCGGAACTCTTGGCGGGATTTTCAGCCGCCTGCTGCTGTGGCCGCAAAAACACCCGGACTTCGTCCTGTGGCAGTGGCGCGCCGCGAATCCGGTCCGCTTCGCCGGCTGCTGCGGCCTGGTCGTGGCGCTGGTCGGCTGGATGGGCGGCGGCCTGTCCTACGGCAGTGGCTACACGGTGACCTCGGTGCTGGTTTCCGGCGACGCCTTGTCGGCACCCTGGCACGCTCCCGTGACCCGCTACGTGGCGACCCTGGTGACCTATTTCTCCGGCATCCCCGGCGGCATTTTCGCGCCATCGCTGGCCGTCGGTGCCGCTCTGGGAGCCAGCACCTGCGAGATCCTCGGCTTCGCCGTGAACGCGATTCCGATCACCGCTCTGTGCATGGCCGGCTTCCTGGCGGCGGTGACCCAATCGCCGATAACCGCCGCGATCATCGTCATGGAAATGATCGATGGGCACGGCATGGTGATCAGCCTGATGGCCGTCGCATTGATTGCCAACGCTGTCAGCTCGCGCATCAGTCCGGAGCTGTACCAGCAGCTGGCGCAGGGCTTCATGCCCCAGCAGCCGCGTTGAGGGCGAGCTTGATGCTGATCTCTGCTCCCCGTTACGAATGCCTGTTGGTCATCGCCGTGTCCCTCGCTGGCTGCGCCGTCTGGCCTTCGCCTGAGGATCACTTTCCGCCCGACAGCCAGGTCGCTGCGCCGGCGGTGGTGGTCAGCGAGGACACGCCGTCGGCGCTCGAGGAAAAGGTGATCGCCGCCAACCGCGAGGAAGACAATATCTACTTCCCTCTCGGTGGCGTAACGGTGAGTACCCGCGAGAAGGCCAAACTGCAGCAGCACGCCGCGTATCTCAAGGCCAATCCCGGAAAATCGGTGACCCTGATCGGCTACACCGACGACCTGGGGAGCCGCAGCTACAACGTCGCCATCGCCGAACAGCGGGTTGCCGCGGTACGCGAGGTGCTGCGCTCGTACCGGGTTCCCCCGGTGCAGATTCACCGCTACAGCGTCGGCAGCGAGAAGATGCCCAGTGCCTGCAAGACACCTCGCTGCCGAAAAAAAATGCGTCGGGTCGAGCTCGTTTATTCGCCCGACTGATTCGCTGAAGTACGCGCCGACCGACGACGGGGGTTACGTTCGCCGCTCTCCCGGGCCTGACGGCGCGCTTCATCCAATCTGTATGGCCCCGAAGAGCCTCGGCGGACGCCGCCGCTTCGCTATCGGTAGAGCCTTCATCCCACGTTGCCGCCGGGATCGCCTTCCCGGTTTCAGTGTGGGATGAGGCCATCGTTTCAACCTCGAAAGGCTCGGGCCGGGGAGTCTGGATTACCGTGAAAGAACACCCTCCTGAAGGCGAGCGAATCTCTGGCACTTGATGCCATTGAGCGCAACAGGCAGGAAGAGAGGCTCAGGCGGCAGCGGGGATAAAGCCGTGCTTCTTGAGCATCTTCAACCAGCGAGGGGCGTTGCGTGCAACAGATATGGCTTCGAAGTCGGTCGCCGAGTCCCGGTAGTGCGTCTGTCGGCTGATCAACAGGAAGACCGTTTTGAGAATCTTGTGAGCGATGGCGACGATGGCGCGCTTATGCCCTCGTCGCAAGCGAAGTGCCTCGAACTTAGACTTGAAAGCACATCGTGTCCGACTGGCCGCGTGCGCGAACTGGCAAAGCAGGCGTCGGACCCAGGGGTTGCCTTTTCGTATCCGTCCGGTCTTGCGCTTGCCGGCGGACTCGTTGTTGCCAGGACA
>NZ_JAPUVQ010000093.1:0-30060 GCF_029255145.1 Accumulibacter sp.
AAGGTGGGCTACGTGATTCGCCTCGAACCCGGCGTGCAGACGCCCGAGGAAACGCTCGAACTGGCCCGCGGCTCGTGCCGTGACTCGGCCTGGCTGCTGGTCCAGGTGCTGCGCAACCTCGGCCTGGCGGCGCGCTTCGTTTCGGGCTATCTGATCCAGCTGGTACCCGACGTGAAGTCGCTCGACGGGCCATCCGGCACCGACCATGACTTCACCGACCTGCACGCCTGGTGCGAGGTGTACCTGCCCGGCGCCGGCTGGATCGGCCTCGACCCAACCTCCGGTCTGTTTGCCGGCGAAGGACACATCCCGCTGGCGTGCTCGCCGCAACCATCGTCCGCTTCGCCGATTACCGGCCTGACCGAAAAGTGCGAATGCCAGTTCGAGCACCACATGAAAATCGAGCGCGTCTGGGAAGCGCCGAGGGTAACCCGGCCGTACAGCGAAGAACAGTGGCTGGCGATCGAGGCCCTTGGCCACCAGATCGACGCCGATCTCGCCAGCGGCGACGTTCGTCTGACGATGGGCGGCGAACCGACGTTTGTCTCGATCGACGACCACGACGGCGCCGAATGGAGCACCGAAGCACTCGGCCCGACCAAACGAAAGTGCGCCGCCGAAATCTTTCAGCGCTTGCGCGAGAAATACGCTCCGCAAGGGCTCCAGCACTTCGGGCAGGGAAAATGGTATCCCGGCGAGCAACTCCCGCGCTGGTCGCTGAACTGCCTGTGGCGGCGCGACGGCCAGCCGCTGTGGAACGATCCGGCGCTGTATGCCGACGAGAACCAGGACTACGGCGCCGACGAGCAGCTCGCCGGCCGCTTCCTGCGCCAAGTCGCCGAGCGGCTGACGATCGACCCCAGGTACGTCTTTGCAGCCTACGAGGACGTCTACTATTACCTGTGGCGTGAGGACCGACTGCCGGTCAACGTCGACCCTTTCGATTCGCGCCTCGACGACGCGCTCGAACGCCAGCGTCTGGCGAAGATCTTTCGCCAGGGGCTGGAGCAGGTGGTCGGCCATGTGCTGCCGCTGCAAGCCCGCCCCCGGGGTGGCTGGCAGAGCGGCCCGTGGTACCTGCGCGGTGGCCGCTGCTACCTGGTCCCGGGCGATTCGCCGATCGGCTATCGCCTGCCGCTCGACTCGCAGCCGTGGGTGGCCAAGGCCGACTACCCGTACGTGCATGCGCCCGACCCGACACAGGACTTCCCGGCGCTGCCGCCGCACACCGAGATTCGAGCCCAGTACGCGATCAGCCGCAGTCTCGGCCTGCCGGCCGTAGCCGCCGCCGTCAGCGGCGAACGCTTTGCGGCGAGAGCGCTTGAACGCGTCGATGAAGCGCTTCTGCACGCCGCCGAGGTCGCCGAAACCGGCGAGGATCGCCCACCGGCGCACGCCGAATCGGCAACCCTGGTCACCCGAACCTCACTTTCGGCGCAGGCCCGCAAGGGCGTCCTGTACATCTTCATGCCGCCCACCGAGACCCTCGACGCCTACCTCGAGCTGCTGGCCGCCGTCGAGGCAACAGCCGACACACTCGCCTCGCCGGTAATCATCGAGGGTTACGAGCCGCCATCCGATCCGCGACTGAGCAACTTCAGGGTCACTCCCGACCCCGGCGTGATCGAGGTCAATATCCAGCCGTCGGGAAGCTGGGATGAACTGGTCGAGAGGACGACACATCTCTACGAGGCAGCGCGCCTGTCGCGCCTGTCGCCGGAGAAGTTCATGCTCGACGGCCGCCATACCGGCACCGGCGGCGGCAACCATTTTGTCTTCGGCGGCGCCAGCACCCTCGACTCGCCCTTCCTGCGGCGGCCCGACCTGTTGCGCAGCCTGATCAGCTACTGGCACAACCATCCATCGCTTTCCTACCTCTTTTCGGGCCTGTTCATCGGTCCGACCAGCCAGTCGCCACGCGTCGACGAGGCGCGCAACGATTCCGTGTACGAGCTGGAGATCGCCTTCAGCCAATTGCCGCAAGCGGCAGCGGACGCCGCCGAGTGCGTCGCTCCCTGGGCCATCGACCGCGCCTTGCGCAATCTGCTGATCGACTCGACCGGCAATACCCACCGCGCCGAGTTCTGCATCGACAAGCTGTATTCCCCCGACGGCGCCACCGGCCGCCTCGGCCTGCTGGAGATGCGGGCCTTCGAGATGCCGCCGCATGCGCGCATGTCGCTGGCCCAGCAACTCCTGCTGCGGGCACTGATCGCGCGCTTCTGGCGGACGCCTTACGCACCCGAGCGCCTGCTCCGTTGGGGTACCGAGCTGCACGATCGTTTCATGCTGCCGCATTTCGTCAAGCAGGACTTCGACGACGTGATCAGCGAGCTGCGTGGCGCCGGCTATGCGCTGGAGGAGGCCTGGTTCGCTCCCCATTTGGAGTTTCGCTTCCCGATGCACGGCAGCATTTCGGCGCTGGGCATCGAGTTGGAACTGCGGCATGCGCTGGAGCCCTGGCATGTCATGGGCGAACAGGGAGCGGCTGGCGGGACGGCGCGCTACGTCGACTCCTCGCTGGAGCGCCTGCAGGTCAAGGTCACCGGCATGGCCAGTGACCGCTACGTGGTCAGTTGCAACGGGCGCGCCCTGCCGCTGCGCCCGACCGGCAAGGTCGGCGAGTTCGTTGCCGGCGTCCGCTACCGGGCCTGGAATCCGCCGTCGGCCCTGCACCCGACGATCGGTGTGCACGCGCCGCTGGTTTTCGATCTGGTCGACACCTGGATGAAGCGCTCGCTCGGCGGCTGCCAGTATCACGTCGAGCACCCCGGTGGCCGCAACCCCGAGCGCTATCCGGTCAACGCCAACGAGGCCGAGGGCCGCCGTCTCGCGCGGTTCACGCCCTTTGGCCACACGCCTGGTGAAATCGACCTGCAGCCAGCGCCAGCCAATGCCGGCTTTCCGTTTACGCTAGACTTGCGCCGTTTCTGAAACCGGTCGGCGCGGGGTGAATCCCGCGCCTGTTTCCCTGATGACGCGATCCCTGCTGTCGACCTACCCGCAGACCCCCGACCGTTTCGACGAGATGCTCGCCGACGACGGCTGCGTCCGCCACGCGTGGCAGCCCTTCTTTGCGCACCTCGAATCGGCCACGCCCGAACAGATGCGTCACCGGCTCGACTACGTGCGGCGGCGCATCCTCGAGAATGGCGTCACCTACAACGTCTACGCCGACCCCGAAGGCGCCGACCGGCCGTGGGAACTCGATCCGCTGCCGCTGATCCTGTCGGCTGCCGAGTGGCGGCAAATCGCCGGTGCGGTCACCCAGCGCGCGCGCCTGCTCAACGCCGTGCTGAGCGACCTCTACGGCGAGCAGACGCTGCTCACCGACGGCACCCTGCCGCCGGCGCTGGTTTATGGCCACAACAACTTCCTTTGGCCATGCCAGGGCGTCAAGCCGGCCGGCGACACCTTCCTCCATCTGTACGCCGCCGACCTGGCACGGTCGCCGGACGGCCGCTGGTGGGTCATCGCCGACCGTACCCAGGCGCCCTCCGGAGCAGGTTACGCGATCGAGAACCGGACCATCGTCGGCCGTGCCTATCCCGAGCAGTTCCGCGACCTGCACGTCGAGCACCTCGCCTCGTTCTTCCGTGAACTGCAGAAAGCGCTGACCTATTGGGCACCGCACGGCGCGGAGACACCGCTGATCGTGCTATTGACACCCGGTCCCTATAACGAGACCTACTTCGAGCACGCTTATCTCGCGCGCTATCTCGGTTTTCCGCTGGTCGAAGGGCAGGATCTGACGGTCCGCGGTGAATCGGTCTACCTCAAGACGCTCGGCGGCTTGCGGCGGGTGCACGCCATTTTGCGCAGGCTGGACGACGATTACTGCGACCCGCTCGAACTGCGCAGCGACTCGGCGCTGGGCGTCCCGGGCCTCCTGCAGGCGGTGCGCGCCGGCAATGTACTGGTCGCCAATTCCCTCGGCAGCGGCCTGATCGAGTCCGCGGCGCTACCCGGATTCCTGCCCGGAGCCTGTAAGAAACTGCTTGGCGAGCCGTTGGCGATGCCATCGGTGGCCACCTGGTGGTGTGGCGAGAAAGCCGCGCTGGAGTATACGATCGAGAACCTGAACCATCTGGTGATCAAGGGCTCCTACCCGTCGCAGAATTTCGACCCGCTGTTCGGCAACGAACTTCACGGCAACGCCCGCGCAGAAATGATCGACCGGCTGCGCGCCAGACCACAGGCCTACGTCGCGCAGGAACTGGTCAACTACTCGCAGGCACCGACCTGGAGTGCCTCGCACAAGCGCGGTCTGCTGCCCCGCGGCGTCGGCCTGCGGGTTTTTGTCGCCGCGACCCCGGCCGGGCATGTGGTGATGCCGGGCGGCTTGGCGCGCGTCTCGGCGGAGTCGAACGCGCGCATCATCTCGATGCAGCGCGGCGGATCGAGCAAGGACACCTGGGTGCTTACCGAGGCCGCGGTCAACACCTTCAGCCTGCTCAAGCACTCGATCGGCAAGGCCGATCTGGTGCGCGGCGGGCTCAACCTGTCGTCGCGAGTGGTCGAGAACCTGTACTGGTTCGGCCGTTACGCTGAACGCTGCGACAAGACTTCCCGAATCCTGCGCGTCGCGCTCTCACGACTGGTCGATGCCGGCGCCGACTCACAGCCGGCACTGGCTTCGGCGCTCGATCTGTGCCTGGCATTGAAGCTCCTGCCGGTCGTCGAGCCGGAGACCGGCAGCGATGCGCCGCCGGCTGCGGTGCCGCCTGCGCAAGCACCTAGAGAAGCCCTGGTGCTCGCGGCAATCTGCGGCAAGGAGTGGGGCGACGGACTGGCGGGTGACATTCGCCGCCTGCTGTGGGTCGCGGCACAGGTACGCGAGCGCTTTTCGCTGGACAACTGGCACGCACTCAATCGCCTGCAACACCAGCTGCAAGCCTATGGCAGGCTGGCCAGCAGGGGAACGCCGCCCGAACTCGGCGAAGCGCTGGCCTTTCTCGATCAGGTCCTGCTTGCCTCGTCGTCGCTGGCCGGTTTCGCGATGGACAACATGACCCGCGACGACGGCTGGCGCTTCCTGATCATCGGCAGGCGCATCGAACGACTGATCTTCCTCGCCAGAGCCGTGGCCCATTTCCTGCGCCTGGATTCGACACGCGCTCCCGGCGGCCTCGAGTGGCTGCTCGAACTGACCGACAGCATCATTACCTACCGCTCGCGCTACATGACTCAGCCAGAGCTGCTGCCAGCACTGGATCTGGTCGTTCTCGACGACGGCAATCCGCACTCCGTCGCCTTTCAGTTGCAAATCCTGATCCGCTACCTCGACAATCTGACCCGTCTGCTCGGCGGTCCGCGAGACCAGGCCCTGCGCGCGGCGCTGGCGCGACTGCAGGGCTTCGACCTCGGCCAGTTCGAGCAGACAAGCTTCAGCGAGTGCCGTTCCTGCGATCCTTGCCTCCAGCTCGCCGCCCTGCTCAACGATATCGCGATCGCCGCGGCAGCGCTTTCGGACCGCCTGGCGATGCGCTATTTCAGCCACGTCGGCGACATCAGCCGCTACACCCTGACATCTTGATCGCCGTGCGCTCGCCCACCGCCCGCTATCACGTGCTGCACGAAACGATCTACGAGTACGACAGTCCGGTGTCCCTGTCGCGCCAGTTGCTGCATCTGACACCGCGTGATTGCCCATGGCAGCGCTGCCTGACGCACCAGATCAGCGTCTCGCCCTCGGTGACCGCGACCCGCGAGCGCCGTGACAGCTTTGGCAATCCGGTCCGTGAGCTGGCGATCGAGTTTTCGCACGACCGCCTGGCTGTTCGCGCCGAAAGTACCATCGAGGTCTGGCCGCATTTGCCGGTGGACGCCACGCGGACCGATCTGCTTGCGAACCCCGCAAGACCAGCCCCAGGGCGACCGGCACGCGCGTGGCCCGGCTATCTGCACACCTCGCCAGCATGGGAAAGCGTGCGCGAGGCGCTGGCCTACGGCTCCCGCCCGGTCCTGCTCGACGCCGGCCGCTTCCAGTTCCAATCGCCGCATGTGCGGGTGAAGCACGAGTTCGCCAGCTACGCGGGGCAGTGCTTCACTCCGCAACGACCGATCCTGGAGGCGGTTCAGGCGCTGATGAGCTGCATCTATGATGAATTCGAGTTCGACTCCGAAGCGACCACGGTCGCCACGCCGGTGCTCGAAGTGCTGGCCAACAAGCGCGGCGTCTGCCAGGATTTCGCTCACCTGATGCTGTCATGTCTGCGCTCACAGGGTCTGGCCGCGCGCTACGTCAGTGGTTACCTGCTGACGCGGCCACCGCCGGGACAGCCCAGGATGGTTGGCGCCGACGCCTCGCACGCCTGGGTCTCGGTTTATTGCCCGGAGCTCGAAGGAGGCCGCTGGGTCGACTTCGATCCGACCAACAACCTGCTGCCCGACACCCAGCACATCACACTCGCCTGGGGACGCGATTTTGCCGACGTGTCGCCGCTACGGGGGGTGATCCTCGGCGGCGGGGCACACGAGCTAGACGTGGCGGTCACCGTGACGCCGCTCGCCGAAGTCGGCGACCAAGCGCTGTCGCTACCCTGACCACCATCAGCCGGCGGCGGCGCGCCAGGTCGTGAGTTCGCGCGGGCGGGCGCCGGCTGGTCGGAGCGCCTGCGGCAGCGGCCTACCAGGTGATCTGTACTTCCTGAATGACCTGCGGCGTGGCGCGCTGGATAGTGAACTTGACGCCGGCCACCTCGATGACGGCTCCGGCCTTCGGGATCTCGCGCGCATGTTCCAGCAACAGGCCCGACAAGGTGTCGCAGTCCCCGACTGGCAGCTTCAAGCCCAGTTTCTCACCAAGCATTGCGGTGTCGGCACGGGCGCTGACCAGATAGTCACGGTGGCCAAGTTTCTTCAGCCACCCGGCCGGCTTCTCCTGCCGGTCGTACTCGTCCTGGATATCCTCGACGACATCTTCGATGATGTCCTCGATGGTGATGATTCCTTCGGCACCGCCGAACTCGTCCATCACCACAGCCATCGCGTCGCCGTCCTTGCGCAGCTCGACGAGCATCGACTCGGCACTCTTGCTGCCCGGGACATAGCGTGTCGGGCTGATGAAGGGCTCGATCGACGACGACTCATCGACCCCGAGCAGGTCCATGGTGTTGAGCACGCCGATCACCCGATCGATTCGCCCGTCAAAGACCGGCAAGCGAACGTGCGAGCCGGTGACCGCCAGGCGCACCGCCTCGCCGACGGTGCAGCTCTTCTCGACCGCGGCGACGTCGATCAATGGCACCATCACCTTCGACACCGTGGTTTCGGAGAAACTGAACATCCGCCGGATCATGGTTTTCTCGATCGACTGGATGTCTCCTCCCTCCTGTGGTGGCATCTGCACCATGCTCAGAATCTGTTCGCGCAAGGTGAAGGGATTGTGCTCGTCGGCACCGCCGGCAAACCTTGAGAGCAACTTGGAGAGGGTCACGAAGACGATCAGGATCGGCGAGAAAAGGATCGAGAAGGCGCGCAGCACGTAGATCAGGTAAGGCGTCCAGGCATCGGCGCGCTGCTGGAAGACGCTTTTCGGGACGATCTCGCCGAACACCCAGATCAGCGGCGCCACCACCAGCACGGCCATCCAGCTGCCCGCCTCGCCGAACAGCGAGATCATCATCGCGGTGGTGATCGTCGAGTTGGCGACGACCGCGATGTTGGTTCCGACCAGGGTGGTCGACAACAACCACTCCGGCCGCTTCTCGAGCATCTCGAGGGCCAGGCGCGCGCCCCGCGAACCCTTGGCCGCGTCGTGGCGCAGCTTCATGCGATCGGCACTGACGATGCCGAGTTCGGACCCGGAAAAGAATCCTTCTGCGATCAGGCAAGCGACCATGAACAGCAGGGTAAGCCAGATATCCGTCATTTCGAGTCGCCCCCGGTGGTCGACGCGGAGCTTGCAGGCGGTATCTCCAGCGCAGCAGCTGGCGGCTGGTGGCTCGCCGCGACGCTTTCGGCGGCGCCTGCCCCGGGCTCGCCGATCGCTTCCTTCGGCGGCTCGACCAGGACGCGCGTGATGCGGTTCTGCTCGACACTCTCGACGGTCAGCTTGATGCCGCAAAGGACGATTGCCGCGCCGGTCGCCGGCAGCTCGCCGAAGGCATCGAGCAATGCGCCGGCGATGGTCTCGGCGTCGCGGCTGACGATTTCCACCTGGAACATCTGGTTGAACTCGTCGAGCGCCATGCCGGCGTCGATCAGGCGGCGGCCATCGTCGAACTGACTGAGCAGATGCCGGTCAGGGATTTCGATATCCGACGGGCTGGCAATCTCGCCGAACACGCATTCGAGCAGGTCTTCCATGGTCACCAGGCCGGTGACGCCACCATACTCGTCGACGATCAGCGCGAAGGACAACTTGCGTTGCCTGAAGGTGTGGAACAGCTCGACTGCCGGCTTCGTTTCGGGAAAGAAATTCGGCTGCCGCAGCAGCTTGCGAAGGGCGTGCGGATCGCGCTCCAGCTTGGCCAGGTCGACACCGAGAAGGTCGCGGGTGTGCAGAATGCCCAGGATGGCGTCGCGGCGTTCCCGGAAGACGGGATAGCGCGACTGGCGACTGGACTTGATCGCGGCGATCAGCTCCGGCACCGACAGGTCCGCTGACAGGAACTCGATGTCCGAACGTGGCCGCATGATGTCGCGCAACGATTTGCTGCCGAAGTCGAAGATTTTTTCGATGTAGTGCGCTTCCTGGCTGTCCAGAGCGCCCTCGCCAACAGCGTCGATGACCAGGGTGCGAATCATGTCCTCGGTAACCAGGTTGCCCTGCGAGCGCTGCTTGCCGACGAGCAGGGTAATGAAGAACTCGGCGATGTGGCGGATCACTTCGCGCAGCGGCGTGATCAGTCGCGCAAACAGAGCAATCGGAGGCGCCTCGAATGTCGCGAACGCCACGTTGTTGCGAATCGCCAGAACCTTCGGGGTGATCTCGCCAAACAGCAGCAGGATCGGCACCATCACCAGCAGGTTGATCATCTCGTTTTCAGCACCGAAGAGATGGATGATCACCGCCGCCGAGATGACGGACGCCGAAACGTTGACAAACTCGTTGCCGATCAGGATGGTCACGATGAGGCGCCTGGGCTCGCTTCGCAGACGTTCGATCAGTTCGATGCGCGGGTTCTTGGCGCTGCGCATCTGATCGATCTGGAACGAGCTCAGCGAGAACAGCGAGGTTTCGGTGCTTGAAAAGAAACCCGAAAATCCCAGCAGGACCACAAAAACGACCAACTCTATCCAGAGTGCTGGATCCATTGTTCAACCCTCGAGTCAGATTTGACGCTTTTGCCGAACGACCAGCGGCAGCGCATTTGGCGTGGCGTGAGCGGACAGGAACCGAAAGGAGCCACGTGGCGACACTCCTGGCGGCCACGCCGTCAAGCCAGTCGCGATCTCGGCGCCGTTAAGAGCAGTCATCGAAATGAATGATTTCCCATGCTTTCTTGCACGGCGAATGATTATCAGACAGCTTGATGCCAAAGTCAAACCAGCCATCGGGCGTATGGAATTGGTACGCCTCGCTCTGAAGCAGCAGTTCTTCGGCTCGCCGCCAACCGTCACCGACCCTCCAGCGCTCCCCAAACTTGGCGCCCTTCGGCGTCCCGCGGCTGAACGACGGCGAATATTGCGCTCCTCCCGTGGTTGGTGTATCAACACCGGACAACCTTCTTCCTCGTTCGCTTCCCCCGGGCCGGCTGGGCCGGAACCCGACTCATTCTGGATGCCATCGCGCCGTGTTTGAAGCTCTCCTGTTAGTCATCATGCTGCTGCTCTCGGCCTTCTTCTCGGGATCGGAGACCGCCATCACCTCGCTGTCCTGGGCACGGACCGAATCGCTGCTGAAGGAACAGCGGCTGGGTGCCCGGGCCCTGCACCGGATGAAGCGCAACCTCAACCGCACGCTGGTGATCATTCTGATCGGCAACAACCTGGTCAACACCGGGGCCGCGACGCTGGCCACGGTGGTCGCGACCGAGCACTTCGGCCATCTGGGTCCGGGCCTGGCGGTGGGAGCTATCACCCTGCTGCTGCTGATCTTTGGCGAAATCACCCCGAAGACCTACGCCTCGCGCTACGCCATCGTGATGGCGCTGCTGGCGGCGGCTCCCCTGGAAATTCTTGGCAAGCTGCTGTTTCCCCTGGTCTGGGCTCTGGAAAAACTCATCCACTGGATGCACAGCTTCTCCAGCCCGCCGAAGGACCCCACGGTAACCGACACCGAGTTGATCGCGCTGGCTGCGCACGGCACCCGGGAGGGATCGATCGAAGCCGGCGAACACCAGATGATCCGGCGGATCTTCGACTTCAGCACGCTGCGCGCCAGTGACATCATGGTGCATCGCCACAACATCTTCTCGCTCGACGGCAATCGCAGCATCCGCGATGCCTTGAACGAGATCATTGCCAGTTCGCACTACCGGATCCCGCTGCACTCGGGAAATCCGGACGAAATCAATCAGGTCGTCACGCTGCAGGCGATCCTCGGCGAGGTTGCGCACGGCAGTCTTGACAAGACCTTGAGCGAGGTCGGCAGCGAGCCGCTGTTCGTTCCTCCCAACCAACCGGTAGACAGTCTGCTGGAGGTGTTGAAGGCCGACAAGGAGCGGTTGATGGTGGTGGTCAATGAGTTCGGCGCACTGCGCGGGATTTTCACGCTCGAGGACGTCCTTGAAGAGCTGGTCGGCGACATCTACGATGACCACGAAGCACCGCCTGACACCCAGGCGCTGCTCAAGACTGCCGGTGGCAACGAACTGCTGGTCGACGGCACCACCGAATTGCGGGTCATCGAAGCCTATTTCGGTCTGTCTCTTTCCGGCCGGCCGTATGACTCGGCAAATCTGTGGATCATCAGCCATCTCGAACGCATTCCCGCTGCCGGCGAATGCCTGCTCCTTGAAGGCCTTGAGGTAAGAATCGAACGTGCGTCGCGGCGACGGATCCATGAGATCCGGATCAGCCGCCAAGCAGGC
This sequence comes from Accumulibacter sp., assembly GCF_029255145.1. GTDB lineage: Bacteria > Pseudomonadota > Gammaproteobacteria > Burkholderiales > Rhodocyclaceae > Accumulibacter. The sequence goes on from NZ_JAPUVQ010000093.1 coordinate 10,980, forward strand.
GCCGAAGACGGCGGGCAGCCGGCAGGGTGAAGCCACCCTCGCGGCAAAGGCGCGGGAAATCCGGTGTTGCTTGCCAGGCTGACGGTCTGCGCCGTTTGGCAAGTCTTCGCCTGTCCTGTCAGGGTGCTACCCCCGGCAAAGTGAAGCCATCGAGCGACACCCACGGTGGCCGTCCGCCAATCAGGTCGGCGACGGCGCGGCCACTGGCCAGCGACAGGGTGAAGCCGAGTGCGCCGTGGCCGACGTTGAGCCACAGCTTGTCGTACGCCGTGCGCCCCAGGATCGGCCGGCCGCTCGGGGTCGCCGGTCGTAATCCTGCCCAGCCTTCCACCTGCCGGTAGTCGACCGCGCCGGGGAAGAGCGCGCGTGCCTCGGCGACCAGCGTGGCCATTCGCCGCGGGTCGATCGCGCGATCGTAGCCAGTGATGTCGGCGATCCCGGCAACGCGCAGGCGGCCATCGATCCGAGCGTAGACCATCTTGCGCTGAAAGTCGGTGACGCTGAGCGTCGGCACAGCGCCCGGGTCGGCAATCGGCGCGGTCAGGCTGTAGCCCTTGAGCGGGTAGATCGGCAGTGACAGTCCCAGCGGGCGTGTCAGCCGTGCACTGTCGGTGCCCGTGGCGAGTACGTAGGCGTCTGCCTCGAGCCGCCCCCGGCTGGTGTCGATCCCCACGATCTCGCTTCGTCGGACCCGTAGGCGATGAATTTCCGTGTCGAAAAGGCAGCAGAGTGCCGGCGAGGCGATGCGAATCCGGTCCAGCAGGCCGACGCTGAAACGATAGCAATCGGCGCTGTCCTCGCTGGGCGTATGAACGCCGCCGACGATTTCCCGGCGGATACGGTCGAGAGCCGGTTCGATGGCAACGCATGCGGCGCCGTCGAGCACTTGCTGGCGACACTCCGGATCGCCCCCTGATCGGCTCTGAAAATCGACCTGGCGACGCGCGCCGTTCAGCGCCGCCGTGTCGCGGTAAACCACCAGTTTCCCGGAGTTGGCATAGCCGAAATCGAGCGCTGGTTGCTGAACGAGCAACTCGCGCATCAGGCGACGGCTGGCATGGCCCAGGCGCAACAGGTGGCGGGTCGTCTCGGCGCTGCGCGCGCTGGTGCAGGCCGCCAGAAACCGCAGGCACCAGCGCCATTGCTGGGGGTCCAGCTGCGGGCGGAAACGCACCGGCGAGGCCGGCGAGAGCAGCCAGGGCGCCAGCTTGGTCCATACGCCGGGGTCGGCCAGCGGCACGACGTAGCTATAGCTCAGCTGTCCGCCGTTGGCGTAGCTCGCCTCGAGCGCCGCCCCCTGGTTGCGGTCGACCAGGGTCACCTGCTGGCCGTCTCGTGCCAGGTAGTAGGCGGTAGTGATACCGACCACGCCGGCCCCGAGAACGATCACGCGCATGCTTGCCCCCTGATCGTTGACCTGTCTGCCGGGGCAACACCATACCCTGGCCTGCTCGCCACGGCCGCTGCTGGCTCCTCCCTCGAACGGGCAGCAGGCGCACTGGCCAACCGGGCGCCTACCAGTTGCTCTCGCGCTCAGGGGTGGCGCTGATGTTGTGAATCGTGAGGTCGGCGCCGTTATACTCCTGTTCCTGACCGAGGCGCAGTCCGACGACGCTCTTCAGCAGGCCATAGACCAGGCAGCTGCCAAGCAGGGCAATGGCGACCGCCATCGCGGTCATCAGCAACTGCGGCATCAACGCGACGCCGCCGACGCCGCCCAGCGCCTTGCTGCCGAAGATGCCGGCGGCAATGCCGCCCCAGGCGCCGCACAGGCCATGCAGCGGCCAGACACCGAGCACGTCGTCGATTTTCCAGCGGTTCTGGGTGAGCGTGAACATCATCACGAACAGCCCGCCGGCGACACCGCCGACGACCAGCGCGCCGATCGGATGCATCAGGTCCGAGCCGGCGCAGACGGCGACCAGCCCGGCGAGAGGGCCGTTGTGCACGAAGCCCGGGTCGTTCTTGCCGGCGACCATGGCGACCAGCGTGCCGCCGACCATGGCCATCAGCGAGTTCATCGCCACCAGGCCCGAGATCTTGTCGAGCGTTTGCGCGCTCATCACGTTGAAGCCGAACCAGCCGACGGTCAGAATCCAGGCGCCGAGCGCCAGAAAGGGGATCGACGACGGCGGGTGGGCGGACATTCGCCCTTCCCGGGTATAGCGCCCGTAACGCGCACCGAGCAGCAGTACGGCGGGCAGCGCAATCCAGCCGCCCATCGCATGCACGACCACCGACCCGGCGAAATCGTGAAATTCCTCCCCGTAGGTGGCTTTGAGCCAGGCCTGGACACCGAAGGCCTGATTCCAGGCGATGCCTTCGAAGAAGGGATAAATGAAGGCGACGATCAGAAAGGTTGCCGCAAGTTGCGGATAGAACCTCGCACGCTCGGCGATACCGCCCGAAACGATCGCCGGAATGGCTGCCGCGAAAGTGAGCAGAAAGAAGAACTTGGTCAGCTCGTAGCCGTTCTTCGCGAGCAAGGTTTCGGCGCCGGCGAAAAAGTTGGTGCCGTAGGCGACGCTGTAGCCAATGAAGAAATAGGCGATGGTCGATACCGAGAAGTCGGTCAGGATCTTGACCAGCGCGTTGACCTGGCTCTTCTTGCGTACCGTCCCAAGTTCGAGAAAGGCAAATCCCGAATGCATCGCCAGCACCATGATGCCACCGAGCAGAATGAACAGTACGTCACTACCAGACTTGAGAGCTTCCATGCTTCCTCCTGAAAATCGCGTTGAAGCCTATAAGCAATTTTCAAGCCACGCTCAATTGGTGCGCTACCCCAGCATTTCCGGTCCGATCGCGGGCAGCAATGCACCGCGTCGGTGCATTGCTGCCCGCGATCGGCACCACGATGGGGCTGCATGCACCAGCGTCTGCCGCGTTCAGTCTATTCTGGTGCGGCCCCCGGCGGCAGCAGCACCCACATCCGGCCTTGCTGCTTCATGCGCCCGGCCTGCGCACCGGCCTGCGCACCGAAGCCCCAGAAGAAGTCGGCGCGAACGACGCCGCGAATCGCGCTGCCGGTATCCTGTGCCAGCATCAGGCGGCGCAACGGGGTGCTGGTCGCCGGTTGAGTGGTGGCCAGGAATACGGGCGCTCCCAGGGGAACGTGCGCCGGGTCGACGGCAATGCTGCGCTCGGGCGTCAGCGGCACCCCCAGGGCGCCGCTCGGGCCATCGCCTCCATTGCCTTTCAGCGCTTGCTCGCTGAAGAAGACGTACCGCGGGTTGGCGTTCAGCAGCTCGGGCAGCCGCGCCGGGTTGGCCTGTGCCCACTGCTTGATTCCCTGCATCGACGCCTGGTCGACGGTCAGTTCGCCGCGGTCGACCAGCACCTTTCCGATCGACTGATACGGGTGTCCGTTCTGGTCGGCGAAAGCCAGGCGCGTCATGCTGCCATCGGCGAGTTTGACTCGCCCTGAACCCTGTACCTGCAGAAAGAACAGTTCAACCGGATCATCGACCCACAGCAGGACGCGGTCGGCGTAGGCCTGCTCGCGACCGGCGATCTCGGCCCGCGAATAATAGGGAACGACCTTGTTGCCCTGCAAACGACCGCGCAGGCGCTGGTTCTTGAGCTCGGGCTGGACCGCGCCGAGATCGATGCTCAGCAAGTCGGCCGGAACGCCGAGAACGGCCTGCAGATAGGGTTTGCCGCGCGTCCGCGAGCCACGCAGCAGCGGCTCGTAGTAGCCGGTGACCAGACCTTCGGCGCTGCCGTCGGGGTTGGTCAGCAGCCAGGGCTGCAGGCGCGACTCGAAAAGGCTGCGGATGCTGGCGCCGGAAGGCGTCGGCAGCGCCCTGGCCTGCTCGCAGGCAGGCCGCCACAGCGGCCATTGCGGGCGCTTGGCCAGGCTTCGGCACGATTCCAGGAAGGCCGGCCAGGCCGCCCGCAGATCGTCGTCGGTCCAACCCGGCAGATCGCTCCAGCGCGCCGGTTGCAGCGGCTTGAATAGCGGCTTGGGCGTTCTCGCGTCGGCGGCGGGCTCGCATGGTGTACACGCCGGGCAGCTCGGGCAGTCGCCGCGCGGCTCCTCGCGCCGGGTGCCACAGGCGCTGAGCAGCAGGGCCAGCAGCGTCGCGGTCAGGATATTGGCAAGCGCCGGGGCCGAGGCCGGGCCAGGGAACCGTCGTGGTTGGCTTTTGAGCATGGTTTGGCTAGAGTGTCGGGTTCGTCACACCGCCGAGTATACCGTCCGATGACTGACCCTTTCCGGCAACTTGCCAGCTTTCTGGCGCGCGCTGAGCAGTTTCTCGATCGGATCGAGCCCTTGCTGCCACCGGCGTCGCCGACCCCCGACTGGCATGCTGCCAGCGCCTTTCGCTGGCGAAAGAGCCATGGCACCGGCTACCTGCAGGCAATCACCCGGCTGCCCGAAATCACCCTTGCCGACCTGCACGACGTCGATCAGCAGAAAGCCCGTATCGACGCCAACACCCGCCAGTTCGTCGCCGGCCAGCCGGCGAACAACGTCCTGCTGACCGGTGCGCGGGGGTCAGGCAAATCGTCGCTGGTCAAGGCCCTGCTCAACGCCTATGCGGCCGACGGTTTGCGGGTCATCGAGGTCGAAAAGAGCGACCTCACCGACCTGCCGGACATCGTCGAGCTGGTCGACGGGCGCCCCGAGCGCTTCGTCATTTTCTGCGACGACCTCTCGTTCGATTCCGGCGACGCGCGCTACAAGGCGCTGAAAGTCGTTCTGGACGGTTCGCTTGCGGCCGCTCCCGAGAACGTCCTGATCTACGCCACCTCCAACCGCCGCCACCTGATGCCCGAGTATTTTGCCGAGAACCTCGAGAGCAAGCGGGTCGGCGACGAGATTCACCCGGGCGAAGCGATCGAGGAGAAGATCTCGCTCTCCGAGCGTTTCGGCCTGTGGATTTCCTTCTACCCTTTCGATCAGGACGCCTATCTCAACATCGTCGCGCACTGGTTGAAGACCTTTGGCTGTGCCGACGCCGAAGTCTTCCGCGCCGAACGCGATGCGCTCAACTGGGCGCTCGAGCGCGGATCGCGCAGTGGCCGTGTCGCCTGGCAGTTCGCCCGCGATTGGGCGGGCCGGCAGCGCAGCGCCGACGGCGGGCAGCGATCGACGCCCGCGACCGCCGTGCGCACTGCTGCGGCGGGCAAGCGCAAGCGTTCGGCGCGCACGTCGTGAGGCGAAATCCCCCGGTGACGCCGGCCGGCAGATGACCCGGATCCCGACAGCTGCCGCGCTCGGCGCAGTCGGCTCGGCCGGCCTGCCCGACCCTCCCAGTCGACTCGCGCCCGTCGGGGAAGTGACCGAAGTTGCCGCAGCAGTGCTGCTGCGTGGTCACCCGGCGGCGCCGGAGTTCCTGATGGCGCAACGCCCGACCGGGAAGGTCTATGCGGGTTACTGGGAGTTCCCCGGCGGCAAGGTCGAAGCCGGCGAGAGCGTCCGCGAAGCGCTGGTTCGCGAGCTGCACGAAGAACTGGGGATTACCGTCGACCGGCTTTGGCCGTGGGTCTGCTGCGAGTTCACCTATCCGCATGCCACCGTGCGCCTGCGCTTTTTCCGCGTCAGCTCGTGGCACGGGCAAGTCACGCCGCTGGAACACAGCGCCTTTGCCTGGTTGAAGGTCGGCGAGGCGCCCAGCGTCGCACCGATCCTGCCCGCCAACGGACCGATCCTGCGCGCGCTCGACCTGCCGGCGGTGTATGCCCTGAGCAATGCCGAGGAGAATGGCCCGGCGGCGGAACTGGCGCGGCTGGCGGGAGCGCTGGCACAGGGGCTGCGGCTGCTGCAGTTGCGCGACAAGACGCTGGCGCCAGCGCAGCGCCGGTCCTTCGCCGGCGAGGTGATGGCGCTGGCGCGCCGTTACCAGAACGCGCGTGTGCTGGTCAACGACGACCAGGAACTCGCTCGCGCGGTCGGCGCGCACGGACTGCACCTGTCGTCGACGCGGCTGTGGCAGGTCGAGCGACGGCCCGACTTCGACCACCTTGCCGCCTCGTGCCACAGCGCTGCCGATCTGCTGCGGGCGGCGCAACTCGGACTGGACTTTGCCGTCCTCGGCCCGGTGCTGCCGACGCCCAGCCACCCCGGCCTCGTCGGAATCGGCTGGCCGGAGTTTTCGCGCCTGGTCGAACGCTCGCCGCTACCGGTCTACGCTCTCGGCGGGCTGCAGCCCGAGATGCTCGACCTGGCCTGCAGCAACGGCGGCCACGGCGTCGCGCTGATGCGTGGCTGGCGCTGATTCGACGGCGGCTGGGCCGACGAACACAACAGCGCCGGCCAGCTATTCCCGGCTGAGCAGCTGGATGCTGCGCGCGGCGACCAGGCTGGTCGTCTCGCGTCGGCCGGCGGCGAATGGCTGCGGCGCGCTACTGTCGCAGCGTTGTTGCCATACGCCCGCCGGCAGCAGAAAAGGCACCGGTATTTCGTCGCGGTTGATCAGGCACAGCAGCAGTCGGCTGTCCGGCGGCTGCCCGGCGCCGGGCAAGTCGCTGGCGAGTTGCACGGCGAAGGTGCCCAGCGTTGCCGATTGCCAATCGGCCATGGCCATCGGTCGTCCGGCCGGATGCCACCACAGCACATCGGGTTGCCGGGCCTCGCCGCCGCCCTCGCCGGTCAGCCAGCTGTTTCGCCGCAGTTGCGGGAAGCGCCGCCGCAAGGCGATCAGCCCGGCGACGAAGTCGATCAGATCGCTGTCGGCAGTGCGCCAGTCGAGCCAGGTCATGGCGTTGTCCTGGCAGTAGGCGTTGTTGTTGCCGGCCTGCGTGCGGCCGATCTCGTCTCCGCCCTGAAGCATCGGAACACCCTGGGCGACCAGCAGGGTGGTCAATAGCGCGCGCTGCAGGCGGCGGCGCTTTTCGAGCACCAGCGGGTCATTGCTGTCACCTTCCTCGCCGCAGTTCCACGACAGGTTGTGCCCGTGGCCGTCGCGATTGTCCTCGCCATTGAGCTCGTTGTGTTTGTCCTGGTAGCTGACCAGGTCGCGCAGGGTAAAGCCGTCGTGCGCGGTAATGAAGTTGACGCCGGCCTGGGGTGCGCGGCCGGCGCCACCGAACAGTTCGCTCGATCCGGCCAGCCGCTGTGCCAGCGCGCCGACGCCGACCTCGCCGGTCAGCCAGAAGGCGCGAACGTCGTCGCGGAAGCGGTCGTTCCATTCGCTCCAGCCCGGCAGGAATCGCCCCAGCTGGTAGCCATCCGGACCCATGTCCCAGGGTTCGGCGATCAGCTTGACCTGCTGCAGCATCGGATCCTGCCGGAGCGCCGGCAGAAAAGCGCTGTCGCGGGCGAGAGCGGCCGCCAGGTCGAAGCGGAAACCGTCGACGTGCATCACGCCGACCCAATAGCGCAAGGCATCCATGACCAGCTGCAGGACGCGTGGGTGGGTGAGGTTGAGGGTGTTGCCGCAACCGCTGAAGTTCTCGTAAGCGGCGAGATTGCCCGGCGGCAGCAGGTAGTAGCTCTGGTTGTCAATGCCGCGAAACGAGAGCGTCGGGCCGAATTCGTCGGTCTCGGCGGTGTGGTTGAAGACCACGTCGAGGATCACTTCGAGGCCGGCGGCGTGCAGCGTCCGCACCATCGTCTTGAACTCGTCGATCACCGTCTGGCCGCCGATCCGGGCGGCATAGCGCGGCTCGGGCGCGAAAAAGGCGAGCGTGTTGTAACCCCAGTAATTGACCCGCCCTTCGCTGGCCAGTCGTTGCTCGTCGAGGAAGTGGTGTACCGGCAGGAGACTGAGCGCGGTGACACCCAGCCGCTGGAAGTGGGCGATCATCGCCGGCGAGGCGAGTCCGGCGTAGGTGCCGCGCAGCGGCTCGGGGACGTCGGGGTGCTGCCGGCTGACACCCTTGACATGAACTTCGTGGAGGATCGTATCCGCCCATGCTATTGCCGGCGGCGCATCGCCGTCCCAGTCGAAGGTTTCGTCGACCACGCAGGCGCGCGGGGTCTGCGCCGGATCGTCCAGCGCCGTCCAGGAAAAGCGGCCGACGATCTGACGCGCGCAGGGGTCGAGCAGCAGCCTGGCGGGGTCGAAGCGCTGACCACTGTCGGGCGCCGCAGGGCCAGCCACGCGGTAGGCGTAGCACAGCCCGGGAGCGGCGCCGGCGAGGTAAGCGTGCCAGACCTGATCGCTACACTGGCGAACGGGCAGCGCGCGCATGCTGTCGCCGTCGAAGATGCACAGCTCGACGGCTTCGGCATGCGCCGAGAAGAGCGCGAAGTTCACCCCGCGGCCGTCCCAGTGGGCGCCGAGCGGCCATGGTCGCCCGGCTTCGAGCGTTAGGGCGGTGGTCACGGCACCCATTCGAGGAACAGCGCCGCCAGCGGCGGCAGGGTGAGATTCAGCGACCACTCACGACCGTGCGCAGACGCCCGCTCGGCGGTGATCCCGTCCGGCCCGTTGCCGACGTTGCCGCCGCCGTAATGCTGCGAGTCGGTATTGATCCGCTCGTAGTACTTGCCGGCCATCGGGACGCCAACCCGGTAAGCGTGGCGAACGACCGGAGTGAAGTTGCCGACATAGAGCATGGCGCGGGAACGGTCCCGCGTCCAGCGGACGAAGGCGACGACCGACGACTCGGCATCGTCGGCGGCGATCCATTCGAAACCGGCGGGCTCGAAATCGACCTGATGCAGCGCCGGACGGCTGCGGTAGAGGCTGTTGAGGTCGCGGACCAGGTTACGGATGCCAGCGTGCGTCGGGAAATCGAGCAGCGCCCAGTCGAGCGAGGTGTCGTGATTCCATTCGCTCCACTGGCCGAACTCGCCGCCCATGAACAGCAGCTTCTTGCCCGGATGCGCCCACATGAAACCGTACAGCGAGCGCAGGTTGGCGAACTTCTGCCAGGTGTCGCCAGGCATCTTGTTGATCAGCGAACCCTTGCCGTGTACCACTTCGTCGTGCGACAGCGGCAGGACGAAGTTCTCGGTAAAGGCGTACATCATCCCGAAACTGAGCTTGTTGTGATGATAGCGACGATGGATCGGATCCTGCGACATGTACGAGAGGACGTCGTGCATCCAGCCCATGTTCCACTTGTAGTGGAAACCCAGGCCGCCCATCGACGGCGGCCGGCTGACCATTGGCCAGGCGGTCGATTCCTCGGCGTGAGTGTCGGCGGCGGGGTGCTCCTGGCCAAGGACCTCGTTCATCCGGCGTAGGAAGGCAACGGCCTCGATGTTTTCGCGGCCGCCGTGCACATTCGGCACCCACTGCCCTTCCGAGCGGCTGTAGTCGCGATAGAGCATCGATGCCACGGCATCGACGCGCAGGCCATCGACGCCGTAGCGCTCGATCCAGAACAGCGCATTGCCGATCAGGTAGTTGCTGACTTCGCGGCGGCCGAAGTTGTAGATCAGCGTGCCCCAGTCCTGATGCATGCCTTCGCGCGGGTCGGCGTGCTCGTAGAGCGGGTTGCCGTCGAAACGCGAGAGGCCGTGTTCGTCGGTCGGGAAGTGCGCCGGCACCCAGTCGACGATCACCCGCAATCCGGCGGCGTGACAGGCGCCGACGAACTGGCAGAAGCCGGCCGGGCTGCCGTGACGCGCGGTCGGCGCGTACAGGCCGAGCGGCTGGTAGCCCCAGGAACCGTCGAAGGGATGCTCGGAGATCGGCAACAGTTCGAGATGGGTGAAACCGAGGTCGACCACGTACGGGATCAGCGTTTCGCTCAGCCGCTGCCAGTCCGGGAAGCCGCCGTCGTCGGCCCGCCGCCACGAAGCCAGGTGAACTTCGTAGATGCTCAAGGGGGCACCCAACTGCTCGCCAGCCGGTACCGGGACGGGCTCGACTGGCGGCGGCAGGGCGCAGACCACCGAGGCCGTCGACGGGCGCATTTCGGCTTCGAAGCCGTAGGGGTCCGACTTGAGTGGCAGCAGATGCCCATCGCGAGAGCGTATTTCGTACTTGTAACGCGCTCCGGCGGCCACTCCCGGCAGAAATATCTCCCACACCCCGCATTCCCGGCGCAGACGCATCGGGTGCCGGCGACCGTCCCAGGTGTTGAAGTCGCCAACCACGCTGACCCGCTGCGCGTCGGGCGCCCAGACCGCGAAAGCGGTACCGGCGACGCCATCGATCTCGGTCAGGTGCGCACCGAGGCGCTCGAACGGCCGCAGGTGCGAGCCTTCGGCAAGCAGCCAGACGTCCATCTCGCCGAGGACGGCCCAGAAACGGTAAGGGTCGTCGGTTTCCTGGACGCCGTGCTCCCAGGTGATCCGCAGGCGGTACGAAAAATCCTTGCGGCGGCGGGGAATGACCCCCTCGAAGAAGCCCTCGACGCCTTTGATCTCGCGCTGGGCGAGTTCGGCGACCTGCTTGCCGGTCTTGGCGTCCAGTACCGCGACCGAACGTGCGCCCGGTTGCAGGCTGCGGACCCACAGTCGGTCGTCGGCGTCGGTGTGCATGCCGAGGACTGCGTAGGGGTTGCCGTGCTCGGCCCGGCAAAGGGAAATAATCTCTGCATTGTCAATCATCTGCGAGTTCCTCAGGGAGTCAGTGTTCGTAAGTTCCAGGTGTCGTTGGCGTAGTCGCGGATCGTCCGGTCGGCCGAGAACAAGCCCATGCCGGCAACGTTGAGGATCGCCTTGCGCTGCCACTCGGCAGGCGTCAGATAGAGCGCGTCGACACGCTGCTGGGTCGCCACGTAGTCCGCATAGTCGGCGAGCAGCTGGTAGTGGTCACCATAATGGACCAGGCAATTGAAAACGTCGTGATAGCGCGGGCGATCGCCGGGCGAGAAGAAACCGCCGTCGATCTTGTCGAGCGCTTCCTTGAGCGCCGGATCGTCGTGGTAAACCTCGTTCGGGTGGTAGCCCTCCTGCCTGAGAGCAGCGACCTGCGCGGTGTTGTTGCCAAAAATGAAGATGTTGTCGGCGCCGACCTGGTCGCGGATCTCGATGTTGGCGCCGTCCTCGGTGCCGATGGTCAACGCCCCATTGAGCGAGAGCTTCATGTTGCCGGTGCCCGACGCTTCGGTGCCGGCGGTCGAAATCTGTTCCGACAGGTTCGCTGCCGGCATGATCAGTTCGGCGACGGAAACTCCGTAGTTGGGAATGAAGACGACCTGCAGCATGTCGCGGGTGCGCGGATCGTTGTTCACCACCGCCGCGACGTCGTTGATCAGCCGGATCACCTGCTTCGCCATGTGATACGACGACGCCGCCTTGCCGGCGAAAATCACGCTGCGCGGCGCGCAGTCGACGGCCGAGCCGTCACGCAGCGCGTTGTAACGGGTGATCACGTGCAGGACGTTGAGCAACTGCCGCTTGTACTCGTGGATGCGCTTGACCTGCACGTCGAACAGGCTGTCCGGGTTCAGCGTGACGCCCACTTCACGCGCGACGTAGTCGGCCAGGCGCAGCTTGTTGCTGCGCTTGGCGGCGGCGAAAGCAGCGCCGAAAGCCGGGTCGTCGGCGCTGGACCGCAGTTCGTGCAGGCGATCGAGATCGAGGCGCCAGTTCTTGCCGATACTCTCATCGAGCAGCTTCGACAGCGGCCGATTGGCCTGAGCCAGCCAGCGCCGCGGCGTCACGCCGTTGGTCTTGTTGTGAAAACGCTCGGGGTACAGGCGGGCGAAATCGGCAAAGATGGTCTGCACCATCAAGTCCGAATGCAGCTGCGAGACGCCGTTGATCCGGTGGCTGCCGACGATGCTCAGGTGCGCCATGCGCACCCGCTTGTCCTTTTCGTGGCCATTGCCGTCGTCGATCAGCGACACCCGCCGCATCAGGTCGATGTCGCCGGGGTAGAGGCGAACCACTTCGTCGAGAAACTCCTGGTTGATGCGATAGATGATCAGCATGTGACGCGGCAGGACCCGCTGCATCAGCGTCACCTTCCAGGTTTCCAGCGCTTCCGGCATCAGGGTGTGGTTGGTGTAGGAGAAAATCCGGCGGCATTGGTCCCAGGCGTCGTTCCAGCGCATCTCGTGTTGGTCGACCAGCAAGCGCATCAACTCGGCGACGCCGATCGCCGGGTGCGTGTCATTGAGGTGGATGGCGACCTTTTCCGCCAGATTGCAGAAGCTGCCGTACTCGGTAAGGTGGCGCTCGAGGATGTCCTGCATCGATGCCGAGACGAAGAAGTACTCCTGCCGCAGGCGCAGCTCGCGGCCGGCCGAGGTGCTGTCGTTCGGATAGAGCACCCACGAGATGTTCTCGAAACGGTTCTTGAACTCGGCCGCGCGCTGGTAGTCGCCGGTATTGAAGGCGCCGAGGTCGATCTCCGATGGCGCCGCTGCCTTCCACAGCCGCAAGGTGCTGACCCGCTCGGTACCGTAACCCGGAATCACGTGGTCGAAGGCCTTGGCTTCCACCGAATCGGCGGCGTGCCACTCCGCCCACTCGCCATGGTGCTCGGCGGTACCGCCGAAATGCACCGTATAGTGCTTGCCGCTGCGCGGGAATTCCCACGGCGAGCGATCGTGCACCCAGGCTTCCGGCTTCTCGACCTGCTGGCCGTTGACGATCGACTGGGCGAACATTCCATACTCGTAGCGAACGCCATAGCCCCAGGAGGGAAGTCCCAGGGTGGCCATCGAATCCAGGAAGCACGCCGCCAGGCGCCCGAGACCACCGTTGCCGAGGGCCGCGTCGGGTTCGCATTCCATCACCTCGTCCAGCGACGGGCCCGGCGGGGCAAAAACAGCCGCCGCCTGCTCGCGAAGATCGAGAGCCGACAGGGCGTTGTTCATCGCCCGGCCGATCAGGAATTCCATCGACAGGTAATAGACGCGCCGCGCCTGGCTCTCGCGATCGGCGTGCTGGGTCTCGACCCAACGTTTCGCCAGTTGTTCGCGGGCGACCTGCGCCAGCGCATGGTAGAACTCCGCCTTGCCGGCGACGGATCGTTCGGTGGCCACCTGGCAGAGCAGCTTGTGGTCGATCTGGGAGCGCAGGGGTTCGCTTTCGGGTTGGGCTGCAGCGGCATCGGACATCAGGGAAGTACTCCAGTAGGGTTCATGGGCCATCGTCGCTCTCGGCCAGGGCGTGAGCAGCGCCCAGTAGCGCCGGCGTAGGCGAGAGCATTACATAGGTCGGGATTGCGGCCAAGTAGGCGGCGAAGCGCCCCTTGGTTTCGAAGCGGGCGCGAAAGGCGGACCGATCAAAGAGATCGCCGAGGCGAGGAATGATACCACCCCCGATGTAGACGCCGCCTCGGGCACCGAGGGTCAGCGCCAGATTACCCGCCATCGAGCCGAGCATCGCGCAGAAGGTGTCGACCACCGCGCTGCACTGGACATCTTCATTGGCCAGGGCCCGCGCAACGATCTCGGCCGGAGTCAAGGCCTCGCACGCCCGGCCGTCGACCTCGGCGACCAGGCGATGCAGCAGCGGCAGGCCGCTACCGGACAGCAGCCGCTCGGCGGAGACGTGCTGCAGTTCACGCCAGGCGAGGGCGAGAATTGCCGACTCACGCCCATCAGCGGGTGCCAGCGAGCAGTGTCCACCTTCGCCGGCCAGCGCCAACCAGCGGCCGCGATCGAAAACGACGCCGGAGACGCCGAGGCCGGTGCCCGGCCCGAGCACCGCCTTGGGGGCCAGCGCCAAGGTCGTGCCGCCGCCTACCTGCCGTAGCTCGCCGGCCGGCAGGCGCGGGAGCGAGAGGGCAAGAGCCGTGAAGTCGTTGAGCAACAGCAGCCGGGAAATTCCGAGCCGCGCCTTCATTTCCGCGCACGAGAAGGTCCACGATCCATTGGTCAGCCGGATCAGCTGCTCGTCGATCGGAGCGGCGAGGGCAATCGCCGCGGCACGCAAGTCGGCGCAGCCGACTTCTCCGAGGTAGGCCTCGATCGCCTCCACCGGCCCGGCGAAATCAGCCACCGCAAGAATTCGAACCAGATGCGGCAAGCCCTGATCGTCGAGCAGCGCGAAGCGTGCGCGTGTGCCACCGATGTCGGCCACCAGCATCGCCGTTAGTTCCGGTGCTCTTGCTGATCCGGAAGAGCCTGCAGCCGCGTCGGATGACGCCGTCGAAGTTGGCTGCCGGGGCGGGAGATGAGCGATTTCCATGGGGTTCTGGGGATGACGTGGTAACAGACGCGGGCAGCTTTGGTAGCCTGACGGCTGCAGGTTTGAGAGCGAATGCCGGGGCCGGAGCGGATGGCAAGAGGGGTGAATCTTCGCACCGATCGCCCCATCGATCAAAGGGCCATGCTGCGAGGCCCCGCCAGTCCCGAAGGAAATGCGCGCAGCCGCCGCGAGTCTGTCGGTTACACGCTTGTCCTGTCAAGGTGCTGCGTGCTTCCGCAGCCGTGGCGCATGAACCCCGGGACCGACGGCGGTCTGGCGCCGGCCGTCACAACGTCGCGGCCAGCGTTCCTGCCCACCAAGACCGAACTGGCGCGTGCGGCAAGAGCTCGGAACGGAACCACTGCCCGGGTTGGGCCCGACAAGGAGCGGCTACGCCTTGCCAGCGGTTGCCAACCACGGCAACAGCGCTGCCGCTGCTTCGTCTGCGCCAGACGGCCGCGGAACTGCCGGCGGGGCTTGGCTCCATAAAGCCGCCAGTGCTGGTCGCAGTCGACCAGCAAGCAGGTCGGCATCGCTGACCTCGCGGCAACGGCCGTGCTGTTGCAGCCAGGCGATCAGGACATCCTGCTCCGGCCAGTCTTCGCGCCGCAGGTAGAGCAGCGGGGTGCCGTTGCAGGCGGCTTCGGCGAAAGTGCCGTAGCCGGGTTTGGTGAGCACGGCGTCGACCGCGCGCATCAGATCCGTGATCGGGCGACCCAGCGCTTCGAAGTCGGTGAAGCCGGGCTGGTCGATCTGCCAGGCCTGCGGAATCAGCCAGTGCAGACCGGCGAGCGGCGGCCATTGGTCGACCGGCAGTTGCTTCTCGACACCGCCGAAAGCAATCAGGACCAGTCGCTGCTCGCCGCTGCAGCCAAGTTGCCGGCGCAGTTCCTGCCGGCAGTCGCCACCAACGGCAGCGATCGGGCCGATGGTACGCAGCCCTGGCAGGTCGCTCATCGCCATTCCCGGCGTGAGCCGCAGGAAGCATTCGGCGCTGCGGTACGCTTCCAGCATCTGGCGATGAATCGTCGGCGCCCAGTCCTCGCTGGCGAAGAAATGCGCAAAAAGCTCGGCCCAGTTGAGCGAGCACATGGCGACCGCAGGAATTCCTGCGCGCGCGGCGCCGGCGAGCGGCAGGTAGGCGACGTCGCTGAGCACCAGATTCGGCTTGAGCTGGCGGAAGAGTTGGGCGTCGCTCTCGACCAGCCGATTCCAGTCAGCATGCTGGCGGCGATAGGCCTGAGCGGTCGCGTCGAGGTCGAGGCTTACGGCGTCATGCATCACGTAGCCGAAGTCGCTGCTCCCCGGCAGGTGGCTGAAGTCGGCCGCTACGCGGGCCCGCAGCTTGGCGGTCGGCAGGCCGCTGCGGATGCTCAGGCGCAACGCCGGCAGGCGCTTGCCCAGCGCCTCGAGCACTGGCGCGACCTGCGCCAGGTGGCCAAAACCGTGTGCCGAGATATCGACGAAGAGGTGTGGCCGGTCCATCTGCGTCGAGCCAATCAGACGAAGCGCGCGAGCATCGCGCCCGGCAACTCGGCCGGCAGCGGGATCCATACCCGATGACCGTTGCCCGGGGCGACGCGGATTACGGCGCCGTCCAGACTTTCCATGTGTTCGAGTGCGACCAGGCGATTGCCCGAGGGATGGATGATTTCCAGCCGATCGCCAACCGAGATGCGGTTCTTGACGTCGATCAGCGCCAGTTGGCGGCCGGGATGCCAGTCGATCACATCGCCGACGTAGAGGCTGCGCCCCGATTCGGAGTGGCCTCGCAGGTAGTTCTGCATCTCGTGTTCGTGGTGGCGCTGGTAGAAGCCGTCGGTGTAGCCACGATTGGCCAGGCCCTCGAGTTCGCCGAGCAGGCCGGGATCGAATGGGCGGCCGGCAACCGCGTCGTCGATCGCGCGGCGGTAGACCTGCGTGGTCCGTGCGACGTAGTAGGCCGACTTGGTGCGCCCTTCGATCTTCAGCGAATCGACGCCGATCTCGGTCAGTCGCCGGACGTGCTCGACCGCCCGCAGGTCCTTCGAGTTCATGATGTAGGTGCCGTGCTCGTCTTCATCGATCGGCATCAGTTCGCCCGGGCGCTCTTTTTCTTCGAGCAGCCAGTCGCCGATCGCGCTGCCGCCAGCGCTGGTCGAGCTGCAGGCACCCGGCCGGTCAGCGTCGGCGGTACCTGCAGCCTTCAGCTTGTAATCCCAGCGGCACGAATTGGTGCACGTGCCCTGGTTGGGATCGCGGTGGTTGAAGTAGCCTGACAGCAGGCAGCGGCCCGAGTACGCGATGCACAGGGCGCCGTGAACAAAGACTTCCAGTTCCATTTCCGGACACTCCTGGCGAATTTCCGCCACTTCGTCGAGCGACAGCTCGCGCGACAGGATGATCCGGCTGATCCCGATCTTGCGCCAGAAGTGCGCGGCGGCAAAGTTGACGGTATTGGCCTGCACCGAGAGATGTACCGGCATCTCTGGCCAGTTTTCGCGAACCAGGTCGATCAGCCCGGGGTCGGCCATGATCAGCGCGTCGGGTTTGAGCGCCACCACCGGCGCCATGTCGGCGAGGTAGCTGCGGACCTTGCTGTTGTGCGGCAGGACGTTGCTGACCACGTACAACTTGCGGCCCGCTGCGTGCGCGTCGTCGAT
This sequence comes from Accumulibacter sp., assembly GCF_029255145.1. GTDB lineage: Bacteria > Pseudomonadota > Gammaproteobacteria > Burkholderiales > Rhodocyclaceae > Accumulibacter. The sequence goes on from NZ_JAPUVQ010000093.1 coordinate 27,615, forward strand.
CGCGCCAGCCAGTGCCTCGATCCTGCCGAACTCGTTGTTGCGCACGCGCAGGCTGTAGCGCGGTTGCCCGGCATAAATGGCGTCGGCACCGAAGGCCAGCGCGGTCCGCAGCATGGTCGGAGAACCCGCAGGAGCGAGCAACTCGGGAGAATGGCACGCCGAGACGAGCGCGGTCGCTACATTGAGGGACATCCGGGGAGGCGGCATGACAGGGTAGAATGCCGAATGCGGCAAACCGCAATCTTACCCTCATTATCCAGATCGCCGCCCCATGTCCGAAGAGATACTGATCAACTTCACCCCGCAGGAAACACGCGTCGCGGTCATGCACCAGGGCGCCGTCCAGGAACTGCATATCGAGCGCAGTTCGAGTCGCGGCTTCGTCGGCAATGTGTATGTTGGACGCATCGTTCGCATCCTGCCGGGGATGCAGTCGGCGTTCATCGAGATTGGCCTCGGCCGTACCGCATTCCTGCACGTTGCCGACATCCGGGAACCGCGCACCAACGATGAGCCGTTGCGGCCGATCGAGCGCTTGCTGTTCGAGGGCCAGAGCATTCTCGTGCAGGTGATCAAGGATCCGATGGGCACCAAGGGCGCCCGCTTGTCGACGCAGGTCTCGATCGCCGGGCGGATGCTGGTCTATCTGCCGCAGGACAAGCACATTGGCATTTCGCAGCGGATCGAAAGGGAGTCTGAACGCGAAGCGCTGCGCGAAAAGTTGTCGCGCCTGGTGCCGAGCGACGAAACCGGCGGCTTCATCGTCCGGACGATGGCCGAGAACGCCAGCGAATCCGAACTCGCCAAGGACGTCGAGTACCTTCGCAAGATCTGGCGTGATATCCAGCTTCAGTCGACCACCGCCGCGCCGCCTTCGCTGCTCTATCAGGAATTGTCGCTGGCGCAGCGCGTGCTGCGCGACTGCGTCCATCCCGATACCGCCGGCATCGTCATCGACTCGCGCGAGAACTTCCAGAGACTGAAGGCATTTGCCGCCGAATACACCCCGACAGTCGAGCCCTTGCTGGAGCATTACACCGGCGCCCGACCGCTGTTCGACCTGCACGGCGTCGAGGACGAGATCCAGAAGGCGCTGGCGCGCCGGGTCGATCTCAAGTCGGGGGGCTACCTGATCATCGATCAGACCGAGGCGATGACCACCATCGACGTCAACACCGGCGGTTTCGTCGGCGTGCGCAACTTCGACGACACGATCTTCAAGACCAATCTCGAAGCGGCGCAGACCATCGCCCGGCAGCTGCGTCTGCGCAACCTCGGCGGGATCATCATCATCGACTTCATCGACATGGAAAATGAAGTGCACCGGGCGGCGGTGCTCAGCGAGTTCAACAAGGCGCTGGCGCGCGACCATACGCGACTGACGGTGAACGGCTTCACCGCGTTGGGGTTGGTCGAAATGACCCGCAAGCGGACGCGCGAATCGCTTTCGCATGTCCTCTGTGAAGAGTGTCCAACCTGCGGCGGGCGTGGCGAGGTCCGGACAGCGCGCACCGTGTGCTACGAGATCCTGCGCGAGTTGCTGCGCGAGGCCCGCCAGTTCGACGCGCGCGAATACCGCGTGCTCGGCAACCTGGCGGTTATCGACCGTTTTCTCGACGAGGAGTCGCAAGGTCTGGCGATGCTCTCCGACTTCATCGGCAAGCCGATTTCGCTGCAGGCCGAGCCCAGCTACAGCCAGGAGCAATACGACATCGTGCTGATGTGAGCGTTTCGCGGCGGACCGGGCAGGCGCTGCTGGCTGCAGCGGAATCCGCCTGCACAGTGGCTCTGGTCGACTGCGTGTGTTTGCAGCTTGACCACCAACTGGCGCGGGTCCTATAATCTGCCGCCCTGAGGTGATGTAGCTCAGTTGGTTAGAGCGATGGATTCATAACCCATAGGTCGGTGGTTCAATTCCACCCATCACCACCAAAGAATCAAGCATTTAGCCCGGTCCGCAAGGTCGGGCTTTTTGTTGGGGTTACGCCGGGGTTACATTTGCCGCAACAAGGCCGTTGCTCCGCACCACACTGCCGATCATGTGCGCCAACACCAGCAGCAAGGCATTGGGTAGAATTTCAGACTTCCTGATCTCGGTCGGGAATGCAGGTAGAATTCCGGAATTTACAGTGGCACTTTATTCTGACGTCCATAAATTTCGTATGGCAAAGACCGAGCGTCGCTGGGGGGTGCAAGGAGGAGCAGGCGTTGAGGCAGTCGTGGCTTCCAGGGTTTCCGGATGGTGCGCAGAAAGTGGGAGAAGGGTTGGCGATTCTGGAGAAGGATGGCCAAGCGATCTACTTCGTTGGAGGAGACAATTATTTCTCGCACCCCGTAGGAGACGATGCTGGCCGCAGGTTCGCACTGACCAGCCTGATGGAAAACGGGCACGTCAAGGCGGTCGAACTGGAAAGGCCACCGCTGTGCATCCCGCACCGCACGCTGA
>NZ_JAPUVQ010000094.1:0-47037 GCF_029255145.1 Accumulibacter sp.
CCTTGCACTCCTAGCGACGCTTGGTCTATGCCATACGAAAATTATGGCCTTCGAAATAAAGTGCTACTCGCAATTCCGGAATTCTACCTACATTCCCGGCCGGGATCAGGAAATCTGAAGTTGTTCACCGGATACGGCGTCGGCATGTCCCATTTGGTCTCCGCGGCGGCGGCGAATGCCAGACCAGCGGCAGCGAGGACGGTCAGGGACTTGCGCAACAGCGGCAAGAGCAGGGAATGCAGCTTCATTTTGTCTCCTCGCATCGCTGGTCTCGGGGGCGTTACCGCTGACACCAGACCCGGCAGGGGCGCACCACGCGCAACGCGTGCCGGCGGCTGGCAACGCCAGCGCGCCAGCATGGAAGGACGGGGCTTGCTTGTCAAGCAGCGTTCGCGTTCGCAGCCCTGACCTCAGCTGTTGGCAGAAGCGCACGTTCAGACCAACCATGATCCGTCCCCATTCTGGATCAGGCTCCCGACCCGCTGCCGGCATCGGCCAGCAAGCCCTGCGACTCGATGAAGGCAATGATCTCGGGCAGCCCCTCGCCGGTCTTCATGTTGCTGAAGACAAACGGCCGCTCGCCGCGCATGCGGCGGCTGTCCCTGTCCATCACCTCCAGCGAGGCACCGACCATCGGTGCGAGGTCGGTCTTGTTGATCACCAGCAGGTCCGACCGGGTGATCCCCGGACCGCCCTTGCGCGGGATCTTTTCGCCGGCGGCGACGTCGATCACGTACAGCGTCAGGTCCGAGAGTTCGGGGCTGAAAGTCGCCGCCAGGTTGTCGCCGCCGGATTCGACCAGAACGATCTCGATGTCCGGGAAGGCGGTGGTCAGGCGGGCGACGGCTTCGAGGTTGATCGAGGCGTCCTCGCGGATCGCGGTGTGCGGGCAACCGCCGGTCTCGACGCCGAGAATGCGCTCCTGCGGCAGCGCCGCGTGCCGGACCAGAAACTTGGCGTCTTCAGCAGTGTAAATGTCATTGGTCACCACGCCCAGGCTGTAGCGCTCGCGCAGCGCCAGGCACAGGGCCAGGGTCAGCGCCGTCTTGCCGGAGCCGACCGGGCCACCGATGCCGATGCGCAGGGCGGGACGGCGGGTCATTCGGGGATCGCTTGGTGTCATGATCGGAAGAGTCTCGAATATTGCGTTTCGTGGCGGCTGCAGGCCAGCGCCAGCCCGGGGCAGAAGTTGCTCCAGCGTTCCTCGGGCAGATCGAGCGCCTGCTCGACGACGGTCGGGACGCGACTGCCGAGCGCCAGCAGCATCCGCTGCCCGGCGGCCTGCCCGAGCGGCACCGCCTTGAGCGCTGCCATCACCTGGTTTTCGCACCACGACCACAGGTACGCGGTCAGCGAATCGCGCACCGGGATTTCCCAGGCTGCGGCGGCGAGCGCCCAGCCGGCCGGAAAAGAGACTTCAGGCAGCGCGTCGAATTCGGGCGGCACCGGGAAGTCGGCAAGCTCGTGCCACAGGCGGCGCAGCGAATAGCCCATCTGCACCGTCTCGGCGCGCAGCTCCGACGACTCGCGACTGGCCAGGAAATCGGCGTTCAGACGCTCCACCTCGCGATGCGCAAAGGCAGCCCACGCGCGCTGCAGCGAGGCGAGAAGCGGTGCTTCGAAGCGGCCCAGACCCTCCTCCAGCAGACCGGTGACCCACTCCTGCGCGCTGCCCTGATCGCGCACCAGGCCGCTCTCGACCGCCCACTCCAGCCCTTGCGAATAGGAGTAGGCGCCGACCGGCAGTGCCGGGCTGGCCAGTTGCAGGAGACGCGGCAGGACAAGGTTCACGTGCTCGCCAGATCACCTGCTCACTTGAACTCGTGGATCTTCGGCGACGTACGATGCGGTCCGTGCCCGGGATGATGCGCTTCAACAGCCTCGGCGCTGTGTGGCTGCCGGTAGCCATGACCGGCGGCATGCGCATCGCCGTGCGCCGCAGTGCCGTAGGCGCCGCCCTCGGGGTCAAACGGTGCCTCGACCTCGCTGACCTCGCAACCCAGGCCGACCAGCATCTCGGCCAGGACGTGGTCCGGCTGCAAGCGCAGAAAGCCTTCACCGAGTTGCACCGGAACGTGCCGGTTGCCGAGATGGTAGGCGGCGCGTGCCAGCTGCAGTAGATCGCCAGATCGAATTTCAAGCAACATTTCGGCGGCCGCCTCGACCGCGACCACCAGCCCGTTGCCGGTCAACAGGCGGTCACCCTGACGCAGCACGGTGCCCGACGGCAGGACATAGCCCAGTTCCTCGCCGCTGACCAGGATCACCCGCTGGCGGCTCTTGCGCCGGGCGTCGTAAGGCAGCACCAGGCGGAGCACCGGGCCATCGCTGGCGGGGGTCTGGTCATCGGCGAAGGATTCGGCGAAAAGCATGCTCGGCTCAGAACAGGAAGTAACGCTGCGCCATCGGCAGGACACTGGCCGGTTCGCAGGCCAGCAGCTCGCCATCGGCGCGAACGGCATAGGTTTCAGGGTCGACGTCGATCTTCGGCGTCGCGTCATTGTGCACCATGTCCGACTTGCGGAGCTGGCGCGTCTGGCGCACGGCAACCAGGGGTTTGCTCAATTGCAGTGCAGCGACCTCGGGATTATCCAGCGCCGCCTGCGAAACAAATGTGACGGAAGTCCGCAGCGCCTTGCCGAAAGCACCGAACATCGGCCGATAGTGCACCGGTTGCGGCGTCGGGATCGAGGCATTGGCGTCGCCCATTGCGGCCGCGGCGATCATCCCGCCCTTGACGATCAGCGTCGGCTTGACGCCGAAGAACGCCGGCTTCCACAGCACCAGATCGGCGAGCTTGCCGACCGCTATCGAGCCGACCAGATCGCTGATCCCGTGCGTGATCGCCGGGTTGATGGTGTACTTGGCGAGATAGCGCTTGACGCGGAAATTATCGTTGTCGCCCGCTTGCGGTCCGGCGGTCGCCGCCGGCGCCGGCAGATGGCCGCGCTGCACCTTCATCTTGTGCGCGGTCTGCCAGGTGCGGATGATCACTTCGCCGACCCGGCCCATCGCCTGCGAATCCGACGACATCATCGACAGCGCGCCGAGGTCGTGCAGGATGTCCTCGGCGGCGATCGTCTCGCGGCGGATGCGGCTTTCGGCAAAGGCGACGTCTTCGGCGATCGCCGGGTCGAGGTGGTGACAAACCATCAGCATGTCGAGATGCTCGTCGATGGTGTTGACGGTGTAGGGCCGCGTCGGGTTGGTCGACGACGGCAGGACGTTGGCCTCGCCGACCGCGCGCAGGATATCGGGTGCGTGCCCGCCACCGGCGCCTTCGGTATGGAAAGTGTGGATCGCGCGGCCCTTGAAAGCGGCCAGCGTCGTTTCGACGAAGCCGGATTCGTTGAGCGTATCGGTGTGGATCGCCACCTGCACGTCCATCTCGTCGGCGACCGACAGGCAGTTGTCGATCGCCGCCGGGGTGGTCCCCCAGTCCTCGTGCAGCTTGAGGCCGATGGCGCCGGCGCGAACCTGTTCGCGCAGCGCCTCCGGCAGCGAAACGTTTCCCTTGGCGAAAAAGCCGAGGTTCATCGGAAACGCTTCGGCCGCTTCGAGCATGCGCTGGATGTGCCACGGCCCCGGCGTGCAGGTGGTGGCATAGGTGCCGGTCGCCGGCCCGGTGCCGCCGCCGAGCATGGTAGTGATCCCCGACATCAGCGCTTCGTCGATCTGCTGCGGGCAGATGAAATGGATGTGGCTGTCGATGCCGCCAGCGGTGACGATCATCCCTTCGCCGGCGATGATCTCGGTGCTACCGCCGATCACGATGCTGACGCCCGGCTGGATGTCCGGGTTGCCGGCCTTGCCGATACCGGCAATCCGCCCGCCCTTGATGCCGATGTCGGCCTTGACGATTCCCCAGTGGTCGACGATCAGCGCGTTGGTGATCACCGTATCGGCGACTGCGGCGGCGGGCTCCTGGCTCTGTCCCATGCCGTCGCGGATGACCTTGCCACCGCCGAACTTGACCTCGTCGCCGTAAACGGTGAAATCGGCCTCGACCGCGATCCACAGCTCGGTGTCGGCCAGCCGCAGCCGGTCACCGACGGTCGGGCCGAACATCTCGGCGTAGGCTTGCCGGGAGATCTTGACGCTCATGCTCTGACGCTCATTCGAGTGGTCCCATCACCAGGCCGTTGAAACCGTAGACCTTGCGCCCGCCGGCCAGCGCCACCAGTTGCACGCTGCGCGTCTGCCCGGGTTCGAAGCGTACCGCGGTTCCGGCGGCGATATCGAGGCGGAAGCCAAGCGCCGCCGCCCGATCGAAGACCAGCGCGGCATTGGTTTCGGCAAAGTGATAGTGCGAACCGACCTGGATCGGCCGGTCGCCGGTATTGGCCACGCTCAAGGTGACCGTCTCGCGGCCGGCGTTGAGTTCGATCTCGCCGGGGTCGACGTGCATTTCTCCGGGAATCATCGCGCCCTCCTCAGATAATCGGGTGATGGACGGTAACCAGCTTGGTACCGTCGGGAAAGGTCGCTTCCACCTGGATATCGTGGATCATCTCCGGCACCCCTTCCATGACCTCGTCACGGGTCAGGACGGTCGTCCCGTAGCTCATCAACTCGGCTACCGTCCGCCCGTCGCGGGCGCCTTCGATGATCGCCGCGCTGATCAGCGCCACCGCTTCCGGGTAGTTGAGCTTGACGCCACGCGCCTTGCGCCGCTCGGCGAGCAGCGCGGCGGTGAAGACCAGCAGCTTGTCCTTTTCTCTCGGTGTCAGTTCCATGCGCCTTCCCCATGCCAACTATTCAGGTACTCCAGATCCGTGGCCAAACGGCCGGCTTGCCGAGCGCCAGCGGGCGCAGCTGCTGCCAGACTTCGTTCAGCCACGCCCGCGCCAGCTCGGCTCCTGGCGCCAGACAGCGCGCGACCAGCAGATCGGGCAGCGCGGTCACCCCGGTCAGCAGGCCCTCGGCCGCCGGCAGCGCACGGCAGGCAGCCAGCCAGTCGCGCTCGACCGGCCGGCCGGCGAGCAGCAGCGTCGCGCTGACCGGCCGGCCGGCCAGCCCCGCCGGCGCGGCAAGCCAGGACGACCCGCCGAGCAGCTGCGCGCGTTCGATCCACAGCGGCCGCCCTTCCTTTTCGATCCGCGTCGCCAGCTCCAGCCGGCCGCGGCTGAAATGTTCGCCGGCAGCCGTTCGCCCCAGGCAGAGAATATCCCAGCCGCAGAACAGGGCGCCGGCAGCGAGCTCGACGCGGGTTTGCATCCGGGCCTCGGCGCCGTCGAAGACGATCGTCTCCTGCGGCAGCCACTCGACCAGCGCACCCTCGCCGACCCGCACGCTCAAGCACTGCCGAGCTTGCCGGCCGCCCGAACGATACCACTTGCCGGCACCCGGCGTGGTCAACAATGCACGGGAGCGCGCCGCGGCGGCCACCGAAATCTCCAGCGTGTCGCCGCCAGCGACCCCACCCGGCGGGTGCAGGAGGATCGCGTGGCAAACGTCATGGCCTTCCGGGTAGAGCGCTTTCTGCACCCGCAGCGGGCCGTAGTGTGCGCACCGGACCAGCGTGCTTTTCTCGCCACGGCGCTCGAAACCGAGCGCCAGCCGCGCCTGCCAGCCCGGCCGGGCGGCTTCCTCAAGCGCCTGCCGACCCGAAGGCGCTCCACCGCGCCCCGTCGCATGCGGCGCTGCAATCAAACGGCAAGGGCTGCCAGGACCCCGTCACTTTCCATGTTTTCGCCTCGTCCGCGCATGATGATCTCGCCGCGCTCCATCACCAGATACTGATCGGCGAGCGAGCGGGCGAAATCATAGTACTGCTCGACCAGCAGAATGGCCATTTCGCCACTCTGCGCCAGCGCCCGGATGGCGCGCTCGATGTCCTTGATGATCGACGGCTGGATGCCTTCGGTCGGTTCGTCGAGGATCAGCAGTTTGGGACCCATCGCCAGCGCCCGCCCGATTGCCAGCTGCTGTTGCTGGCCGCCCGAAAGATCGCCGCCGCGGCGGCGCAGCATCTGCCGCAGGACCGGGAACATCTCGAAGATCCGCTCCGGGATCGGCGTGCTGCGGGGACAGCTCGCCAGCCCCATCAGCAGATTCTCGTGCACCGTCAGGCGCGGAAAGATCTCGCGTCCCTGCGGCACGTAGCCGATGCCGGCACGAACGCGCTGGTGCGACGCGCTGCGCGTCAGGTCGCGGCCGGCGAACTCGATGCTGCCGCCCCTGGTCGGCAGCATCCCCATCAACGACTTGAGCAAGGTCGACTTGCCAACGCCGTTGCGTCCGAGAATCGCCGTCACCTTGCCGGCTTCGGCGCTGAAGCTGAGGTTGCGCAGGATGTGGCTGCCGCCGTAGTACTGGTTCAACTCGTTTACGTTCAACATCGTCGTGTCAACGTCCCAGGTAGACTTCAATGACGCGCGGGTCGGCCTGCACTTCCTCCAGCGCGCCCTCGGCGAGTACGCTGCCTTCGTGCAGGACAGTGACCAGACCACCAAGCTGCTTGACGAAGGCCATGTCGTGCTCGACGACGACCAGCGAATGCTTGCCGGCCAGCGACAGGAACAGCTCGCCGGTCCGTTCGGTTTCTTCGTCGGTCATCCCGGCGACCGGTTCGTCGAGCAACAGCAGCCTCGACTCCTGCATCAGCAGCATGCCGATCTCCAGCCATTGCTTCTGGCCATGCGAGAGCAGGCCGGCCGGGCGGTCAGCGTGCGCGGTGAGGCGAATGGTCTGCAGCGTCTCGGCGATGCGGTCGGTCGCCGCCGAATCGAGCAGCGCCCGGAGGCTGCGCCAGACCCGCTTGTCGGTCTTCATCGCCAGTTCGAGGTTCTCGAAAACGGTGTGGTTCTCGAAGATGGTCGGTTTCTGGAACTTGCGGCCGATGCCGGCGTGCGCGATCTCTGGTTCGGAGAGGCGCGTCAGGTCGAGCGTCTGGCCGAAAAATGCACGTCCCTCGTCGGGCCGGGTCTTGCCGGTGATGACGTCCATCATCGTCGTCTTGCCGGCGCCGTTCGGCCCGATGATGCAGCGCAGTTCGCCGGCGTCGATCGCCAGCGACAGCTTGTTCAGCGCGCGGAAGCCGTCGAAGCTGACGGTGATGTCCTCGAGATAGAGGACGACCTTGTGCGACAGATCGAGCTGGCCCGGCTTGAGCAGGTGCCCAAGCTCGGCGGTGCCACTGTCCCAGTCCGGATTGTCGTTCGGGCTCTCGCCCGGCGGCAGGTCGGCAGCGTTCATGCGCGGGCTCCTTTCGCCGCTGGCGCCGGCTCGGCGCTTGCCACCGACTGCTGCTGTGGTCCGCGCTGGCGTTGGCCGATCGTGGAGCGCAACCGCCGGTACAACCCGACGACCCCCTGCGGCAGCCACAGCGTCGACACGATGAACAGGGTACCGAGGAAGAACAGCCAGTATTCCGGGAAGCTGACGGTGAACCAGCTCTTGGCAAGGTTGACGATGAAGGCGCCGATGACCGCGCCGATCAGCGTGCCGCGGCCGCCGACGGCGACCCAGATGGCGATCTCGATCGAATTGGCGACGGCCATTTCGGACGGATTGATGATCCCCACCTGCGGCACGTAGAGCGCGCCGGCGATGGCGCACAGCATCGCCGACAGGGTCCACACGAAGAGCTTGTACCACAGCGGGTTGTAGCCGATGAACATCACCCGCGACTCGGCGTCGCGGATCGCCGTCAGGATGCGGCCGAACTTCGAGGTCACCAGGAAGCGCGCCAGCAGCAGCGTGCCGATCAGCGCCAGCGCCGACAGGCCGAAGAGCACCACCCGCGTTTCCGGTGCGGTGATCGAATAGCCGAGAATGCGCTTGAAGTCGGTGAATCCGTTGTTGCCGCCAAAACCCGTCTCGTTGCGGAAGAAGAGCAGCATCGCCGCGTAGGTCAGGGCCTGGGTGATGATCGAGAAATAGACGCCCTTGATCCGCGAGCGGAAAGCGAAGTAGCCGAAAACGAAGGCAATCAGCGCCGGCACCACCAGCACCAGCAGTACCACCCACAGGAAGTGGTCGCTGCCGGTCCAGAACCATGGCAGCTCCTTCCAGTCGAGGAAGACCATGAAATCGGGCAGGTCGCTCTGGTAGCTGCCGTCGCGGCCGATCTCGCGCATCAGGTACATCCCGAAGGTGTAGCCGCCGAGCGCGAAGAACAGGCCGTGGCCGAGCGAGAGGATGCCGCCGTAGCCCCAGATCAGGTCCATCGCCACGGCGACGATCGCGTAGCAGAGGATCTTGCCGGTCAGGGTGATGAAGTAGGTCGACAGGTGCAGCGGGTTGTCTGGCGGCAGCAACAGGTGCAGCACCGGCACGGCAACCAGCGCAAAGGCGGCAAACAGCCCGACCAGCAGCCAACTGCGCGCGTCGAAGCTGCGCCCGAGACGGACGATGAAGGGCGTACGTGCAGGTGAAGAACTCATCGATGCTCCGGTCACGAGGTCACGACTCGACGAAGCGGCCCTTGAGGGCAAACAAGCCCTGCGGACGCTTCTGGATGAAGATGATGATGATCACCAGGACGACGATCTTGGCGACCACGGCGCCGGTCCAGCCCTCCAGGAACTTGGTCAGCACGCCGAGGCCGAGCGCCGCCCAGACCGCGCCGGCGAGCTGCCCGACGCCGCCGAGAACGACGACCATGAACGAATCGACGATGTAGCCCTGCCCCATGTCCGGGCCGACGTTGGCGATCTGCGACAGCGCCACGCCACCGAGGCCGGCGATGCCGGCGCCAAGGCCGAAAGCGAGAGTGTCGATGCGCCCGGTCGGGACGCCGACGCAACCGGCCATCGGCCGGTTCTGGGTCACCGCGCGGACGAACATGCCCATTCGCGAAAGGTTCAGGATCGCCCACATGGCGGCCAGCACGGCGAGCGAAAAGCCGACGATGATGATCCGGTTCCACGGCAGCAGCAGGTTCGGTAGCACCTCGATGCCGCCGGCCATCCACACCGGGTTGGCGACCTCGACGTTCTGGGCACCGAAAACGGTGCGCGCGACCTGGATCAGGAACAGCGAGATCCCCCAGGTGGCGAGCAGCGTTTCCAGCGGCCGGCCGTAGAGGTGACGGATGACGACGCGCTCCATCAGCACGCCGACCAGCGCCGCCGCCAGAAAACCGACCGGGATCGCGGCCAGCAGATACCAGTCGAGAACATTCGGAAAGTGCGCCTGGAAAACGCCCTGCATCGCCCACGCCGAGTAGGCGCCGACCATCAGCAGCTCACCGTGCGCCATGTTGATCACTCCCATCACGCCGTAGGTGATCGCCAGGCCCAGCGCCGCCAGCAGCAGGATCGACGCCAGCGAGACGCCGGTGAACGCGCGCCCGACGTTTTCGGCAAAAGCCAGGCGTTTTTCGATCGCCCGGATCGACGTGCCGGCGGCGGCGCGCACGGCGCTGTCAGGCTCGATCCAGCTGTCGCCGTTCTTCTCGGTCAGCGGCATCAGCAACTGCCTGGTGTTGGGATCGCTGCTTTCGCCGAGCAGACGGACGGCCTCAAGCCGAACGACCGCGTCGCTTGACCCGAGACTTCCCTGGGCGCGCGCCAGTTGCAGGCGCACCGTGATCTCGGGGTCGGTCTCCGCCGCCAGCGCCTTGTCGAGCAGCGGCAGCATCTCGGCGTCGGCGCTCAGCGCCAGTTCCTGCGCTGCCGCCCAGCGGATCGCGCGGTCCGCCGAGAAAAGGCGCAGCGAAGCCAGCGCCGCAGCCAGTTCGCGACGCACGCGGTTGTTGATCCCGATCGACTCGGTCACCGCCGGCGCCGGCGTGAGCTCGGTGTTGCTGGCGGCGTCGATGACCCGGTCGCCGTCGACGATCACCACGCGTTCGCCGGCCAGCGCCAGCGAGGCGTTGGCCAGCGCCTTGAGTACCGGCAGCGCCTCGCCTTGCGCGCCTTCGGCCAGCGCCGCAATGGCCGCGATCTTGGCGTCGTTGCCGTCGGACGCCAGCGGCTTGAGCAGCGCCGGGTCGATCTCGGCATGCACGCACGAGATGCTCGACAGCCAGGCGAAAACGATCCATCCAATGGTGCGCATGCTTTCTCCACGATGGGGAACAGGGCGGCGTCAACCCACGCTGCGCGCCACCCGTTCCCTCAGCTACTCAAGTCAGCGAACGACGTTCACTTGCCTTCCGGCTCGCCCTTCTTCTTGTCGTTACCCGGGATGTACGGGCTCCACGGTGCCGCCTTGATCGGGCCAGGCGTCTTCCAGACGACGTCGAACTGTCCGTCGGCGCGGATCTCGCCGATGAACACCGGCTTGTGCAGGTGATGGTTCTTCTCGTCCATCTTGATCGTGAAGCCATTCGGCGCCTTGAAGGTCTGCCCGGCCATCGCCGCGATGACCTTGTCGACGTTGGTCGACTTGGCCTTCTCGACCGCCTGCTTCCACATGTACACGCCGATGTAGGTGGCTTCCATCGGGTCGTTGGTCACCGTCTTGTCGGCGTTCGGCAGGCCCTGCTTGACCGCCCAGGCACGGTAGGCCTTGGTGAAGCCGTCGTTGACCGGGTTCTTCAGGGTCATGAAGTAGTTCCACGCCGCCAGATGGCCGACCAGCGGCTTGGTATCGACGCCGCGCAGCTCTTCCTCGCCGACCGAGAAAGCGACCACCGGCACTTCGGTGGCCTTGATGCCGGCGTTGCCGAGTTCCTTGTAGAACGGCACGTTCGAGTCGCCGTTGATGGTCGAGATCACCGCCGTGCGCTTGCCTTCACTGGAGAACTTCTTGATCTTGGCGATGATCGTCTGGTAATCGCTATGACCGAAAGGCGTGTACTCCTCCATGATGTCGGCGTCGGCGACGCCCTTGGACTTCAGGAAAGCGCGCAGGATCTTGTTGGTCGTGCGCGGATAGACGTAGTCGGTACCGAGCAGCACGAAGCGCTTGGCCGAACCGCCGTCCTTGCTCATCAGGTACTCGACGGCCGGGATCGCCTGCTGGTTTGGCGCCGCGCCGGTGTAGAAAACGTTGTACTCGAGTTCCTCGCCTTCGTACTGGACCGGGTAGAACAGCAGGCCGTTGAGTTCCTTGAACACCGGCAGCACCGACTTGCGCGACACCGACGTCCAGCAGCCGAAAGTCACCGCCACCTTGTCCTGGCTCAGCAGCTGCCGGGCCTTCTCGGCGAACAGCGGCCAGTTGGACGCCGGGTCGACGACCACCGGTTCGAGCTGCTTGCCGAGCACGCCGCCCTTGCTGTTGATCTCGGCGATGGCCATCAGAACGGTTTCCTTGAGCGCCGTCTCGGAAATCGCCATGGTCCCGGAAAGCGAATGCAGGATACCGACCTTGATCGTCTCGGCGGCCAGCGCGTTGAACGAGCCCAGCCCCAAGGCCGCCGTGACGGCGACGGCTGAGACAGTCTTCACGAAATTGCGACGTAGCATCTGTTTGCTCCTCGAAGGTTAAGAACCGGGAAAAATTTTCCAGCGAAGGAGATCAAGCAATAGCCGTGCCAGCATCCGAAAACGGCACCAGAACACCACCGTGATGGTTGCTGCCCGCGATTGCGCACGCTCGCGGGGCGCAGGGACGAGTCATCACGCACCAAAGCGGAGCGCGCCGTCCGGCCGAGCACCAGAATGGAGGAATGCCGCGCCGCCGGTGCCATACCATGATCGCAGAGTGGTTACGCACGGGCGCCTGGCGACGACCCCTTCGTCCCGCCGCCAGGCATTTGGCCGATTGACGGCGACTGCCGGCGCCACATACACTCCGCCCAAAGCCGCGCAGCCGCAGCACTTGGCGGTGCCCCCGGACGACAGCGCTCTGCCAGGTGAGATGGCCTTGCCCGGAAGACCACCTTGGCGAAAATGCATCATCCAACTTCCCCTGGCCGGCCGCCAGGAACGCTCGCTATCGATCTTCACCCCGGACCCCCGGCCCGAACGCGCACCCTGGCCTGGGCCTTCGCCGCTTCGCTGCTGGTGCACGCCATGGTCCTGTTCTTTCCCGAGAAGGAAGCACCAAGCCCGCAGGCGATGTCGTCCCGCTTCGAAGCCACCCTGTCACCCGCCCCGCAGGTGGCAGTGCGACCAAGCACGCCGCGTCCGCCGACTCCGCCGAAACGACCGGCTCCGCCCGCTCCAGCTGTTCCGCCGACTCCGTCCACTCCACCCAAGCGCGCGCCGGCCAAAGCAAAGCCGCCAGCAAGACCGGCGGTCATGCCGAGCACGCCACAACTGCCGCCGCGCGTGATCACCGTTCCAGAGTCGCAGGCCGCGCCAGTCCCCGACAAGCCGCAGTGGTTCACGGCCGAAAAGAACGATATGAAGCATTTTCTCGACGACCTGGACGCGGAGGCCAAAGCGGCAGCCAGGCCCAGCCTGGCGCAACGCGCGCTGGCCATGGCCCGCGAGCAGAGCCGGCAGCAGACCCGGCAGGACCAGGAAGGCACGGCGATGCTCGAACGGCGGCCGAACACAGCGCCTCCTGAACCCTTCAGCCTCGACTTCTACGTGGACGGCGTCGTCAAGCGACTCAACCGCAGCGCCGCTTTCGTCCGCAACGACCCCAGAAGCAGAGGCGTGCACCTGGCGTCGGTGCAGTTCCGGATCAATCCCGACGGCAGCCTGAAATCGTTCAAGGTGCTCAACGCCGGCGACCAGCAGGAGGAAATCGCCTTCATCAAATCGGTCGTCGAGCGCGCCATCCCCTTCGCCGCTTTCCCGCCGGACATCGCCCGCGCGGCGCGCTCGCTGGGCGTCACGATCTGCATCGCGCCAGGCGCCGGCGGCGGTTTCGGATTCTCGCGGATGGCCGACGACCGGCCCTGCTGAGCGAACGGTCGGCCGGCGATCGGTGCTGCCCGTGAACTTCCTGTCCGTCAATGGGGTCTCTACTGATATCCAGCCGGCACTCGTCGCGGCAGACCGCCTACCGATGCCGCCAGTTCTCGCGACTGACTCGGTGGAGTGCCGGCAATTGTCCTTGCCGTCGCGGCTTGCGAGCTGCCGGCGGTGAGTACCGCAAGCGCGCGCTCTGGCACACACCGGGAGACTTGACATGGCAACTCGAACACAGGGCCACGCCTTCATCGCACTCGTCTGTTGCCTGCTCGCTCAACCCGTGGCGGCACAACCCTCGCACGTCCTGGACGGCAAGGCTTTCAGCGGCAAGAACGGCGAGCAGGGGCAGCCGCTCGACCCGAATCAAGACGAGGAAATCGTCTTCAAGGATGGGCGATTCACATCGCTTTCCTGCGCCCCGTACAACTTCGGCAGCGGGGAATATTCGGCGCAGCTGGTCGATGATGCCATTCACTTCGAAGCGATCACGCTAAGCCCGACGCACGGAAAGATAGTGTGGAAAGGCGTTGTCAAGGGCGATACGGCGGCCGCGACCTTTGTCTGGACCAAGGAGCGGTGGTACTGGAATACGCGCCGACAGTACTGGTTCGAAGGCACGCTCAAGGAGTGAGGCTGGTCGCCAACGACTGTCGTGAATCTTTTGATCAGGGAGAGTCAGGATGACGGCTGATCCGATCCCCGGCAGCGAACGGACTTCGAAGCGTGTTCTTTGCCTGAAAATCCTGCTCGTCGTAGCCATTGTCGGGACCCTGCATTTCGCCGGATCATGGTTCGCGCATGCCCTCGAATTCCAGATATTTCCGCGTCACGACGCCATTCTCCACCTTGCCGTTCTGGCGACCAGCGCGCTTTATGTCTTGTTGTTGCTGACTCCATTCATGCCGGGGATCGAGATTGGTCTGGCGTTGATGATGACGCTGGGCAGCAAGGGCGCACTACTGGTGTACCTGTGCACCGTACTCGCCCTGTCGATCAGCTTTGCCATCGGCCAGATCGTTCCGCCGCGCCTGCTTGGTGCCTTGCTCAGCTGGCTCCACCTGCATAAAGCCAGCGATCTGGTACGCCAGCTCGAGCTCATGGATCGACAACAGAGGCTTGACTTCCTGAACGAGCACGCTCCAGCGGCGATCGCTCCGTTCATCTTGAAGTACCGCTATCTGACCATCGCGGCGGCCCTCAACTTGCCGGGCAATGCCTTGCTTGGCGGTGGCGGCGGGATTGGATTGATCGCGGGAATGAGCAAACTTATCGCCTTCCCGCAGTTCATTCTGGTGACCGCCATTGCTGTTGCACCGGTGCCACTCTGGTTCTTTCTTTACGGTGGCTGAACTGGAGCGCGATGGCATCGCGGCTTTCTGCCTCGCCTGGGCTCGGCCGCCGCGGACGCCCCGTTTAGCGCTCTACCTGCCCGTGCTCGCAGGCGGCCAACAGCCCTCTGGCGGCGCGCTCGCAGAGGTCGAGCACCCGCTCGAACCCCGACTCGGCGCCGTAATACGGATCGGGGACCTCGGAAATGCCGAGTTCCGGGGCATAGTCGAGAAACAGTCCGAGCTTGGCGCGGCGCTCCTCGGGGCACAGCCGTTGCAGGATCGCCAGATTGGTCTCGTCCAGCGCCAGGATGCGGTCGAAGCGATCGAAGTCGGCTTCGATGAGCCGCCGCGCGCGGATCTTCGAGAGATCGTAGCCGTGCCGGGCGCCTACCCGCAGCGCCCGCGCATCGGGCGGCTCGCCGGCATGGTAGTGGCCGTGCGTCCCTGCCGAGGCGGTTTCCAGCAATCCGGCCAGACCCTCGCGCTGCGCCATGCTGCGGGTCACGGCCTCGGCCATCGGCGAGCGACAGATGTTGCCCATGCACACGAAGAGGATCCGGTAGCGTGGCGTCGTGGCTGCGGGGCTCATCATCGGGCTGTCCGGTGCCGATCAGTCAGACCTTCGGGCGCCGCAGGCCCGGCAGTTCGCGCCGGGCCGATGGCGGCGAACGCATCGCGGCCGCTACTCGGCGGCACCGGCGCCCCCCTCCGGAAACAGCTCCTCGACGAAGCCGAAGCGGCTGAAATCCCTGATCCGCATCGGATAGAGAATGCCGTCGAGGTGGTCGCACTCGTGCTGCACGACGCGTGCATGAAAACCGGTGACGACGCGGTCGATCGGTCGCCCGAAGGCGTCGAAGCCGGTGTAGCGCAGATTCTGCCAGCGCGGTACCCAGCCACGCAGGCCGGGCACCGAAAGGCAGCCTTCCCAGCCCTCCTCGATCTCGGTCGACAGCGGCGTCAGGAGCGGGTTGATCAATACCGTCCACGGCACCTGCTCGACGTCGGGATAGCGCGGGTTGGCATCGACTCCGAAGATCACCAGCCGCAGGTCGACGCCAATCTGCGGCGCGGCCAGACCGGCGCCATCCAGGTGACGCATGGTTTCGATCATGTCGGCCAGCAGCGCGTGCAGTTCGGGTGTCGCGAAACGCTCGACCGGCCTGGCCTGCTGCCACAGCCGCGGGTCGCCCATTCGGAGGACTGGTCTAATCATCGTCGCCGAGCATCCTTTCGATAATTGCCCGCACCTGCTGCATCGACGCCGCCAGGACGGCGTGAATCGCCTCGATGCTGATGGCCTGACCGCCGACGGCGCGGCCGGCCGCGTGGTTGGCGACGACGTTGAGCGCCGCGTAAGGGATGCCAAGTTCGCGCGCCAGGGCCGCCTCTGGCATCCCGGTCATCCCGACCACGTCGGCGCCGTCGCCTTCGAGGCGGTTGATCTCGGCGGCGGTTTCGAGGCGCGGCCCTTGCGTGGCGGCGTACACCGCCGAGTCGCTGACGGTCACGCCGATCGCCAGCGCAGCGGCGAGCAGCCTGCCGCGCAAGGCGTGATCGTAGGGTTCGGTGAAGTCGATGTGCGTGACCGCGCTCTGCGGCCATTCGTGAAAAGTCGCTGCGCGGCCCCAGGTGTAGTCGATGATCTGGTGCGGGATGACCAGATCGCCCGGTTTGAGGTCCGGACGAATGCCGCCCACCGCGGCGACGGCGACAATGCCGGCCGGCGCACTCTGCGACAAGGCCCAGAGGTTCGCCCGATAATTGACCTGGTGCGGCGGGATGCCGTGCTCGTCGCCGTGGCGCGCCAGAAAGACCAGCGGCCGGCCGCCCATCCGCCCGAAGCTCAGCGCCGCCGACGGTTCGCCCCACGGCGTCTGCAGCGCCTGGCGATGCGAGACCTCGAGCGTCGCCAGACTGGTCAGGCCACTGCCGCCGATGATCGCCAGCATCTCAGTCTTCTTGCATGGCATAGATTGCCGGCATCTCAATCTTCCCGCATCGCGTAGATCGCCGGCAGGTTTCGCCAGGCGCCGCGAACGTCCATGCCGTAGCCGAAAACGAAGCGATCGGGGACGGTCAGGGCGACGAAATCGGCGCGCACCGGCTTCTCGCGGCCGTTCAGCTTGTCGGCCAGAACCGCCGTCCAGCAAGTCCTGGCGCCCAGTTGCACGACCCGCTCGCGAATCGCCGCCAGCGTCACGCCTTCGTCGAGGATGTCGTCGACCACCAGAACCGTGCGTCCGGCCAGCGGCAGCGATGGCTCGACTCGCCACGACAGATCGCTGCCGGCGGTCGCCTGTCCGTAGCGGCCGACCTGCAGGTAGTCGAACTCGAGCGGAAAATTGAGCTGGGTCAGCAGCTGGCCGGCGAACGGGACGCCGCCGTTCATCACGCAGAGCACGACTGGACGGCTGTCGCGCAGCGTCTCGGTAATCCTGCGCGCGACGCGGCTGATCGCGACGGCGACCGTCTCGGCCGAGTGAAGCAGATCGGCCGCCGCCAGGATACAGGTCGCCTGCTGCCCGTCGATCATCGCGCCGGCTGCTCCCGGGTGGTGTCGAGCAAGGCCAGCAACCGCCCCTGGTCAATGACTTCAACGCCCAGCTGCCGCGCTTTTTCGAGCTTGCTGCCGGCCTCGGCGCCAGCGACGACGTAATCGGTCTTCTTCGACACCGAAGCGCTGAGCTTGCCGCCCGCGGCGATGATCATCTGCCCGGCCGCCTCGCGGGTCAGCGACGGCAGCGTCCCGGTGAGCACGACAACCTTGCCGGCAAGAACGCCGTCGGCGGGCGCGGCAGCATCGGATTCCTGCGGCACGACGCCGCCGGGAGCGCACAGTTGCGCGATCACTTCAAGGTTGTGCGGCTCGGAAAAGAACTGGCGAATGCACTGCGCGACGGTCGGGCCGACGTCTGGCACCTGCATCAACTGCGCCTCATCGGCTGCCAGCAGGCGATCCAGGCTGCCGAACTGGCGCGCCAGCTCGCGGGCCGTCGCCTCGCCGACGTTGCGGATCCCCAGCGCGTAAATGAAGCGTGCCAGCGTCGGCCGCTTGCTCTTCTCGATCGCCGCCAGCAAGTTGTTCGCCGACTTGTCGGCCATCCGCTCCAGGTGGGCCAGCGCCAGCAGGCCCAGCCGGTAGAGGTCGGCCGGCGTGCGCACGATGTCGTGGTCCACCAGCTGCTCGACGAGTCGGTCGCCCAGCCCTTCGATGTCCATCGCGCGCCGCGAGGCAAAGTGCAGCAGCGCCTGCTTGCGTTGCGCCGGGCAGAACAGACCACCGCTGCACCGCGCGACCGCCGCCGCGCCCTTCTCGTCGACGCTGCGGACGACGCTGGAGGCACACACCGGGCAGCGCTGCGGCATCACGAACGCGCGCGCTGTGGCCGGTCGCTGGTCGAGCAGCACGCGAACGACTTCCGGAATCACGTCGCCGGCGCGGCGAACGACGACCACGTCGCCGATGCGCACGTCCTTGCGGCGAATCTCGTCCTCGTTGTGCAGGGTGGCGCTGGTCACCGTGACGCCACCGACGAAGACCGGCTGCAGCCTCGCCACCGGCGTCAGCGCACCGGTCCGGCCGACCTGGATCGAGATCTCGAGCAGCTCGGTGACCGCCTCCTCGGCCGGGAACTTGTGGGCGATGGCAAAGCGCGGCGCACGCGAAACGAAACCGAGGCGCGCCTGCGCCGCCAGGTCGTCGACCTTGTACACCACGCCGTCGATGTCGTACGGCAAGGACGCGCGACGGCCGCCGATCTCCTGGTAATAGGCCAGCAATCCGGCCAGGCCACTCACCCGCCGCCGCTCGCCGGCAACCGGCAGACCCCACCCGGCGAGCCGGTCGAGCCAGGCCGAATGGCTGCTTGGCCAGCCGGCGCCGTCGATGGCACCCAGGCCATAGGCGAAGAAACGCAGCGGCCTCGTCGCCGTGATCCGCGGGTCGAGCTGGCGCAGGGCGCCGGCGGCGGCGTTGCGCGGGTTGACGAACTCCTTCTCGCCCTTCTCGCGCTGCCGCTCGTTCAAACGCGCGAAGTCGCTGCGCCAGATCAGAACCTCGCCGCGGACCTCGATCGACGCCGGCCAACCGCTGCCGCGCAGGCGCAGGGGAATGCTGCGCAGCGTCCGCAGATTGGCGGTCACGTCCTCACCGGTAGTGCCGTCGCCGCGCGTCGCGCCACGGCGGAGAACGCCCATCTCGTAGGTCAGGCTGACCGCCAGTCCGTCGAACTTGGGCTCGGCCGAATACGCGATCTCGCCTTCGGCGGCCAGTCCCTCGCGGACGCGGTGGTCGAAAGCGGCGACCTCGTCGTCGGCAAAGGCATTGCTCAGCGACAGCATCGGCGTCGCGTGCGCCACCGGCACAAACTGCGGCAGCGGCGCGCCGCCGACCCGCTGCGTCGGCGAATCGGCACGCAGCCGCTCCGGATGCTCGGCTTCCAGCGCCTGCAGCTCGGCGAACAGCCGATCGTATTCGGCATCGCTGATCTGCGGCGCGTCGAGGACGTAGTACTGGTAGTTGTGCTGCTCGATCACCTCTCGCAAGCTGTCGAGACGATCACCGCTGCTCATTTGCCGAACCCGGTGATCAGGAGAACAGGCGCTGCGCCAGGGCGCTACCGGCCGGCAGCTGCTGGACCGTCATCGCCGCCTGGAACTGTGCCACCTGCCGGCGGATCGGCTCGATCGCCGTCTCCGACAGCGGCCGCCGATTGTCGTCGACCAGCGCACCGTTCAACGCCTCGGCAAAACGGCGCGCCTGATCGACCATCTGCGTCAACACGCGCTCGCCACTGGCGACCCGCGGCACGTCGAGCAGGAAGGTCACGCCATGCGTGCTCAGGGTCTTGATCGACTCGGCGGCGAAGCCACTGGTTTCCTGGTTGACCAGCATGTAGAGCACATTGCCGACGTCATCGCAGCGAACAAAGCGCCCGGCCGCGTCGATCACCATGCCGGTCGATTCGGCGAGCGCACGCAGCTTGGTGCCCGGAAAGACCTGCCCCTGGCTGATCACGTTGACGCCGATCTGGATGTCGACGCCGGCGCAGAACTCGTCGAGCTGCGCCGCGGTCTGCAAGGCCGGTTCGCGCGCCGGCAGGTCGGCAACACCCATCAATTCGGTCGCCAGGTCCTGCATCGCCAGCTTGAAAACCGACAGATCGGCGTCGCGCACCGGACCCTTGCGGTCAACCAGTTGCAGACCGATCCGGAGGTGCCGGTACTCGCGCTCACTGTCCGGGGCGATCGGTTCCCAGGCGCGAGAGTCCTCGTTCAGGCCAATCCAGTTGACCGGCTTTGCCAGCCGCGCGATGGCAGCGCCCTGGACCTCATGGATGCGATATCCGGCGACCGGCTCGACGACCTGGATCGAAGCGATGTAATCGATCGTCGGCGACAGCACGCATAGCGGCGGCGGACTTTCACGACTGTCGCGCCGGTCGGCGACGTCCTCGGCGCGCTCGGGCCTGGTCGTCGCCGGCTCGGCCTGGCCCGCCTGCCGTGGCTCGGCCGGTTTCGGCGACCCGGATGGCGCCGAAGCCGCGCTCACCGCCTCGGCGGCGGCGCCTGCGGACTGCGGGTAGCGCTGCGCCAGTGCCTGCTCGGCGTCGTCTTCCACCGGCTCCAGCCGCAGCAGCGGCTCGAGCCGCTGCTGGCCAGGCCCCGCTGCCGACGGTCCGCCGGCAAAGTCGCGGGCCTTGTCGACGGATCCCGCTTCGTCGAGCAGCACGTCGGCCTGGCGGGCGCCCAGCAGTTCCTCGGCCATCTTGCGGTGCTTGCGCTCCTGCCACTTGTTGTACGCCAGAACACCGATCACGGCGACGCCGCCGAGGCCGATCAAACCCATCTGCAAGTCGGTCATGTTTCTTCCTAAACGAGTTGCTCGCGCATGCGCAGAGCTTCTTCCATATCGACTTCAACGATGCGCGAGACGCCGGATTCCTGCATGGTGACACCGACGAGCTGTTGCGCCATTTCCATCGTGATCTTGTTGTGGCTGATGAACAGGAACTGCGTGTTGGTCGACATGCGCCGGACCATCGAGCAGAAGCGTTCGGTGTTGGTATCGTCAAGCGGCGCATCGACTTCGTCAAGCAGGCAGAACGGCGCCGGGTTGAGCTGGAACATCGAAAACACCAGGGCAATCGCCGTCAGCGCCTTCTCGCCGCCCGACAGGAGGTGAATCGTCGAGTTCTTCTTCCCCGGCGGCTGCGCCATCACCTGCAGGCCGGCGTCGAGGATTTCCTCGCCGGTCATGATCAGTCGCGCCTCACCGCCGCCGAAGAGCGCCGGAAAAAGCTCGCCGAAACTGCGGTTGACCGCGTCGTAGGTATTCTGCAGCAGGTCTCGCGTCTCGCGGTCGATGCGGCGAATCGCATTTTCCAGCGTCTCCATGGCCTGCGTCAGGTCTTCCGACTGCGCGTCCAGGTAGCCTTTGCGCTCGCGCGCCGCTTCCAGCTCGTCGAGTGCCGCCAGGTTGACCGCGCCGAGCGCATCGATCGAGCGCTGCAGGGCGCCGATCGCGCTCTGCAGGGGGCCGACCCGCGCGCCGGCGAGTTCGCCGGCCAGCGAGTCCTCGTCGGCCCGGGCATCGGCCAGCTGCGCCGCCGCCTGCTCGACGTTCAGGGTCGCCGCCTGTTCCTTGAGCTTCAGTTCGCCGATCCGGTCGCGCAGCGGATCGAGGCTCTGCTCGACCTTCAGCCGCTGTTCGTCGAGCGTGCGCAGGCCGGTCGCCGCCGCTTCCAGCGCGTCGCGGGCGTACGCCAGCGCGTGCTCGCCGGCAACACGATGATCGAGCGCCTCCTGCAGGCGCGGTTCCAGGTCGTCGGCCTGCATCGCCGTGCTGCTCTCCTGGCAGCGCCGCAGTTCGTCGTCCAGACGTTCGAGCTGCTGCTTGGCCAGCGCCCGGCCGTTGCCCAGTTCGTCCAGTTTGCTGCGGCATTCACGCTGCGAGAACTCGGCCTCGCGCAGGTCGCGCTCGGCTCCGGCCAACTGCTCGCGCTCGTCGCGCAGCGCGCGTTCGGCCTGCTCGAAAAGTGCCCGCGCGCCGTCCATTACCGTCCGCAGCTCGGCGACCTGTTCGCCCTGCAGCGCGATCGCCTCGTCGGCGACGAACAGGCGTTCGCTCTCGCTCTCTTCCTCGGCGGTCAGTTCCGCCAGGTTGTCGTCGATCTGCGCCTGCCGCTCACGGAAGCGTTCGTGCGCCTGCGAGAGCTTCAGCGTTTCGACCTGCAGGGCGTGTGCGCGGTCCTGCAGAGCGCCAAGCTGCTGTCGCGAGTCATGCAGGCGCTGCTGCGCATCGAGCAGCACCTGCTCGATCTCCGCCAGCCCCGCCTGCGCCTGCTCGACCCGCTCTTCGCGCTCGCCGATGATGCTGACCAGGCCGTCGATCTCGCGCTGGCGTTCGAGCAGACCGTGCGCGCCGCTATCCGGCGCGAACAGGGTCACGCTCTGCCGGCTGACGAGGTCGCCGCCGGGGGTCACGCAACACCCGGCGCCCGACAGCTCGGCCCGGCGCGCCAGAGCTGCCGCGAGATCCGGCGCGGTCAGCACGCCGGCCAGCCAGTCGGCAAGAATCGCCGACAGCTCGGGCTGCTGGCAGCGTATTCGCGCCAGCAGCCGGTCGTCAGCCGCCGCGCCAGCGACCGGCGTGCCCGCCGCCGGCAACAGCAAGGTCAGCTTGCTGCCCGGCCGGTCCTGGCTCCACGCCGGGTCGGCGGCGTCTGCCCGCAGGGCGCCGAGCCGCTCGCGCAGGACGGCTTCGACCGCATCCTCCCAGCCGGCGTCGACCTGCAGGGATTTCCAGAGCGCTTCGCCGTGCTGCAGGTGATGGCGGCGCAACCAGTCGTCGAGCTGGCCATTGTTCTGCAGGCGCTGCTGCAGCTGCTGCAGGGCGCTGCGCCGGGCATTGGCCTCGGCGCGCTCCTTCTGCGCCTGCTGCACTTCGCCGAGGACTTGCCGGCGCTGCTGTTCCAGGCGCGGCAGCTGGTGTTGGCGGTCCTGCTGCTGCTCCTGCGCAGCGCTGATCCGCTCCCTCACCTCGACCAGCTCCTCCTGCCTGGCGGCCAACTCGCCATGGTCGGGGGCCGGCATCGCTTCGCGCTCGCCTGTCAGGCGTTGCCGCCGGCTGGCGATGGTCTGCAGGGAGCGCTGCGCGTGCCCGCGATTCGCCTGCTCGACGTGCAGCCGCTGCTCGGCCTGGGCAATCGCCGCGCGTTGGCGGCTGACCGCTTCGACCGCCGCGGCGTGTCGTTCCTCGGCCAGCGGCAAGCGTTCCTGGCGCGCTTCAAGGCGCAGCCGGCCCTGCTCGACTCGATCGTCGGCCAGCGCCAGCAGCTCCTGCCAGCGCTGCTCGTCGTCGGCCAGTTTCGCGGCCTGCGTCAGCCAGTGCTGACGATCGTCGGTCAGCTGGGCGAGGCGCGTCTCGTACTCGCGCTGGGCTTCGCGCCGATGGCGGATTTCGGCTTCCAGCCGCGCCACTTCGGCGTTGGCTACGAAGAGCTCGCTCTGCGCGCGGTGCACGCCGTCGCTGCCGGCGAAGTGCGCTTCGCGGGCCTCTTCGAGACGCGCCTCGGTGTCGCGCAGCGCGGCGTTGCCGGCCTCCAGGTCGGTGGTCGCCTGCCCGACCTCGCGCGCCAGTCGTTCGCGTTCGGCCTGCGCCTCGTTGCGGCGCAGCAACCACAGCAGCTGCTGCTTGCGGGTCAGGTCGTCGCTGTACTGGCGATACTGGCGAGCAACGCCGGCCTGGCCCTCCAGGCGCTCCATCTGGAAACCGAGTTCGAGACGAATGTCTTCGACGCGGGTCAGGTTTTCGCGCGTATCGGCCAGACGATGCCCGGTTTCCTTGCGCCTTTCCTTGTAGCGGGAGACCCCGGCGGCTTCCTCGAGAAAAACCCGCAGCTCGTCCGGCTTGGCCTCGATGATCCGCGAGATGGTGCCCTGGCCGATGATCGCGTAAGCGCGCGGACCAAGGCCGGTACCGAGAAACAGATCGGTGACATCCTTGCGCCGGACGTGCTGGTTGTTGATGTAGTACTCGGACTGGCCGGCGCGCGTCAACAGCCGCTTGACCGACAGTTCGGCATATTGCGACCACTGCCCGGCGAGGCGACCGAGGGTGTTGTCGAAGACCAGTTCGACGGCCGCCCGGGACACCGGTTTGCGCGACCCCGAACCGTTGAAGATCACGTCCTGCATCGACTCGCCACGCAACTCCGAGGCCTTCGACTCGCCCAGCACCCAGCGCACCGAATCCATTACATTGGACTTGCCGCAACCGTTGGGTCCGACGACGCCAACCAGCTGACCGGGCAGCGCGATGGTCGTGGGATCAACAAAGGATTTGAAGCCGGCGAGTTTCAGTTTGGTCAGGCGCATGAGCTGGAACGGGTGCGCGGCCTACGCGGCGGCGCTGGAAGAAATCGGTAAAAGCCCTGTCTCGCGCGAGTGACACCCGCGCCCGGGAAGCTCGCGGCAAGCAAATAGTCCGGCGGGGCACAAAAACGGTCGCCTATAATAGCATCCTGCCTGCCCGATTCGCCTGCCGGTTTGCCACCCCTCGCCACCCCTCGCCACCCCTCGCCACTGTGCAACGCCACCCGGAACAACCATGAGCGCACCACCGGCCGAAGCCCAGACCACAGCCCTGGCCACTTTTCCCAACCCGGCGCCGCAGCGGGATTTTCGTATCCACATGGAGATCCCCGAATTCACCTGCCTGTGCCCGAAGACCGGGCAACCCGATTTCGCAACGCTGATCCTCGATTACATACCCGACCGGAACTGCGTCGAACTGAAGAGCCTGAAGCTGTACATCTGGTCGTTCCGCAACGTCGGCTGTTTTCACGAGGACGTCACCAACCGCATCCTCGATGACCTGGCGCGCATCACGCAGCCGCGCTACATGCAGCTGACCGCCCGCTTCTACGTACGCGGCGGGATTTTCACCACCATCGTCGCCGAACACCGGCAAGCCGACTGGACGCCGACACCCACGGTCCGGCTGACTGACTTCGACCGCCAATCGAATACCCGGGACTGAGATCGTGAGCCCGCCCGCAGCCCTCGCCGACCCCCAACTCCTGCGCCTGGAACGTCTGCTCGGCGACCCCGCGCTGGCCCAGGCGATGCGGCTCGACGAAGCGCATGGCTACCTGTGCGCGGCGCTGTCGGGTCCGCGGCCGATGGCCGAGGAACAGTGGCTGGGCGAAGTGCTGGGCAGCGCCGAACTCGGCACCAGTGAACACGGTCGCCAGGCCGCCGGCCTGCTGCGCGTGTTCGCCGCCGAACTACAGGACGAACTGGCGAGCGGCGAGCCGCCGGAACTGCTGCTCTACCCGGTCGACGATGACCAGAGCAGCGCCGACGACTACGTCGCCTGGTGCCAGGGCTTCCTGCACGGCATCGACACGGCGGCTGAAGACTGGTTCGCCGCACTCGGCGCGGAAGACGGCAAGCAAGACAACGAAGACGTCTGTTACCTCGACGAGCAACTATTCACGCTGTTCTTGCTCACCGGCGACGCCGAGGCAGCCGCCGGTGCCGCCGGCGAAGAATGGTTCTCGGGCGAGGAACTGCGGCGCCTGCAGATCGAAAGCGAGGAAAAACTGCCGCAGGTGGTCGCCAACATCTACCGCTTCTGGACCGCCAGACGCAGCGTCGGGACCATCCGCCGCGAAGCCCCCAAGGTCGGTCGCAACGACCCCTGCCCCTGCGGCAGCGGCCGGAAGTTCAAGAAATGCTGCGGCGCGACGTAACGACCTGAGGACGACGAGCGGCGGCCCGGGCGTGCCTTAAAGTCAGCGACGTGGCCGCGGGGATGCGCCGCAGCGCCACCCGCCAAGGCCTCTCACAAGAGGCACGGGCGCCGGTCGACAGCAGCACGCGCGCGTCATTGGGCTCGGTCAAGGTCTCCAGTGTCGTCAATGGCCATGACGGGACTCCCGACGACCGACAGCATGCACCAGGCGAGCGCCTGGAATCGAGTCATCTGGGTCCCCGGTAAAATGATGTGTCGAGCGTGGACAAGCCTGCCTGCGGTGGCGGCTTTCGTCCGCAGGGAGCGCCGACGAAACCGCAGATCCCGCCGATCCCCCGACATGGTGCCGGCCACCAGGCCGGCAACGCCGGTGAGCAGAATGTTGCCAGCGCTGGCACTGGCAGCGGCGACGCCGACCAGCAGGCGGGCCGTCGAGACGATGCCGTCGTCGGCACCGAGTACGGCGGCGCGCACCCGCCAAGACGGTCGTTCCGCTGAGCTTCGGGGTGGCGGCGCGAAGCGTTCATCGGGCAGAGATCTCGGTCGGCCGGTCGGACTCAATCCTGGCCCGGAAGCATCCGCTGGAGCGTGTCGTCGCGTACAAAGTAGTGGTGAAACAGAGCGGCGGCAGCATGCAGGCCAATGAGAACGTAACCCACCTTACCCCCGACCTCGTGTATCTCCTTGATCGTGTTGGCGAGATTCTTGCTTTCACCGATCAGCGCCGGCAGTTGCAGAGCGAAGAACGGGATCGGCTTTCCTGCCGCGCTGAGCAGCAGCCACCCCGCCAGTGGCATGCCAATCATCAGGGCATAGAGGGCCGCGTGCATCAGCCTGGCGGACAACTTCTGCCACGCTGGCGGATCCGGTTCAATGCGCGGCACAGGGCCGGTCAGGCGAACCAGCAGGCGCAGCGCAGCGAGGACGAATAGGGACAAGCCGAGCATGAAGTGCCAGGTTTTCAACGCCTCGCGAGGATCGCTTCCTTTGGGGAAGTATTCGCGCAGTTCGATACAGGCATACACCGCCACGAAGAGTAGCAGCATCAACCAGTGCAACCCGATCGACAGCGATCCGTAACGGTCCGTCCTATTGCGCCAACTCATGAGCGTGCTCCCAGGAAGTGCAAGTTGGCAGGCTATGGAAAAACGGCTTTCCCTGCAGTTTTTGTGAGTTGCAGCGGGCATCCTCGGTGGAACACGCCATTCGGTCTGTGCGGCAACGCGCTCGGGGCAAACAGCAGTCCACGCCGCGCCACCCGAGACGCGGCCGGTCCGCTGCGGACGCCGGCTGGCTCGCGGCTGACCAGGACCTTCGATCCGCAAGCGGGCAATCTGCTTTTGGCCCAAGCCGCACCATGTCCGGCACCGTGGCGAGTCCCGCGGCCGACACGGCCTGACCGGCTAACGGCGCTGTCGCTGTTGTCCCCGCTGGCTTCCCTGGCTTTCTGCCCGCGGCAGCGTATGCGATGATAAGCGGTGAGGCACATCTGCCCCCAGCTGCTCAACAGGAACCGGCGACATGAATGAATCGAATCCTGCCGAACCTCGTCCGGAACCCGGCCGCATCGCCGCCCGACAGGGAGCCGCCGACCAGGTGGGCTGGTTGAGGTGGCTGCCGGGCCTTTACACCCTGCGTCATTACGAGATGGCCTGGCTGCGCCACGACATCGCCGCCGGCCTGGTGCTGACCACCATGCTGGTGCCGGTCGGCATTGCCTACGCCGTGGCCTCGGGCGTGCCCGGCATCTACGGCCTTTACGCCACGATCATCCCGCTGCTCGCCTATGCGCTGTTCGGACCGAGCCGAATTCTCGTGCTTGGGCCGGATTCCTCGCTAGCCGCCTTGATCCTCGCCGTCGTCCTGCCGCTGTCCGGCGGCGACCCGCTGCGCGCCATCGCTCTGGCCAGCATGATGGCGGTGGTGTCGGGGGTTCTCTGCATCCTGGCAGGCTTCGCCCGTCTGGGCTTCGTCACCGAACTGCTCTCCAAGCCGATCCGCTACGGCTACATGAACGGGATTGCGCTGACGGTGCTGATCAGCCAGCTGCCCAAGCTCTTCGGTTTCTCGGTCGAGGGCGACGATCCGCTGCACAAGCTCTGGGCCTTCGTTCAGGCCCTGCTGGCTGGCAAGACGAACGTGATCGCGCTGCTGGTCGGCGGCGGCACCCTGGCGCTGATCATGCTGCTCAAACGCAACAAGCGCATTCCGGGGATACTGATCGCCGTGATCAGCGCGACCGTCCTCGTCGCGACGCTCGAACTGGACACCCGCGGCCTGTCGGTCCTCGGTTCGCTGCCGCAGGGCTTGCCCGCCTTCGCCATCCCGTGGATAACGCCTGCCGATGTCGCGTCGGTCCTGATGGGCGGCTTTGCCGTCGCCATCGTCTCTTTCGCCGACACCAGCGTGCTCTCGCGCACCTATGCCGAAAAGACCGCCAGCCACGTGGACCCGAACCAGGAGATGGTCGGGCTGGGCGTGGCCAACCTGGCCGCCGGATTTTTCCAGGGGTTTCCGATCAGCAGCAGTTCATCGCGCACCCCGGTGGCGGAGGCCGCCGGCGCCACCACCCAGCTGACCAGCGTCGTCGGCGCCCTGGCCGTGGCCCTGCTGCTGTTGGTCGCGCCAAACCTGCTGCAGTACCTGCCGAACACCGCGCTTGGGGCGGTGGTGATCGCTGCAGCCATCGGCCTGTTCGAGATCGCCGATCTGCGGCGTATCTACCGCATCCAGCGCTGGGAGTTCTGGCTTTCGATCACCTGTTCCGTCGGCGTCGTCGTTCTGGGCGCCATTCCCGGCATTGGCCTGGCGATCCTGCTGGCCGTGATCGAGTTCCTCTGGGATGGCTGGAGTCCCGACTCGGCGATACTGGGCCGCGTCAAGGGCATCAATGGCTACCACGACATCTCGCGTCACCCGGATGCCCGCCTGATTCCCGGCCTGGTCCTCTTTCGCTGGGCGGCGCCGCTGTTTTTCGCCAATGCCGAGTGGTTCCACGAGCGCGCCCTCGACGCCGTGGCCGCCTCGCCGACGCCGGTACGCTGGCTGGTGATTACCGCGGAACCGGTCACCAGCGTGGACGTCACCGCCGCCGACATCGTCGCCAAGCTCGACGAGACCCTGCAGGCGGCCGGCATCGAGCTGTGCTTCGCCGAGATGAAGGATCCCGTGCAGGACAAGCTCAAGCGCTTCGGGCTCTTTTCGCGGCTCGGCGCGGAAGTCTTCTTTCCGACCATCGGCGAAGCGGTGAACACCTACCTCAGAACCTATCCGGACGTGGTGGTGGAGTGGAAGAACAAGCCCTCCAGTTCCTGAGAAGCTGAAGCCAGGCCTGATCGATCGTTCGGGCAAAACACCGACCAGCTGGTGGCGAACGTCTCGTTATCCTGTGGCCCCCTCCTGAGGTGATCGTCGTGGCGCCCCCGCCGTCGCGCAGGAGCCGGTACGGGTACCAGATGACGCCCCAGACCAGCGCCCCGGCGAGCAAGGCGAGGACGGCCAGACGCTGCTCGCACGCCGCCGCGCCGCTCGGGAGCCGCCGCGCGATTCCTTTCACGGTCAGTCGATGCCCCTTATAATCGCCCGCACAACCCGCCGTCCCGCGACGATAAAAAGCCCGTGAATCCTCACCTCAGCAAGCTGCAACCCTATCCCTTCGAAAAACTGCGGCAGCTTTTCGCCAACGTCACGCCGAACCCGCGCCTGCGCGAAATCAGACTGTCGATCGGTGAGCCGCAGCACGCCACGCCAGCGTTCATCAAGGACGCGCTGACCGCCAGCCTCGCCGGCCTGGCCAGCTATCCTACCACCCTCGGCAGCGCCGACCTGCGGCGCTGCCTGGCCGCCTGGCTGGCGCGTCGCTACGGCCTGCACGAGATCGACGCGGAAACGCAGGTGATGCCGGTCAACGGATCGCGCGAGGCCCTGTTCGCTTTCGCCCAGACGGTCATCGACCCGTCGCGCGGCTACACGCCGCTGGTCGTCA
Organism: Accumulibacter sp.; assembly: GCF_029255145.1. Lineage (GTDB taxonomy): Bacteria > Pseudomonadota > Gammaproteobacteria > Burkholderiales > Rhodocyclaceae > Accumulibacter. The sequence continues at coordinate 28,840 of NZ_JAPUVQ010000094.1, forward strand.
GCCCGAATCCCTTCTACCAGATCTACGAGGGCGCGGCGTACCTGGCCGGTGCCGAGCCGCGCTTCCTCAATACCCTGCCGGAAAACGACTACGCCTTCGATTTCAGCGCTCTGAGCGAGGCCGAGTGGCAGCGCGTGCAGTTGTTCTACGTCTGCTCGCCGGGCAATCCGACCGGCAAGGTGCTGGGCCTCGACGACTGGCGGCAGCTCTTTGCCCTCGCCGACCGCTACGGCTTCGTCATCGCCTCGGACGAATGCTACTCGGAGATCTTCTTCGACGAGGCGGCGCCGCCACTCGGCTGCCTGCAGGCGGCGAGCCTGCTCGGGCGCGGCTACGAGCGCCTGGTGATGTTTTCCAGCCTGTCCAAGCGGTCCAATGTCCCCGGCATGCGGTCGGGCTTCGTCGCCGGCGATGCCGCGACGCTCAAGGCTTTTCTGCTCTACCGCACCTATCACGGCAGCGCGATGAATCCGGCGGTGCAGGCGGCCAGCGTCGCGGCCTGGAGCGACGAGGCGCACGTCGTCGACAACCGCCGCCAGTACGTGCAGAAGTTCGCCGCAGTCACCCCGCGCTTGCGCGAGGTACTGCCGGCGGCGCTGCCCGACGCCGGTTTCTACCTGTGGACGAGGACGCCGATCGACGACGGCGAGTTCGCCCGGGCGCTGCTCGCTGACTATAATGTGGTCCTTCTGCCCGGCAGCACCCTGGCGCGTAGCGCGCAGGGAATCAACCCGGGCGCCGGTTTCGTCCGCATCGCGCTGGTCGCGCCGCTCGCCGATTGCGTCGAAGCCGCCGAGCGTATCCATTCATTCGTTGCAAAACTCTGAGGGAAAGCCATGAAGGCAATCGAGCAAGTGATCGAGGAGGCCTGGGAAGACCGCGCCTCGCTGCAGCCCGGCAACGCCGGCGAAACCATCGGCCTGGCCGTCGCCAACGTCATCAAGCGGCTCGACAAGGGCAGCCTGCGCGTCGCCGAGAGGATCGACGGCGAGTGGGTCACGCACCAGTGGATCAAGAAGGCGGTCCTGCTCTCTTTCCGGCTGACCGACAACGCGCTGGTCGAAGCGGGTCCGCTGCGCTACTTCGACAAGGTGCCGAGCAAGTTCGCCGATTACGACAGCAAGAAGTTCGCCAGCGGCGGCTTTCGCGTCGTGCCACCGGCCAGCGTCCGCCGTGGTTCCTTCATCGCCAGGAACGTTGTCCTGATGCCCTCGTACGTCAACATCGGCGCCTATATCGACGAGGGAACGATGGTCGACACCTGGGCGACGGTCGGCTCGTGCGCGCAGATCGGCAAGAATGTACACCTCTCGGGCGGGGTCGGGATCGGCGGCGTGCTCGAACCGGTCCAGGGCAGCCCGACGATCATCGAAGACAACTGCTTTATCGGCGCCCGCTCGGAAGTCGTCGAAGGAGTCATCGTCGGCGAGGGTTCGGTGGTCTCGATGGGCGTCTTTCTCGGCCAATCGACGAGGATTCTCGACCGCGAGACCGGCGAAGTCAGCTACGGTCGCGTGCCGCCGGGGTCGGTGGTGGTGTCCGGCAGCCTGCCAGCCAAGGACGGCAGCCACAGCCTCTACTGCGCGGTGATCGTCAAGAAGGTCGACGCCCAGACGCGCGCCAAGACCAGCATCAACGACCTGTTGCGCGGCGACTGATCGCCACCTCATCGCGTCTTGAACCGGCGGACCACGCATGATCCTCGACAAGCTCTTTCAGGTGATGGCCGACCGGCAGGCGTCGGACATCTTCATTTCCGCCGGCGTGCCGATCCACATCAAGATCCAGGGTGTCACCGTGCCGGTCAATCAGCAGGTGATGGAACCGTCGATGACCGACAAGATCGCCCACGAGCTGATGACGCCCGAGCAGGCGCAGACCTTCGAAGCGACCAAGGAGATGAACCTCTCGGTCGGCGTCCCCAAGCTCGGCAACTTCCGGATCAACCTGTTCCGGCAACGCGGCTCGATCTCGGTGGTGGTGCGTTACATCCTGGGCAACATCCCGGCGCTCGACACCCTGCTGCTGCCGATGACGCTGGCCGACCTGGTCATGGAAAGGCGCGGGCTGATCCTGATCGTCGGCTCGACGGGCTCGGGGAAGTCGACCACCATCGCCTCGATGCTCGACCATCGCAACAGCAACTGCACCGGCCACATCCTGACCATCGAGGACCCGATCGAGTACCTGTTCAAGCACAAGAAGTCGATCGTCAACCAGCGCGAGATCGGCATGGACACCCTCGGCTGGAACCACGCCCTGAAGAGCGCCATGCGGCAGGCGCCCGACTGCATCCTGATCGGCGAGATTCGCGACAAGGAAACTATGCAGGCGGCGATTGCCTACGCCCAGACCGGCCACCTGTGCCTCGGCACGCTGCACGCCAACAACAGCTATCACGCGCTCAACCGGGTGATCAACTTCTTTCCGCTGGAAAGCCGGGGCTCGCTGTACATGGACCTCTCGGTCAGCCTCAAGGCGATCGTCTCGCAGCGGCTGGTCAAACTGAAGGAAGGCAAGCTGGCGCCGGCGGTCGAGGTGCTGCTGAACAGCTACCACGTCCAGGAACTGGTCGAGCGCGGCGACATTCCGGCGCTCAAGGAAGCCATGGAACAAAGCCTCGCGCCCGGGTCGCAGACCTTCGAACAGGATCTTTTCCGGCTTTACCGCTCGGGCTTGATCACTCTCGAAGAAGCCTTGCGCAACGCCGACTCGCCGACCAACCTGTCGTGGCTGATCAACAACAACGAGAACCTCGACCTGCCTCACGGCGAAGAGAAGCGCGGCGACAGCTCGTACGAGCTGTCGATGAGCGACCCCGGCAGTCCCTCCTACAAGGAGTTCACGCTCAGTCTGAACGACCGGACTGACGACGACTAGTGGGAGCAGCGCCGATGGTCAATAGCGGTCCAAGCGCCTGCCCGGGTGACAGCGCGCCGGAAGGCACGCACCACATCACGGTCGACGCGACGCTCGCACTCGCCAGGCAGCTGATTGCCTGCCGCTCGGTGACCCCCGAAGACGGCGGTTGCCTGCCGATCATCGCTGCTCGCCTGCAAGCAATCGGCTTCGAGTGCGAATTCCTCAACCGCGGCGGCGTCAGCAACCTCTGGGCGCGGCACGGCCGCAGCAGGCCGCTGCTGTGCCTGGCGGGCCACACCGACGTCGTCCCGAGCGGCCCGCTCGAACAATGGCACAGCGACCCGTTCGCACCGGCCCAGCGCGACGGCCTGCTGTACGGGCGCGGCGCGGCCGACATGAAGTCCTCCCTGGCCGCTTTCGTGGTCGCCGCCGAAGCCTACCTCGCCGCCCGCCCTCGGCATTGCGGTTCGCTCGCCCTGCTGCTCACTTCCGATGAGGAGGGCGACGCACTCGACGGCACGGTGGTCGTCACCGAAGCGCTGCGGCAGCGCGGCGAAACCATCGACTACTGCATCGTCGGCGAGCCGACGGCGGTCAACACGCTCGGCGACACGGTCAAGAATGGCCGCCGCGGTTCGCTCTCCGCGAAGCTGACGGTCAAGGGCGTGCAGGGCCACGTCGCCTACCCGCAACTGGCGAGCAACCCGATCCACCTGGCCGCGCCGGCGCTCGCCGAACTGGCGCAAACGCTGTGGGATCAAGGCAACGAATTCTTCCCGCCGACCACCTGGCAGATCTCGAACATCCACGGCGGCACCGGCGCCGGCAACGTCATCCCGGGCAGCGTCGAGATCGACTTCAACTTCCGCTTCGCGACGGCCAGCACCCCCGAGGACCTGCGGGCCAGGACCTGCGCCCTGCTCGACCGGCACGGGCTGGCCTACGACATCGTGTGGACGCTCGGCGCCAGGCCCTTCCTCACCGGCCGCGGCGCGCTGGTCGACGCCGCGCTGCAGGCGATCCGCGCCGAAACAGGTGTCGACGCCGAGCTGTCGACCAGCGGCGGCACCTCGGACGGCCGCTTCATCGCTGAAATCTGCCCGCAGGTGATCGAGATCGGCCCGGTCAATGCCAGCATCCACAAGGTCAATGAATGTGTCGACATCGCTTCCCTGCCCCGGCTCGCGGCCATCTACCGCCGCATCCTCGAACAGTTGCTGGCGAGCGATGTTTGAACAGGCGCAGGACGAACTGCTGACGCTGCGCGACCTGCTGCGCTTCACCGTCAGCCGCTACCACGAGGCCGGGCTGTTCTTCGGGCACGGCGCCGACAACGCCTGGGACGAGGCCGCCTACCTGCTGCTGCACAGCCTGCACCTGCCACTCGACCGCCTCGAACCCTTTCTCGACGCCCGCCTGACCAGCGACGAACGCCGCGTCGTGCTGCGAATCGTCGAGCGGCGGATCGGCGAGCGGCTGCCGGTGGCGTACCTGACCAACGAGGCCTGGCTGGCCGACTATCGTTTCTACGTCGATCAGCGGGTGATCGTCCCGCGCTCGTTCATCGCCGAACTGCTGCGCGAACAACTGGCGCCGTGGATCGACGACCCGGAGCAGGTATCGTCGGTCCTTGATCTGTGCACCGGCTCGGGCTGCCTCGCGATCCTCGCCGCGCACGCTTTTCCGGAGGCCAGCATCGACGCCGTCGACATCTCGCCGGACGCGCTCGCCGTTGCCGGACGCAACGTCGCCGACTACCAGCTTGGCGAACGCATCCGGCTGGTCGAGAGCGACCTCTTCGCCGGCGTCAGGGATCGGCGCTACGACCTGATCGTCAGCAATCCACCCTACGTCAAGGCGGCGTCGATGGCCGCCCTGCCCGCCGAGTACCGCCGCGAACCCGAACTGGCGCTGGCCAGCGGCGAAGACGGACTCGATCTGACGCGCGCCATCCTGGCCGCGGCGCGCAAGCAGCTCAAGCCGCACGGCCTGCTGGTCGTCGAGATCGGCCACAACCGCGACGAACTGGAGGCGGCGTTCCCGGATACGCCCTTCACCTGGCTCGACACCAGCGCCGGCGACCAGTACGTCTTCCTGCTGCATCGCGAAGAGTTGCCGTGAGCGGGGGCCGAACCGCGCTGGACGACAGGGTGCTCCCGGCCTGGCTGCGCCTCTTGCTGACCTGCGCCTGGCTGGCGCTCGCCGGCTGCGGCCCGTCGCCGCCGCTGGCGCCGTTAGCGGCGGGCAGCAGCGTCCTCGCCTTCGGCGACAGCATCACCTTCGGCACCGGCGCCGCTCCGGGCGACGACTATCCGGCCCGTCTGGCGGCGATCAGTGGCTGGCAGGTGCATAACGCGGGCATCCCGGGCGAGACCGCCGACGAAGCCCGCGGCCGGATCGGCGCGGCGATCGCCGAGGCGCGTCCGGCGCTGGTCATCGTCGAGAGCGGTGGCAACGACTTCCTGCGCCGGCGACCCGAAGCGGCGGTCAAGGAAGACCTGCGCGCGATCGTCGCCGCGATCAGGGCTTCCGGAGCGCAGGTCGTGCTGCTGGCGGTGCCGAAGTTCTCGCTGCTCGGCGCGGCTACCGGCAGGCTGCCCGATTCGCCGATCTACGCCGAGCTGGCGAAGGAAGAAAAGCTGCCGCTGATCGCCGGCGTGCTCGCCGAGACGCTGTCCGACCCCAGCCTGAAAGCCGACCCGGTGCACCCCAACGGCGACGGCTACCGGAAACTGGCGGACGGCGTTGCCGGGCAGCTGCGCCGCGCCGGCTTGCTGAAAAAGCCCTGAGCACCGGACCTTGAGTCCCGCACAAACTGGACCCGCTGATGACAACCGAAACCCCCCAGAGAATCCGTCGCCAGGATTACACGCCACCGCCCTTTCTGGTCGACCACGTCGAACTCGACGTGCACTTCCAGGTCGGCGAGGTGCTGGTCAACAGCCAGTTGCGCCTGCGGCGCAATCCGGCGGTCGCGCCCGGACCAGCGCTGGCAGCGCTGGAACTCGACGGTCAGGGGCTGCACACCCTCTCGGTGGCGATCGACGGCAAGCCGCTCGCGGCGGACGGCTACAGCTGCAGCGACTCACTGCTGCGCATCGCCAATCCGCCGGAGGCGCTGACGCTGAGCACGCAGGTGCGGATCGACGCCGATCGCAACAGCAGTCTGTCGGGGCTCTTCCGCTCGAAGGACGGCTACTTCACCCAGTGCGAGGCGCAGGGGTTCCGCCGCATCACCTGGTTCCCCGACCGCCCCGACATCATGTCGCGCTACCAGGTGACGCTGCACGCCGACAAGGCGACCCTGCCGGTGCTGCTGGCCAACGGCAACCCCGCCGGCAGCGGTGACGAGGAAGCGGACCGCCACTGGGCGCGCTGGGAGGATCCCTTTGCCAAGCCCTGCTACCTGTTTGCGCTGGTCGCCGCCCGCCTCGACGTTCTCCGCGACCAATTCACCACCAGCAGTGGGCGGACCGTCGAACTCGCGGTCTTCGTCGAACCCGGCAAGCTCGACCAGTGCGCACACGCGATGGACGCGCTCAAACGCTCGATGCGCTGGGACGAGGAGGTCTTCGGACTCGAATGCGACCTCGATCACTACATGATCGTCGCGGTCAGCGACTTCAACATGGGGGCGATGGAAAACAAGGGGCTGAACGTCTTCAACACCAAGTACGTCCTCGCCCGCGCCGACACCGCCACCGACACCGACTACCAGAACATCGACCGGGTGGTCGCGCACGAATACTTCCACAACTGGACCGGCAACCGCGTCACCTGTCGCGACTGGTTCCAGCTGTCGCTGAAGGAAGGACTGACGGTCTTCCGCGACCAGGAATTCGGCGCCGACATGCACAGCCGAGCGGTCGTCCGCATCCGTGACGTGCGCAACCTGCGCGCCGCCCAGTTCCCCGAGGACGCCGGCCCGATGGCGCATCCGGTACGCCCCGATTCGTACATCGAGATCAACAACTTCTACACCAGCACGGTCTATGAAAAAGGCGCCGAAGTGGTGCGCATGATCCGGACGTTGATCGGCCACGAAGCCTTCCGGCGCGGCATCGACCTCTACTTCGAGCGCCACGACGGCCAGGCGGTGACCTGCGACGACTTCGTCGCGGCGATGGCCGACGCATCCGGACTGGATCTGACGCAGTTCATGCGCTGGTACGACCGCGCCGGCACGCCGCATTTACGGGCGACCGGCAGCTACGACCCGGAAGCCCGCCGCTACACCCTGACGCTGGCGCAGTCGCTGCCGAGCACCGCCAGTGAAGCGGGCAGCCAGCCAACCCGCCAGGCCTTCGAACCCTTCCACATGCCGGTGGCGATCGGCCTCAACGGACCGCACGGCGAAGACCTGCCGCTGCTGATCGCCGGCGACGGCAGCGCCGCCGGCAGTGGCCGCACCACGCGCGTCCTGTCGCTGACCGAGCCGGAACAGCAGTTCCTCTTCGAAGACCTGGCCGCCGCGCCGGTGCCCTCGCTGTTGCGCGACTTTTCGGCGCCGGTGATTCTCGACTTCGCGTACAGCGACGACGAGCTGATGCACCTGCTGGCACACGACAGCGACCCCTTCAACCGCTGGGAGGCCGGACAGCGCCTGGCCAGCCGGCTGATCCTCGCCGCCACCGACGACCTTTCGGCCGGCCGCCCGGCGCGGTGGCCGCAAGGGATCGCCGACGCCGCGGCGCGGCTTGTCGAACACGCCGGTGACGATCCGGCCTTCGCTGCGGAAGCGCTGACCCTGCCCGGTGAAGCGACGCTGGCCGAGCAACTGCCGATGGTCGACCCCGACGCACTGCACGCGGCCCGCAACAGCCTGCGCCATTTCCTCGCCGAACAGCTGCAAGACGCGCTCCGCCAATGCTACCAGTCACTGGCAGCCAGCGGCCCCTACCAGCCGACGCCGGCAGCGGCCGGGCGGCGCGCGCTGCGCAACGTCTGCCTCGGCTACCTCGGCGAACTCGACAGCGACGAGATGCGCGGTCTGGCGATGAGCCAGTTCGCCTTGGCCGACAACATGACCGACCAGTTCGCGGCGCTGACCATCCTGGCGCAGCACGACGGCGACCAGCGCCAGCGCGCGCTGGCAGGCTTCTACGAGCGCTGGCAGGACGAAGCGCTGGTGGTGGACAAGTGGCTGGCGGTGCAGGCGGCGAGCCGACTGCCCGGAACGCTGGGGGTCGTCAAGGGCCTGCTCGATCATCCGGCCTTCGATCTGCGCAACCCGAACAAGGTCTACGCCCTGCTCAACACCTTCGGCAACAACCACGTCCGTTTTCATGCCGCCGACGGCAGCGGCTACCACTTCCTAGCCGAGCAGATCGGCCGCCTCGACCGCCTCAACCCACAGGTCGCCGCGCGCCTGACGCGCCGCTTCGACCGCTGGCGGAAGTTCGACCAGATCCGCCAGCAACAGGCGCGATTGGCGCTGGAGGCCTTGCGCGCCAGTGACGGGCGGTCGTCGGACGTGCTCGAAATCGTCGGCCGGGCGCTCGACCCGTAAGCTCGCCGACAGGGCAACGGCCGGCGAGCACCAGGCGCCGCCGGCATAGGGCACAAGATAGTGCTTGAGCGACGACGGCCGGCTCTGTATAATTGCGCGCTCAAACAAGGCAAGGCGCCCGTAGCTCAGCTGGATAGAGTACTTGGCTACGAACCAAGGGGTCGGGCGTTCGAATCGCTCCGGGCGTGCCACGGGAATCAAGCAGAAAGGCCAATCCTCGGATTGGCCTTTCTGCTTTCTGGCTTGCTTGGGGGTACAGAGCCTGCCCCTGTGGCACGTCGCCAACGGAAGCACGGGGAGGAGGAGACATCCCAGCCGTGGTGTCGGAGTCGAGCGCCTCGGAAGACATCTGCCCGCCACCGTCCCGCCTGCGTCAACTCCCGTGTGCCGAGCACTTGACACCGCCAGGGCTAGTTCCAGGTCTCCGCGGCCAACGGCAGTTCATTCAGCTCGGCACGCGCTTCCCGCCACCTTGGGTAATGCTGGTCGAGCAGCGCGACGAAGCGCTCGCTGTGCGTCGGCTCGAGCAGATGCAGCAGTTCATGGACGACGACGTATTCAAGCAAGTCCCTGGGCTTCTTCACCAATTCGGAATTCAGCCGAATGCTTCCCGCCCGGTGGTTACAGCTACCCCACTTCGTCTTCATCCGCTGCAGAAAGTAGCCGGAAGCCTTCACGCCAAGGATGCCCTCCCATTTCCCGATGAGCGCAGGTACGGCTTCATGCAGCAATGAGCGATACCATTCAAGCATCACCTCTTCCCGCTTGGCCAGCGCACTGCCCGGGCGCACGCTGAGCACGATCCGGCGATGATCCAGGGTCACGCTCGGCTTTGCGTCCTTTGCGACAATGGACAGCAGATAGCGCCGCCCCCACAGGTAATGGCTTTCCCGCTCGACAAACTCGCGTGGAGTCTCTCGCGCCTGTGCCAACAGCTTCGCCTGCTGGTCACGAATCCAGCCCAGCCTGGAGATGGCATAGGCTCGGGCTACTTCGAGCCGGGTGCCGGTGGGGGCCACCAGCGTGACCTTCCCTGCCGGTGGATGCACGGAAAGGTGGACGTTCTTGACCGACTTGCGCGTCACGGCGATCTCGATGTCGCCGAGTCGGATGAGCTCGGTCATTGATAGCCCGGCTGGTTCTTCACCAGCTCGAACAGTGCGACCGTCGCCGCGCGGTTTCGGCCAAGCAAGCGGAATAAGGCGTTCAGTACCTGCGCCTCGCGTGCCTGGTCGCCGTTCCAGCCGGCCGGCGCGTGTTCGCGCAGGGTGCGATCGATTTCCAGCGCCAACGCCAGACGCTCGTCTTCGTGCTCGGGGGGTGGTTCAGACGCAGCGAAATGGGCGTTGCCGGCGGCCGCGAGGATGTCCGGCAGATTGTTGTAGATCACGATCGCCTCGGTCTTGCCGTGCAGCGCCGCCGGAATACCGGCTTCTGGCTGCCTGGCGGCCAGCCGCTTCACCAACTCCTCGGCCTTGCGCAGGAATTCCTCATAAACCGCCGCATCAACCCGACTCTGCTTGATCAGATCGTCGAGCAGCCTGGACATCTGCGCGTAGAACCTCGGGTCGGTGAGCTGCTCGCGGATGATCGTCTTGCGGACGTTGTTGATGATCCCCTCGGCGATGGCATTCTTCGAGAGCTTGCCCTGCGCGTTCAGCTTCCTGGCGATGGCATCGTGGATGCCGGTGTCGATGATCAGTTCGGTCAGCGACATCTCACCCAGCTCGCCCAGTTCCGCCGCCGGACCGGCCTGAATGTAGGTGTTGATCAAGTGGCGCATGTCGGCCTCGAAGGGCTTGATGTCCAGTTCCTCGCCCGAGTGCTTCTTGATCGCCGAGCGAATTTCGGCGTAGAACTCGACTTCCTTTTGCAGTGTCGCCGCCTCGGCGTCGGAATAGCCCGCCTCGGCCAGATCCTGGGCAAGGTCGGCGTAGGCCCGCGCAAAGATCGTTACGGCCTTGTAGAAGGACACCCGCAGCGCCTCGGTTTCGGTCAAGGCGTTGGCGCTGGCCGCATCGCCGCAGAAATAGTGCAGGAACTGCTCGACCTGACGCGGCAGCGGCACCGGCTCGCACAGGTAGCCAAGTGCCTGGCGGGCGTTGTCGAGTTGCTTCCTGCCTTCTTCCAGCCAGTTCTTGAGGTGCACATTGTTGTCGCCGCCGTTGCCCTGGTCGATGTCCAGTTCGTCGGAGCTATAAACCGCAAGGGCCTGTTGCACGTCGCCGAAGAGCTTCTTGTAATCGACGATGTGACCGTAATCCTTGTCATCGCCATCCAGGCGGTTGGTGCGGCAAATCGCCTGGAACAGGTTATGGTCGCGCAGTTCGTTGTCGAGGTAGATGTAGCTACAGCTCGGCGCGTCGAAGCCGGTCAACAGCTTGCTCACCACGATCAGCAGCTTCAGGTTGGCGGGTTCCTCGATGAAGCGGCGCTTCGCCTCGTCCTCGTATTGCCTGGTCGTCTGGCCGACCTTGAGGACGTGCCGGGTATAGGTGTCGAACTTGTAGCGCTCGTCGCTGTTCGCCGGCTCCCTGGCGATCGCGTTGGCGTTCGGCTCATAGGAGGTGACGATGCCGCAGTAGGCTCCGAAGCCGGTGTGCTGGAACAGCCGGAAGTAATCGCAGGCGTCATGGATCGAGGCCGCCACCAGGATTGCCGTGCCGCGGTCATTGTTCAGGCGCGGCTTGAGGGCGAAGTCGCCGATGATGTCGGCAATGATCTCGCGCTTGCGCCCGGCCGCGCTCATCAACTCTTCCATCGTCGCCCAGCGCTTGCGCACCAGGGCCTTCTGGAAGTTGTTGAGGTTCTTCGTCTTCTGCTCGAACCACTCGTCGATCTTCTTCTGCGAAGTCAGCCGCTCCGGCACGTCACGCGCCTCGTACTTGAGGTCGAGCACCACCTTGTCGGCCACCGCCTGATGGAACTTGTAGGTGTGGATATAGGTGCCGAACACATCGCGCGTCAGCAGCCTGTCTTTGCGCAGGAGCGGCGTGCCGGTGAAGCCGATGAAGATCGCCCCTTCCAGCCAGCGCTTCATCTGCGCGTTCATGTCGCCGCCCTGGGTACGGTGGCATTCGTCCACGAACACATGGAAGCGCCCGTGCACGGCCGGTGCTGGGCCTTTCAGGTCGGCCACGTCGAACTTGTGGATCAGCGCGCAGAGCAGGCGCGGCATGGTCGCACCGAGCTTCTGCACCAAATCCAGCCGCGAAGTGATACGCGGCGATGGCGAGTCTTGACCCATCACACCCGCGTTGCGCATCACCCCGACGATCTGCTTGTCCAGTTCGTCGCGGTCGGTGATGACCAGAATGCGCGCCTCGGGGTCGTGCTCCAGCAGCCACTTGGCGATCAGCACCATCAGGATGCTCTTGCCGCTGCCCTGGGTGTGCCAGATCACGCCGCCCTCGTGCCGGGTGATACGCTCCTGCGCCGCCTTCACGCCAGCGTATTGGTGCGGCCGGGGAATTTTCTTCTGGCCGGCGTCGAAGATGATGAAGTTGCGGATCAGGTCGAGCAGCCGGGTCTTGTTGCAAAGCTGCGCCAGCGGCCGGTCGAGCAGTACGCCGGTCACCGGCTCGCCAGCAGTCGGGACTTCGTCCTTCCATTGCACAAAGAACTGCTCCGGCGTGCCGGTGGTGCCGTAGCGCAAGCCCTGCGAGTCGCTACCCGCCAGCACGAGTTGCACGGTGCTGAAAAAACCCTTGTTGAAAATCTCTTCCTGGTTGGTGTTGAGCTGCCTGATGCCATCGGCCACATCCACCGAACTGCGCTTGAGTTCGAGCACCGCAATGGCGATGCCGTTGAGATACAGCACGATGTCAGGCCGTCGCTGAAAGCCACCCTTCAGCGTCACCTCCTCGGCCAGCGCGAAGTCGTTGTTCTCGGGGTTCGCCCAGTCGATCAGGTGCACTGTCTCATGCGGTTTCCCGGCGGCGATCAGCACCGGGACGCCGTAGCGCAGCAACTGATAGGTGCGCAGATTGGCCTGGTAAAGCGTGATGCCGGTCGCGTCGGCGGCGGTCGCCAGTTTTTGCAGAGCGGCGGCAATATGGGCCGGGGAATAGCCACGCGCTGCGAGATTGGCATGCAACAGACCAGGCTCGATGGCACGGTTACTCTCGCGCCTGGCCCATTCGCCGAGGTAGCGGTAAGCCAGCGAATCGGCGCGCGTCCCGTCGGTAAACAGGTCGATCACGCGCTTCTGCGTCGTGCGTTCGGAACGGGAAGTTTCAGGCATCGATCAGTCGACCCGGTCAAGCGCTGCTGGAATGAATCCTTCGGCCGACAAGGCACGAACGATCCCGCGCAGCAGATAGCTGTTGCTGAAGCCCAGGGTGTACTGCCGCGCCCCTTCCTTGATCGGCATCAACATCCTGCGCTCGACCAGTTTCCTGATCTGGTAGGTTCGCTGTGCCACCGACAGGCCCGGCATCGCCACCGACAGATCGGCCGCCTTGGCGATGCCGCTCCTGGCGCCGATGAGCAGGACGCGTTCTTCGGTAGCCGTAATCAACTCGCGTTCGCGCGCGTAGGCAATGGCCGGCGCCAGCACCTTGTCGCTCAGATATGCGAAATCGGTCAGCCGATCCACTTTGCGCAACTCGTCGAGGATTCCCTGCAAGACATAGACGCACCATGTTTCCAGCCCGCCTGGCGTGCCGGTGTCGGCGCTGGCCAGCATCGCGTAATAGCGGTCCCGATCGTTGCAAAAGACCGCGGTGGGGTTCAGCACCCGCCCACCGGCCTTGACGTTGAAACCGTACTTGATCAGCAAGGCATAGGTCAGCAGGCGCACGACCCGGCCATTGCCGTTGCCGAAGGGGTGTATCCAGCCAAAGCGATGGTGCGCCAGCGCCACCTTGATCAGGTCGTACTTCGGCGGATGGTTCTCGTTGACGAACGCCGCCAGCGCCTGCATGTACTCCGGCACCTGGATGAACTCGGGCGGCAGGTGCGCCGACTGCGCAATGCGCACCGGGTGCCGGCGATACGCCCCCGGCGTGGCGTCGCCCTCGCGATCGAGCTGACCGACGGTGATGGCGTGCAATTCGCGGATGAAGTGTTCGCTCAGGTGATCGTTCGGTTGAACGCTCTCCTCGATGTAGCCCATCGCCCTCTCGATGTTCTCCATTTCCCGCAGTTGATCGGACGGCGCCTGGCGGGCGCCTTCCAGCTTGCTTTCCACGTAATCGGCCAGGGTGGTGTGGTTTCCCTCGATACGGGCCGACCCCAGGCTTTCGAGCATGTGAAAAATGTGCTTGAGCTGAAAGAAGATCGGCGCCGGCGTCGTGCCCTGAAGCTGCAAGCGACGCAGATGCTCCAGTTCGGTCAACACATCCACCAGCGGCGAGTCGAACGCCGGGTTGAGTACCGTCAAATCGTGATGAACAAAGGCAGGCATCGCGTCATTGTAGAACGGCTGAAGAACTATCTGTAATTGACTGCAATTATTACAATAAAACCATTGTGTTAGATCACCACACCCGGAAAGTTATCTTTAGTCAGCAAGCAAAGGATGTTGACGGCAGGGGGTCGTCGAAGTCAAGACACAAGGCCGCCCGGGCGGCGGCGGTCGGGTCGTCAGCTGAACTCGACGCACTCATGCGAGGCGCGTCCTGCCGGTCAACAGCTCCTGCATCATCGCCTGCTTGAGGACGCGGGTCTTGTCGCGCCGGGCCGTAAGCAGAGACAGTTCGGCGTCCATGTCGGAGAGGACGGCGGCGATGGCGGTTTGTTCAATGAGCGGCGGGAAAGCCACGTCGATTCCCTTGAGGATTTGGGTGTTTAGCGAGGCCATCGTCTGACCTACCGCGACGCTCCGCACCAAGCCTTTGAACGGGTCGCTGTGAAACTGGTAGCTCAAGAATTGGGCCTGTACCTGCCGCTGCTCTGGGCGAACGCGCAACAGCCGACCAGAGAACAGCCATCCGGCTTCCGCAGGGCGAATCAGAGCGTTTCTATCTACCGAGCCGACGCGGCTGAAGACGATATCTCCGGCCTTAAGCGAATAGGCCTGTAACCTTCGGCGGTCCTTTTCGCAAACCATCGGCAGGTTCACGTGCTCAACGCCAAACTCACCCAAGTGTTCAACTGTGATGATCGGCGTTCCGTCCGGGATATAGTCGCTCTCATGCAGCGACGATCCAAATGGGCCAGTTCTGACATCTGCAACTTCACTCAACCGCCTTACCTCCCACTCGCCCCGAAAACCCGGCAGTCGGGTCTGTCCAGTGAGGAGTTGCTGCATCGCGGCCTGTTTAAGGTCGCGCTTCTTGGCGATGAGCCGCTCCAGCCCGGCCAGCAGCGCATCCACATCGCTCAACGCCGCCGCGATGGCGCGTTGTTCATTCGCCGTTGGCGGCAACGCAACAAAAAGCTTCTTCAGATTGTCTTGATTGATGTTTGCATTTGCGCTGACCGAGCTCACACCAATCAGTTTGCCTCTGAAATTTTCCGAATAGAAGCAGTGTCTCTTGAAGCCGATGTCCAGCGAGCCGTTGTCACGAAATCGAATTAGAAAGCCTGAATACACGGTTTTAGGAAGATCTGCCTCCACAACGGCAGTCAATCCAACCCCCGATGGCTTTACCGACGACCGGATGAAAATGACATCGCCTCGCTTAAGGTCATATGTCTTCTGTTCTGCCTCGCTTGTTTGAACTAGGCCAAGGGCATCACCAGACTGGATGCTATTCACCCCAAAAACATCCATCAGGTTTACGAATGGCGAACCATGCCCAAACTCTTCGCTGCCTTTGTTGATGCCGTTCTTGAATTGCCCAAGCCTACTCAACGGAACGGCGACCCAGTCCGCCGGAATAACCCCCGCCTCGGTCTGCTTGTAGCCCGGCTTCACTACCATACCGCCCCCATCTTTCTGAGGTGTTCCTCCACGCGGGCGGCGAGCGTCGCCACCTCGTCGGTAAGCTGCGGCAGCGGCGTCGCGTAGCGTTCGGCCAGTTCCCGCAGACGCCCGGTCAGCGTCTGCGAGACGCGGTCGAGTTCGCCCTGCACGGTGGCCGCCAGCGTGCTCATCCACTTGTCGTCAATCACCAGCGACTGGATCTCGGCGGTCGTCAAGCTTGGGTACTTCTCGTAAGCCAGCGCGTCGAGCACGGCCTCGGCGTCGCGAATCTGCTTCTTCAGTACGGCGATGCGGGTGCCCAGACCCAGCCACTGCCTGAGCAGCGCCAGCTCGTCGGCGCCGTCTGCGTCGCTGCCGATCTCGCGGATGCGCTCCTTCACCGCCAGGGCGGTGATGCTGTCGTAACCCGCGAACACGCCGTCGTCGCCGGCTTCCTCTTCTTCCAACTCGGTCTGGCTGGCCTGGGCGGCGTCCAGATCGGCCTGCAGCGCGTCGATGGCGACCTGCTCTTTGGCGAAGTAGCGTGCGACGATCAAGGGCTTGGGGATCAGCTCGCAGGTCCAGCCGCGGTCCCTGGCCTTGCCCTTCTTGTCGGTCTCGACGATGCGGGTGGTCCTGGCCGCCCAGCCGTCGGCGGCGATCAGGTAGGCGTCGTCCTGCATGGTCTCGGCCCAGTAGTCCATCAGGTGCTGGTAGATGTCGTAGGCGTCGAGCAGCGGCGCATTCCTGAAGGTGGCGAGCAGCGCCTCGGCGATGCTTTCGATCAGCGCCTTGGGGTGGCCACCCTGGACAAACCCGGTGAGTTGCGGGCTGACGGTTTGCCGCCAGTGCTGGAAGCGCGCGCCGGCCTGCGCGTTGAAGGCGGTGAATTCGGGGTGATTGAGGATCGCGGGCTTGACTTCGGGCAGCGGCAGGGTCAGGCGGAGGTAGCCGGGGCGCAGCGTCGCAAACAGCGCCGCGCGCACGCCGGGCAGCACCAGCCAGTAGGGCGCCAGCGCGTTGTCGGGATCGTCGAGGTCGCGCTCGGGGATGCCGCCGGCGAGGTGGCCGCTGATGTCGTGCAGGTCTTCGGGGGCCGAGCTGTCGATGTAGCGCGGCAGGTTGAGGTTGAAGTCGTTCTTCGCGTCGGCGATCTCGGTGAAGGTCACCATGCGGGCATAGCGCGGCGTATCGGCCTGTTTGCTGAACGTATCGACGATGCGGTGGATGTCCTGTTCGCGCAGGCGGTTCTTGTTGCCGTCCTTGATGAAGCCCTTGCTGGCGTCGATCATGAACACACCCTTGCGCGCTGTCGCGTTCTCCTTGTCGAGCACCAGGATGCAGGCCGGGATGCCGGTGCCGTAGAAGAGGTTGGCCGGCAGCCCGATGATGCCCTTGAGGATTCCCGAGCGGACGAGCTGCGTGCGGATGGCGGCCTCGGCATTGCCGCGGAACAGCACGCCGTGCGGCAGGATGCACGCGGCTTTGCCGCCCGCCTTCATGCTGCGGATGATATGCAGCAGGTAGGCGTAGTCGCCCTGTTTGGCCGGCGGCTCGCCCCAGGCAAAGCGCTGAAACTCGTCGGGCGATTTGAGGCCGGTGCTCCACGTCTTGTCGGAAAACGGCGGATTGGCGACGACGTAGTCGTAGCTGCGCAGACTTTCTCCGTCCTTGAACTTGGGCGCGGCCAGGGTGTTGCCCGAGAGGATGTTGGCGGTCGGGAAGTCGTGCAGGATCATGTTCATGCGGGCGAGACCGGCGGTGGTCACGTCCTTCTCCTGCCCTTCGAGCGTGATGTGCTTGCCGGCCTCGGCGGCCACCTTGAGCAGCAGCGAACCGGAGCCGCAGGTGGGGTCGTAGGCGATCGTGCGGGCGGTGGTGTTGCCGGGACCGATGCCGATCACCTTGGCGATGATGCGGCTGACTTCGGATGGCGTGTAGAACTGGCCTTTGGACTTGCCCGACTCGCTGGCGAAGTGCCGCATCAGGTATTCATAGGCATCGCCGAGGATGTCGTCGTGCTCGGCACGGTTCTGCGAAAAGTCGAGTTCCGGCTTCTGGAAGATGCTGACCAGGTTGGACAGGCGTTCGACCATCGCCGGGCCTTCGCCCAGCCTGTTGGGGTCGTTGAAGTCGGGAAAATCGCTTTTCGAAAGGCGGTCGTTGGCGTCGACCAGCGGCGCGATGATCTGCTTGTTGATCTTGTCGCCGATGTCACTCTTGCCCTTGAGCGCGATCATGTCGCGGAACGAGGCGCCGGGCGGGATGATTACCGGCGGAGCAAAGTCGTCGCTGTCGGCGTACTTGTCGCTGATGTACTTGATGAACAGCATGAACAGGACGTAGTCCTTGTACTGGCTGGCGTCCATGCCGCCGCGAAGTTGGTCGCACGAGGCCCAGAGGGACGAGTAGAGGTCGGATTTCTTGAGAGCCACGGGCGTTCTTTTGGGAGTCTTGATGCCATATGGCACAGGGGCTGAACTCTACACGACGGACAACCACGGACAAAGCCCGGCGACGAGCAGAAGGCGGTCAAGACGACGGCGTTCGATGTGCAAACCAATCCGGCCAAGCCGGCTATGAGCCTCCACAAGCTGGCCAATGCAAAAGACCGGAACTTCTGGTCCCTTGGGGTGGGCAGCGACAGCCGGCTGATCGTCCACAAAAGCCATGCCAGCCTGCTGTTCCGCACAGCGACTTGTCCCGCACACCTTGGGCAAACACCCTCCGCTTCTCGCCGCCCTGCCAAAACCTCGCGGCGACGAAGACCGGAACAGCGTCGGATTTCTTTACACGCGCGATCGATGCAATTCAGGAATCCACGTAAAATCCGGTCATTACGTCATTGGTACGTAATTTCAGATTTCCTGATCCCGGCCGGGAATGTAGGTAGAATTCCGGAATTGCGAGTAGCACTTTATTTCGAAGGCCATAATTTTCGTATGGCATAGACCAAGCGTCGCTAGGAGTGCAAGGA
>NZ_JAPUVQ010000095.1:0-8919 GCF_029255145.1 Accumulibacter sp.
GATCAGTTGAACGACCTGCAGCTTGAAGCTCGGGTCGAACGTCTTGCGTTTTTGGCTCATCAATTGCTCCTCTAAAGGTGGATCATCCACCTATCGAGGTGTCCAGGGAAATTAGACCACGTCACTCCACGACTGCTCCAGTTGCTACCGGCCGGAGCGAAAGTTGCCGGGCGGGATTCGCACCCGCTGGAAAACAGCGCCTTGTCACGGCGCACTCCGACAGGCTGCTAGCGGCCGCCCAGAGCTGAGCGCCAAAGCCGGGAATGCGTTGCGGGCAGCAAGGTGGATAAGGCGTGTGCTGCCCCATCGGACGAACCGAAATTGAGTGCGTCGAGTGTTTCATGAGTCGTCCGTTCGGTGCTTCTACCGCGATTGCGTCCGCGTGGTCCGCCTCCGGAACCATTCCATGCCCGGCAGGAGGCAGCACGTGTCCGCGAGCGACTCAAAGATTTCGGGCGTTCTACATGGCCGGACACGCCTGACCAGCGTCGCCGTAGCGCCGGCCGCGATTCTGCTCGGTCTCGGTTATCTGGGCATCAAGCAGTAGTCTCCCGCTGCGGCAGTCGCCGTCGAAAAGCCGACCATCGCGCTGTCCGCGCTGCAGCAAGGAAGCCTTTTCCCGATAGCTGCGGCAAAGGGGCTTTTCGCCGAGGAAGGGCTCGCAGTGACGCTCGTTCCGGTTCCCGCTCCCGTGCCCACCGGCGACAAACGGCCATACCGTCTGCTCCTGGCCCCGGACCAACGCCGTTCACAAGCTGTCGCCCTCCTCCGCCTGGTAGGCGTCGCGCATCTCCCGCTTTAGCGTCTTGCCGGCGGCGTTGCGTGGGAAGTCTTCCATGATCCGCAGCGCGTGCAATCGCTGATAGCGGGCGCCGACGCGTTCGTTGATCCAGTCGCGCAGCGCGTCGGCGCCGACCACGGCACCGGCATGCAGGATCACCGCGGCGACCGGGGTCTCGCCCCACTTTTCGTGTGCCACCCCGAATACGGCGACTTCCCGGACCGCCGGGTGCCGCGCCGCAACCTCTTCGACATCGCGCGGATAGATCTTGACGCCACCGCTGTCGATCATATCCTTCTTGCGGTCGACGAGGTAGAGGTAGCCCTCGCCGTCGGTATACCCGAGATCGCCGGTGTACAGCCAGCCGTCGCGCAGCGCCTGCGCGGTCAGGTCGGGGCGGCCGTAGTAGCCGCCCATCAGCGACGGCCCGCGGCCGACGATCTCTCCTACTTCGCCGCTCGGCGCGTCGCTACCGTCTTCACGGACGATACGCATTTCGTAGAAGCACGGAGGCGATCCGACCGAACCTGACTTGCGCACCGACTGCGTCTTGTCGAGGATCGTCCAGAAACCCTCGGTAAGGCCGTAGAGTTCGTAGAAGCGGTCGGGCAGCAGGCTGTTGAGCAGATCCTTGTGTTCGCGGTACAGGGGCGCACCGAGCGACAGGATCATCTGCAGCGACGAGAGCTTCTCGGGCGAGAAATTCGGCGCGTTGAGCACGGCGATGATCTGCGCCGGCACCATCATGGTGTGCGTTACGCCCTCGCGGGAGATGATTTCGATCGCCTCTTCGGCGTCGAACTGGCGCTGCAGGACGTAGCGCGCGCCAAGATAGAAACAGGGCATCAGGGTGACGAAAGCACCATTGAAGACGATCGCACCGGTGTGCAGCACCACCGACTCCGGACTCATCCGCCAGGCCGATGCAAACAGGGTGCCGTACATGGAACGGACGAAATGGCTGTGCACGATCCCCTTCGGCAGTCCGGTGGTACCGCTGGTATACATGATGTTGAACAGGTCGTCGGAGCGCATCGCCGGAGCATCGGCGGCGCCCTCCGGACAGGTCTTGAGCATAGACGCGTAGTCGGGATAGTCGCCGCTGGCGCCGTCGACCATCAGCACGTGGTCGGCAGCCAGCCCGGGTAATTCCTGGCGAGCCTGATCAAGCATCGGCGCCATCGAGCGCTGGCTGACGACGCAGTTGGCTCCTGAATCACGAAGCAGGCTGGCCAGGCCGGACGGCATCAACAGTGGGCTCAGCGGCACCAGCACCGCGCCAATCGACGGCACCGCCCAATAGACTTCGAGCAACTCGCGACAATTCGACAGGGCCGTGGCCACCCGGTCGCCTTTGCGCACTCCCAGCCAGCTCAGCAAGCGGGCACAACGTCTGACGCGCACCTCGAACTGCTGCCAGGTCAGACGCTCCTGCTCGAAAACGACAGCGACCCGATCGGGTCGAAACTGCGCGTGGTGTTTGATCAGCGTCGAAAGTTGCAGCATTTTCATCCTCCCGTGCGTGCAGCTTTCCGCTTGGGCGGTTGCGGAATCCCGCTGCATGAAGCAGCCCCGGCGCCTACCGCAGCGACGACGCTCTCTCTCACTCTATCACCCCTCCACCTCAGCACCTGTTGGCCCGCCTGCCGTGACCTTGAGTCAACTGCCAGGTGATTGCGTCCGCTCCATCCGGCGCGCCTGCCCGGGCAGCGCCGACAGGAAGATCGATTGCCTGCTGGCGGCCGCCTTCGTCACCGCAGCGCAACATAGCAATACTATACAAAGTCACGGCGGCGTGCAGCGAAAACGGCTGCCTAACTTCAGTGCGCACTTCTACCAAGTCCGCGGCAGCGACCCTCAACCCGTCCACGCCCTACGGAATGCTCATCCTCTGGTCGTTTCGCCCTGCTGTGGAATTATCTTCTCCTTAACCTCCAAGGGGGTGAACAAATGGTGCCCGGAGGAGTAGAATTAATTGTGCGGTGCAGAATGACACTTCGCCAGACGGTCTTATCCAGATGCGTCTGTGCGTGTTAGGGTTGTTCGACTCGTTTCCCGCGAAGACTTCCGGGTATCCGGATTTTCCGCGAGGCCAAGGTACTCGTGGGTCGCCCACTGGGGCTGGCCCGTTTTGACTCATGTCAACTATTGGAGGTTGAAAGATGTACTCACTGTTAAGAGAAATGCCGGATTTCACCACGAGCTGGTGGCGGTACATGCTGGCGATGATGCGCGCTTCGAATCGCGAAGTCGGCGAGTTCAACGACAACCTGTTCATTGCCGCGCACATCGCAATGACCGCGGCCCGCGACAATCCGCTGAGCATGCTGGAAGCTTTCGAGGTAATCGAACACAACGTCAGCCTGGCCCGCAAGGGAGCCTCCGGAATGCAGGAGAAGATGGCCGACTACGCCTTCGACCAGATCGAGGAAGGAACGCGCGCCTACCTCAACACGATCCTCAAGGCCGACGGTGAGAAGCTCGGCGGCTACATGCGCCGCGAAGCCGAGATCATGGAAGCGGTCGCCAACTTCAACGAACAGATCGAGGCCATCGGCGACGAGTTCGGCTTCCACTTCGACACCCCCAATTACAAGCTGGTGCACGAAACCGACGCCTTCGACCTCTACCAGGTGATGCCGCTGAAGGAAGGAGTTGAAGTTCGCAAGGATCTGAAGCCGGTCGTTCTCGTCCCGCCGTACATGCTCGGGGTGCACATCCTGTCCTTCCTGCCCTTCGAGAACAAGAGCTACAGCCACTCCTTCGCCAACGAGGGCATCCCGACCTACGTCCGCGTCGTCAAGGACATCATGACCACAGAGAAGGTCCAGACGATGACCCCCGAGCAGGATTGCGAGCAGACTCGCGAAATCTGCGCCAAGGTCATGGAACTGAACGATGGCAAGAAAGTCACCTTGAACGGAACCTGCCAGGGTGGCTACATCTGCATGATGAACATCCTGTCGGGCAAGCTTCAGGATGTTTGCGACGCCTTGATCACCAACGTGACGCCGGTCGACGGCACCTACAGCGACGCGATCAGCGGCATGCCGACGATGCACCACGACTTCATCACCACCACCCTGCCGAGCGGCAACAAGGTCGCCAACGGCTACCTGCTGAGCCTCGGAATGCGCTTTGTGGCGATCGACCGCGAAACCCCGCTGGTCAAGGTTCTCGATCAGGCTTCGCTGCAGCGCGCCACCGGCATGAACCCCGGCAAGACACCCGCCGCGCTGTTCCGCTGGCTGCTCAAGGAACGCGTGCACCTGCCGCTGGCGATCGCCAACATGAGCTCGCACACCTTCCAGGATCCGATTGCAGACGATGGCAGCCTGCCGGTCAAGCTGTTCGACCAGCCGCTGAACATCAAGAGCCTGATCGACCTCAAAGTGCCCTGGTATCAGAACTACGCGATCAAGGACGACCTGGTCACGCCAGCCTGCGCCACCGCCGGCAACAAGTTCCTCGAAGGTTGGGACGGACTTGAGTCGGTCGCCTTCTTCGGCGGTCACGTGGCGATCCTGACCAGCCCTTACGGCAAGAAGGCGCCGGTTACCGGCGAATTCACCGACGCCAACGGCAAGGCCGCCCGCGGACCGGTGAAGTTCCAGATGGACATCTCCTGATCAACGGAGTGCCCCGGGAACTTGAGGCGCCGTGTCGCTGACGCCTGCTTTGTAATTCCCTGCATGCAGCGCGGCCGGCTAGACGTCAATCGTCCAGGCCGGCCGTGCCACGTGTGGACGGCTTCCGCCTGGAAAGAGTGCGGGCGTCGGAGCAGCGGCGCCGGGATAAATCGTTCATGATAGCGGTCGCGCCAAGCGCGACGCACAAGCCGATTGCAGCAGCATGAGTATCCACGTCTTTGCTGGATGCTCCAATATCATCCATTTTCTGGTCTGGAGAATTCCCTTATGAGCAACTACGTCAACATCATCGCCGAAGTCCGTGGGAAAGTCGGCGTGATCACCCTTAACCGCCCGAAGCAACTGAACGCCCTCAACGATGATCTGATGAACGAGTTGGGCAGCGCACTCGGCGGTTTCGAGGCCGACGAGAACATCGGCGCGATCGTCATTACCGGGTCGGAGAAGGCCTTCGCCGCCGGCGCCGACATCACTGTGATGCAATCGCTGTCGTACATGGAAGCCTACAAGGGCGATTTCATCACGCGCAATTGGGAAGGCGTCAAGAACTGCCGCAAACCGGTCATTGCTGCAGTCGCCGGCTACGCCCTTGGCGGTGGCTGCGAGCTGGCGATGATGTGCGACATCATCCTGGCCGCCGACAACGCGCAGTTTGGTCAGCCCGAAGTCCGCCTGGGCATTCTTCCTGGCGCAGGCGGTACGCAGCGGCTGCCGCGCGCCATTTCCAAGGCCAAGGCGATGGAGATGTGCCTGGCCTCGCGCAACATCGACGCCGTCGAAGCCGAACGCGCCGGCCTGGTTTCGCGTGTTGTCCCGGCCGACAAGCTCCTCGAAGAGGCGATGTCGACGGCCACCCGGATTGCCAGCTTCTCGCTCCCGGTGGTGATGATGATCAAGGAATGCATCAATCGCTCGTACGAGAGTTCGCTCGCCGAAGGTCTGCTGTTCGAGCGTCGCGCCTTCCATTCGGCGTTTGCCCTCGAAGACCAAAAAGAAGGGATGACCGCTTTCGTCGAGAAGCGCAAGGCCAGCTTCAGCAACCGCTGACCTGCCGGCCCCGCCCGCCGCCAGCACCCCCCCGGCCGACCCCTGTCGCCGCGCCGGGAGGGCCGCCTGCACTCGGTGCTCGGTCGGTCAGCAGTGGGCGACATCGACGGCGTTGCTGACCGTCACCTGGTCCACCCAGGCCTTGGCGTACACCGTGCTGTAGATGTTCGAATACGCCGCTACTTCGAGCGTCAGGGTCACCGTGCGGTTGGCAAAGCGCGCCAGATCGACCGCCGATTGACGCAGCCATTCGTTCTCCTGGTGGACCATCCCGATCGCCGTCACTTCATCGACGACGATCCCGTCAACCAGGACCCTGAAACTGGCGCTGGTGTAATCGTTGACTGCAGCGCTGAGATCGAGTCGCCGCACATAGCTCAAACCCGGCCGCGGGCCCAGCGCAATACGCCGCGATATCGACTGCGCCCTGGCGCCAACGGCGCCCGAGTCGCCCGACGACGCGTGCCCGTAGAGCATAGAGCCGCCGCGGAACGCGCGTGGGTCGTCATGCAGCAGATCCCAGCCGGCGCCTTCCCAGCCAGCGTTGTGCAGGGTGCCGTCGCGAGCGGCCGAAGCGGGGCGCTGGCCCAGGCCCTTGAGAACGCCGGCCGCCTCCAGCGCGGTCGAAATGATTCCCGGAACGTCGATCCCCAGCGGCGCGGTGCTGCGCGGCCGGTTGCCGGCCTTGAGCAGGCCGGCAGCCTGCAGCGACGCAGAAATGATCCCATGCACATCGAGACCCAACGGCGAGCTGCCACCACGCCGCTGATCGTCCGAGCCAGCGGCGTGCGCCTGCTCGGCCTGACGCGCCGATTCTTCTCTGAAGGCCTGCTCGCCCGCCTCGATCGGCCCGGCAGCGCGGGCCGTGTCCGCAGTCGCATGGGCTGCGGCACCCCTTTCCGTTTGGGCCGTACCAGCGGTTCTGGCGCTTGCATCGGCAGCAAAGCTTTCCGAGCGTGCCGGGCGACCAGCGAGCAATCCCCAAAAATCGGCAATACGGTGCGTGGAAGAAATCCCGACGGCGTTGAAGAACGGCGCCGCGGTACCGCACTGATGCGGCTCTGCTCCCGGATCGAGCGCCGCGCCGTGCGACATCCCGGTAATCGTGTAGGACTCTATCAGTTCCTCGCCGTCCGGCCCTTGCCAGACGCGCCGCGGATAGCCGGCCACGCGCATCTCGATTGTCGGCTGCAGATCAAGGCCGTGCACATCGGCCCATTGCTTGATAATTTCTTCAGCATTGACCGGCTTGACGGCGGTATCCGCATCGCCGTGCCAGACCGAGACCCTGGGCCACGGCCCCTGGTGCGGCGAAGCAGCCCGCACCAGTTCACCCCATTCCTTCGGCGAACGCGAACGCCCCTGGAAAATGGTTTCCAGGCCCTCCTGCAGACCTTTGGCGCTACGGTAAGGAACGCCCGCAATGACTGCGCCGCCGGCGAATACCTCCGGATAGCTGGCCAGCATCACGGCGGTCATCGCACCTCCGGACGAGGTGCCGGTCACGTAGACGCGGTTGGGATCGACAGCGTGGTCGGCGACCATCTTGCCAACCATCTGCCGGATCGACAGCGGCTCGCCGCGTTCCCGCTCGTTGTCTTCGGGCCGAAACCAGTTGAAGCAGCGCAGCGGATTATTGTTCCACTGCTGCTGCGGGAACAGTAGCGCGAAGCCATAGCGGTCGGCCAGCGTCGACCAGCCACTGCCCTTGTTGTATGACGCTGCGCTCTGCGTGCATCCATGCAGAACAACAACCAGCGGCGCGTCGGCCGGCAGACCTTCGGGGAGGTAGGTATACATCCTCAGTTCGCCTGGATTGGCGCCGAAGCCGGTCACTTCGACCAAGCGGTTCTCTTGCGAGTCTACCTGCTCGGACCAGGCTTGCACCGACGCCAGCGTCGACAGAAGTTTTTCCCAGCGACTGCCATGTGGCGTCTTGGCGGCGAGTTTTGCCATGTTGGCAATGGCGGCCATCTTGTGGCCCAGTTTGTTCAGCATTGGACGACTCCTGTCATCTGACAAGGTGGTAAGGCAGCCGATCTCGATCAATTTCCGGACCGGCAGGAAGACGGCGTGGAACAGGCCGGGATCGACCACTCCACCACGTTCGGGATCAAGCCACGCCGGCGGAAGGGCATCGGGGGCCAGGCCATAGGTGTGGCTGAAAACCGCGCGGCGGCCCTGCCACCAGGCGCTGAACTGCAGCGAGGCGACCGGACAGCCGCGGTTGACGCAGACGCCAAACAACTCGCCGGCGACGATCGCCCGAGTCTCGTTGGCGCAGGCCAGTTCCAGCAATCTGGCCAGCGCCTCGCCGAAGCGAAGTCCGTCGAGGCGAATCGCCGATTCGGGCTGTGCGTCGGCTGCGGCAGCGGCGACCGCAGGACCGAAAAGTACGCGGGGCGTGTTACCGGCCGGCACCACCGCTGCCGGCCGCAGATCTTCATAGCAACGAATCGCCTCAATGGTCTGCGCCTGTTGCGGCGCCGCCATCGCACCTATCAGCAGATGCGCGGCATACTGCGGCGTCGCAGGCGGCGACCCCCGCCCACGCGGTCCAGCAGGCACCAGGCCGCTGCTGACCATCAGGGTGACACGAAAGCGCAGGTCGCGCCGAGACTCGCCGAGAATGTCGGCAAGTCTCTCACTGAATTCGTAACGGGCGGGTCGAGCAAGCATGCAGGGACGATATCACGGCCAATTCGAATATGCACGTCTTTTTTTAGTAAGTGACACCTATGTAATTTTTTTACGCGATGAGCTCCGGGGCGATGGCTTCGCGCAGCGGAGCAGCGTGCCAGTCCGGCCGCCCTAGCAGCCTGTCGGACGGATCTTCCTCACGCCAGCAGGTAACTATTCGGTGAACCCATGGCCAAGCCGTATTGCGGAGTATCCCGGCTGTTACGTCGGCGGCTCTCCCGGGTCTGACGGCGCTATCGAGCGAGCAGTGAGCGGAAGTTGTTTCGCAGAGGATAGAGCCAGATGTCCTTGATGGGCAGGATGGGCTGATGACTTTGGCACTTTTTGCTGCGGCCGATGGTTTTCCCGACGTTGATCCCGTTGGCGGCTTTGTAGCAGGTGCCGCGATGGCGGGGTGTTTCGACGAAGGTTTCGAAGAGCACCGGGCGGTAGCCGTATCGCTGGAGCCAATCGTTGGGGAGTTGCCGCTGGATGACTGACAGGATCTTCGATGCCAGGCCCTTGGATTGTATCCACGGCAAGATTAGGAAGCGGGCGTTGTTGACGAACTGCAGGTTTCTCAGCCGCTGCACCTCGTCCCAGCCGATGAAGTGATCGCGCGGTGCGAGTTTCCAGGCGCTGTCAATTTGCGGCACATTAAGGCCAGCGAATCGCGGCGTAATGCGGCCAGGAGAAGTGGCTGTTTTAGCGGTTTCGGACGGGTCGGTTTTACGCCGTTTTTAGGCTTCTTGCAACGTGGCA
>NZ_JAPUVQ010000096.1:0-70534 GCF_029255145.1 Accumulibacter sp.
GCCGCTGCCCAACGTGCCGCTGGCGAACTCCACGCCGGTCCAGGTGCCGCCTGCGCCCTGGCCGGTGCCGAGGTCGATCGTGATGTCCTCGGTCGCCGCGCTGAGGTCGACGTTGACCGTGTCGAAGCCGGTCCCGCCGGCGATGATGTCGCCCAAGCCGACATTGTTGAACGTGTCGTCGCCGGCACCGCCGTCCAGCAGATCGATGCCGCCGCCGCCATCCAGAACATCAGCGCCTGCGCCCCCGAACAGCCCGTCGAAGCCATCGCCGGTGGTCAGACTGTCGTTGCCGGTGCCGGCGATGACAAACAAACTCTCGACCCCGACGAAGCTCACGCTGTCAGCGCCGCTGGAGAACGTGCGCGTGCTGCCGCTCGTCGAGGTACTGATTCCACCGGCCCAGCCGGTCAGGTTCACAACCGCGGTGTCGTCGCCGCCAAGCCCGTCAAAGGTCTCCGCGCCACCCGTGGGCTCGATCCAGACCAGGTTGCCGTTTTCCGTGAATACGCCGTTGGTGCCCGCAAGGTCGTCGTCGATGATCGAAAATGTACTCTGCGCCAGGTATTCACTGGCCGCTTGAGCGGGTGACGACTGGACGATCAAGCCGAAGGTTTCAGGCCTTTCCTTGCTGCCATCGTCGTTGATGTCGATGTTCACGACGAAGTAGCTCTGCCCAGCCGCGAAAGTGACCGGCACGTTCAGCCAGTAGTCATAGTCACCGTTGTTGGCCGAACCTTGATTGACAGTCGTGCTGATGTAAACGGTTTCCGCCTGGCTGGTCGTCAGTCGCGCCACCAGGAACGAGATCGATCCGCCATCTTCGTCTCTGAGCTGAGATGCCGGCGAAATCGACCAACTGCCCGGTTCGCTGCGCACGGGCACGAGTTCATCGGGTGCGCCCGGCGAGGCGCTGGCAGGATCAAGCAGCTGTGCGATCGGCGTGCCGGGTGCGACGCCGTACAGAAAAGCGAGCGGTGTCCAGCCAAAGGCGCTGCCACCGCCGTCGGCGTCAACGTCCAGACGCGTCCGAACCTCTCCACCGACGGAAACCTGCGTCAACTTCACCAGTTTGTCGTAGGGTTCTCCGTTTCCCCCGGCGTAGGCGGTGCCGACGATGGCCGAGAGATCGATGCGGTCGCCCTCGGCAGGATCGAAGCTACCGGTGTTGCCCTGGTTGAAGTCGTGGATCTCTTCCAGGACATTCGGGTTGATCGGAAGCGCGTTGAGGTCGAACTGAAACGTGTCGGCTCCCGGACCGCCAAACAGGACATCGACGCCCGTGCCGCCATTGAGCAGGTCAGATCCACCGTCGCCATAGAGGGTGTCTCGATCAGCGTCACCGTACAGGGTGTCGTTATCGGCCTCGCCCTTGAGGGTGTCCAGGCCTGGACCACCGTGAACCTCGTCAGCGTCATCGCCAGCGTAGACCAGGTCGTCGCCCGCCCGGCCACGTATGTGGTCGTCGCCAGCCTCTCCGTACATGGTGTCCTTGCCGATGCTGCCGACGATCGTGTCGCTTGCCGTAGTGCCGTTGTTCAGCAGCGGAATGCCAAGGGCACTTCGGGAGAAGGACTGGCTGTCCCAGTAGGCGCCTTCCGAAGGCGTAACACTAACAATGTCGGCGAGAACGTACCGGCCGGTAGCCGCAAACCACTTTTCCACGACGACGCTGCTGGTTTGCGACGTTGAGCCGTTGGTGATGGTGAACACCAGCGAATCGCTGGTGTCGCCGATTTCCTCGATCGCCACGGTGCCCAAGAGTTTGAACACCAAGGTATCGGCGGACTCGTTGGCGGGTCCGCCGATAGTCACATTCAGCCCATAGTCCTTGATAACGTAAGTGTCCGAGCCAAGGCCACCGTTCATCGTCAAAACGCTGGGCACTGACGCCACCAGGATGTCGTTGCCGCCAAAACCTTGGGCGTTGGCGATATCGACAATGAGATCGTTGGTGCTTGTACCAAGGCTCACTTGGGGAAGTAGCGGATCAAGACCCGCGTAACCGATCTGCGATAGTGCTCCAATCAACGGCGAGTCGGTCAGGGCGCGGAGAAGGCTCTCCCGATAGCCCTTGATGGCATGCAGATCTAACCCGAGAACGGCGGAAGCGGGCCCGACAAATGACTCGTACCGGTCGTGGACATCCCCGTTCACCCCGATCGCCACCAGCGTGCCAAGCTCGTCACCACGGGTAATACCCGGAGAGCCCAGCGAGGCCACGGGGTCATCCAGACCGATGTATTTGTGCTCGAATTGAAAAAGGCGCTGTTTGTACGCGGACAGGTCGCCGAGCGCCATGTTGAGCTCGAAGGTGTCCTGAAGGAGGAGCAGGTTTGGTGGATCGATCGAAATGCTCGGCGCGCCGAAGGTGGCACCATAGAGGTGCTGCTGCAGCCAGGCGCGATCCGACACCGCAATCCGGTCGTCCGCCTGCAGCGGTGGCGTCGGCACCATTGGGGAGAAGGGGGAGAGCGGTGACCAGATGTCCAGGCCGTCGTCCGAGTACATGTCGAGCATGGCGATCTGAGCGGCAGCGCCACCCAGACTATGACCGGTAAGGAAGACCTTGCTGTACTCGTTCTTGTGGGCTACTGCGTCTTGAATCCAGCTTTCGATTGTCGGGCGCAGTACCCGATAATACTCATTGAATCCCCATGCAATAGCGTCGGTGATGATGTCTGCCGTCCCGTTCGTGCCCTCGAATGAGATGACAAGCTCCTTCAGACCGTTCACCGTTCTCTCGGCCCTGAAAGCGTGGGCGTCCACCACGTTAATGCCCAATAGAGGTGTAGAAAGTGTTTGCAGTTCTTGGTCGACCAGAGACCATCCCAATGCACTGACATCGGCCTCCAGCTGGGAGCCGGTCTGGTAGGCCGCGTCCGACAGGCCAGCCAGGCTGGCAAACGTGGACAGATCGTATGGAGCGCTTTGCTTGAAGGTGGCGAGAAGAGCGCCCTGATATGCGCTGGCCATAGCCGGTGCCGCTGCGGTGACCGAACCGACCGATTGCTCCAGGACCCAGTTGCCGCCCCGCGCAGCGGAACCGGTCAAATCGGTACTGGCCGCCACATCGGCTCCAGTCGCCGCCGCCAGTTGCTCGATGAACGCCTGCCCCGTGTCCCCCTGCGCCACGTTGCAGCCATAGAGCAGCAAATCGCCGCTTTCGCTCAGCACGCTGCCGATCTGCGCCAGTGCGACGCCGTAGTCCGGCAAGTTCCAGCGATCGAGCACCGTGTTCCCCAACCAGAGGCTGCCCACCGCGCCATGCGAGAAGATATGGATAGCGTCGAGGCTTGATTCGCCGCCCAGCGCGTCGGCCAGTTGCAGGACACCATCGCTGCCGGCGTCGAGCACGAGGAGTCGCTGATCGGCGCCAACCGCGGCCAACAGTTTCTGAAGTTCGGGCACCGCCGAGTCAAAAACGTAGAGTTCTCTTGTTGTTTGTGTCGTGGCCACGTGCGACTCCTCCTGATGGGGGACCCTGATCGAGGCGGGAATTCCGTGCCGCCGCCGCGACAGGTGTACCCTTGGCTTGTTGTTGGTTATTCATTGTTGTTACAGTGGGTATCGTAGCTCATTGGCCTTCGATGGAGAACCCCTTTCCGCTTCGTCGAGAAAGCCGAAAGATCCTCTTCCGGCCTGCGTGGATCTGTGGGACACGCCCAGGTCGCTGCCCATCTGCAGGGCGGAAATGCCCTTCACGGCGTTGGCAAACAGGATCGCCGCCGCCGGGTACAGGCGCAGCGGCAGCTTGTGGAAGGCGAAAATCGTTCCGGACGTGACCGAGTAATCTTCCCGGCAGCCCGCACAGCGCCAAATCTTGCGGGCCGGGCGGAAGTAATGCCGGTGCGCCATGCCGCAGTGCGGGCAAACCACTTCGATCGAATCCGCTTGGGCCAACGTTCGTTTGATCTGATGTTGTTTTTCCATCCCGTCAGGATGCGGGACCAGCCTCGCAATGTTCAGCACTCATTGCGGGGCAAGGGCAACGCTAGCTCATCGGCAGAGCGAGAGCCGCCGCATCGCTGGCGGGGCTGTCGACGAGAGCTTCTTCCTGCTGCTGCAGCAGCCACATCTGCGCGTAGAGACCCGAAGCTTCGAGCAGTTGCAGGTGCGATCCGCGCTCGACGATGCGGCCGGCGTCCATGACCAGGATCTGGTCGGCATTCATGATCGTCGACAGGCGGTGGGCGATCACCAGCGTCGTGCGGCCGCGTGCGGCGTTGTCGAGGCTGCCCTGGATCGCTTTTTCGGTTTTCGAGTCGAGCGCCGAGGTGGCTTCGTCGAAGATCAGCACCGGCGGGTTCTTGAGCAGCGCGCGGGCGATCGCCACCCGCTGTTTCTCGCCCCCTGAAAGTTTCAGTCCACGTTCGCCGACCCTGGTTTGATAGCCATCGGGAAGCAGTTCGATGAAGCGCGCGAGCTGCGCCGCTGCCGCCGCCGCCAGCACCTCTTCGCGGCTGGCGTCCGGGCGACCATACTGGATGTTGTAGTAGATGCTGTCGTTGAACAGAACCGTATCCTGCGGAACGATGCCGATCGCCGCCCGCAGGCTGGCTTGCGTCAGCTGCCGGAGGTCGCTGCCGTTGACCAGGATGTGGCCGCGGTCGATGTCGTAGAAACGGTAGAGCAGGCGTGCCAGGGTCGATTTTCCCGAGCCGGATTCGCCGACGACGGCGACCGTGCCGCCGGCAGGGATGGTGAAGTCGACCCCGTGCAGGATCTGGCGGTTGGCTTCGTAGGAAAAGTCGACCGCCGAAAAGCGGACGTAGACCGGCCCCGGCGCCAGATCGACAGCGCCGGGCGCATCGGCGATTTCGCGGTTGACCGCCAGCAGGTCGAACATCCGCTCGATGTCGGTCAGCGCCTGCCGGATTTCGCGATAGACCACGCCGAGGAAATTGAGCGGCATGTAGAGCTGGATCAGGAAGGCGTTGACCAGCACCAGATCGCCAATGGTCATCGAGCCGTTAACGACACCGTCCGCTGCCCGCCACATCATCGCCGTCACGCCAAGCGCGATGCACAGCTGCTGGCCAAGGTTGAGCCACGACAGCGACACCCGGCTCCTGGTGGCGGCGTCCTCCCAGTCATGCATGCGCTGGTCGTAACGCCTGGCTTCGTACTCCTCGTTGTTGAAATACTTGACCGTTTCGTAGTTGATCAGGCTGTCGATGGCGCGGGTGTTGGCCGCCGAGTCGGTCTCGTTGACCTTGCGGCGGATGCTGATCCGCCAGTTGCTGACCTTGACGGTGAACACCACGTAGGCGGTCAGCGACGCCAGCGCGATCAGCACGAAGACGCTGTCGTAGCGGGCGAAGAGGATCGCCAGCACCAGCCCGATCTCGATCAGCGTCGGGAGGATCGAGTAGAGGGTGTAGCTGATCAGATTGGAGATCGAGCGGCTGCCACGTTCGATGTCCCGCGAAACGCCGCCGGTCTCGCGATGCAGGTGAAAGCGCAGCGACAGTTCATGCAGGTGACGGAATACCTCGAGCGCAATTCGGCGCACGGCGCGTTGGGTGACGCGGGCAAAGAGGATCTCGCGCAGTTCGGTGAACAGCGCGCTCGAAAAACGCAGCGCCCCGTACAGCAGCAGCAGGAGCGCCGGCAGGGTCAGCGCCTGCTGCGCGCTGTTCAGACCATCGATCATCTCCTTGAACACCAGTGGCACCGCGACGGTGGCCAGTTTGGCGCCGACCAAACACGAAAGCGCCAGAAGTACCCGCCACTTGTACTGCCACAGATACGGAACGAGCTTGTTAACGGTCAGCCAGAGATGCGTGTCGGCCGGCGGGCGCTGGTCGAGGGCGGGGGCGGAAGTGGTCGAACGGCGCATGGGCGTGGTCGGCTGCGGTGGTTTTCGAGCGCACGAGTATGCCTCTCTTGCCGCGCCAGGGAGTGAGGCCGGTCGACAAAGATCCAAAAAAGCCTTGCATTCGCCGCTCTCTGACCCTAACATTAAAACGAACGTTTGAACGAGTTCCGGTATCCGGTGTTGTCCCGGAGTATCCGAATCGCAGCATTCATGGGCCCGCGATCACATGTCCGAGCAGAAGAACAATCATGACACCCGCGAGCGCATCCTCGATGTCGCGGAACGCTTGTTCATGGAGAACGGCTTTGAAGGGACGTCGATGCGCGTGATCACGACTGCGGCCGAAGTCAACCTGGCGGCGGTCAACTATCATTTCGGCTCCAAGGAAGCGCTGCTGTGCGAGGTCTTCCGGAGGCGTCTCGGCTGGTTGAATCAGCAGCGTCTGCACGCCCTCGACGCGCTCGAGGCGCAGGCCGGCGGGGCGCCACTCAAGCCTTCGCTGATCCTCGAAGCGTTTTTCGGCACGCTGCTGCGGATGGGTGAGGATCAGTCGCTGGGCGGGATGACCTTTCTGCGCCTGCTCGGGAGGACGTTGACCGACCCGGCCGAGTTCATTCGCACCTTCTTTGCCAGCGAGTACGCGGAGGTGATCGCCCGCTACAAGCAGGCGCTCTTCCGCGCCCTGCCGGACGTCCCGAAAGCGGAGATCGTCTGGCGTCTGCATTTCATGCTCGGCGCCATGTCGTACGCCATTGCCGGAACCGACGTGCTGCGGGTGGTCACCGGTTGCGAGCTCGGCGACCTCGCGGGTGAAGGCGCTGGCGATCCCGATGGCGACTCGGCCCTGGCCAGGCGTCTTTCACAACGGCTGATGCCTTTCCTGCTCGGCGGTCTGCGGGCTCCATTGTCACCAGGCAGTGCGTCACCGATCGCCGCACCAGAGTCGCCCGGCGAAGGCGGCCCGGAAGCTGAAACCAGAAACCAGAAACCAGAAACCAGAAACCAGAAAGAGGAGAAACAGCCATGATCACGACGATCATTTCGGTGTTCATCGGGCTAAGCCTGGTGAGCCTTGCGCTGCTGTTCAGCGTTCGCCCCCTGCGGCGAGCGCTGATCAGTCGCCGTGTCTTCGGAACCTACAAGCGGATCCTGCCGCAGATGTCCGATACCGAGCGTGAAGCGCTCGAGGCCGGAACGGTGTGGTGGGACGGTGAGCTGTTCCGCGGCAACCCCGACTGGAACAAGTTGCTGGCCTATCCGGTGCCGAGACTGAGTGCCGAAGAGCAGTCGTTCATGGACCACGAGGTCGAGCATGCCTGTTCTCTGGTCGATGACTGGCAGGTTACCAGCGACTTGTACGATCTGCCACCAGAGGCCTGGCAGTACATCAAGGACAAGGGCTTCCTCGGCTTGATCATCCCCAAGCGCTATGGCGGCCTGGAGTTCTCCGCCTACGCGCATTCGCAGATTGTCACCAAGCTGTCGACGCGCTGCTCGGCGCTGTCGGTGTCGGTGATGGTTCCCAATTCGCTGGGTCCGGCCGAACTGCTCCTGCACTACGGAACCGAAGCGCAGAAGAATCACTATCTGCCACGGCTGGCCAAGGGCATCGAGATTCCCGCCTTCGCCCTGACCAGTCCCTGGGCGGGTTCCGACGCCGGATCGATTCCCGACGTCGGGATCGTCTGCAAGGGGCTCTGGCAGGGCAAGGAAGTGGTCGGGATGCGGGTGACCTGGGACAAGCGCTACATCACGCTCGGCCCGGTGTGCACCATCCTCGGGCTGGCTTTTCACATGTATGACCCGGATGGCCTGCTCGGCAGCAGAAAGCACATCGGCATCACCTGTGCACTGGTGCCGCGCGACACGCCGGGAGCCGACATCGGTCGTCGCCATCTACCGCTGAACGCGATGTTCATGAACGGACCGACGCGCGGCAAGGACGTCTTCATGCCTCTCGATTACGTGATCGGCGGCCCGGCGATGGTCGGCCAGGGCTGGCGGATGCTGATGGAGAGTCTGGCCGCCGGGCGCTCGATCTCGCTGCCGTCGTCGAATACCGGCATGGCGCAGCTGACGGCCCGTACCGTCGGCGGCTACGCGCGGGTGCGCAGCCAGTTCAAGATGGCGATCGGGCGCTTCGAGGGGGTTGAAGAGCCGCTGACCCGCATCGGTGCCTACACCTACATGATGGACGCGGTGCGCAAGATGACCGCCGGTGCGATCGATCTCGGCGAAAAGCCGTCGGTGGTTTCGGCGATTGCCAAGTACCACGTCACCGAGCTTGCCCGGAAGGTGGTCAATGACGGGATGGACATCGTCGGCGGCAAGGGGATCTGCCTCGGCCCGTCGAACTTCATCGGCCGTGCGTACCAGCAGTTGCCGATCGGTATCACCGTCGAAGGCGCGAACATCCTGACGCGCAGCATGATCCTCTTTGGCCAGGGCGCCATCCGCTGCCATCCGTACGTCCTCAAGGAGATGCGGTCCGCGTATCACCCGGATGCCGAACAGGGCTTGCGTGATTTCGACGAGGCCTTCTTCGGTCACGCCGCTTACACCATCAAGCACGGTTTCGGCGCGCTCGCCAAGGGGCTCACCGGTTCGCACTTTGTCGCGGTGCCTGAAAACGTGGCGCCGGAAACGCGGCGTTACTATCAGCAGCTGACGCGCTTCTCGTCGGCCTTCGCTTTCCTCGCCGATATTTCGATGCTGACTCTCGGCGGCGAACTGAAGCGTCGCGAAAAGCTCTCGGCGCGCCTGGGCGACATCCTCTCGATGCTCTATCTGTGTTCGGCGACACTCAAGCGCTACGAGTCGGAAGGGCGTCAGCAGGCCGACGCGCCACTGCTGCACTGGGCGATGTGGGACACCATGTATCAGGCGCAGATGGCTTTCGACGGGGTGATCGCCAATTTCCCGGTGCGCTGGATCGGGCGCATGCTTTACCGCATCGTTTTCCCGCTCGGTCACCCGTACGATGTTCCCTCGGACCGGATTGGCCACCAGGTCGCCAAGCTGCTCATCGAACCGTCCGCTTCCCGGGACCGTTTGACCGCCGAAACCTATCTGCCGAAAGTCGCCACGGAAGCGGTCGGCGCCGTCGAACTGGCGCTGCTGGCAACCATCGAAGCCGAACCGATCGAGGCCAGAATCCGTGCGGCGGAAAAAAGTGGCGTGCTCGCCGACAACCCGGAAGCCAATGTGCGCGATCTGGCGCACGCGGCTTTCGCCGCCGGGATCGTTACCGCCGCCGAATACGCAGTACTCAAGCGGCGCAACGAGCTGCGCGACATTGTCATTCGCGTCGACGATTTTCCGCACGACCTGGGCCGTTCGCAGCAACAGCGCGTGATTCACAAGGCGGCCGCGTAGCGGCTGCCAGCACACAGAGAGGAAAGTACGTGGGATTCCAGCCGGTGTATGTGGTCGATGGTGCGAGAACGCCATTTCTCAAGGGGCGCAATGCGCCCGGGCCGTTCGCGGCGAGCGACCTGGCGGTGCAGGCCGGACGCGCGCTGCTGATTCGTCAGCCGTTTGCGCCGACCGACCTCGACGAGGTGATTCTCGGTTGCGCCAGCCCATCGCCCGACGAAGTGAATATCGGTCGGGTGGTCGCGCTGCGACTGGGCTGCGGCCACCGGGTGCCGGGCTGGACGGTGATGCGCAACTGCGCCAGCGGCATGCAGGCGCTCGACTCGGCGATGGCCAACATCCAGAACGGGCGCAGCCAACTGGTCCTGGCCGGCGGCGTCGATGCCCTGTCGCATGCGCCGCTGCTGTACTCGGAGGCGATGGTGCGCTGGTTTGCCCGGATGCTGCAGGCGAAAAGCATCGTTCAGAAGGCCGGCGTCTTCGCCAGGTTGCGACCGGCGCAACTGTTGTCGCCGGTGATCGGGCTGCTGAAAGGGCTGACCGATCCGAATATCGGCCTGCTGATGGGGCAGACCGCCGAAAACCTCGCCTGGCGCTTCGGCATTTCGCGTCACGAGATGGATCAATTCAGCGTCGGCAGCCAGCAGCGCGCGCTCGCCGCGCGCGCTGGCGGGCGCTTCGACGAGATCGTTCCGCTGGTCGACGGTCAGGGCCAGGTCTATGGCGAAGACGACGGTATCCGCGCCGATTCGAGCGTCGCCGGGCTGGGCAAGCTGAAGCCTTTTTTCGATCGTCGCTACGGCCGGGTGACGCCTGGCAACAGCTCGCAGATTACCGACGGCGCGGCGTGGTTGATCCTGGCGTCCGAGGCTGCCGTCGAGCGGTGGCGGCTGCGGCCGCTGGGGAAGATCACCGATAGCCAGTGGGCCGGCCTCGATCCGGCGCAGATGGGCCTCGGCCCGGTTCATGCCACGACGCCGATCCTGCAGCGGCATCGGCTCGGGCTGGAGGATATCGACCTCTGGGAGATCAACGAGGCCTTCGCCGCACAGGTCCTCGGCTGCCTCGCGGCCTGGGAGTCCGACGAGTATTGCCGCACGCAGCTCGAGCTGCCGGCGGCGCTCGGCAGCTTGCCGCGGGCGCGTCTGAACGTCGACGGCGGCGCCGTTGCCATCGGTCACCCGGTCGGTGCTTCAGGTGCGCGCATCGTCCTGCACCTGCTGCACGCGCTGCGTGCCGCCAGGGCCAGGCGCGGCGTGGCGACGATCTGCATCGGTGGCGGCCAGGGCGGCGCAATGCTGGTTGAAACGAGCGAATGATGGCCGCTCACGCCGACGCGAAAATCACGGTAACAGGAGAACGACATATGCACGTCGATGCCACGAGCTACCAGAACTGGCAAGTCGAAGTGGACGCCGCGGGCCTGGCCTGGGTGACCCTGGACAAGGTCGGCGAATCCGCCAACTCGCTGTCCAGCGCGGTGATGAGCGAACTTTCACTGATTCTCGATCGCTTCGACCGCAGCGCGCCGCGCGGGCTGATTTTTCGTTCCGGGAAGTCAGCCGGATTCATCGCCGGCGCCGACATCCAGGAATTTGCCCAGCTCGATACGCCCGAAAAAGGCGTCGAGCTGGTCAGGCGTGGCTGGCAACTCTTCAACCGTCTGGCCGGCGTCACTTATCCGACGCTGGCGCTGGTCCGCGGTCATTGCCTGGGTGGCGGCCTCGAACTGGCGCTGGCGTGTCGCTACCTGCTGGCCGTCGACGAGCCGGCGACCCGGATGGGCCTGCCGGAAGTGCTGCTCGGGATCGTTCCCGGCTGGGGCGGCATGTTGCGGCTGCCGCAACGGATCGGCCCGCAGGCGGCACTGGACCTGATGCTGACCGGCAAGACCGTCGACGCCAGGCGCGCCAGGCAGCTCGGGCTGGCTGACGACTGCGTCCCGCTGCGGGTGATGGACAGCGCCGCGGCGGTGCTGGTGCTGGCCGATCAGCCGCGACGCCAGCCGCCGCTGCTGCAGCGTCTGCTCAACGGCCCGCTGCGGCGGCTGGCCGCGCGGGCGGCGAGAAAACAGGTCGCCAAGCGTGCGCGCGTCGAGCACTATCCGGCGCCCTACGCGATCATCGACATCTGGGAGAAGCACCAGGGCGATGCGCTGGCGGCACCCGAACTGATCGACCGCATCGTGCGTTCGCCGACTGCTCGCAACCTGGTGCGCGTGTTCTTCATGCAGGAGCGTCTCAAGGGCTTCGGCAAGGGCAGCGCCTGGCAGGCGCAGCGCGTTCACGTCGTCGGCGCCGGGGTGATGGGTGGCGACATTGCTGCCTGGTGTGCGCTGCGTGGGCTGACGGTCACCTTGCAGGATCAGGGAATCGAACGTATCGCGCCGGCGCTGCAGCGCGCCTACGCGGCCTACCGCCAGCGGATCAAGGACCCGCGCGAACTGCGCAACGCCATGGACCGCCTGATTCCGGACCCCGCGGGGCACGGCGCCAGGAGTGCCGACGTGGTGATCGAGGCAATTTTCGAAAACCTCGACGCCAAGCGCGCGCTGCTCTGCCAGCTCGACACGGTGATCAGGCCCGATGCGATCCTGGCGACCAATACCTCCAGCCTCAGGATCGAGGATCTGCACGGCGTGCTCGGCAATCCGGCGCGCTTGGTCGGGATTCACTTCTTCAACCCGGTGGCCAGGATGCCCTTGGTCGAAGTCGTCGCGGCCGAGGGCGCCGACCCGGAGATGCTGCGTCGCGCCACGGCCTTTGTCAAACAGATCGACCGTCTGCCGCTGCCGGTGGCCAGTGCGCCAGGCTTCCTGGTCAACGCGGTCCTCGGACCTTACATGCTGGAAGCGATGCGGGCGGTCGACGAGGGGCTGGCGCCGGAGACAGTGGACGAGGCGATGCTGGCCTTCGGCATGCCGATGGGGCCGATCGAACTGGTGGACATGGTCGGGCTCGACGTGGCGATGGCTGCCGGCAGGAGCCTCGCTGGTGGTGACGCCGAACCGCCGAAGTGTCTGCGCGAGCGCTTCGCTGCCGGCCATCTGGGCAAGAAGAGCGGCAAGGGCTTCTACGACTACCGCAAAGGCAAGCCGGCCAAGGGCGCTGCAGGATCGGTGCCGGCCGGGCTGGCCGCGCGCCTGGTCAAGCCGCTGCTCGATCGCACGCAGCAACTGGTCAGCGACGGGGTCGTCGCCGACGCCGAACTGGCCGACGCCGGCGTCATTTTCGGGACCGGCTTCGCGCCGTTTACCGGCGGGCCGCTCAATTACCTCAGGAGTCAGAATGCCTGACGAGATGACCCGACTGCCCGACAAGCAACCGGTTCTGCGGGTAATGCCGATGCCGGCCGATGTCAATCCCCAGGGCGACGTCTTCGGGGGCTGGATCATGGCGCAGGTCGACGTCGCCGGAGCCATACCGGCGATGCATCTGGCGCGCGGCAGAGTGACCACCGTGGCGGTCAACTCCTTCCAGTTCAAGCAAGCGGTATCGGTTGGCGATGTGGTGAGTTTCTTTGCCGAAGTCGTCGAAACGGGACGGACCTCGATCAAGGTCAAGGTTGAGGTCTACGCCGAACGCAACCCGACCCGGCCGATCACCGTGAAAGTCACCGAAGCCGAGCTCACTTATGTTGCAATTAACCAACATGGTGAGAAACAGTTGTTGCCAATTGGCCATTGACTGAAGATTCTTTTGACGAGCGGTCTTAGGATGAGCGTGTAAACCATTATTTCGGTGCGGCCAAAGAACCACACCTTCGTCACGTTCTAGGGGGAGTTCACAATGTCACAGCAGATTTCGATGAGGTTGATTCCAGCGTTGTTGCTGGTGGCGTTTTCGGGAACAGCGGCGGCGTCCGGTTTCCAGTTGCTGGAGCAGGGCAGCGGCCTGGGCAATGCCTACGCCGGTTCGGCGGCCAAGGCCAACGATGCCAGCACGATCTTCTGGAATCCGGCGGGAATGACCCAACTGCAGGCTCGCGAGGTTTCCGGCGGCCTGACGGCGGTGCGGCCGAGCTTCAAGTTCAACAACGACGGTTCCAAGGTTGGCGTCTTTGGCGCTGCGGGGGACGGCGGCGACGCCGGTGACTGGGCGTTTATCCCCAATGGTTATATCTCCTGGGCGGTGAACAAGGATCTCTACGTGGGTCTGGGTATTGGCGGGCCATTCGGTAATGCCACCAAGTACGACAAGCCGTGGAAGGGCAGTGCCCAATCGAACGAGTTCGACATCAAGACGATCAACATCAACCCTTCGATCGCCTACCGGGTCAACGAGCAGGTATCTCTGGGTGCCGGCTTCAGCTGGCAGAAGATCGAGGCCGATTACTATCGGCAGGTGGGGATCTTCCCGGGCCTGGCCGGCGTGAAGAGCCACATGAGCATCAGTGACGACGCCTGGGGCTGGAACGTGGGCGCATTGTTCACGCTGTCACCAGCGACCAAGGTCGGGCTGTCGTATCGCTCCACGATTCAATATCATACGGATGGCAAGGTCAGCTTGACCGCTGATGGTTCGCCGGCGTCTGTTCCTACGGCAGGTGCCCTGATCGCCGGCGGCGGTGCGAGCGACGTGAAGGCGGACCTGAAAGTGCCGGATACCTTCATTCTGAGCGTGACGCAGCAATTGAGCGACCGCTGGGAAATGCTCGGAGACGTGTCCTGGACCGGCTGGAGTTCGATCCAGGACGTGGACATCATTCGCACTTCCGGAAAACTCTATGGCCAGCCTGCGCAGATCCTGCACGCGGATTTCGACGACACCTGGCGGGTTGCCCTGGGCGCCAACTACAAGTACACGGATGCGATCAAGTTCATGTTCGGGATCGCCTACGACCAGACGCCGGTCAAAAATGCGAGCACGCGTCTGACTTCTCTGCCGGACAACGATCGCACGTGGTTCACCGTCGGTACGCAGTGGAAGCCGGCAAAGGAACAGACTCTTGAACTGGGTCTGGCCTACCTCTATATCCCGAAGACGAACATCAACCAGAATGAAAGCAGCGTCAATCCGCTGACCAATCGTGGCACGGTTACCGGTAGCTATGATTCCAGTGTCTGGATTCTCGGTGCGCAGTACTCCATGGCCTTCTGAAGGCTGCACGCTTCGCAGAAAAGCCCCGCTGCCGGGGCTTTTTTTTCGCCCCGACCTCGCCAAGCCAGTGCCTTCGCAAGCTAAAGTTCCGGTGCCTGCTTGACGAAGATCACCAGTACGGTATAATTCAAACGTTCGTTTGAACACCTTCGTGCGCTAGTGCTGCTACGGTGCTCCGGGCGAGCGCAAGCGACTCAACCCATACAAGGAGGATAGCTTGAGCAACTTCATAGTACGCAAGGCCGCGGTACTCGGGGCGGGCGTGATGGGCGCGCAGATCGCCGCGCACCTCGCCAACGCCGAAGTGCCGGTGGTGCTTTTCGACCTGCCAGCCAAGGATGGCGAGGCCAACGGAATCGTCAACCGGGCCATCGAAGCGCTCCGGAAGTTTGAGCCGTCGCCGCTGGCCAGCAAGGACCGCGTGAACTACATCGACGCGGCCAATTACTCGCAGCACCTCGACCAGTTGCGGGGTTGCGACCTGATCATCGAGGCAATTGCCGAGAAGACCGAGTGGAAAGACGATCTCTATCGGCAGATCGCGCCATTCGTCTCGGCCGACGCGATCATCGCCTCGAACACCTCGGGCCTGTCGATCAACCGCTTGTCGGAAGCGCTGCCCGAGGCGCTGCGTCCGCGCTTCTGCGGCATTCATTTCTTCAATCCGCCGCGCTACATGCACCTCGTCGAACTGATCGCGACGCGGCGAACCGATCCCGCACTGCTCGACAATCTCGAATCCTGGCTGGTCTCGCGTCTCGGCAAGGGAATCGTCCGCGCGCTCGACACGCCGAACTTCGTCGCCAACCGCGTCGGCGTCTTCTCGATGCTCGCCGTGATGCATCATACCCAGCGCCTGGGGCTTGGCTTCGACGTCGTCGACGCGCTTACCGGGCCGATCATCGGCCGCCCGAAGAGTGCCACCTATCGTACCGCCGACGTGGTCGGCCTCGATACCCTGGCGCACGTCATAAAGACCATGCAGGATACCCTGCCCGACGATCCCTGGCATGCCTATTACGCCGTCCCGGGATGGCTGGCGGCGCTGATCGGAAAGGGTGCGCTGGGGCAGAAGACGCGCTGCGGCATTTTCAGGAAAGACGGCCGGGCGATCAAGGTCCTCGACCTCGCTGCGCAGGACTACCGTGAGAGCGCCGCCGACATCGACCCGAGCGTACTGGCGATCCTCAAGAACCGCGATCCGGCCGGGAAGTTCGCGCAGCTGCGCGCCAGTGACCATCCGCAGGCGCAGTTCCTGTGGTCGATCTTCCGCGATATCTTTCACTACGCCGCTTTTCACCTCGCCGAGATTGCCGCCAACGCCCGCGATCTCGACTTTGCCATGCGCTGGGGCTTCGGCTGGGCGCAGGGTCCGTTCGAGAGCTGGCAGGCGGCGGGTTGGCAGGAGATTGCCGAGGCGGTCAAGGCCGACGTCGACGGCGGTCGGGCGATGAGCCGGGCAGCGCTGCCGGCGTGGGTCTTCGGCCAGGTCGCACAAGCCGGCGCCGGCGTCCACACCCCGCAGGGATCGTACTCGGCGAGCGCCGACGCTTATCAGCCACGCTCGGCCTTGCCCGTCTATCAGCGACAGGTCTTTCCCGAGCGGGTATTGAGTGAGCAGGCGGTCGTCGGCAGCACGGTGTGGGAAAACGAAGGTGTGCGTTTGTGGACCTTGCCGCAGCTCGATGACGGCGTCGCCATCGTCAGCATCAAGACCAGAAACCATACCCTGGGCCGCGATGTGATCGTCGGCCTGCAGCAAGCGATTGCCCGCGCCGAGGCCGAGTACTGTGCGCTGGTGCTGTGGCACGAAGCGCCGTTCGCCTTTGGCGCCAACCTCAAGGAAGTCACCGAAGCGATCGCTGCTGGCCAGTTCGACCTCCTGGAACAATACGTTGCCGAGTTCCAGAACACCTCGATGGCGCTGAAGTACGCCAAGGTGCCGGTGGTCGCCGCAGTGCAGGGCATGGCGCTGGGCGGCGGCTGCGAGTTCCTGATGCACGCCGCCAAACGGGTGATCGCGCTCGAGAGCTACATCGGCCTGGTCGAAGCCGGCGTCGGTCTGATCCCGGCGGGTGGCGGCTGCAAGGAGTTCGCCATCCGTGCCGCGCAGCACGCGGCGAAGACCGCCGGCAACGACCCCTTCGAGTTCATTCAGCCGGTTTTCATGACCATCGCCATGGCGACGGTTTCGAAAAGCGGCGCGCAGGCCAGGGAACTCGGTTTCGCGGTCGACTCGGACAAGATCGTGTTCAACGCCAACGAACTGCTCTACGTGGCTCTGCGCGAGGCGCGCGGTATGGCCGAGGCCGGTTACTACCCGCGCTTGTCGCCTCGCCGGATTAAGGTGGCCGGCCGTACCGGTATCGCCAACTGCGAAATGATGCTGGCCAACATGAAGGAAGGCGGGATGATTTCGGCGCACGACTATGCGGTGGCCAGGGCGGCGGCAACGGCCCTCTGTGGCGGCGATGTCGAGACCGGATCGCTGGTCGACGAGCAGTGGCTGTTGAGTGTCGAACGGCAGCTTTTCGTCGAACTGCTGAAGAACGAGAAAACGCAGCAGCGTATCCGGCACACGCTGGAAACCGGCAAGCCTCTACGTAACTGAGCCATTGAGCGAGCAAGGAGAACCGAACATGAGCAAACAGATTCAGGAGGCGTACATTGTTGCAGCCACGCGGCTGCCGGTCGGCCGGCGCAAGGGCATGCTCGGACACGTTCGTCCGGATGACATGCTGGCGCACGCCATCGCTTCGGTAATGGCGCAGGCGCCGGCGATCGACCCGGCGCTGGTCGAGGACGTGATCGTCGGTTGCGCGATGCCCGAAGCCGAGCAGGGGATGAACGTGGCGCGTATCGGCCTGCTGCTGGCCGGCCTGCCGAACACCGTCCCGGGGGTCACGATCAACCGCTTCTGCGCTTCCGGCGTGCAGGCGGTGGCGATGGCGGCCGACCGCGTCCGC
This sequence comes from Accumulibacter sp., assembly GCF_029255145.1. Taxonomy (GTDB): domain Bacteria; phylum Pseudomonadota; class Gammaproteobacteria; order Burkholderiales; family Rhodocyclaceae; genus Accumulibacter. Next base: position 17,259 of record NZ_JAPUVQ010000096.1, read on the forward strand.
CTTGGTGAAGCGGAGGTGATGATCGCCGCCGGCACCGAAACGATGTCGCTGATGAACCAGATCATGGGCAACAAGATTGCCCTCAACCCGGCCATCTTCGAGAAGGAGGAGAACTACTCGATCGCTTTCGGGATGGGACTTACCGCCGAGAAGGTCGCTGCGCAGTGGAAAATATCGCGCGAGGACCAGGACGCCTTCGCCGTCGCTTCGCACCAGAAGGCCTGTGCGGCGATTGCTGCCGGTCATTTCAAGGCCGAGATTTCACCGTACGCGGTCACCGCACGCCTGCCGAACCTGCAGACTGGCGACGTGCAGGTCAGGCAGTACCTGGCCGAGACCGACGAGGGGCCGCGTGCCGACAGCAGCAGCGAGCGCCTTGCCCGCTTGCGGCCGGTGTTCGCCGCGCGTGGTTCGGTGACCGCCGGCAACAGCTCGCAGATGTCGGACGGGGCAGCGGCGGTGCTGGTCGTTTCGGAAAAGATCCTCAAACAGTTCAACTTGCGTCCGCTGGCGCGCTTCGCCGGTTTCGCGGTGGCCGGCGTCGCTCCCGAGATCATGGGTATCGGCCCGGTCGAGGCCATTCCCCGCGTGCTCAGACAGGCCGGCATTCGGCAGGACGAGGTGGACTGGTTCGAGCTGAACGAGGCCTTCGCCGCGCAGGCACTGGCTGTAGTGCGCACGCTTGATCTCGATCCGGCCAAGGTCAATCCGCTCGGTGGCGCGATCGCGCTCGGCCACCCGCTTGGCGCGACCGGTGCGGTCAGGACCGCGACGCTGGTGCACGGGCTGCAGCGAACCCGTCAGCGATACGGCATGGTGACCATGTGCATCGGTACCGGGATGGGCGCGGCAGGGCTGTTCGAAGCGCTGCTGTAGCAACCGGTCGCTCCGCCGGCGCGCACGATGGCCATTGAGGCGGAACAAGTGTCTGGCATAATGTCCGGCAAACACGGTCATTGAGGCGCGCCATGGATCTCGAGCTACTGGGCAGTCTGGGTTGGCGCGAAGCCTTGATCGCGATCATCGTCCTGCTGGTCGCCTATATCATCGTGATTTTTCTGCGGATGAGGCGCCTGCAGGGCGAGTTGCGCGGCGCCGCGGTGCCGCCACTGGCCGTACAGTCGGCGCTGGCCGCTTACGGCGGCATCCAGGAAGCGGAGTCAGCGGCGGAGGTGGCCGCCCAGCCTCCGGCCGCCGCGGCCGGGTCGGCCGCCCCTGTCGTTCCGGAAACGCCGGTAGCCGAAGCCGAGTTGCCTTCACTAGTCGAATCCGCCCGGCCGGCCTTCGCCTGGAACGAGCCGCCGCCGGAGATCCCGGGGCAGGCGCTGATCGATGCCCTCCAACGCGATGTCTATCAGTTGCGTTGCGAGCTCGATGAGTTGCGCGGCAACCTGCAGACCGCTCGCGAGGACTTCCGACACCAGTTGGCGCAGGTCTCCGGGTCGCCGCCAGCCGCTACACCGCTGTACAACGACGCGATGCAGATGGCGGCCCAGGGCCAGGACGCCGGCACCATCGCGCGCCACTGCGGTATAGCGCGCGCCGAGGCCGACCTGGTGGTGGCGCTGGTGCGCAATCGCAACGATGGTCCTTAGCTGAGGGGCGCGGGCGATGGCGACGCAACAGGGAAGCCGCAACAGCCCGGCGGTCGGTGCCAGACCGGCGCCGCTACCGCTGGCGGCTGCCGGCGCTGCGGGAGAAGGGCCAGCCGATCTCAAGCGCTCGCTGCTCAGACGGATGGGTCTGGCCGGGCTGATGATCGTGGCGCTCCTCGGGGCGCTGGCGCTGTTTGATTACGCCAACGCGCCCGATGACTCGCCGAGCACGGGACAGCAGTTTACCGAGCCGGTGCCGGTCAGGAAGAAGGAATCGGTAGAGCCGGTGACGGTGGCCGACGCCCCCGCGGACGCTTCGGCTGATGCTCGCGCCGTCGTTCCCGCCGTTGATCGCCCTGCGGCTGCTTCCGTTACCCCGCCACCCGCCAACACTGCAGCGGCGCCGGCAGCGAGCGGCAAGACGGGGCCGCCCGGCGAGCCGCCGCCGGGTCCGGAGGTGGCCGCCAGACCGGCGCTGCCGCCCCCCGCCAGGCATCCGGTCGAGTCCTCCGCGGCTGCGGCCGCAAGCCAGCCGGCAGCCGGCCAGTTCCCGGGCGCGCCACCGCTGACCGCGGGCTATGTCCTGCAATCCGGGATGTTTGCCGATCCGGGTCGAGCCGAGGAGTGGCAGGCGAGGCTGGCGCAAGAGGGAATACCGTCGACCATCGAAGCACGTTTGCAGATCGGGCCTTTCGCGAGTCGCACGGAGGCTGAGGCGGCGCGTCGGAAAATGAACAGGCTCGGCCTCGAGACGCCCGGCAGTGTACGCAGGAGCGGTAAACCGTAGCGCGTCTCAGGCGTCGGTCGCCGGCAGCTGGCGGTGGAGACGCCGGGCGAAAACGGTCATTTCCTTGGCCGCCTGGAGGTCGCCCTTGCCTTCGGCGACGACGATTCCCTGTTGAAAGGCGGCCAGGGCTTCGGCGGGGCGAGCGGCCTCGCTCAGGGCCTTGCCTAGGAGCTTCCAGGCGGCGGAATAGGTCGGGTCGCGTTCGACCGCCTCGCGCAAGCGGGTCACCGCCGGTTCGAAATCGCCGGCCTTGAAATGCTCGTTGCCCAGTGAATAGCGCAGCAATGCGCCGTCGCGCGGGCCACCGAGCAGCTTTTCGAGATTGGCGATGATCGCGGTGGTCATTTAATATCTCCGCTGTCAAGTTTCAGACTGTCAACCCGACCCATTGTAGAGGACAGCACCATGACCAGAACGATCATTTCAACAACCCAGGCGCCATCGGCCATCGGTACCTACTCGCAGGCCGTAAGGGTCGGCGATACGGTATACCTCTCGGGGCAGATCGGCCTGGACCCGGCCAGCATGAACCTCCTCGACGGGGTCGATGCACAGATCGTTCGTGTTTTCGACAACCTCAAAGCGGTGGCAGAAGCCGCCGGGGGGTCGCTGGCCGACGTCGTCAAACTCAATGTCTTTCTCACCGATCTGGCTAACTTCGTGAAGGTCAATGAGGTGATGAAGAGTTATTTTTCGGAGCCGTTCCCGGCTCGCGCGGCGGTCGGTGTCGCGTCGCTGCCGCGCAACGCGCTGGTTGAGGCCGACGCGGTGATGGTGATCGGCGGCTGATGCCGGTAGCGGACGAGATCGATGTCCCACCCGTACTCCGGAGTCGGCTGCGCAAGCTTGGTCTGGAGCGGCGTGACGATCTCGTCCTGCATCTGCCCTTGCGCTACGAGGACGAGACGCAGCTGGTAGCGATCGGCGACGCGCCCATCGGCGTGCCGCTGCAGGTCGAAGTGCTGGTGCGCGAGGTTTCAGTCAGACGCGCCCCGCGTCGCCAGTTGCTGGTGCAGGTCAGCGACGCGGGTGTTGCCGAAGGCAATCGTCTGTTGCTTCGTTTCCTGAGATTTTACAGCAGCCAGCAACGGGCGCTCGAGGTCGCCCGCGACCATCAGCTGCGGCTGCGCGTCTTCGGCGAGATCCGCAACGGTCTTGGCGGTCCGGAGATGGTTCATCCGCGCTACCGGGTGCTGGGCGACGACCAGGCGCTGCCAGCGTCGCTGACCCCGGTCTATCCGACCACCGCCGGGTTGGCGCAGAGCGCGCTGCGCAAATTGATCGCCCGGGCGATCTGTACGGCGGATCTGGCCGAGTGGCTGGACGCCGCCTGGTGCAGCAGCCACGCGCTGCCATCGTTCGCGGCGGCGGTGCGCTTCCTGCATGCGCCACCGCCCGAGGCCTCGGCCGTGGCGCTGCTAAGCCGTCGGCATCCAGCCTGGCGGCGAGTCAAGTTCGACGAGCTGCTGGCCCAGCAGCTGTCGCTGCGCCGCGCCTACCTGGCGCGTCGGCGCAAGGGGGCGCCGGTCCTGCTCGCCAGCGGCCGCCTGGCAAAGGGGCTGCAGGCCGCGCTTCCCTTTGCCCTGACCGGTGCACAGCGGCGCGTCGCGGCCGAGATCGCAGCCGACCTCGCGCAACCCTATCCGATGCAGCGCCTGCTGCAGGGCGATGTCGGTTGCGGCAAGACGATCGTCGCTGCACTGGCGGTCTGTCAGGCCATCGAGGCGGGTTACCAGGCCGCGTTCATGGCGCCCACCGAGATCCTGGCCGAGCAGCACCACCTCAGGCTGCGGGCCTGGTTCGCGCCGCTCGGGGTCGAGGTGCTTTGCCTGTCGGGCCGGCTCGGGGCCGGCGCCAGGCGGAAGCTGCAGCGGCAGGCGGCGGGCACGGCGCAACTGGTCGTCGGTACCCATGCCTTGATTCAGGAAGAGGTTGGTTTCACCCGTCTCGGGCTGGTCATTGTCGACGAGCAGCATCGCTTCGGAGTGGTACAGCGCCTTGACTTGCGGCGCAAGGGAGCCAATCCGCACCAGTTGATGATGTCTGCGACACCGATTCCACGGACCGTGGCGATGAGTTATTACGCCGATCTCGATGTTTCGGTGATCGACGAATTGCCGGCCGGCCGATCGCCGGTTCGAACCAGGCTGTTCTCCGACAGCCGCCGCGAAGAGGTGGTCGCCGCGGTACGCGCGGTCGTTGCCGAGGGCCGGCAGGCTTACTGGGTCTGCCCCCTGATCGAGGAGTCGGCGAAGCTAGAACTGCAGGCGGCACTGGAATCCTGGGCCGCGCTGAGCAGCGAACTCGCGGACTTGCGTATCGGCCTGGTGCACGGACGTTTGCGTGGCCAGGAGAAAGCGGCGGTGATGGCCGCGTTCGTCGCTGGCGAGATCGACGTGCTGGTCGCGACGACGGTCATCGAGGTCGGTGTCGACGTTCCCAATGCCAGCCTGATGGTCATCGAACACGCTGAGCGCTTCGGCCTGGCGCAGCTTCACCAGCTACGCGGACGTGTCGGACGTGGCGCGCATCACTCGGCGTGCGTGCTGCTCTACCAGCAGCCCCTGTCGTCAATGGCGCGCGCGCGCCTGAAGATCATTTTCGAACAGACCGACGGTTTTGAAATCGCGCGTCGCGATCTTCAACTGCGCGGCCCCGGCGAGCTGGTCGGCAGCCGTCAGTCCGGCATGCCACTGCTGCGCTACGCCGACCTGGAAGTCGACGGCGATCTGGTCGACCTCGCCCAGCAGATGGCGGCGCAGCTGCTGCGCGACGATCCCGGGCGCGTCGCAGGCCATCTCCGGCGCTGGCAGGGGTGCCAGGAGGAATTGCTGAAAGTCTGAAGCGGCCGGGCCGGCGAAGCGACCACGGCAGATCGTCTGGCCGCGCTGGCCGCTGCCGGCTCGGGGCCCGGATCGGCAGCGGGTCTCAGACCCGGAAATAGGCGACTGTCTCGCGCAGCTTGCCGGCGAGGTTGCTGAGCGCGACCGCCGAGTTGGCGTTGCCTTGCATCGTCGCATTCGTCTCCTCGGTCATCGACGCGATGTTCTGGACATGGCGTGCAATGTCGTTGGCCACAGTCGCCTGCTCGCGGGTGGCCGTCGCCACACCTTGCACGCGTTCGCTCGACTCCCGTGCCTGACTGTGGATCGATTCGAGCATGTTGCTGGCTTCGCGCGCCTTGTCTAGGCTTCGGCTGACCTGCGGTGCGGCCTCGTCCATGGCGCCGACGGCCAGTTCCGTATCGGCCTGAACGCTGACCACCATGGTGCTGATTTCTCCGGTCGCCTTGCTGGTCCGTTCGGCGAGCTTGCGGACTTCGTCGGCAACCACCGCGAAACCGCGACCTTGCTCGCCGGCGCGTGCCGCTTCGATTGCCGCGTTCAGCGCCAGCAGGTTGGTCTGCTCGGCGATCTCCTTGATCACGCCGGCGATGCCGCCAATCTCTCTTGAGCGCGTCGCCAGCTGGCGAATCTGCCCGGATGAGCGGGCAACGATTTCGGCTACCTTTTCGATCTCGTTTGCCGAAGCGCTGACCAGTGCGCGACCTTGCTCGGCGCAGGTCGCCGCGGCGCTGGAATTCTTCCCGGTCGCGTCGGCGCTCTGCGCCACCTCGTTGATGCTCACCGTCAGTTCCTCGATCGAGGCGGCCGTCGCCGAAGTCGAGTTGGCCTGTTCCTCGGCGGCGCGGCGGGTTTCGTCGGTGGCCACGGAGATCTCGCCGGCGCTGTTGGCAAGTGCTGCGGCCAGCTGGCCGATCTCGGAAATGATGCTGCGCAGACGCTCCTGCATCTGGCCGATCGAATGCATCACGCTGCCATGGGCGAGCCTGTCGGCGTTCATTTGCTGGCCAAGATCGCCGCTGGCGATGCGCAGGGCGATCGCCGACGCCTCGGCCGGTTCGCCGCCCAGTTGGCGCAGGACGCTGCGACCGATCCACATCGAGACGCCGACCAGGATTGCGATGACCAGGACGACGATGATCAGCGCGTTGATCGCTTCGTGCTGGAATACCCGGTCGACGTCATCAAGATAGATGCCGGTGCCCAGCACCAGACCCCACGGTTTGAACTGCGCGGCATAGCTGAGCTTCGGAACCGGCTTGTCGCTGCCCGGTTTGGCGAAGGAATAGTCGACGACGCCACCCATCTCGCTGGCCAGCGCCACGCGTACCAGTTCCTGCACGAACAGTTTGCCGCTGGGATCGCGCAGGTCGGCAGCGCTCTTGCCTTCCAGTGCCGGCTTGGCGGCGTGCATCACGAAGTGGTGCTGCTTGTCGAGAATGAAGAAATACTCGCCGTCGCCGTAGCGCATCTGACGAACGGCCTCGACCGCCTGCTTTTTCGCTTCGTCGTCACTCAGCGCGCCGCTCTTGGCGAGGCTGTGGTAGTTGTTGATGACGCCGCTGGCGGCCTCGACCAGCACCTGGATTTTGTCCCGGCGGTCCGCAAGGAGGTTTTCGCGCAGGTTGTTGAGTGAGTAGAAGCCGAGCCCGACCAGGCCCAGGACGGCGACCAGCAGCACGATGACGAAGCGGGTCTTGATACTCCACTGGCTGAGATTCATTGCAGTTCTCCGGTTGAGGCCGCCGTGCTGGCGGTTGTCGCAGTTGATTCTCACCACGGCTTGGCGGGCTGGTGCAGCCGGATTCTGCCTGTCCTGGCAAGCGGCGTCCAATAAAGCGGCGGGCCGATCGCTGCCGGGCCGAGCGAGAAGACGCTGATGTCGCCTTGGTTCGCCGGCGGAAGCGTGAACACCACCGTCAAGCGAGCAGGGCTTCGCGCGTCGTATCCGGATGGCGGCCGACGTCTTGCCGCCGCACGCTTGCAGCCGAAGCGGTCAATTGAACCGACGTCACACCAAGATCAACGGCTGCTGCACGCGAAACTTGAGGCCCTGTTGCAGGAATCCTGCGGTCCGGCCCAAGTCACTCACGGCTTGCGGGCAACCAGACCAATCAGTGCCGAACGGCCGTGGTGTCCGGAGCCCTCGGCGATCTCGTCCTCGTACTCGACGAGTTCCTCGATTTCCCAGTCGGCAAAGGCGGCGCGAAGGGTGTCCTGCGTGTACAGGTTTTCAAGCGACGAAGGTCCTCCGGTACGATAGTCGAGCTGCTTCGGGGTGTATCCCTGCAGCAGGATTCGTCCGCCGCTGCGGGTCAGCCGCTTCATCGTCGCGAATTGTCTGCTTCTGTCCTCGGCACCGACGAACTGGATGAAAATGCCGATGACCCAATCGAAGGCCTGGTCGAAGTGTGCTGGCGGCCAGTCGACCGCCAGCATGTCGGCTTCGATGAAACGTACCTGGGCCTCCCGGCCGGCCGCCAGTCGCCGGGCCTTGTCCACGGCGACCGAGGAAATCTCGACCGCCGTGACGTCCAAGCCCTGCTCGGCAAGCCACACCGAATTCCTGCCCTCGCCGTCGGCGACCGCCAGCGCCCTCCGGCCGCTCTCCAGCAGCGCTGCCCGATGCGCCAGGAAACGGTTGGGCTCAATGCCGAACAGATAGTGCTCACCGGCATCCCGGTAGCGAGTGGTCCACATGTCTTCCTGATTCATTCAAAGGACCTCCGCGGTGATCGACGCGGTCCTGAGATTGCGGGTGTCAGCGTCGGCGGACAACCGCGCAATCCGGGGGTGCGGCGCGTCCGTTGGCCGCCACCCGGCCAGACCGCGAGCGGGGTGGCGACCGAAGTCGCCGCGCCGGCGCATTACTCTTGCGGAACGTCGATATAGTGCGCGGCGAGAGTGCGCGGCGAGCCACTCGCGGTCCAGTTGCCAGCGTACATCGTCGATACCCGGTTGCGACAGGACGATTGATCGCGCTTCGGCCTGTACTTCGCCAAGCAAGGTCTGAACGGCGATAAAAGCCGGGTCATTGGCGTTCATGGTATCAATTTCGGGATAGAGGACGGCCAGTGCCTTGAACGCCGGTACCTCAACATTGCGCGGGGTACTGATGAACGCGGTTTTTCCGTCAACCTTCATGACCCGGAACTGGTAGGGGTAGCTCTTCAGCTTTGCGCTCCCCTGCGTTTCGATGACGTCGGTGAGTTGCCGGGACCGGGAATCCGGTGCGCGGATAAACCAGTCCAGGCCGACGAGAAATACGACGGCCACGATCACCCAATAGCTTCTTTTCATTGTCCCGCTCCTCGTCGCTTCGCCGCTATGCGGCGCTGCTGCGGATCGCCCGCCGCTGGCATGACGGCGTCCAGAAACCCGATCACCTCGCCGATGCGGTGGTCCATCTCAGCGTACTGGTCGTGGCTGCCGGGGATCAGCAGCAAGCGTACCCGTTGATCGCGACGCCTGGCGTAAATTTCCTGCGCTTCGCGGACCGGCACCGTTTCGTCTTCGCTGCCATGCACCAGCAGGACCGGGCAGTTGACTTCGCGGATGCTGCGGCAAGGCGCCAGTTCGTCGAAGCGATGACCGATAACGCGCTGGACGTAGTAGAGGATGTAGGCGCCGAGCGGCCAGTAGGGAATGCGTTTCGACCTCAGCCAGCGGCGCATCATTGTTGCCGGATGGGAAAAAGCGGCCAGGGTCACGACGGCGGCCAGATCGTTTCGGCGCGCGGCGAGCAGCAGCGCGGCAGCGGCGCCGACGGAATGACCGATGACGCCAACGCGGCTGGCATCGACTCCTGGCAGCGCGCGCAGCCAGTCGACCGCGTGCTCCAGGTCTTCAGCAAAGCGCGGCAGGGACGAAAAAGTGTCGCCGTCGCTGCGGCCGTGATTGCGCGCATCGAAGAACAGCAGCGCGTAGCCGGCGGCATGCAAGGGCTTGGCGAGCGGCAACATCATTTCGGCGTTGCCGCCCCAACCATGGATGATCGCCAGTGCCGGCGCGCCTTCGCCGGCCGGGACGAACCAGCCGAACAGGGCCTTGCCACAGCCGCCGGGAATCGCCACTTCGCGCCACGGCACCCCATCCGGCACACCCCGCTCAGGAACCCGCGGCGCGGCCAGGCTGCGGCGAATCAGCCAATTGGCGACGATCGCAACGGCCGTTATGACGACCAGCAGGAGGACGATCAGGGTGGCCGCCAGCGGCATCGGAGCAATGGCACTCAGCTCAGGCATGCCGGCGACAACGGTTGGCCACCGTGCCTTGTAGCGTTGCGACCGCGCCCGGCGCACGGCAGTGGGTGATCACTAACCGAATCACCTGCCGATCATCGGATACGGCCGGCAGGGACCGCGCGCTTTGCGCCGCCCTGGCGTCGGCCATGGTCGCCGGGACCTTTGCAGGGAGGCGCGCCGTCGGTGCGGCGCTGCGCCGGGAAGAGCGCTGTGAATGCATGGCCGAGAGTATGCACGGGTTTTCGGGCAGCCGCCGCACGCAGCAAGTCTTCCAGCGCTGGTGACGCCCCGCTACCGAGTCACCGTCCGGCGGCCGGGGTCGTCGTTCGAGCCGTCCAGTCACGGCGCCGAAACATTGCGCCGCTAAGATCGCCGCGGCTGATACGCCACGCCTTCACCTGTCTGGAGCAACCCTGTTCATGTCCAAACGTGCTTTCCTGAAATTCTCAAGTGTTGCCGCCGCGATTGCGCTGGGCCTTGGCCCGGTCGCCGCGGCAGCGGCCGACATCACCGGCGCCGGAGCGACCTTTCCCTACGCCGTCTACACCAAGTGGGCCGAGGCGTACAAGGCCGCTACCGGCGGCACCGTAAACTATCAGGGGATCGGTTCCTCGGGCGGCATCAAGCAGATCAAGGCCAAAACGGTGGACTTTGGTGGGTCCGATGCGCCGCTCGGTGAAGCCGACCTCGACGCTGCCGGACTGGTCCAGGTCCCGGTCGTGATGGGCGGCGTGACCATCGTCGCAAACGTGCCGGGTATCGCGTCGGGTCAGCTGAAGCTCGACGGGCCGACCGCTGCAAACATCTTCCGCGGTGCCATCCGGAAGTGGAACGATCCGGCGATCGCCCGACTGAATCCCGGCGCCAGCCTGCCCGACACGGCGATCACCATCGTACACCGCTCCGATGGTTCGGGTACCACCGACGTCATGACCAACTATCTGGCCCGGCAGTCCGCCGCGTTCATGAGCGAGGTCGGTGTCGGCAAGACGGTCAACTGGCCGACCAACGGGATTGGCGGCAAGGGTAACCCCGGCGTCGCCGCCAACGTGCAGAAGATCGTGGGCACGATCGGCTACGTGGATTACGCCGACGCCAAAAAGAACGGCTTGAACTTCATCGCGCTGAGCAACAGGTCCGGCAATTTCGTACTGCCGGGGGGCGACAGTTTCAAGGCTGCCGCCGACAGCGCCAATTTCAAGGTCAAAGGCATGGCTCCGGACCTGCTTGACCAGGCGCCCAAGCAGGCCTGGCCGATCGTCACCGCGACCTACATCCTGGCCTATGAAAAAGGTGATGACGCGACCAGGCAGCAGGGGGTGGTGGACTTCTTTACCTGGGCGCTGAACAACGGTCAGAAGATGGCCGATGAACTCGACTTCGTCGCTTTGCCCGGCAGCGTGGTGAAGGCGGTCGAAGCCGAGATGAAGCGCATCAAGTAGGTCTGCCTGACTGGCTGGATACGGAGGCATTGGACGATGAACACGTTGGAAATGAGCGAGCTAGTTGTTCCCCGTCGGTTGGACGTGCACCTTCCGCAGGTCGAGGTCTTCAAGCGGCAGGACCGCGTCTTTCACCGGGTCACGCTGCTCTTCGCCTTGCTGGTGCTGGCGGCCCTGGCGGGAATCCTGGTCTCGCTGGCGATCGAGGCAGCGCCGGCGTTCCAGGCGTTTGGCCCGGCTTTTCTGTGGCGCGACGTGTGGAGCGTCCCGGACGACGATTTCGGCGCCCTGATCGCGATCTACGGCACGGTCAGTACGTCGATCATCGCGTTGCTGATCGGCGTGCCGGTGAGCTTCGGCATCGCGCTGTTCCTGACCGAAAGCTGTCCGGTATGGCTGCGTCGCCCGCTCGGCACGGCCATCGAATTGCTGGCCGGCGTTCCCTCGATCATCTACGGCATCTGGGGCCTGTTCATTTTCGCCCCGCTGTTCGCCCGCACCGCGCAGCCCTGGCTGCAATCGCTGTTCGGCGGCCTGCCGCTGATCGGCAGCTGGGTCGCCGGGCCGCCCATCGGGGTCAGCATCCTGGCGGCGGGAATCGTCCTGGCGCTGATGGTGATCCCGTTCATCGCCTCGGTAATGCGCGATGTCTTCGAAACGGTGCCGCCGGTGCTCAAGGAATCCGCCTATGCGGTCGGCTGCACGACCTGGGAAGTCGCCTGGAACATCGTCCTGCCGTACACGCGGGTCGGCGTGATCGGCGGCATCATGCTCGGGCTGGGACGTGCCCTGGGCGAGACGATGGCGGTCACTTTTGTCATCGGCAACGCCAATCGTATCGCTGGCAGCCTGTTCTGGCCGGGCAACTCGATCGCTTCGGTGCTGGCCAATGAGTTCGGTGAGGCCGACCCCGGGTTGCACACGTCGTCGCTGTTCGCGCTTGGCCTGGTCTTGTTCCTGATCACCTTGCTGGTGCTGGTACTGTCGCGCTGGCTGGTCCTGCGCGCTGGCGCCAGGCAAGGCAAGTGAGCGGAGGCGGGGACATGGAACTGTACGGACGTCGCGTGCTGATCAATCGCCTCGGAATTGGCCTGTCGATGATCGCCATGGCCTTTGGCCTGCTCGCCTTGACGTGGATCCTGTGGACGCTGCTGGCGAAGGGCTTCGCGGCCTTGAGCTGGGACTTCTTCACCCAGGATACGCCGGCGCCGGGTTCCGAGGGCGGTGGCCTGCGCAATGCGATCGTCGGCAGCATCATGATCGTCGGCATGACCACCCTGGTGTCGACGCCGATCGGCATCCTGGCCGGGATCTACCTGGCCGAGTTCGGCAGCAGCTCGCGGTTCGCAGCGGCGACGCGCCTGGTCACCGACATCATGCTGTCGGCGCCGTCGATCGTCATCGGCCTGTTCGTTTACGCGCTGATGGTGGTGACGCTGGGAGGGTTTTCCGGCTGGGCTGGCTCGCTGGCATTGTCGCTGATTGCCATCCCGGTGGTCGTGCGGACCACCGAAAACATGCTCAGGCTAGTGCCCTCGAGCTTGCGCGAGGCGGCTTTCGCAGTTGGTGCGCCGCGCTGGCAGGTGTCGCTGAAGGTGAGCCTGCGCTCGGTCAGGGCGGGCGTGGTGACCGGCGTCCTGCTGGCCGTTGCGCGGGTGACCGGCGAGACCGCACCGCTGCTGTTTACCGCGCTCAACAACCAGTTCTTCAGCGCTGACATGTCGCAGCCGATGGGCAATCTGCCGGTGGTGATCTTCCAGTTCGCCATGAGTCCTTACGACAACTGGGTGCAACTGGCCTGGGGCGGGGCCCTGCTGATCGCCTTGCTGGTGCTGGCAATCAATATTGGCGCGCGCATCCTGTTTCGCCAAACCACCCAGATCTGATTTTCGGAGCATGGTATGTCGGGTACTTCCGGTTTTCCCAAATCCGCCGCCCAATCAGGTGAGCACGCCGCCTTGCAAATCCGTGACCTGGATTTCTATTACGGCGATTTCAAAGGCTTGAAGGCCGTCAATCTGGATATTGCCCGCAACCGCGTGACCGCCTTCATCGGGCCATCGGGTTGTGGCAAGTCTACCCTCTTGCGTACCTGCAATCGGATGTTCGACCTTTATCCAGGGCAGCGCGCGGAAGGGACGATCGTCTTCAACGGCAAGAACCTGCTCGACAGGAAGCAGGATGTGAATCTGGTTCGGGCGAAGATCGGCATGGTTTTCCAGAAGCCGACGCCGTTTCCGATGACCATTTACGAAAACATCGCTTTCGGCGTCCGGCTTTACGAAAGGTTTGCCCCGGCGGAGATGGATGAGCGGGTCGAATGGGCGCTACGCAAGGCGGCCTTGTGGGACGAAGTCAAGGACAAGCTAGAGCACAGCGGCCTGGCGCTTTCCGGTGGTCAACAGCAGCGCTTGTGCATCGCTCGGGCGGTGGCGGTAAAGCCCGAGATCGTGCTGCTCGACGAGCCCACCTCGGCGCTGGATCCGATGTCGACGGCCAAGGTCGAGGAACTGGTCAATGAACTGAAGAGCGAGTACACCATTGCCATGGTGACCCACAACATGCAGCAGGCGGCGCGGATCTCCGACTACACCGCGTTCATGTACCTGGGCGAACTGATCGAATTCGGGCCGACCGACGAACTGTTCGTGAAGCCAAAGGTCGGGCGCACAGAGGACTACATCACCGGCCGCTTCGGTTGACGACCAGCAGTCGGCTGTCGGTACGGGCAGTGTACTGACTAAGGTGCCTCGACCAGCAGCGGGGGTCATCGCTGTGCCGATGTGCCTGGTGCGCAATCGGTCGTCGGAACGGACCGAGGCAACTTGCCTGTTTGCGCAACACTGTTGCATTTGGCCTGCGAACGAGGCAAGATTCGCGGCTCGTGCCAACCCCGACTGTGCTTTGTCCAATCGCCTCGCATCGCCCATGCCTTCCCGCGCACGTCCGCACCGGTCCGCCAGTGCCGACCGGCCCAATCCGGTTCTTTGTGCCAGCGCCGCCTCGCGGCTGCTGTGGGCGATCGGCGCGCTGCTGTTCCTTTGGGCGAGCGTTTACTGGGCGATGGACTGAATGCAGGTTTGCCGATGAGCCAGTCGCCAGCGTCGAGCGCCCAGTCCATTCTGCGGTTCGACAACCTGACCCTGGGTTACAACCGCCACCCGGCGGTACATCACCTGCACGGGGAAGTTGCCGCCGGCAGCCTGCTGGCGATCGTTGGTCCCAATGGCGCCGGCAAGTCGACGCTGCTCAAGGGGATCTGCGGCGAACTGCGGCCGCTGCAGGGCCGCATCGAACTGCTCGGCGTGCAGCGCCGGCAAATCGCTTACCTGACGCAGCAGACGACGCTGGATAGCAGCTTTCCGATGGTCGTCCATGATTTCGTGGCGATGGGCTTATGGCGAGCGATTGGTGCCTTTGGCGGGCTGAACCGCGCCCTGCGTCAGCGAATCGGCGCCGCCATCGACCTGGTCGGGCTGAATGGGCTCGAGAGCCGTCCGATCGGCGCGCTCTCGGGGGGCCAGTTGCAGCGCGCGCACTTCGCGCGGGTGGTGTTGCAGGACGCGCCTCTGGTCCTGCTCGACGAGCCCTACGGGGCGATCGACGCCGCCAGCGTCAGCGATCTGGCCGCGCTGGTGCAGCGCTGGCACGGCGAGGGGCGGACGGTGATCGCTGTCCTGCATGACCTCGAGCATGTGCGCCAGGAGTACCCGGAAGTGCTGCTGCTCGCTCGCGAGATCGTCGCCCGCGGCGATCCGGCGATGGTCCTCAGCGACGACCAGTTGCTTCGCGCCAGGCAAATCGCCGAAGGACGCGGCGGCGAAGCCGAGGCTGCGGTCTGTCAAGCCGAGCGGGGCCGGCGATGAGCGAAACGCTGGCGGCGATGCCGCTGCTGGCGCCGTTCATCGAGTTCGGTTTCATGCGGCGGGCGCTGGTCGGTTGCCTGGCGCTGTCGCTCGGGGCGACGCCGGTCGGGGTCTTTCTGATGCTGCGGCGGATGAGCCTGGCCGGCGACGCGATGTCGCACGCGATTCTGCCGGGCGCCGCCATCGGCTATCTGATCGCCGGGTTGTCGCTGCCGGCGATGACCATCGGTGGCTTGCTCGCCGGTCTGACGGTAGCCGTGCTGTCGGGCGGTGTGGCGCGCAACTCGGTGATCAAGGAAGACACCAGTCTGGCCACTTTCTACCTGATTTCGCTGTCGGCCGGTGTGTTGATCATCTCGCTGCGCGGCAGCAGCGTGGACCTGCTGCACGTGCTGTTCGGCAGCGTGCTGGCGCTTGACGACGCGACCCTGCTGCTGCTTGCTGGCTTCACCTCGCTGTCGGTGGTGGCGCTCGCGCTCGGCCTGCGGCTGTTCGTCCTCGAAGGCTGCGATCCGGCGTTTCTGGCCCGTGTCAGCCGCCTCGGTCCGCTCGCACATTATGGCTTCATGGTCCTGCTGGTGCTCAACCTGGTCGCAGGTTTTCACGCGCTGGGAACGCTGATGGCGGTCGGCATGATGATCCTGCCGGCCGCTGCGGCGCGCTTGTGGGTAGGCAATATCGGCCCGCTACTGCTGATTGCCGTATTGATCGCAATCAGCGGATCATTCGTCGGGCTGCTGCTGTCGTATTACGCGAACCTGCCGGCGGGACCGGCGATTGTCCTGGCGCTCGGCGCTTGCTACCTGCTGTCGCTGGCGGTGGGCACGCTGGGACCGCTGGCCAGTCGCTGGCGGTCAGGCTGGCATTTCGAGCGCTGAGGGCAGGGTGGGGAAAATGCGGAGGCCGCGATTGATCGCCACGAAGCTGTTCTGCCATCTGACTGCGAGCCTGCTGCTGGGCTTCTTCTGCGTCGGCCCCGGGCGGCCGGTCGCGGCCGCTGAGGCGCTGCCGGTGGTGGCCAGTTTCAGCATCCTCGGCGACCTGACGCAGCGCGTCGGCGGCGCGCACGTGCAGGTGTACACCCTGGTCGGGGCGGGGGCGGATGCGCACGTCTACCAACCCACCCCAGACGATGCCAGGACCATCGCGCGGGCTCGTCTGGTGGTCGTCAACGGGCTTGGCTTCGAAGGTTGGATCGACCGCCTGATCCAGTCTTCGGGCTATCGCGGCAGGCTGTTGGTCGCCAGCGACGGGGTCAGGCCGCTCGCCAGGGCGCCGGCCAATCCCGGCGCGCGTCCGCGGCACGAGCACGCGGCCGACCTTGACCCGCACGCCTGGCAGGATCTCGGCAATGCGCGCAAGTACGTCGCCAATATCGCCGCCGCGCTTGACGCCGTCGATCCAGCGAACAAGGCCGCTTACCAGGCCAACGCCGCCAGCCTGCAACAGCAGATCGACGCTCTCGACCGCGAACTGCGCGCCACCTTTGGCGCGCTTCCTGCCGAGCGGCGCAAGGTGGTCAGCTCGCACGACGCCTTTGCCTACTTCGGTCGCGCCTACGGCATCCGCTTCATAGCGCCGGTCGGGGTCAGCACCGACGCCCAGCCTTCAGCCGCCGGCGTTGGCGCGACCATCCGACAGATCCGCCAGGAAAAGATCAGGGCGGTGTTCATCGAGAGCGTCAGCGACCCCCGCCTGCTCGAACGGATCAGCCAGGAATCCGGCGCGGTCATCGGCGGCACTCTGTACTCGGACTCGCTGTCCGGCGCCGGTACCCCGGCAGGCAGTTATCTCGGGATGATCCGCCAGAACGCCAAGACGCTTGCCGCCGCGCTGGCCGACTGACGCCGGCGCTGGCCGCCAGCCGTGCGCTGAGCGGTGACGGTTCGGAGCAGTCGGTTGCCGGGCTGCACCAGGCGCCGCGACGGCGCGCCCCGGCGGCGGCAGCAGGTTTGACCGTCATCAATCCGTCACACAAGCGACGCATCATTCGTCCGTCGCTTCAACACCAAGCAGCCAGCCCCACTCAAGCGCAGCGCCCGAGCCAGCCGCGGGGTCGGCTGGTGGCTGTTCCGAATCATGCCAGGGAGATCGAAATGCTATCGCCAGCCACCCCTTCCAAACCTTCCACGCCGTCAAGCGCCGACGCCATCGTCGCCGCGACCAACCAGCTGCGGCTCAGCAGGCTTGCTGCAGCGCCCGCGGAGGAGCCCGCCAGGAAAGCCAGGAAGGCGCGAAAGGCCTCCAGGACCGTTCGTCGCAGCGTGCGCATTCCAAGGAGCGAATACCGCCAGCTCGCGCAGTTGAAGAAGCGTCTGGCGCGCGGAGGAGTCGGCATCGGGAAGGGACAGTTGTTCCGCGCCGGCCTGATGCTGCTCGCCGGTCTCGACCTGTCCGCGCTGAAGGCGGCGATAAGCGACGTGCTCGCTCCGGCCGCCGCACCGCGCAAGGGAAAGTAGACCGGGCGCCCGAGGGCGCTTGATAAATCGCGGCGTCTCCGGGATGGACGGAGCTTGTTGCCCGCGGCAACCTGATTGACAGTTCTTACGGTGAAAAACATGACCAGAGCAACTACCACCGCGCCCTCGGCGTTCACCAAGGAGCGCACCGGAAGCGGCACAGCCGGCGCTCCAGACCGGCTACATGGTACAGAGTGCAGGTACGATTCCAGGGACCCCGCGGCGGCGCCGCGCGCAACGGGCGAAGCTCGCCTGCCCGGTCGCCGCGGACCGCAGAAGCGGCCAACCAAGGTGGCGGTGACCTTGCGCTACAGCCGCGAAGTGCTGGAATACTTCAAGGCGACCGGTGAAGGTTGGCAAACGCGGATGAACGAGGCCTTGCGCGAGTATGTGGAACGGCACCGCACCGCGTAGGGGGGTCGGCGGCGGGTAGCCTTGCTCCGACCCCGGAGGGGGTTTACCCGAGCACCAGCATCTGGCCGGGAGAAACGACAGTGGGATGCTGCACTGGGCGATAATGGCTGCTTTCGCCCACCCGTCGAGGCAGCACCGCCAATGGACCGAGAGCTGATCAGCAACAGCGGCACGAATCCGCATTTCGAGCGCTTGCTCACCGCGCTGCCGGCCCCCCTGAACAGCCGCCGCCGTCTGTTGCAGGTGGGGCTGGGCAGCGCTGCCCTGTCTTTCTTCGGGCTGCCGGCACTGGCCGCTGCGGCCGACCGACCGGCGACCGGCTTCACCCCGATTGCCGTGTCGGGCGACGACCTGGTGCGCGTGCCCGACGGGTATACGGTGCAACTGCTGTACGCCTGGGGCGACCCGATTTCGGACGGACCGGCGTTCCGGGCCGACGCCGGCAACAGCGCCGCCGAACAGGCCGAGCAGGCGGGCATGCACCATGACGGGATGCATTTCTTTCCCTGGGTGGAGAACGGCCAGCCGTCGTCGACGCACGGCCTGCTGTGCGTAAACCATGAATACACCGACGACGGCCTGCTGCACCCCAACGGAATGGCCGACTGGAGCCATGCCAAGACGCTCAAGTCGCAAAACGCGCACGGCGTTTCGGTGATCGAAATCAGGCTCGGCGGCGGCGCCGGGGTGCGCTGGCAGCTGGTCCGGCCTTCGCCGTACGCCCGGCGGATTACCGCCCGCACGCCGGTGCGCATCGCCGGCCCGGCCGCCGGGGCTGCCGCAATGCGTACCGGTGACGACCGACGTGGCAACGTCGTTTTCGGGACGCTGGCCAACTGTGCGATGGGTTTCACACCCTGGGGCACCTGCCTGAGCTGCGAGGAGAACTTCGACTCGTACTTCAACGGCCTTGAGCAAGCGACGCCAGACCAGCAGCGTTACCGCATCCGCAAGAACGGTTCCGGCTATCGCTGGCACGAACACGACAGCCGCTTCGACGTGGCGACCGAGCCCAACGAGGCCAACCGCTTTGGCTGGGTGGTCGAAATCGACCCCTGGAAGCCCACCCAGGCGCCGGTCAAGCGCACCGCGCTGGGCCGTTTCAAGCACGAATGCGCCACCGTCGCGCTGGCCAGCGACGGCCGGGTGGTGGTCTATATGAGTGATGACCAGGCCTTCGAATACCTTTACAAGTTTGTCTCCCGCGATCGCTTCGACGCCGGCAGTCCCGCCGGTGGCGGCGCGCTGCTCGACGTCGGGACGCTGTACGTCGCCCGCTTCGACGCCGACGGCAGGGGTCGCTGGCTGGCGCTGGTGTACGGCCGGAACGGTTTGGGCGAAAGCAGCGGCTTTGCCGACCAGGCCGACATCCTGATCCGGACCCGTCAGGCCGCCGACCTCGTCGGCGCGACGAAGATGGATCGCCCGGAGTGGATCGCCGTCCATCCGCACAGCGGCGAGGTCTACTGCACGCTGACCAACAATCGCCAGCGGGTGAACACCGACGCCGCCAATCCGCGGGCCGAAAACGCCTTTGGCCAGATCATCCGCTGGCGCGAGGCGGGCGCCGACGCCGCTGCGGGCCGCTTCGCCTGGGACGTCTTCGTGCTTTGCGGCGACCCGCAGCAATCCGATCCGAACAAGCAGGGCAACATCAAGGGTGATCCTTTCGGTAGCCCTGATGGCCTGTGGTTCGATCCCGCCGGTCGCTTGTGGATTCAAACCGATGCCTCGGGCAGTGTCCTGAACCGTTCCGACTACCAGCGACTCGGCAACAACCAGATGCTCGTCGGCGACGTGGTCAGTGGCGAAATACGGCGTTTCCTGACCGGGCCGCGGGGCTGCGAGATCACCGGCATCAGCGCGACGCCCGATGCCCGCAACCTGTTGATCAACGTCCAGCACCCCGGAGAGGTAGCCGGACGCACCGACCCGGAAACGCCGCTGGCCGGGTCGGGATGGCCGGCCAGCCAATTTCCAGAGGCGACCGGTGGCCGGCCGCGTTCGGCGACGCTGGTCATCAGGCGTCGCGATGGAGGCGTGGTCGGTAGCTGACGCAGCGGCGAGGTCGCCGCGTGGTGGTTGGCGCGCTGCGGTGGCTACGCCAGTCGCGGGCAGCTCATCATCGAGCCTGCGCCGCGTCGCCGAACCATTGTTGATCGAGGCACAGGCGTAGCGCCATGCGCGCGCGGTGCAGCACCACCCAGCAATTATTGCTGGTGATCGTCAATTCAGCGCAGATTTCGCTGGTTTCCAGACCGAGCATCTCGCGCATCATGAAAACGCGCGCCGTGGCCGCCGGCAGTCGGTTCAGGCAGGCATCGAAGACCGCCCAGAAGTTCTGGTTTTCGAGGCTCTTTTCCGGGTTGCCCCAGTCCGAAGGGCGGGCGTCGCGTTGCCAGTGACCATTGCTCTTGAACAGCGGATCGAAGTCGGCGTCGTCGATCTCGTCTTCCGGGTGCTCGTAGATCGGTTCGCGAACGCGCCGGCGGATGATGTCGACGATCTTGTTTCTGAGGATCGAGAAAACCCAGGTCTTGAGCTTCGCCCGTTCGGCAAAACGATCGGCGCCCTGGAGGGCGGCGAGCATCGCTTCCTGGACAGCGTCTTCGGCGCTGGCCTGGTCGCGCAGTTGCAGTGCGGCGAAACGCAGCATTTCGTGGCGGAAGCCGGCCAGGTCGGCGGCGATGGTCGCCGCGGCGGCCGGCAGTTCGGGACGCTTGCCGGCTTCTGCTGGCGCGCCATTGGCGGTGTCGCGATCATTGGCAAGCATCGGGCGGCGGTGTCAGCAGGAGTCGCGCGGAAGGACGATTGGCATGGCGACGGTCCCTTCAGGAATGTCGGCTGATGTTCTTGTCACGAGTTCGCCCACGGCCACTGCCGTGGCGGGCGGTAATTCGCCCGCCGCAGCGCCGATCATGCAGTCGTCGAAGGCAGCCACTGACAGCGTCGCGCGGGTGCCACGGACCACTTGCGAGACTGGCAGTCTATACGCAAGCGATCAGCCGCGATAGCTCTGCAGAGCGCGTCGCGGTGCCTTGTCGCGGCGGTGTCAGGCCGTTGAAAAAGACGCCGCTCTGCCGGAATTGGCATAAGATTGGCGGCCCCGAATCCACTTTGAGGAGACAGCGATGCACATAGGCGTACCCAAGGAAATCAAGAACCACGAATACCGCGTCGGCCTGACCCCGTCGTCGGTTCGGGAAATGGTCGCGCATGGTCACCCGGTCACCGTCGAAACCGGTGCCGGCAGCGGTATCGGTGTCACCGACGACGTGTACGAGAAGGCCGGCGCGACGATCGCCGCGAGCGCCACGGAGATCTTTGCCAGCGCCGAAATGATCATCAAGGTCAAGGAGCCACAGGCCGGTGAGCGGGCGATGCTGCGCGAAGGGCAGATTCTCTACACCTATCTGCACCTCGCCCCCGATCCGGCGCAGTGTGCCGATCTGGTCAGCAGCGGCGCGGTCTGTATCGCCTACGAAACGGTCACCCAGCCCGGCGGCGGCTTGCCGCTGCTGGCGCCGATGTCGGAAGTTGCCGGGCGGCTGTCGATCCAGGCCGGGGCCTACTGTCTTGAAAAGGCGCATGGCGGCATGGGCATCCTGCTTGGCGGCGTGGCCGGCGTCCCGTCGGCAAAGATCGTCATTCTGGGAGGCGGCGTGGTCGGCTCGAACGCCGCGCAGATCGCCGTCGGTACCGGCGCGCAGGTGGTCGTCATCGACCGCAATATCGACGTCCTGCGGCGCATGGATCGGCTGCTCGGCGCACGCGTGATCACCGTCTTCTCCAATCGCGACAATGTCGAGCACCACGTGCTGCGCGCCGACCTGGTCATCGGTGGCGTACTGATTCCCGGTGCTGCCGCCCCGAAGCTGATCACACGTCGCCTGGTCGATGACATGAAGCCCGGCTCGGTGATCGTCGACGTGGCCATCGACCAGGGCGGCTGCTGCGAAACGGCCAAGGCAACGACGCACGCCGACCCGACGTACATGGTCGGCAATGTCGTGCACTACTGCGTTGCCAACATGCCGGGCGGTGTGCCGCGCACCTCGACCTACGCGCTCAACAACGCGACGCTGCCGTTCGCGCTGCAGATTGCCGACAAGGGCTGGCGGCAGGCGCTGCAGGATAACGAGCACCTGCGCAACGGTCTCAACGTCGCTTTCGGCAAGGTTACCTGCCGCGAGGTCGCCGACGACCTCAACTACGCCTATCACGATCCGCTGTCGGTGGTTGCTGGCTGACGGTCTTCCGCCAGCGGTCGGTCGAAGCTGTCGTGGTTCGCTGATCGACCGCGACCTACCTGACCGGTCCTGGCGGGAGCGGGCTTTCGTCGGAGGTCGGTGTGGGGGGCGGGGCGTTGCCGGAGCCGCGTTCCGGCCTCTCGCCGTTCCGCGGTCGTGAGCACTGCAGGTCTCTTGCGTTTGTCTCGTGCCCACTGAAGCCGCGCGCAGGTCTCGCCTCGAAGGGCTTCCCGTGCCTGATGCGCCTGCCCGCCGAACAAGCCTTGCGGGACGGTCAAGAAGCAAAGGGTGAGAAAGTGCCGCTCTAGCCAAGGCCGCGACCCGCGGCATCGTTCCAGACGCACTGGTGACCGTGGTCAGCGTGCAGTGGTTCGGCGATGCGGCGCTGGAGCTTGACCTATCGGACGGCCGTCGGCAGGGTCGCCAACGAACTGCTGGACCGCCACGACGAGCCCCGCGAGGAACTGGTCGAGCAGGGCCGACCCTGGGGCTTCGATGGCGACGGCGCTCTTTTCCGCCTGGTTTCCGAGGCCCAGCGCATTCGCTTGGCGCACCTGTTCGGCCCGGTGCTGGCGGTACACGTCTCGGTCCGCGATCGGCTGCCGCAGCAGATCACCGCCGTCTACGAAGCTGTGCTCCCTCGCCAGCCGCTGCGCGTCCTCCTGGCCGACGACCCCGGCGCGGGCAAGACGCTCATGGCGGGCTTGCTGACCAAGGAACTGATCGACCGTGGCGACCTGCAGCGCTCCCTGGCCGAACTGGCAGGACGAACTCTAGTCCTCCTTGCCGAGGGCGGCAGAGTGCCTCCCTCGGCAAGGAGGAAGCGTGAGCGAGCGGGCGGCGATGTAAAGGGTTCGGCTGCGCCCGGACTGCGTCCGCCTTTGGACTTCTAGCCTTTCCGCTGGCGAATTCACGCAGACTTGCCGGAGGGACGCGGAGGTCCGAAGCTGGGGAGCAGGTGAGCGGCCGGCCCTGCGCGGGACATAGGCCATTACGTGGCGCTTGGCCGCCCCGACGCCAAGGAGCGCGGCCGGAAACGCGACCTTTCGGGATTGGCGTAAAATTCACCAGGAACGACACGCGGGGGCAGGAGAAGGGTCGCTGGGCGTCGCCTGTGCCGGGCCTCGTCCGGTAGTGGGCGTCAAAGCACATCGATCATTCGCCAGACCTCCTGTTACGTCCCGGGACGGAACTGACAAAGGAACTGTGTGGCATATCCAGCCAATCACCCGCAGCGCTTCGCGCTCAATTATGAGTTGCATGCCCGTCCGCCGGAAGCGCTGAATATCCCCGAGCAGGCGTCGTACTTGGCGCTGGCTAGCGATTCTTCGAACCGGCAGGCCGATTACGAAAGCATCGTTGAGCTGTGCACGCGTTACGGGGTGACTTCTCCGGCACCGGAGCTCAATCATTTTCAGGTCGATCTCGGTACCTTCCGCCTCAAGTGGGAGCGGCGCGCCGAGTGCAACAGCTACACCTTCTTTCGTCAAGGCGAATTCGACGATCCCTTCGCCCAGCCGGTAATCGCCAGCGTTCCGCAGGACTGGCTAGAGCGCTTGCCGGGGCAGGTGTTGGTGGCGGCACATGTGGCGCTGCGTCCGGCCGCTGCCGAAGCGTCCGGTAGCGAGGAATTGGCCCGCTTGTTCGAAGGCACGGCGCTGGTCGGTTCGCGGGTCGGCGACGGTGTCGCCAGCGTGCGGGCTGATTTTCGTATCCACGCTGACGGTTTCAGCCGTTTCCTGATCGACGATGTAAGCCTCACTCCACGCCAGGCGGGACGGATGGTACAGCGCTTGCTGGAGATAGAGACCTATCTGATGCGAGCGTTGCTGACGCTCCCGGTGGCTAGGGCTACGCTGCCGGTGCTGGCCGATGCCGACCGACAACTCGGCGATCTGATCAACGAAATGACGGTCGTCACCAGCGAAGACGAACCGGCTCTGCTCGACCGGCTGACCAGGCTTGCGGCGCTCGTCGAGAGCACCATTTCGTCTACGCTGGGCCGGATTTGCGCGGCGCGTTCGTACCAGCGGCTGGTGGAGCGCCGCCTTGCGGAACTCCGCGAGGTGCGCGTAGAGGGCGTACAGACCTTGCACGAATTCGTCGAGCGCCGCCTGCTCCCGGCGATGAGTACCTGCGAGACAGTCGCCAGGCTTCAGGACAGCCTGTCAGAGCGGATCAGCCGCGCCAGCGAATTGTTGCGTACGCGTGTCGATATCGCGCTGCAGCGGCAGAACCAGTCGCTGCTCAGTACCGCTGCCAGGCGGGCCAAGTTGCAGTTGCGTCTGCAGGAGACGGTCGAAGGATTGTCGGTGGCAGCGGTCAGCTATTACGTGGTCGGCCTGATCGGCTATGCGGCCAAGGCAGTCAAGGCGGTGGGCGTGGCGGTCAACCCGGAAGTTGTCACCGGGATCGCGATTCCGATCGTCGTGATCGTTGCCGCGCTGGGGGTTCGGCACATCCGCCATTTGGTGCAACGCGCAGCAACGTAGGCACGATGTGCAGAGGATCCGCACGCACGGCAGTGGCGGGCGCTTCTTCTCCTGGGTGACAGACCGGCGATCCGAACACCGGTTCTCTTGATCCGTACGGCCAGCGGATCCCTGTCGCCCACAGGTTCAATACCTGGGCGGCGTGTCGACGACGCTTTCGAACTCTGGGCGCGATCGCCAACGCACGCTGAACTCGGTTCGCCAACGATTGTTGGTCTGGCCGCGTGTCTGCTGGCGGCAAACTCGGGGGTAAGCTGGCATCGGTGTCGGCGTTTCTGGGCTCGTGGGCAAGACCCGGCTTGTCTGGCAGGCCGGCAAGCGGCTATAATGCGAGGTTTTTCCACCTTGCTCCACCGTTTGCATGGCGGGGGGCTTCAACCACAAGGAGTGTTCATGCGTCATTACGAAATCGTTCTGATCGTTCATCCCGATCAGAGTGAACAGGTGCCAGCGATGGTCGAGCGGTACAAGGCGCTGATCGCCGCGCGTGCCGGGCAGATTCACCGTCTCGAAGACTGGGGACGCCGCCAGCTCGCTTACCCGATCCAGAAGTTGCACAAGGCACACTACCTGCTGCTGAACATCGAGTGCGATGGCGCCACGCTGACCGAACTCGAGCACGGTTTCAAGTTCAACGACGCCATCCTGCGGCATCTGACGGTTAAAACCAAGCGTGCGGTCAGCGCGCCGTCGCCGATGATGAAGGACGAGAAGTCCAAGTCGTTGCTGGAAGTCCGGGAGCAGGGGCCCGCTGAAGCGGTCGCCGAGCCAGTCGCCTGATTGTCGAGGCTCTGCTGAACCGTGTCGAGCTAACTGGAATCCTGATCGAGCGCAGGGCGCTGCGCTTCACGCCCGCCGGTGTGCCGGTAACGGAATGCCTGATCGGGCACCAGTCGGAGCAGCTTGAAGCGGGCAGCCCACGCCGCGTCGAGTGCGAGATCCAGGCCATTGCCCTGGGCGCGACGGCACAGTGGCTGCAAGCGGCAACGCCTGGCGCAGCGCTCCAGCTGACGGGTTTTCTCGCCGCCAGGAGCCGGAACAGCAAGCAGCCGAGACTGCATGTAACTACGATCGAATTTGTCGAAGGAAAGAAAAATGGGAAGATTCTTCAAGAAGAAGGATGACAAGAACGTCAAGAAGCGTGGCAGTGGTCTGTTCAAGCGGCGCAAGTTCTGCCGCTTCACCGCCGAGAAGATGGAAGAGATCGACTACAAGGACGTCGACCTGTTCAAGGAGTACGTTGCCGAGAACGCCAAAATCATGCCAGCTCGTCTGACCGGTACCAAGGCCGGTTACCAGCGGATGCTGTCGGTGGCGATCAAGCGTGCCCGCTTCCTGGCGCTGCTGCCGTATACCGACAATCACCAGTAAGCGAGGACTAGACGATGCAAGTTATTCTGATGGAAAAGGTCGGTACCCTCGGCGGCCTTGGTGATCTGGTCAAGGTCAAGGACGGCTACGCGCGCAATTTCCTGATCCCAAAGGGCAAGGCCAAGCGTGCGACACCGGCCACCATGAAGGAATTCGAGGCCAAGCGCGCTGAACTCGAGGGTGCCGCTGCGGAGAAGCTGGCCGCTGCGCAGGCGTACGCGGAAAGGCTTGGCGGGGCGGTCGTCCGGATCGAGCGCAAGGCGGGTGTTGATGGTCGCCTGTTCGGTTCGGTCAGCAACTTCGACGTCGCCGATGGCCTGCGGGCTCTCGGTTTCGCGGTCGAGAAGTCGGACGTGCGGATGCCCGCGGGTCCGCTCAAGATGATTGGCGAGAGCCAGTTGGAGGTCTCGCTGCACAGCGACGTTCTGGCGACGATCACCGTAACCGTGGTCGCCGAACAGTTCAAGCTGTAGGCCATTGATCCGGCACCGATTTCCGGTGCCATGGGAAAAGCCTTGCTCCCTGGGCAAGGCTTTTTTGCGTCCGCGAGCCGGAATAATGCCCGGGGCCGGGGTAGACTTGCTGTCCCGTTCGTTCTGTTGCCGCTCGCTGATCCGCCATGGCTAGTCCCTCCGATTCCGATTCATTGACCGCCGAGAACACGCAGCGCCCCAGCAATCGCGGTGCGCGGCGCGAGCGGGGCCCGCAGAGCGACCCGGCCTTGTCTGCACTGCGCGTGCCGCCGCACTCGATAGAGGCCGAGCAGTCGGTTCTCGGAGGCTTGTTGCTCGATAACGCCGCTTTCGACAAGATGGCCGACCTGATCGCCGAAGGCGATTTCTACCGTCACGAGCACAAGCGTATCTACCGGCAGATCTGCAGACTCCTCGAGCGCGGCAGGCCGGCCGACGCAGTGACCGTGGCTGAAAGTCTCGAGCAGGCGGGCGAGGGCAGCGATACCGGTGGTCTGGCCTACCTTGGCGAGCTCGCGGCCAATACGCCGTCGGCAGCGAATATCCGGCGCTACGCCGAAATCGTTCGTGAACGGGCGATTCTGCGGCAACTGGTTACCGCCGGCGACGAGATCGCCAGCAGCGCGCTCAACCCGCTCGGCCGCGATCCGAAGACGCTGCTCGATGAAGCCGAGGCGAAGGTCTTCGCCATTGCCGAAGGCGGCTTTCGCCACCAGTCGGGCTTCCAGCACATCAACCCGTTGTTGACGCAGGTGGTCGAGCGCATCCAGGAACTGCATGATCGCGACAACCCGTCGGACATTACCGGCGTGCCCACCGGCTACCACGATCTCGACGGCAAGACCTCGGGCTTGCAGGGCGGTGATCTGCTGATCGTCGCCGGCCGGCCGTCGATGGGCAAGACCTCGTTCGCGCTGAACATCGCCGAGCACGTGGCGATCGAGGTCGGGCTGCCGGTGGCTGTCTTCTCGATGGAAATGGGCGGTACGCAGCTCGCCATGCGCATGCTGTCGTCGGTCGGTCGGCTCGACGCGCATCGCGTCCGTACCGGCCGCCTCAACGACGACGAGTGGTCGCGACTGTCATTTGCCCTGGGCAAGATGCACGAGGCACCGATCTATATCGACGAGACGCCTGCGCTCAATCCGATCGATCTGCGGGCCCGGGCACGCCGCCTCCACCGGCAGTGCGGCAAACTCGGGCTGATCGTCATCGACTATCTGCAGCTAATGTCGGTAAGCGGGCACGGCGAGAATCGGGCGACCGAAATTTCCGAGATTTCGCGCTCGCTGAAGGGCCTGGCGAAAGAACTCGCGGTGCCGGTGATGGCGCTCTCGCAGCTCAACCGCTCGCTCGAACAGCGGCCGAACAAGCGTCCGGTGATGTCCGATCTGCGTGAATCCGGGGCCATCGAACAGGACGCCGACGTGATCATGTTCATCTATCGCGACGAGGTCTACAACCAGGACACGGCCGAGAAGGGCGTTGCCGAGATCATCATCGGCAAGCAGCGTAACGGGCCGATCGGTACCGTGCGTCTGACGTTTCTCGGCGAGTACACGCGCTTCGAGAATTTCGCCACGCCGGGCTCGTACTGATTGCTCGCCAGCCGCGTCGAGGGATTCGGCCCCGGCGACCGGCGCGGTGCTTCAGCCCTCGACGCGGCTGGCGTTGACCGTGTAGCTGAAGCGACTGGTATCGAGGCTGTCGAAGCGGCCGGCGGCGGTTTCCACCTGCGGCAGGGCTAGGAAGGGCAGCGCGTGGCCGTTTGAGCCACGTAAGCTGACATCCTGAGCGGTGTTGAAAGCGACCCAGTTCATCTCCCAGAAACCAAACAGCAGCTTCCTCAGTACAATCAGCTTCGGGTCGCTGCTGCTCAGGTGTTCCTCGTCAATGGCCTTGCGTACATCTGCCGGATTGACCGGAATCCAGCCGTAACCCGGCGTATAGAACTCGGCGCGGCACTGCTGCGCGGTGCTCAGGTTGCCGGTGGCGCCGAGGCCGGCGAACAATCGCGAGCTATCGATGCGCTGTCCGAAAATCGGACGCGCCGGAATGCCGATCGATCGGCACAGGCCGACGAACAGCAGCGAGATATCGGCACTCTTGCCGCTCAGATGACCGCTGTCGAGCATGGCCTCGATATCGCCCCGGCCGACACCGGGCCGCGATGGGTCATACGAGGTGTTTTCCACCACCCAGTCGTAAATCGCCTTGCCCTGGGCTACCGGATCCTTGATCCGGCCGACTGCGCGTTCGGCGGTGCGGCGTACCAGTCCATCGGTCGGAACCAGATTGCTGGATTGCAGGCAGCGGCGAAGCACGTCGCTGCGTTCGGCGGCGCTGCCGCGCCGGGTAATATCGAAATGACGGTCGCGCTTGGCGACCTGGCTGGTGATCTGCAGTTGCGGTGCAGTGGTATCCACGTTCCAGTCGGCGTAAAAGACCACCAACTCCGCCACCGGGTCGCGGTAGATGCCGGCACTCGCGAAATTGCCTTGCCAGCCGTGGCCCAGCGAACGCTGCCAGGGGGTGTCCTTGTACAGCGCCAGCGGTAGCCATATCCGGGTCTTGCCGCTGACCTTGCCGAGCGCGATGGTCGACGTGATGTCGTAGGTTCGCCACGGCGTCTGTGGCTCGTCGGGCAGGCTGGTGGCGTCGCGCTGTTCGGCTTCTGCCGGCAAGGGGCCTGCCGCGACAGGGGTCGCGGGTTTGTCGACGACGGGCTTTACGCTTGGCTTGCCGGTTTTTTTGGTTGTGCTCCTGATTTTGCCTGCGGATTTTGCAGGAGCGTTGGTGGTCGCCTTTTTTTTGTTGGCGGCGAGCACCGATGAAGGCGCCAGTAGCGAAAGAAGTGCCGAAGCAGCAAGGAAGTTGCGTCGTTTCAATCGACTCTCCGGTAAGCGCAGGATCCTTGTGGCACGGAGCGGGTCGCCCGGATCGGTGGCTACAAACGACCGAGCCGTGTCGCTAGACACGGCTCGTTAACGTTCCGAAAATTATAGCACCTCGGCCGCGTGGTCGGCGAGGCGGGAGCGCTCGCCGCGTTGCAAGGTGATGTGCCCGGCGTGCTTCCAGCCCTTGAAGCGATCGACGACGTAGGCCAGGCCGGAACTGCCCTCGGTGAGATAGGGGGTATCGATCTGCGCAATGTTGCCGAGGCAGATCACCTTGGTGGTGGGTCCGGCGCGGGTGATCAGCGTCTTCATCTGCTTCGGTGTCAGGTTCTGCGCTTCGTCGATGATCAGGAACCTGTTGAGGAAGGTCCGGCCGCGCATGAAATTGAGCGATTTGACCTTGATCCGGTTGCGAATCAGGTCGTGGGTGGCGGCACGGCCCCAGTCGCCGGCGTTCTCGTCGCTCTTGTTGAGCACCTCGAGGTTGTCTTCGAGAGCGCCCATCCACGGCCCCATCTTTTCTTCCTCGGTTCCCGGCAAGAAGCCGATGTCCTCGCCGACCGGCACGGTGACGCGAGTGATGATGATTTCGCTGTAGCGCCTGGTTTCGAGGACCTGGGTGAGGCCCGCAGCCAGGGTGAGCAGCGTCTTGCCGGTGCCCGCCTGGCCGAGCAGGGTGACGAAATCGATCTCCGGATTCATCAGCAGATTGAGGGCGAAATTCTGCTCGCGGTTGCGCGCAGTGATTCCCCAGACGCTGTTCCTGGCGTGCGTGTAGTCGGTCAGCGTCTCGATTTCGGCGGTCGTTCCCGACACCTCGCGGACGCTGGCGTGCAGGGGGCGCTCACCTTCCGCGATGAGAAACTGGTTGTGCAGCAGATGCGCGCATAGTGGTCCCTTGAGGCGGTACCGCGTGCGCCCGTCGTGCTTCCACGACTCCATGCCCCGGGCGTGCTCACCCCAGAAATCCGGGGGCAACTCGCGTATCCCGGTGTACAGCAGGTCGGTATCTTGCAGCACCTTGTCGTTGAAGTAGTCCTGCGCCTGCAGCCCGAGTGTGCGGGCCTTGATGCGCATATTGATGTCCTTGGAGACGAGGATCACCGGACGATCCGGATGCCGGCGCTGCAGGTGGATGAGCACCGCCAGAATCTGGTTGTCGGCCTTGGCCGTTGGCAATCCAGCCGGGAGGTCGCTGGCGATTGCCTCGGTCTGCAGGAAAAGACGGCCGCTGGCCAGTTGGTGTGAAGGCTCGGAGAGCTTGATGCCCTGGTCGATCGCTTCGTCCATGCTGGTGACGATCTCATCGAGTGTGCGCGTTACCTGGCGAGCATTGCGGGCGATTTCCGATAGGCCCTTTTTGTGGTTGTCGAGTTCTTCCAGGGTCATGATCGGCAGGAACACGTCGTGCTCCTCGAAGCGGTAGACACTGGTCGGGTCGTGCATCAGGACGTTGGTGTCGAGAACGAAGAGCTTTTTCGGCCTGGCTGCAGCGTCGCTGCGGGCACTGACTGCGGGTTGGCGGGTCATTCGGGGGCTCTCGGGGTGTGCTGTGCTTGGCCGGGAAGTGCGATTGGCGTTGCGCGATCAGAGCTGCGTGACGAATTCGAGCACTTCCTGCGCGTGGCCATCGACCTTCACGCCACGCCATTCGCGCCGCAACACCCCCTGACGGTCGATGGCGAAGGTGCTGCGTTCGATGCCGCGAACCTGTCGGCCGTACATTGATTTCATTTTGATCACCGAGAAGCTGGTGCACAGCAACTCGTCGGCGTCGGAGAGCAGATCGAAGGGCAACTCCTGCCTGGCCTTGAAGTTCTCGTGCGATCGGATGCTGTCACGTGAGACGCCGACGACGATGGCTCCGGCGGCGGTGAATTGCGGGTGCAGGTCACGGAACTGCCGTGCCTCGGTGGTGCATCCCGGCGTGCTGTCCTTGGGGTAAAAGTAGAGTACGACAGGGCTGCCCTGGCAGGCCGACAGCGTAAATGTCCGGCCACCTGTTGCCGGCAGGCTGAAGTCGGCGACGGTGTGGTCGATCATGGCTGGCTTTCGGAGAAGGGAGCATTGATTGTGGTAAGAAAGCGGAGCATCGGTCAAGCCGCTTGATTTCGCCGCTTGAGCGAGCGGGCTTTATCAGCCGCGTGATGCCGCGGTCGTTCTGCTTGCTTTTTTGCCGTTAGCTGTACGAAAATACAGTATCAAGAACAGGAGCCCACGATCATGACCAGAGTTACCGCGCTTACCGCGCGACAGCAGGAAGTACTCGACTTCATTCGTAATACGCTGGAGATCCTGGGTGCGCCGCCGACCCGGGCCGAGATTGCCAATGCCTTCGGATTCGCCTCGCACAATGCCGCCGAGGAGCATCTCAAGGCACTCGCCAGGAAAGGCATCATCGTGCTCGAACCAGGCTCGGCACGCGGCATCCGTCTGGTCGAACAACTGGGTCTGCCGTTGATCGGCAATGTCGCTGCCGGCAGCCCGATTCTTGCGGTGGAAAACGTGCAACGCCGCTATACGGTCGATACCAGCCTGTTCCGACCGCGTGCCGACTTTCTGTTGCGGGTGCGTGGCTTGTCGATGATCAACGCCGGCATCCTGGATGGTGACCTGCTTGCCGTGCACCGCAGCAGCGAAGCGCGCAACGGCCAGATTGTCGTTGCCAGGCTCGACGATGAAGTGACGGTCAAGCGTTTCCAGCAGCAGGACGGCATTGTCCGGCTGATCGCCGAGAACCCCGATTTCGGGCCGATCATCGTCGATTCGGAAGCGCAGACATTGGCTATCGAAGGCATCGCTGTCGGGGTGATCCGCGGTAGCGAGACGATGTGAGTGTGATTTGGCCTCGACCATCTCTTCCTCCCTGACGCTGTCGCAAGTCCTTGACCGTGCCGATGTCTGGCGCGGCGCTACGCTGGCCAGAGCACCGCTACCTGGCGTGCCGACGGGCTTTGCCGAGCTTGACCGTGAGCTGCCCGGCGGCGGCTGGCCGCGCGGTGGTCTGACCGAAATCTTGCCGCTGCGTCGCGGCATTGGCGAACTGAGCTTGCTCCTGCCGGCCCTGGCGCGGCTCTCGAGCGATGAACTCGCCTGGCTCGTTTGCGTTGCGCCACCGCATCCATTGCATGCGCCAGCATTACAGAAGTGCGGTGTCGATTTGTCGCGACTGCTGGTTGCCAGCGCTCCCGGCCGTGATGCCGCCTGGGCCTGTGAGCGCTCACTCGTTGCCGATGGCGTTGGTGCCGTGGTCGCCTGGTTACCCGAAGTGCAGGCAACCTCGCTTCGTCGCCTGCAGCTTGCTGCCGAGAGCAGTCGTACGCTGCTCTTCGTTTTTCGTCCGGCAGCCTGTGCCAGCCAGTCTTCGCCGGCACCGTTGCGGCTGGCGCTCGATGGGGATGGAGAGCAACTCCGCGTTCGTCTCCTCAAACGCCGTGGTGGCGCGCAGCCAGCTCCCTTGCCAATCGCCATTCAACGCCCGGTGCGCCTGAGCCATGCTCTGGCTTGTCCTCTACCTGCCGCGCCTGCCGCTCGAGGCCTTTCCCAGCCTGCCATCGCCTAGCGCCATCGTCGGCCGTGAACGGGTCGTCGTCGCTGACCGTGCGGCGGCGTCGGCCGGCGTGATGCCCGGGCTACGGCTGGCCGAGGCGTGGGCCTTGCTACCCGGCCTGGCCGTGCGCCAGCGCGATGTCGAGCGTGAGCAGGCGGCCTTGGCCCGGCTTGCCTGCTGGGCGGGTGCTTTTACGTCGGAAGTCTGCTGCCTGCCACCACAGACGCTGCTCCTGGAAGTGGCCGGATCGCTGCGACTCTTTGGTGGCGTTGCGGTGCTCTTCGAGCGCATTGTCGCTGGCTGCGCCGAGCAGGGTTTTGCCGCGCAGGCGGCCCTGGCGCCAACGCCACTCGCCGCGCAGTGGCTGGCGTTGGCCGGCGACGATAGACCTTGCCTCGACGCTGCGCAACTGCCGTTGCGCCTCGGCCGCCTGTCGTTGTCCATGCTCGCTTTTTCGCCCCAGAGGCAGGCGCGCCTCGGCAGTTTTGGCGCGCGTTTGCTTGCTGACGTGCTTCGCCTACCGCGCGCGGGCCTGGCGCGCCGACTCGGAGCCGATTTTGCCGCTGATCTGGCGCGCGCACTCGGTGATTTGCCAGACCCGCGGCCGCGCTATGTTTTCCCGGAGCGCTTTGTCGAGCGGCTGGAATTGCCGATGCGGACCGAGAATGCGATGGCCCTCGGTTTTGCCGGGCGTCGCCTGATCGCCATCTTGTGCGGCTGGCTTGCTGCGCGTTCTGCTGGCGTCAACGAATGCCTGTTCGAGTTTATCCACGAGCGCGGCACGAGGCAGCGACCGGCGACTGTCCTGGCGCTCGGTTTTACCACTGCCACGCGCGACGCTGAACGGATCTCGCGAGTGCTCGTCGAGCGCCTGCAGCGGCTCGAACTGCCCGCCGCCGTCGAACTGCTCAGTTTGCGAGCCGAGGCGCTGGAAATGCTTCCAGGGCGGACGGCCAGCCTGTTCGGCGAATGCGCAGAGGGTGCTGCAGGCGCGGCGGGTGATTCGGTAGCGGCGCTGATCGAACGTCTGCAAGCGCGCCTGGGGAACGACAGCGTGCATGCGCTCTCGGCAGTGGCCGAGCACCGTCCGGAGAATGCCTCGCGACGAATCAGCCCCAGGCTGCTGACAGGGAAAAGGTCAGCGGCGAGCTTGCTCGCTGCCGCTGCCATGCCGGATGCCGGATGCGGTCCGCGTCCCTTGTGGCTGCTGGCCAGGCCGCAAGCCTTGCGCGAAGTGGCCGGTCGACCGCAGTGCGCTGGCCCCCTGCGATTGCTTACCGGGCCCGAGCGCATCGAAAGTGGCTGGTGGGATGCTGGCGAGCCCGATGCGCTCGGTGATCTGCGGCGCGACTACTTCGTTGCCATTTCCGCGCGGGCCGAATGGCTATGGGTCTTTCGGTGTCAGGCGGGATGGTTCCTGCATGGCGTGTTTGCCTGAACGCAGCCGATTTAACTGGTGCTTTGCGATTCCGACTTTTATACTGTGCGTGTTGCTACAGCGTCTACCTGCGGAGCCTTGTCATGGAGAGCAACCTCACCGGTTTGTTACCGGAGGCCTTGCTGATCGGCGTACCGGAAATTGACGTTCAGCACGAAGAAATCTTCTGTCGTATCGAGGCACTGAAGGCAAAATCTTTCGGCAGCGGTCCCCCGTCCCTCGACGGATTCGAAAGTCTGCTCGACTATCTGGAGTGGCACTTCGCCAGCGAAGAGCGCCTCGCCCTGCAGCGCGGAGTGGACTTCGCCGACCACGCCCGGGTGCACCAGGAAAATCTGCAGACGTTACGAAAAACGCTGCGCGCAGTGCGTGACGGTTCACGAGATGTGCACTCCTTTCTGCGCTATATCGAATACTGGTTCGAGCGCCATATCACCGAGGAAGACAAGCCATTCGGGGACAGCTTGCGAAGCTGGACCAGCTGACGCCCTTGCCGCCGCCCCCGCCGCCCGATTTCCAGGCTACCAGGCTACCCCTTGTGATCTTGACCCAATGGTGGACCATTCGCTGCGGGTCGTCTGGCGCCCTCGTCGAACGACGTTCCTAAGCCTTGGTCTGCCACCGGCCATGCTCTGGACGTCGCCCGCGGGAATGGCTTCGAGAGTGGCTCTGTAGATGCTCTTCGAAGCGGCCCCGGCGCATTCTTTTTTGCGTTCTGGAGAGCATTCTGGCAAGCTGATAAGCGGAACACATATGTTGTCATATTTCATCGAAAATCCTCCCGCAGGGCCGTTTCCAGATGGCCTGATCACTCATCGACGAGCTCCTACCGACCATGAACATCACCACCTCCGCCGCCTGGAAGGCGATTGAAACACACCGCCAGTCGTTCTCGCCGGCGCATCTCAGACAACTGTTTGCCGGCGATCCCGGTCGCGTGGCTGCCCTCTCACTGAGTTTCGAAGGAATCCTTTACGACTTCTCGAAGCAGCGTCTGGATGCGAGTACGCTGGCGTTGCTGCTGGCGCTGCCCGAGGAGGCCCGACTTGCCGAGTCGACCGCCCGCATGTTCAGCGGCGAGAAGATCAATGTCAGCGAAGACCGCTCGGTGCTGCATGTCGCTTTGCGGCGATCGGCCGCGCCATTCCCGAGTGCTGATTTCGATGTCATGACCGACGTCGTGCCGACGCGTCAGAGAATGGCTGCCTTCGCCGACAGCATTCGTTCCGGGCAGGCGCTCGGTTTCACCGGTCTGCCGATCCGTAACGTGGTAAATATCGGCATTGGCGGCTCCGACCTCGGGCCGAAGATGCTCGGCTGCGCCCTACGTTCGATCTCGCATCCGGCACTCGGCGTGCATTATGTTTCCAATCTCGACGGTGCCCAACTGGCGCCGCTGCTGCAAACCCTTGACCCGCGCACGACGCTGTTTCTGGTCGCCAGCAAGACCTTCACCACGCAGGAGACGATGCTCAACGCGCAGACCGCCCGCGATTGGCTGGTCGCCAATCTCGGCGACGCCGCTGCGGTGGCACGGCATTTTGCTGCGCTGACCGCCAGACCGGAGCGGGCGGTGGAGTTCGGAATCAACGAGGATTCGGTATTTCCACTCTGGGACTGGGTCGGTGGGCGTTTTTCCCTCTGGTCGGCGGTCGGTCTGGCGCTGATGATCGCCATCGGACCGCAGGCTTTTGCCGACCTGCTCGCCGGTGCCGAACGTATGGACGAGCACTTCCGCAACACGCCGTACGAGCGCAACCTGCCGGTGGTGATGGCCCTGATCGGTATCTGGAACACCAACTTCCTCGGTGCGACGAGCAATGCGGTACTGCCTTACAACGAGTCGCTGAAGTATTTCCCGTCGTTCCTGCAGCAGCTCGAAATGGAGAGTAACGGCAAGTCCGTCGGTATCGACGGGCAGCCGCTCGAGCATGCGACGAATCCGGTCGTCTGGGGCGAACTCGGCAACAATGGCCAGCACGCCTTCTTCCAGCTTCTCCATCAGGGCGGGCGGCTGGTGCCTTGCGATTTCATCGCCGCCGTACGTTCGGACTTTCCGCTGCCCGGGCACCAGGAGGCTCTGCTGGCCAACTGCTTTGCGCAGAGTGCGGCCCTGGCATTCGGCAAGACCGAGGACGAGGCACGCCAGGAACTCGCTCGCAGCATGTCGCCGGCGGCGCTGACGGAACTCCTGCCGCACAAGGTGTTTGCCGGCAACCAGCCATCGTCCACGCTGCTGCTTTCGCAACTGGATCCGCAGACCATGGGGGCACTGGTTGCGCTCTACGAACACAAGGTGTTCGTCCAGGGCGTCATCTGGGGACTCAATTCCTTTGACCAATGGGGCGTCGAGCTTGGCAAGGCGGTGGCCAACAGCATCCTGCCGGCGATTTCCGATCCGCGCCTGGCCGCAAAGCTCGATGCGTCGACCCAGGCTCTGCTGGTGTACACCCGCCAGCATCTCGGATGAAACTGTCTTGCTGCCCTGTCGAGCCAGGGCTTTTCAATCTGCAACGAGGCATGAAATGACTATGAAGGTGATCAGCGTTCCCAGCACGCCTTTCCCCGGCCAGAAGCCGGGGACATCCGGGCTGCGGAAGAAGGTGACGGTGTTTCGCCAGGCGCGGTATCTCGAGAATTTCGTCCAGGCAATTTTCGACACCCTCTCCGGCCAGCAGGGAAAGACGCTGGTCCTTGGCGGCGATGGCCGTTACTACAACGACGTGGCCATCCAGACGATCCTGCGGATGGCGGCAGCAGCCGGCTTCGGGCGTGTGCTGGTCGGCCGTGACGGCATTTTGTCGACGCCGGCGGCGAGCGCTGTCATTCGCAAGTGGCAGGCTTTTGGCGGCATCATCCTGTCCGCGAGTCACAACCCCGGCGGCGAGGATGGTGACTTCGGCATCAAGTACAATCTGGCCAATGGGGGGCCGGCCAACGAGGGTTTTACCGAAGCGGTCTATCAGCGCACACGGGAGATCCGTGCCTATCGTACCGTAGAGGCGCCAGACATTGACCTGGGGCGGATCGGCGAGCTGCGTATCGGTGATCTGGTGGTCAGCGTCATCGATCCGGTGGCCGACTACGCCGAACTCCTGGAGTCGCTGTTTGACTTCGAGCGCATCGCCGGCCTGCTGGCGCGGCCGGATTTTCGCATGCGTTTCGACGCCATGCACGCGGTGAACGGTCCCTATGCGCACGAAATCCTGGAACGTCGTCTTGGCGCGCCGGCCGGCACCGTGGTCAATGGTACGCCGCTGCCCGATTTCGGTGGTGGCCACCCCGATCCCAACCCGGTCTATGCCGCGGAACTCGTTGCGGCGCTCGCCGACAGCCGTTCCGGATTGTCGTTTGGCGCGGCGTCGGATGGTGATGGGGATCGCAACATGATCGTCGGTCGCGCTTTCGTCGTCAGCCCGAGCGACAGCCTGGCGGTAATCGCCGCCAATCATGCGCTGATCCCCGGATACGCTGGCGGCCTGGCCGGTGTAGCGCGATCGATGCCGACCAGCTGCGCAGTCGATCGCGTCGCCAGGGAACTCGGCATCCCGTGCTACGAAACGCCGACTGGCTGGAAATACTTCGGCTCGCTGCTCGACGCCGGCAAGGCAACGATCTGTGGCGAGGAGAGCTCTGGTACCGGTTCCAGCCACGTGCGCGAGAAGGATGGTCTGTGGGCGGTCCTCTACTGGCTGAATATCCTGGCGGTGCGCGACACGCCCGCCGACGTGATCGTTCGTCAGCATTGGCAGCACTTTGGCCGTAATGTCTATTCGCGCCACGACTACGAGGGCATCGAAACCGGACCGGCCGATCGCCTGATGGACGGGCTGCGCTCGCGTCTGCCGCAACTGGCCGGCTCGCTGGTCAAGGACATGCGGATTGCGACAGCCGACGATTTCGCCTATACCGACCCGGTGGATGGCTCGCGCTCGGAGCGCCAGGGTATTCGCATTCTGCTCGACGACGGTTCACGGGTGGTCTTCCGACTGTCGGGAACGGGCACCGAAGGGGCCACGCTGCGCGTCTATCTGGAACGCTTCGTAGCCGACCCCGGTTGCCACGAAGTGCCTACGCAAGAGGCGCTGGCGCCGCTCATCGGCCTTGCCGAGAACGTCGCGCAGATTGCGGCGCTGACCGGGAGAAAGGGCCCGGACGTGATCAGCTAGAACCTGGTGACGGCTGCTGGCGTCGTCAGAGGCTTTGAATCGAGCTTTACAGGGATAGGAAAATGGACAGGAAAACATTCCAATTGTCGCGCAAGGCGATTGCCTTGGTGCTTGCTGGCGGGCGCGGCAGCAGACTGCATGAACTGACGGACCGCCGCGCCAAGCCGGCCGTTCATTTCGGAGGCAAGTTCCGGATCATCGATTTTGCCTTGTCGAACTGCGTCAATTCGCAACTCAGGCGCGTTGGCGTGGTGACCCAATACAAGTCGCACAGTCTCTTGCGTCACCTGCAGCGCGGCTGGAGCTTTCTGCACGGCGAGGTCAACGAGTTTGTCGACCTGCTGCCGGCGCAGCAACGAGTCGATGAGGAATCGTGGTATCGCGGCACCGCCGATGCCGTCTATCAGAACATAGACATTCTCGAGACCTATACGCCAGCGCCGGAATACGTCGTGATCCTGGCCGGCGACCACGTCTACAAGATGAATTACGGAGTGATGCTGGTTGACCACGTCGAGAGCGGCGCCGAGTGCACCGTCGCCTGTATCGAGGTGCCGCGCCAGGAGGCAAGCGGCTTCGGGATCGTCGCGGTCGATGAAAGCGGCGTGATCACCGATTTCATCGAGAAGCCTGCCGACCCGCCCGGGATGCCTGGCAAACCGGATATGGCCTTGTGCAGCATGGGCGTCTACGTTTTCAACGCCAAGTATCTGTATGCCGAACTGGCACGCGACATTGCCGACGAGACCTCCAATCATGACTTCGGCAAGGACATCATTCCGCATGCCGTCGCCAAGCGCTGTGCGGTAGCGCACTCGTTCTCGCGTAGCTGCGTGGTGGCGCCCGATGAGCCGGTCAGGGAACACTACTGGCGCGATGCCGGGACCATTGACGCCTACTGGGATGCCAACATCGATCTGACCGCCACGGTGCCGGCCTTGAACCTCTACGACCGCAACTGGCCGGTGTGGACCTACCAGCAGCAACTTCCCCCGGCCAAGTTCGTGCACAACCATCTCGACCGGCGGGGCACGGCCATCGAGTCGACGGTCTCTGGCGGCTGCATCGTCTCCGGCGAGGTCAACCGCTCGCTGCTGTTCTCGAGTTGCCGAATCCACTCGTACGCCCGGGTCAACCTGTCGGTCTTGCTCCCCGACACCGTGGTCGGTTCGCGAGCGCGCCTGAGCCGCTGCGTGGTAGACAGCGACTGCCAGATCCCCCCGGGTATGGTCGTCGGTGAGGATCCCGATGATGATGCCCGCCGCTTCCGATATACCGAGAACGGCGTCACGCTGATTACCCGGAAAATGCTCGAGCGGCTCAGTTAGCGAGGCCTGAGAGGGACTGGCTGCGTGCGCATCCTGCACGTTGCTGCGGAGATCTATCCGCTGGTCAAGACCGGCGGTCTTGCCGATGTCGTCGCCGCCTTGCCCGCAGCGCTTGCCGCACGCGGCCTTGACGTGCGCATCCTGTTGCCCGGCATGCCAGCCATTCTCAATGGGGTACTCGATCTCAAGCGGGTGATCCGCTTCGGCCCGGCCTTTGGCGCGGCGGTCATCACGCTGCGGCTCGGTCGTCTGCCGGACAGTGGTCTGCTGGCCTACGTGATCGACGCGCCGTTCCTTTACCGGCGAGACGGCAATCCTTATCTTGGCCCGGACGGTTGCGACTGGAGCGACAATCACCGGCGCTTCGCTCTCCTTGGCTGGATCGCCGCGCACCTGGCCGCCGGCGAACTCGATCGGCACTGGCAGCCGGACGTCGTGCATGCCCATGATTGGCACGCTGGACTGGCTCCCGCCTATATCGCGCAGAATCCGGCGGGGACCACGGCGACGGTGTTCACCATTCACAACCTCTCTTTCCGTGGTCTGTTCCCGCTTGATCATCACAATGACCTCGGTCTGCAGATTTCCGGCGCGAATCAGAGTGGCGTCGAGTTTCACGGCCAGTTGTCGTTCATGAAGGCTGCTCTGGTGCATGCCAAGCGCGTCAACGCCGTCAGTCCGACCTATGCCCGCGAGATCTGTACCGCGGAGTTTGGCTGGGGACTGGACGGCGTACTCCGCGGTCGAGGCGGTGATCTGTCGGGCATTCTCAATGGTGTCGATTATTCGGTCTGGGACGCCAGCACCAATGCGGCGCTTCCCAGGAACTATAGTGCCGAACGTCTGCGGGGCAAGATGGTCTGCAAGCTCGGGCTGCAAAAGCAGCTCGGCTTTGCGCTGCGCGCCAGGACGCCGCTGTTCGCCATTGTCAGCCGATTGACTTCGCAAAAAGGCATGGATCTGGTTCTCGGCGCCTTGCCGGCGCTGCTGGCCGATGGCGCCCAACTGGTGGTCATCGGCAGTGGCGAGGCGGACATCGAAGCCGCTTTCAGGGCCGCCGCGGCGGCTCATCCGGCTGCTGTTTCGGTGCATCTCGGTTACGACGAGCCGCTGTCGCACCGGATCATGGCCGGCGCCGACGTCCTCCTCGTTCCGTCGCGTTTCGAGCCCTGTGGGCTGACGCAGCTCTACGCCCTGCGCTATGGCACTGTGCCGCTGGTGCGCCGGGTGGGGGGACTGGCGGACACGGTGATCGATGCGACTCCGGAAAACGTCAAGGCGGGCACTGCCAACGGCTTCACCTTTGACGAATCCAGCAGCCGCAGGCTGGCGTCGCGGATTGGCAGGGCTTGCGCGCTTTACCGTGACGCCGCGGCATGGCGGCAGCTCCAGAGGCACGGCATGGCGCAGAATTTTTCCTGGGATGACTCCGCCGCGCGTTATGAGGCGCTGTACCGGAGCATCTGAAGATACACTCTACCGTCATCGGTACGGATCGCGGTCGGCACACGCGATCGGTGCCGCCGAGAGTCCGCTACGGTCGTTTCCAGAAACAACCCACCCACAGGAGAACTTCGTGCTCATTGACTCTGGCCTCCTGCTGCAGCCTTTCAAGGGCCTTCGCCCACGCAGCTCAGACGCGGCAGCAGTTGCTGCACCACCCTATGACGTGCTCTCCAGCGACGAGGCGCGGGCCGCGGCAAGTGGCAAGCCGCTGTCCTTTCTGCATGTCTCCAAGGCCGAAATCGATCTGCCCCCGGATGTCGATTCCTTTGCCCCCGAGGTGTACGCCAGGTCGGCCGAGAACTTTCGACGGATGATCGATTCGGGAGTTCTGTGCCGTGACCAACGCCGGTGCTATTACGCGTATCGCCTGGTGATGGGCGAGCACCTTCAGACCGGACTGGTGGCGGTGGCTTCGGTCGCCGCGTACGACAACAATCGGATTCGCAAGCATGAACTCACCCGCCCGGACAAGGAGGACGACCGCGTACGCCAGATCGAGGCCCTGAACGCCCAGACTGGACCGGTACTGTTGGTGCACGCCGACAACGCGGAAGTCGAGCGCCTGGTGGTTGCGGCCACCGAGAATCCACCGGTCGCCGATCTGACGGCCGACGACGGGATCCGGCATACGCTGTGGACCGTCGACGATGCCGAGCGCATTGCGCGCATCAGTGCGCTGTTCGCAGCGATGCCGTCGCTATACATTGCCGACGGCCATCATCGCTCGGCCGCAGCCTCGCGGGTCGCGGCCGCTCGGCGCGGCCAGGCGGCAGCCATGGAGGGTGCCGAGTTCTTTCTTTCGGTGGTTTTCCCCGCCGCACAGATGCGGATCATGGCCTACAACCGGGTGGTGCGAGATCTGAATGGCCTGAGTGAGGAGGCGTTTCTGGCGGCCGTCGGCGAGCGTTACCGGATCGATCCGCGTTGCGGTCCGGAAAAACCCGACCGTAGCGGTGTCTGTGGCATGTATCTGGGGGGACGCTGGTATCGCCTCGAAGTGCTGTCAGAACTGGTTCCCGAGGCGGATCCGGTGCGCCGCCTGGACGTCTCGGTGCTCGCCGAGCAGATTCTCGGCCCGCTGCTGGCGATTACCGATCTTCGCCGGGACACGCGTATCGAGTTTGTCGGTGGCATGCGCGGATTGGCGGAACTGGAGCGGCGGGTGAACAGTGGCGAGATGGCCGTTGCCTTTGCGCTGTATCCGACGTCGATGTCGGAACTGATGGCGGTGGCCGACAGCGGTCAGGTGATGCCGCCAAAGTCGACATGGTTTGAACCAAAACTGGCAGACGGCCTGGTGTCGCACATCCTCGACTGAGGGTGCCGCCGCTTTCGGGTTAGCCAGCCAATTGGCCGGGCGGGGCGGTGCCTCCCGGATCGTTGTCCTGTTCCCGCCTGCGCTTCACTCCGCCTTGCTGTTGACCACCGAAACCTGCGCCTTGCCGGCGGAAACCTCGCCGATGACGGTGGCGTGATCGAAGCCTTCCTGCAGAAAGATCGACAGGACTTCGGTAACCACTTCCGGGGCACAAGCGAGCAGCAGCCCGCCGCTGGTCTGCGGATCCGACAGCAGCGCACGCTCGAGATCGCCAAAGTGCTTCTTGGGGACCACCACGCGCTCGCCATAGCTTGCCCAGTTGCGCTCGGATGCGCCGGTCATGCAGCCTTCCGCCAGGTAATCGAGGACATTCGGCAAGACCGGCAAGGCGGCGTAGTCGATCGCCGCAGAGACCTTGGACGCCTTGCAGATTTCGACCAGATGACCGAGCAGCCCAAAGCCGGTGACGTCGGTCATGGCGTGCACCCCGGCCAGGCAGGCCAGGGCCCGCCCGGGCGTGTTGAGCTGCGTCGCCGAGGCGATCATCGCCGTGTAGCTGCTCGCCGACAAGAGACCTTTCTTCAATGCAGCGCTATAGACGCCGATCCCCAGACCCTTGCCAAGTATCAGCTTGTCGCCGGGACGCGCGCCGGAGTTGCGCTTGAGATTGTCGGGATGGACCAGACCGATGGCCACCAGGCCATAAATCGGCTCGACCGAATCGATGGTGTGGCCGCCGGCAATCGGAATTCGCGCTCGGGCACAGACCGACTCGCCGCCTTCAAGAATTCGCTTGATGGTATCGAGCGGTAACTGCTTGACCGGCATGCCGACGACGGCCAGTGCCAGCAGCGGCGTGCCACCCATGGCATAGACGTCGGAGAGGGCGTTGGTCGCCGCGATACAGCCGAAATCGAAGGGGTCATCGACAATCGGCATGAAAAAGTCGGTGGTCGCGACCAAGGCCTGATCGTCGTTGAGCTGGTAGACCGCCGCGTCGTCGCTGGTTTCGATGCCGACCAGCAGTTGCTTCGGTACGACTACCGGACTGGTCTTGGCGAGGATCTGTTCGAGCACGCCGGGAGCGATCTTGCATCCGCAACCGCCTCCGTGCGAAAGCTGCGTCAGTCTGAGCGGCTGGTTGGCGGTGGTTTCCGGAGCTGCAGGCTCTTCGGTCTTCGGTTTTTTTCTGGGCATGATGGTCAGGTAAGCGGTATGGGGCGGTCACCACATGTGCGAGGCGGTACGGCGCCGCCGACAAAGCCTTTCAGCTTGCGTCAAAGCCTGCCTGTTCGACCGCCTTGCGCAAGATGGCGACGTTCCCGAGCGTCGGGTCGTAGCTGACGGTGGCTTGTCCGGGCTCCAGCGACACGGCGACCGCTTCGACGCCGCGCAGGGCTTCGAGGACGGCGCGGACGCTCTGCACGCAAGCCTGGCAGCGCATCCCGGTGATACGGATGACGATTGTTTCCATCTGCAGTTTCCCCGTGGGCGTTGCAGGTGCTGCCGAAATTTCGCCGGTAATCTTCCGCGGCTACTCCTGCACGCGCGTCGCCAACCCCTGGCTGCCGCCAGGGCGCCAGCGTTTGAGGAGCAGCGAGTTCGAGACTACCGAGACTGAACTCATCGCCATGGCGGCGCCGGCGATGACCGGATTGAGCATGCCCAACGCCGCCAGCGGTATGCCGAGAACGTTGTAGATAAAGGCGCAGAAGAGATTCTGCCTGATTTTCCTCAGCGTCGCACGCGAAAGCGTGATCGCGTCGGCAATTCCGTGCAGATCGCCGCGCACCAGCGTCACGTCTGCGGCCGATATCGCCGCGTCCGACCCGGCGCCGATGGCGAAGCTGACATCAGCCGCGGCTAGCGCCGGCGCATCGTTGATGCCGTCGCCGACCATGGCCACGACCGCACCACCGTTCTTCAGCGCATTGACCGCCGCTG
Source organism: Accumulibacter sp. (assembly GCF_029255145.1). Classification (GTDB taxonomy): domain Bacteria; phylum Pseudomonadota; class Gammaproteobacteria; order Burkholderiales; family Rhodocyclaceae; genus Accumulibacter. The sequence continues at coordinate 61,645 of NZ_JAPUVQ010000096.1, forward strand.
CCTTCTCGCCGGGGAGTACGCCGGCCCGGAAATCATCGATGCCGGCGTCGTTGGCGACCGCGGCGGCTGTTGCCTGATGGTCGCCGGTCAGCATCACCACCCTAATGCCCATCGCCTTGAGGCGGCCCACGGCAGCACTTGAGGTGGCGCGCAAGGGGTCGGCGATCGCCAGCACTGCCAGGACGACGCCCGCATCGCCGCCCATGGCGTCGCCCGCGTCACGGCCCTCATCATCTTGCCTGTCGTGCTCCCTGCCGACCTCCGCCAGGACCACGACGGTTTTGCCGGCGCGTTGCAACTGCCCGATCAGCTTCTCCGGCAAGGTCAGGCCGGCAAAAGCATCGGCGGCACCAAGCCGAAGCAGGCGCCCGCCGACCCGACCGGTCACTCCCCGACCGGGAATGGCCCGAAACTGCTCGACCACCGGCGGGGCAAGCCCGCTGGCCTGCGCTTTCTGGAGAATCGCCCGCCCCAGTGGATGTTCGGAACCCTGTTCGAGAGCGGCCGCCAGCAGCAGCGCTTCGTCAGCCGACGTTGCCAGGGGCAGGACGTCGGTCAGCAGTGGTTCGCCGCTGGTCAGCGTACCGGTCTTGTCTACGGCCAGCACCGCGATTTTCTCGGCACGTTCCAACGCCTCGGCGTTCTTGACCAGGATCCCCGCAGCGGCACCCCTGCCAGTGGCGACCATGATCGCTGTCGGCGTCGCCAGTCCGAGCGCGCAGGGGCAGGCAATCACCAGTACCGCCACCGCGTTGACCAGCGCTGCGCTGAAGTTGCCGCCGAGCGCCCACCAGCCAAGCAAGGTGCACAAGGCGACGGCGCAGACGACCGGCACGAAGACCGCCGAGATCCGGTCGGCGAGTCGCTGCACCGGCGCTTTCGATCCCTGCGCCTCGGCGACCATCCGGATGATACCGGCCAGCAGGGTTTGCTCGCCGACGCCGCTGGCCCGGCAGCGCAGCATACCCTCGCCGTTGGCGGTCGCCGCGAATACGCGATCACCAGCCTGTTTGGTGAGCGGCATGCTTTCGCCGGTAAGCATCGCTTCATTGACGCTCGACGAGCCATCGATCACTTCGCCATCGACCGGCAGGCTCTCGCCGGGGCGGACGATGAAGACGTCGCCGGGGATCAGCAGGGCGGCGTCGACGTCGATCAACTGGCCGTCGCGCTCGACGCGCGCGGTTTTTGGCTGCAGCCGAACGAGCGTCTCGATGGCGTCGGTGGTCCTGGCCTTGGCCCGCGCCTCGAGCAATTTGCCGAGCAGCACCAACGTAATCACCGCTGCCGACGCCTCGAAGTATACGTGCAGGTCGGTGGCGCCGGAGACCGTGACCACCAGACTGAAGCCGTAGGCCATGGTCGTTCCGAGCGCGACCAGTACGTCCATGTTTGCCCCGCCGCCGCGCAAGGCCTTCCACGCACCCGCGTAAAAACGCGCGCCGATCCAGAACTGCACCGGCGTTGCCAGCACCAGTTGCAGCCAGCGCGGCAGGACGTCGTGCTGATCGTGAGCGCCGGCACCGAACATGGTGAGCATTGGTGCGGCCAGCGGCAGCGTCAGCGCCGCCGCAATCCAGAAGCGGCGCAATTCGGCGCGCTCGGCGGTGACCTTTCCGGCCTTTTCAAGCGCGCGCGACTGATCGTCGGCCAGGCGCCCGACAAAGCCCGCACGTTTGACGGCAGCCAGCAGCAGCACCGGATCGGCGACTCCGGGAAGATAGCGGACGCTCGCCCGCTCGCTGGCCAGATTGACTACCGCTTCGACACCGGGCAGACGATTGAGCAGCTTCTCGAGCCGCGTCGAGCAGGCGGCGCAGCTCATCCCGTCGATGGCCAGTTCGAGCGTCCGCGGCGGCACGCTGAAACCGGCTTTCGCTATCGCCGCGACGACCTGTTGGGAATTGCTTGCGCCATCCGACAGGTCGACCCGCGCGCGCTCGCTGGCCAGGTTGACGGTGGCCGTGACACCCGGCAGGCGGTTGAGGACCTTCTCGATCCGCGCCGCGCAGGCAGCGCAGCTCATGCCGCTGATCGGCAGGTCGAGGTGCTGGCTGGAGTTCGTGGTCTGGTCAGTCATTGTCGCCCAGGGATCGGGAGGTCAAGCAAGCGTATCAGCTGGCGTCGGGCCAGCTCCGGAAAGCCAGTCGGGCCAGGCCGATCAGGCCCCAGACACCGAAGGCGAGAATCAGCAGCCCGGATACGACGCGCAGCGCCGGCCGGTGCGCGTAGGCCTGCAGCCGGGTGGCAAGCAGGCCCGCGAGCAGCAGGTTGGGCAGGGTACCGGCGCCGAACGCCAGCATCAGGCCGGCTCCGTGCCAGGCCGAACCACTGGTCAAGGCAGTGGCCAACGCACTGTAGACCAGCCCGCAGGGCAACCAGCCCCACAGCAGACCGAGGGGAAACGCTTGCCGAACGGTGCGCGCGGGCAAGAAATGGCGGGTCAGCGGTTGCAGATGCCGCCATAGCTTCTGGCCAAAGCGCTCGGTGAACGCCAGAGCCCTGGTCATGCCCATCAGATACAGCCCGAGGGCGACGAGCATCAGGTTGGCGAGCAGGTACAGGACGCTGCGCAGCGGCAGCTGCCCGGACAAGGCGAGGCTGGCTTCACCCAGCGCACCGACCAGGGCTCCCGCCGCGGCATAGCTGGCAATCCGTCCGGCGTTGTAGGCGAGGTGCAGCGAGGCGCGCGCGGGGCCTCCCATCGACAGGGCGCCGACGATTCCACCGCACATCACCACGCAGTGCGTGCCCCCCAGCAGGCCAACCAGCAACAGGGCGAGATAACTCGAATCAGGCATCAATGGACACGCCAACGCCAGGCAGGAGGGCCGATTCTACTCCTTCATCCGAGCTGGTCGCCGGTGCCCTGGTTGCGAGCTTGTTGCGGCCGGGCTTCAGATCACTTTGGAGTAACGGGTGCGTTGTCGGTCGGCGCGCAGATAGCGGTCGAAGACCATCGAAATGGCGCGCACCAGCATCCGTCCCCGCGGCAGGACGGTAATCCATTTGTCATCGATGCGAACGAGGCCGGCGTCCACCATTTCGCGGAGATCGTCTAGTTCGGTGGCGAAGTAGCTTCTGAACTCGATCAGGTGGGCAATTTCGATCGACTCGATCGACAGTTCGAAGTGGCACATCAGCGATTGGATGATCGACCGCCGCAGCAGGTCGTCAGCGTTGAGCTCGATCCCGCGGTAGACCGGCAAAGTGGCGTTGTCGAGCAGATCGTAGTATTCGTCGAGCGTTTTCACGTTCTGACTGTAGGTCGGTCCGACCTTGCTGATCGACGAGATGCCGAAGGCCAGCAAATCACAGTCGGAATGCGTCGAATAGCCCTGGAAGTTGCGATGCAGGCGCCCCTGTCGCTGTGCCGTCGCCAGTTCGTCGTCGGGCTTGGCAAAATGGTCCATGCCGATATAGACATAGCCGGCCTCGGTCATCTTGCGAATCGCCAGGGAAAGAATCTGCAGTCGCGCATCGGCGCTGGGCATTTCAGCCTCGAGGATCCGCCGCTGTGGCTTGAAGAGGCTTGGCAGGTGCGCGTAGTTGTAGATCGAGACGCGATCCGGGCTGGCGGCAATGACGCGGTCGAGCGTGCGGCTGAAGCCGATCACCGTCTGTTTAGGTAAACCGTAGATCAGGTCGACGCTGATCGACTTGAAACCGCTGGCGCGTGCCGCGTCCATCACCGCGCAGGTTTCTTCCTCGCTCTGGATGCGGTTCACCGCCTGCTGCACGCCCGGGTCGAAGTCCTGCACGCCGACGCTCATGCGGTTGAAGCCGAGTTCTGCGAGCAGTTCGACGGTCGCCCGATCAACCTTGCGGGGATCGACTTCGATCGAGTACTCGCCACCCTCGATCAATCGGAAGTGCCTGCGCGTAGCGTCCATCAACTGGCGCATTTCATCGTGTGAGAGAAATGTCGGCGTCCCGCCGCCCCAGTGCAACTGCGCTACTTCCTGATCGCCACCCTCCAGGTGGCTGCTCTGCAGTGCCAGTTCGCGCGCCAGGTATCTCAGATACTTGGCCGAGCGCCCATGATCCTTGGTGATGATCTTGTTGCACGCACAGTAGTAGCAGATGGTATTGCAGAACGGGATGTGGAAGTACAATGACAGTTGCCGGCTAACGGCGCCGATGTTGCGCTTTCCGAGCCACAACTGGTAGGCGTCCGAACCAAAGGCTTCGACGAAACGATCCGCTGTCGGGTAGGACGTGTAGCGGGGGCCGTTGATGTCGAAGCGGCGAATGATCTGCGGATCAAAGACCAGGTTGCCGGCGACAGAGTTCATGTTTCCACTACAGTATTTGTTGCGTGCATTATCGGACCGCGCTGAAGTAATCGGGTTGACGTGGATCAAACGCAGAGTTTAGTGAAAAGGACGGCCATGTCTAGCAATGATACGTCGGCGAGACTTGCGTTTGAGGTCGTCAAGACCGCCTGTTCGAACTGCAACCTCCGCGAGCTGTGCCTTCCCATCGGCCTCGATCCGGAGGAACTGAAAAGGCTGGACGAGTTGGTTTCGACGCGTAAGCGCCTCAAGCGCGGCGATTACCTGTATCGGTCGGGCCAGGAGTTCGAGTCGATCTACGCGGTCCGCAGCGGCTTTTTCAAGACCGATGTGCTGATCGAGGACGGCCGTGACCAGGTGACCGGTTTCCAGATGACCGGCGAGTTGCTCGGCCTCGACGGGATCAGCAGCGAGGTCCACAGCTGCAATGCCATTGCCCTCGAAGACAGCGAAGTCTGTGCAATTCCCTTTTCCAACCTGGAAGGCTTGTCTCGGCAAATCCACACCTTGCAGCATCACTTTCACAAGGTGATGAGTCGGGAGATTGTTCGCGATCACGGGGTGATGATGTTGCTCGGCACGATGCGCGCCGAGGAACGTCTGGCGGCCTTTTTGCTCAACCTCTCGCAGCGCTTCAAGGCGCGCGGCTATTCGCCGGCGGAATTCAACCTGCGAATGTCGCGTGACGAGATCGGCAGCTATCTCGGTCTCAAGCTGGAGACGGTCAGCCGTGCCTTTTCGCGCTTCCAGGACGAGGGGCTGCTTGCCGTTCATCAAAGAAGAATCAGGATCCTCAATACCGCCGGCTTGAGAAAACTGATGTCGCACCAGCACAACTGACGGCCCGCGGTGATCGCTGCAGCGTTTCACGCGAACCAGGCGAGGAAGCCGAGCGGGTTGCGCGTCGATGCCACCGAAACGATGTAGGCAAATGCCACTAGCGCGGCGACCAGGAACAGCGCACGCTGCTGCTTGCTGCGCCCGCGCTTCAGGGCCATCGCGCCACACCCGATGTAGACCAGCAGAGCGATCAATTTGGCGGTCAGCCAGTCGGCGGCGAACGGGTATTGGGCACTGATCACGGCCATGGCGATGGCGCTGGCCAGCAGGCCCGTATCCACGATATGCGGCAGCACCCGCACCACTTTTCTTTGCAGCCATGGCGATTCCCGGAGCATCCACACCCCGCGCAGGAAGAAGCCGGTGCCGCTGAGAACGACGCAGCCGATATGGAGGTATTTCAACGTCAGGTATGTCATCACGGCCCTGGTGGTCGGCGGTCCAGTTGATCGTTAGTTGAGCAAGGGGGGGCGGGCCACGCTGGCGCACTGTCACCGTACCTGGCGTGCCGGTGCTGCTGCCGCCTACCCGGAAAGCGGCTGCGCCGAACGCACCGTCTGGTTCACCTGCCGATCGCCGCATGGGCCGTCTGCGCTTCGATCTTCAGCCGGTGTCCGCGGTAGAACCGCACTGCGCAGACGATGTTGTACAACAGCCAGCCATTGGCTGCCAGCAGCGCCAGCCCGGCCGGATAGGCGAACCAGGTCGGTCGCACAACGGCCCCGCAGAGTAGCAACAGAGCGAGCAGGTGCGCGTACATCTGTCCGTCAATCTGCTTGCCGGCGATCACCTTGTTCATGTTTGGCGCCAGCACGCGGCCGCGGCCGAGGTTCTGCAGGTGCGACCAGACCAGAAAAGGAACGATCTTGTAGAGCATTCCGATCATCACCGACATGAAGCTGCCAACGAGCGCCAGGACACCGCATAACAGCGGCCACTCCTGCCGTTCGGCGAGCGCCGGAAGACTGCGGGCGGCAAGCCACAATGAGCAGGCAGCGAGTGCGCTGAGCATCGCCACGCACCAGTAGCGCTGCGTCGCATCGAAGCGGGCGCGCTTGCTGCGGCGCTGAAGCTGCAGCGTGAGCGTGGCGAAAACGGCGATGGATAGCACCGTGGCGCCGGCCAGAAGTGCTTCCAATCGTTGCCAGGCAGCCGTGTCGGCGACGCTCCACAAAGACAGCAAGGCCAGCACGACCCAGGAAAAACGGCCGGCGAACCATTGCGGGTAGGGCGGTGTCATCTGGAACATCGGCACCACCACCGAGGCGACGGCGGCGAGCAAAACGACGCTCCAGCCGACAAAGCCCCAACCGAGGTGGATCGACGTCAGTTGCAACAGCGGCACTTCGAATGCTCCGGCGAGGGCGGTGGCCAGCAGCACGCCGAGGCAGACCGTGACGCTCAATCCGATCAAAGCCGCCTTCAGCCCGCGAATGGTCGGATCCGTCGACGACACGCCGTAGAGGGAGTAGCCGGCGGCGGCAACGAAGAGTGCCACGCCGCTGCCGACCAGCGCTGCCGCCAGCCTGAAGGCGAGTGGCTGGTAGCTCAGAAAGGCTGCTGCCAGCAGCAGTGCGCCAAGGGCGATGGCGATGTGAACCAGAGTTGCAACCAGCAGCGGCCGTGGCAGGTTGGCGCCCGCCGCTACCGGGAGGATCTGGAGCATCGCGCCGAGCATCACCTGCAGCATGAAGCCGACCGTGATCAGGTGCGTCAGCGCCAGCGCGGCTGGCGTCCAGCGCGAAGCAAAAAGCTCGGGACCGCTCCACAGCACGAGCAGCGCTGCGAGCATGGCAAACAGGGGCGCGGTCAGAAAGAAACGAAGTGGCGCAGTAAACGGTGGCGCTTGCTCGAAGGACAGCAACGCCTGCATTACGGCGTTTGATGTCGTATCAGGACGGCCACGGTGCCGTCCGGTCGGCGTTCCGTCTGCCAGGCGAAACCGTTTAGTTCCAGGGCTAGGTAGAGCGGGTAAGGCTCGCGCGGGAGGAGCACCAGAAGCTTTTCCGACCGAGCAAGGGTGTCCAGCGCTTCCAGCGTGCGCACCATCGGCTCGGGAGGCTCCAGGTCGCGTGCGTCGAGCACGACATCGGCTTCCTTCTCCATCATGTCGCCGTTCTCTCGGGCTCCCCAAGCTGCTTCCGCAGTTCCGGCAACAGGGTGTCGAGTTGAGCAGCGAGTCGCTGGTCGCACATCGGGTAGAGCACGTTCTCCTCCTTGATGTTGTGCTGCTGCATCATGATCAGCAAGGTCTCGGCGTTGCCGGCGTAATCTTCGGCGGCGCGCTCGGTCAGCGCGCTTTCGGCAGCGCCAAGCAGTTGCCGCATCTGCAGATGCTCGGCGCGCATCACCTGCGTCGGTCCCAGATACATGCCCGTGCATTGTTCAAAGAGCGGAAACAGAATCGACTCTTCGGCCGCAAAGTGCTTCAGAACGGCGTCCCTGAAGCGAGCAAACTCCACTCTGGCGAGCTCCCAGGCGCCCCTTACGACAGCCTGCTCGACCGCGTTCAGAAGGTCGTCGCACGCCCGATGATCATTGGCCATGAAATCCCGGATCTCGTGCATCATTCGCCCATTTCGAATCGATGTCGTCATTGTCAGCTGCGGCGGGACTGGCGGCGTTGATCGACATCAAACAATACTTTATGAATTCGTCGTGCCGGACCGGGGGACTGCCTGGCGACGGGCTGCCTCGCTGGCGCTTGTCGCGATGGCAGCCGCTCCGAGCCAGTGCGAGCGAGCAACGATAATTGCTCGCTGGTGTTGACCGATCCGGCGTTGATCATTTGATTTCAATCAAAAGCGATGCGGCGTTTTGTGCCTATAGTGGTTTCATGCACCCTCTGGAGGAAGAACCATGTTCAAGCACATCCTTGTTCCCGTCGATGGATCCGACCTTTCAAAGGATACGGCGCGTCGGGCGGTTTCCTTCGCCAAAGAGGCAGGCGCTCGCATTACAGCGTTCTTCGCCCGGCCGGAGTATCCGGTGAGCTACTACGGCGAAGGCGCGCTGATCGATCCGACGACGCCCGAGAAGTTCGCCGAACTGGCGGAGCAGCAGGCGCAGCAGGTTCTCGATTTCGTCGTCGAGCTGTGCCAGAGCGCCGGCGTCGAAGTGGACAGGCTGGCTCTGACCAGTGACATTCCCTATCAGGCAATCATTGATGCGGCGACGCAATCGAATTGCGACCTGATCTTCATGGCTTCGCATGGCCGCCGGGGAATCTCGGCCCTGTTGCTCGGAAGCGAAACTCACAAGGTTCTCACCCACTCGAAGATTCCGGTGCTGGTCTATCGCTGATGACCACCTGCGACCGTCAGATCGACCAGGCGATGAGCCTTGTCCGCAGTGGTATGAGCTGGAACGGCGCGTGGGTTTCCACCGAGGCATGAGCCTGAAAGAAGATAGCCGGCGAAAGGAGAAACGGGTTGATCATACGAAAGATGGTGATCAACAGGCGCGAAAAACAGCTTTGCACGATCGAGCAGATCGATCATTTGCCCAGCGCGAGCGGTTCAATCGAGTTCTCGCCGCTGCGCGACGATAGCGAGCACTATGCGCCCATCAGTCGGGTGCTCAGCCGGTGTTTGACATACCAAGAAAACCTCTCTCATAATCAGCCACTTGCTAGAGTGTGTTGACATTCAAGCGACGCCGGAATGCTCAGCGCCCCCCTCGGCCCATCGAACGAGCGCGGAATCGAGGCCAAGGGTGACCGCTATCAATCGATTGCCTACGAACTTTCGCGCAGC
>NZ_JAPUVQ010000097.1:0-18311 GCF_029255145.1 Accumulibacter sp.
CCTCTGGCGCAGCGTCAAGTACGAGGACGTGTATCTGAAGGGCTATGCCACGATGGGCGAACTGATGGTTGGCCTGGCCGAGTATTTTGCCTTCTACAACGCTGAGCGTCCGCACCAGTCGCTGGGCAACGCGGCACCCGCAGCCGTCTATCGAAACGGCATCGGTGGCGGGGCGTTGATCCTCGACAAGTTTGGCGGCGCGGGTGGGGAATCGCCTGTTCCGCTACGCTCCACAGGCGATTCCCCACCCGCAGAAGCAAAGTCAACGACAGCATCAAAAACAGAGTCAAAGGCAACACCGGCGCAGCGCCGTTCAGCTGCTAGCGAAGTCAACTGCACAACTTAAACTGGCCTGATATTTGTCTTGACTATGGGGACCACTTTACCTCCAGACCAACCTTGGCCTTGAACTCCGGCGTATGTACCTTCCGGGTAGTTGCTTCACTCATCGTTTCTCGCTCCCTATGACGGAGCACAGCTTAAACCACTGTCTGATTTCCAGGGACCACTATACCGCCAACTCGGTCAGGGCAATGACCTGTTAAGAACAGTGTCGCCCTTCGTTGCCCGAGAACTGCGATGATCCACCAATGCATCGATCAGTCGGCAGAGAAGGCCACCGGAGTAGCGCCGCTGCGCCCCGCGCTCGGCGTCAGTCGCTCGGGGTACTACGCCGCCGCCGCACGGGCGAGAAAGTCCGCCAGCGTTTTGTGCGGCAAAGGTTGATTTGAAGACGGCTTTTGCGGCCTCCGAGCAAAGCGATGGCAGCCGGCGCTTGCAGCAAGCGTTGATTGCACATGGCCGGCCCAGCGGTCGGCACCGTCTCCGAACGCTGATGAGAATCAACGGACTACGACCCGTCTGGAAACGCGAGGTCATCCACACCACCGACAGTCACCATGCCCTGCCGATGGCAGACGAACTGCTCAACCGGCAGTTCGAACCGGCCAAAGCGAATACCGCCTGGGTCTCGGACATCACCTACAGCCACACGGTAGCGGCTGGTTGTACCTGGCCGCCATGCTGGACCTGTTTTCGCGCAGCATCGTGGGCTGGGCGATGGCCCCAAACATGCCTGCCGAACCGGTCTGTACGGCTTTCCAGATGGCCAATACCCAGCGGCAACCGCCGGTGGGTCTGGTGGTGGTGCATGCGGATCGCGGCAGCCAGTACGCCAGCGACGCCCACCGCACCCTGCTCGCTCGGAATCATTTGCAAGCCAGCATGAGCCGCAAGGGCAACTGTTGGGATAACGCCGTCATGGAGCGCGTCTGGCCGAACAACTATGCCAACCATGCAGAGGCCACGCGCGACGCCATCGACCACCTCGTCGGCTTCTGCAACAGCATCCGCCTGCACTCGAAACTCGGTTACCTGCCGCCGAAGGTCTATGAACAACAAATGGCAGAGAAACAACCTATCCCGGTACCCGAAATAACTTGACCACTACCGTCTAAACTTCAGTTACTTGGCCAAACCCACCAGATGATCGACTGCAGCCTTGATCTCGTCATCGGTCAGGTCGGCACCTCCCCCCTTTGGCGGCATCGCACCCTTGCCATTGGTCACGCTAGTCACCAGCGCAGCGCTGCCGGTGGCAATTCGGGGCGCCCACGCCGCCTTGTCGCCAGCTTTCGGCGCGCCAGCTACGCCGCTTGCATGGCAAGCCATGCAGACGGAGTTGTAGACCGCAGCGCCGTCGCGCGGCCGGCCATCTGCCGCCGCAGGCACTCTCCCCAACTCCACCTTGGCCACCGGCAGGATGCGAACATAGACCTCATCGCTGTGGCCGGTCGCGACACTACCCTTGCCGACCATCGATAGCGGCCAGATGACCACAATCAGAACAATCGCGATAACGACGGTGATCATCAGGATCGCCCGCGAAGAGTATTGTTTTTCTGCCATGCCAGATCCTTGGTTGTCTGCGGATTAGGCTTCCATTGTAGCGCCGTTTCTAGCTGCCCCAAAGCTCCGGACTGGACTCCCTGCGGCAAACCGGTTAAGCTTCCCGTCCCGCACGCGCCCGTAGCTCAGCTGGATAGAGTACTGCCCTCCGAAGGCAGGGGTCGGACGTTCGAATCGTCTCGGGCGTGCCAGAATGACACGCAAGAGGGCACCGCTCGGGTGCCGCTCTTGCGTCCACCATCGCCGTTCGGCGACGGCGCCCTCACTTTCGGAGGTGCGGATGATGCTTGGCGCCGCGGCCGCTACCCATCCGTATCGGCGAGCAGTCGGGATTCGGCGCCGGAGCCCTTACGGCGCCCCCGAACGCCCGCACCACCTTGACCGGGTAACTCTTCTGCTTTTGTTTGACTAATGTCAAACGGATCCCGATTTGCCCGGTCCAGGATTGAGGCTTGGATTGGATCGTCCACTCCCATCGGCGATCCATGCTTGTCAACGCTGAGGAGAGACATTATGAGGCGTGCACACATCGGAGCTGTGTCGGTTGCTGCTGGCATGGCGCTCTACGGCGGCGCGGCCTGCGCACAACAACGGCCGAACGATCTCGGCAAGTATGAATTTGAAGTGAACTGCGCGGTTTGCCATGGTGCCGATGGCAAAGGGAATGGCCTGATGACGAATCTGTTGCGCAAGAGTCTGCCCGACCTCACGCTGCTGGCGAAGAAGAACCAGGGAGTTGTTCCGACAGATCGGCTGTATGAAGTGATCGAAGGCATCGGCGTTCCTAGTCATGGCTCACGCGAGATGCCGATCTGGGGCCGGGAATACCGCCTTGAGGATGGCGAGCGCTATCTCGAAGGACGTGGTAGCTATGATGCGCAAGCATTGGTACGCGCACGGATTCTCCTGCTGATCGACTACATAAGCCGCATTCAGGTTCGCTGACCGCGCCGAAATACGTAGCTCTGACCCGCCTGAGTCTGAGTCGGCACGATCCCGCGCCCAGGCGAGCCATTCGGCAAACATCGCCGACGGACACCACCGATCATGAACCCCGCCTCCGCAGCGGAGGCTCCCCAGCCTCGCGTCCGGGAGACTTGGTCACGATGCAGGGGAACGAACTACTGCCTCCTCCACGCGGACGCTTCACGGCGCCGACCGGATCAGGGTAGCCCGTGGCTCTCCCGGGAAATCCCGCCACACCATAGGCGATCGCCGGAACCTGGAGGTGGGCAGCGCTGTTCTGCCGGGAAACCCTCGCCAGTCCTGCCCAGTTGCCCAGCATGCCGACCCAACAACAGGCTGCGCTTGTGCACCGCAGGTCATCGGGCCAAGGGGTTGGCGCGTTAGGCAAGGGTCTCGACATCCAAAGGCATCAACATGAAACGTCTACTACTAGTCGCCGCCGCACTGCTTTCCACCACCGCGCCGGCGATTGCCGCCGATCTTGGCCTATCGGTAAGTATCGGCCAACCCGGCTTCTACGGTCGCATTGACGTTGGCGGCTATCCGCAGCCGCAACTGGTCTATCCGCAGCCGATCTTCGTCGAGCGTGTCCCGGTTGGCCGCCCACCGGTGTATCTGTACGTGCCACCTGGGCACGCCAAGCACTGGAACAAGCACTGCCGCTCGTACGGAGCCTGCGGTGAGCCAGTCTATTTTGTGAACGCCAACTGGTATCAGCGCGAGTACGTGCCTCGTTACCAGCGAACTCGTCACTATCGCGGAAACGACCTCCGCGAAGACTACAGGGATTATCGCCGGAACGGCTACGGTGACCCGCACAGCGGCGACTACCGTGGTGACGCCAGGCACGACCGGCGCGGCTACGATGACGGTCATCGTGACCGTCGCTGAAGCCTCGGCCTGACGGAGTACCACAGCCAACCCCTGCGGCCACCGTGCGCCGTGTCGACTGCGTGCCCCGCCACCGCATACGGCGACCGCCACCCATGATCGAATCAATCCTGCTTACTGCTGCGCGCATCTCGACTTTCCATCGACAGCAACCGCTGACCAACGCCAGCGGCTTTTTTTTCGAACGCGATGGGCGGCTGTTCCTGGTCACCAGTCGACACGTGCTGTTCGACGAACCCAGCCGGCACTTCCCGGACCGCATCGAGATCGAACTGCACGTCAATCGGGACAACATTGCCGAATCAACCGGATTTTCGATACCGCTGTACGGCGCCAACCGGCAGCGAGCCTGGTGTCAGGGTCTCGATACCGCTGGCGAGATCGACGTGGCGGTGATCGAGATCGACCGTGCGGCGCTACCGGAAACGATGGCCTACCAAGCCTTCACGCCGCGGCATCTGCCGGGCCGGTTTGATCAGGTCGAGGTTGGCAGCTCATTGCTGGTCGTGGGCTTCCCGCTGGGATTCCACGACCACCTCCACCACATGCCGGTGGTGCGGCAAGCGATCGTTGCCTCGTCGTTTGGACTGCGTTTTCAGGGAGAAGGCTATTTTCTCACCGATGCACGCACGCACCGGGGAACCAGCGGTGCGCCGGTAGTGATGCGCGCTGCCACACTTGAGTTGGCACACCACGACCTGCCGTGGATGTTGCTTGGTGTTCACTCGGCAAGGCTTGATGTCGGCGCGCGCGACCCCGATCAGGACGAGGCACTGGGACTCAACTGCGCCTGGTACGCGGATATCCTGCTGACCTTGACCGATCGCTGAATGAAACCGTTTGCCCGCTTGCGGCGTCCTCGCCCGAGCAAGCGGTGCTGCCGGACGCCTACTTGACCGGGGTCGGCGTCTGGGCGAGCTTCTGCTCGATCTTGGCCAGCGGGACCGCGCCGGGAATGCGCTCGCCGTCGCCGAAGAAGATCGTCGGGGTGCCGTTGATCGCCAGCTTCCGGCCAAGCTCGACGGACTTCTTGACCGCAGCGGTATCGCAATCGCCCTTGCCGGTCGGCGCCTTGCCATCGACCATCCAGTCGTTCCAGGCCTTGGCCTTGTCGGCCGAACACCAGATCTGATTGGACTTCTCGAGCGAATCCGGCGACAGAATCGGATAGAGGAAGGTATAGATGGTCACGTTGTCCAGCTTGGCGATATCCTTCGCCAGCTTCTTGCAGTAGCCGCAGTTCGGATCCTCGAAGGTAGCCAGAACCCGCTTGCCGTCGCCGCGCACCTGCTTGACAGCCAGCGCCAGCGGCAATTCCGAGAACTTGATCGCCGTCAGCTTCTGCATCCGCTCGGAAGTCACGTTCTTCATCGTCTTGCCGTCGATCAGCGAGCCAACAAGTAGCGCCGAGACCTTCTCGTCGGTGTAGACGATCTGGCCATCCGTGTAGACTTCGTAAAGCCCGAGATAGGGGGTCTTGGTGACGCTGGTGACCGGGGCACCGAGCTTGCCTTCAAGCGCTTTCTTGACGCTGGCCTCGTCGGCGCGGGTGGGCGGGCTGAGGGCCAGTGCGAGAGCAATTGTCACGAGGGTCTTGTACATCCTGGTTCTCCATGTTGGGGATGCCAGCGTTTCAGAAAGCGCCGATGGCGTAGCGAACGAGCAGGTTTTTTAGGACTGGCAAAGCGTTGGTGAGGTTCATTCCGAGGTTGCGCAAGGGCCTGAGGCCCGGCAAGTCGTGGCGGAAAAGCTTGTGCAGGGCGTGCGTGGTGGCTTGCATCAGGAGGGTTTCTTCGCGGCGTTGCCGCTGATAGCGAGCGAGCAGGCGCTCGTTGCCGATGTCCTGCCAATCGGGAGTCGCGGCGAGCACACCGGCCAGCGCCCTGGCATCCTGGTAACCGAGGTTGATCCCGTGGCCGGAGAGTGGGTGGATGCCATGTGCCGCATCGCCGATCAGCGCCAGACGGTGCGCAACCACCCGCGGCACCTGCATCAGGCGCAGGGGAAACGCTGCCGCCGGAGTGAGCAGGCGGAAGCTTCCCAATTGGCAATTGCCTGCCGCAGCCACACGGACACAAAATTCTTCACTTGGCATGGCCAGCAGCGTCCGGGCGTTCTCGTCCGGAGTGGACCAGACGATGGAGATGCGATTACCGGCCATCGGTAGCCAGGCCAGCACCCCGTCGTCACGGAACCATTGCCGCGCAATACCGCGGTGCGGGCGTTCGCATTCCAGATTGGCGACCAGGCCCATTTCGCCGTAGGGAGTGTTGATCGCCGGCAGGCCAAGCGCGTCGCGAACCCAGGAGTCGCGTCCGTCGGCACCGACCAGCAAGCGCGCCGACACCGCCCGGCCGTCGGCCAGGGTGAGGACGGCCGCAGCCGGGCCGATCTCCAGCGCTCGTGGCGCGGCTGGGCAGAGCAGCGTGAGCTGGCCTTGCCGCTTGACGTTCTCCCAAAGTTCGCAGGCCATCAGCGATGACTCGAGAATCCAGCCAAGTTCCGGAAGGCCCGCCTGATAAGCCGAGAAATCGAGCTGCGCGCCCGCGTCGCCAAAAACCTGCATCGCGTGAATCGGAGCGATACGCTCTGCGGCCATGTGCTGCCACGCTCCAATCGCCTGCAGAAAGGCAGCGTTGGCGGGCGAAACGGCGTATACACGCACATCCCAACCCGGCGGAGCGAGCGGCGGTCGCTGTTCGACCAGGGCGATCCGCAGGCGTGCGTCGCGCAGAGCGCAAGCCAGGGAAAGGCCGGCGAGGCCACCGCCCACGATAAGAACGTCGAATTCTGTAGCTTGCATGCAGTGAGGCTCAGAGAAGTCGCCGGCGCGCACCGCACGACCGGGGTTTTACAAGCGCGGCCAGGAATGTTAGAAGATCACTCCAATGAACTCGTCTGCCGAGCCACTGGGGCACACTTACTTTCCTGCGGTCGTCTGTGGCGAACACGATTCACCCCTGGACGCGCTGGTCGCCTTGTGCGTACCGCGCGACGAAGCGATGAACCTGGTGACCGCCTCCTGGCCGAGCAGCGCCTCGAACTGCCTCATCGCCAAACTGGACGGCGGTCGCCCGGTGGTCGTGTTGCGCACACCGGATGGACGTTGGGCGGCGTGCAACGCGTTCTTGGGCGACCCCTGTGCAACGCCACGGCAAGCCGACCAACGCCTGGCGGCACTGCTCAAACGCCACCAGCACGGTTACGTGGTGACGTGGCCTGCCGTCTGACCGGACAGGACTAGCAGCCGGCGCAAGCGACTGGCGACTGGCGGGATTGCCAAACCTTGGCCTGGCGATGCGCAACCCCAGCCGAACGCGGCTCGATCAGCCCTTTAGGCACCCACTCATGAAGGCCTTGCGCTCATCGCCCTTGAGTTGCTTGCTACCGGCTTCTGCGTTACACGCCTTCATCTTGTCCTGCTGAGAAGCCTTCACCGGCGCCGCCTTGAGACAGCCGCTCATGAACGTCTTGCGCTCGTCGCCCGCCAAGGCCTTTCCCTTGGCCTCGGCATTGCAGGCGGTCATTTTTTCCTGCTGCGCCTTCTGGGCTGCCGAGGGTTCCTTCTTCTGTTCAGCAGCAAGAGCGCCGCCTGTGGCGACGACCAGAGCGACCAGCGCAAGCATGGCTTTCATCGATAATTCTCCTCAGGTTGTGGAAATCCCGTGATTAGGCCATTGCTACAGGTCGTCGTCAAGCAGCGCCTGTTGCTGCCGGTCGATGAAGTCTCCCATGCTGTCGATGCCGCGCAACTGCAGGATGCTGTTGCGTACCGCCGCTTCGAGCAGCACAGCTATGTTGCGCCCGGCAGCCACCGGGATGACCACCTTGCGGATGGGTAATCCGAGGATGTCCTGCGACTGCGCGTCGAGCGGCAGACGCGGCCCGTCGGCACCGCTGAGCGGCCTCTGCAAATGCGCGATCAGCTTGAGCTTCATCTTTCGACGTGACGCTGTTTCCCCGAAGATGGTGCGGATGTTGAGCAAGCCAAGGCCGCGTACTTCCAGATAGTCGCGCAGCATGCTCGGACAGCGCCCCTCGATCGTCGTCGGAGCAATACAAGCGAGTTCGACGACGTCGTCGGCAACCAGGCCGTGGCCGCGCGAGATCAATTCCAGTGCCAGTTCGCTCTTGCCGACACCGGAATCGCCGGTGATCAGAACGCCCATTCCGAAAACGTCCATCAGCACGCCATGCATCGATGTCGAACCAGCCAGGCGACGCGACAGATAGATGCGCAGCAGGTCGATCACCGCGGAACACGGCTTCGAACTGACAAACAGAGGAGTCTGTGTCGACTCGCAGGCGTCGCGAATCGCCGGCAGGATTTCAAGGCCATCGGCAAGAATGAGCGCTGGCGGCCGGGCCACGATCAACTCGCGCAACTGCTGGCGCAGGCGCTCGGGGGTAACCCGTAGCGCCCAGGCTTGTTCGGCCCTGCCGATGACTTGCAGCCGCTCCGGGTGAATGAGGTTGAGGTGGCCGACGACATCGGCACCGTAATTGCTCTGTTCCTTGAGTTCAATCTGGCGGTCGACACCGACTGCGACGACCCAGGCAAGCTTCAGTTTGTCACGGTGGTCCTCATACAGCTGAACCACACTAAACTGACGTGCGGCGTTCATGTTCCGTCGGCAAAGATCTGGCGAACAGCATTGGGGTCAACGGCAGTGGACAGGGCTTCGCGACAAGCGCGGTCCGAAAAGTGCTGGGCCAGTTCAGAGAGGATTTGCAAGTGCTGTTCAGTCGCCACCTCGGGGACCAGCAGGACGAACAGCAGCGAAACCGGTTTCCCGTCTGGAGAATCGAAGGCCACTGGTGCCGTCAGCCGCAGGAAGGCTCCGGTGGCATCTTTCAGGCCTTTGATCCGGCCGTGCGGGATCGCCACACCCTGACCAAGACCAGTCGAACCCAATTTCTCGCGCGCAAACAGACTGTCGAACACGGTACTGCGAGCGATGCCAAGATAGTTTTCAAAAAGGAGGCCCACGTGCTCGAAGACGCGTTTCTTGCTGCTCGCGTCCAGATCAAGAATGATGTTTTCGAGGGGGAGTAACTGGGTAATCTGGCTCATGCGACAAAAACCCGAAAAAGGCTGACATGGTTAAGTTCAAACAAGGAAGCGCACGGGCTGGTGGGCAAGTGCGGCCCCCTTGGCCCGTGCGCAGAGTGTACAACGATCACTCAGCGACGATGTGATCGATGATCTTGCTCCCGCGATGATGATCCTGCAACTTCTGCTTGTACTTCTGGACCTGGCGCTCAAGTTTGTCGACCAGACCATCGACGGCGGCGTAGAGATCCTCGTCGGTGGATTCGACGTAGACATCCTTGCCGGCGAGGTGCACGGTGACTTCGGCTTTCTGCTTCAGTTTGTCCACCGACAGGATCACGTTCACGTCTATCACGTTATCGAAGTGCCGAGTGATCCGCTCGAGCTTGCCGGTAACGTAATCGCGTAGGGCCGGGGTAATCTCGAGGTGGTGTCCACTGACTTGCAGGTTCATGGTGTGGCTCCTTCTTCCTTAGATGGACTTGCGTAAATTGACCGGCGGGATACTGAGCGCTTCACGGTACTTCGCAATCGTTCGCCGTGCTACGACAATGCCCTGCTGACCAAGAACTTCGGATATCTGGCTATCCGAAAGTGGTTTCTTCGGTTCCTCGGCGCCGATCAGCTGCTTGATCAGCGCGCGAATGGCCGTTGCTGAATACGCCCCGCCAGCTTCGGTGCCGACGTGGCTGCCAAAAAAGTATTTCAGTTCGAAGATCCCGCGCGGTGTTGCCATGTACTTCTGTGTCGTGACCCGTGAGATGGTCGATTCGTGCAACCCCAGGAGGTCGGCGATTTCCCGCAAGACCAGCGGACGCATCGCCACTTCGCCGTGATCAAGGAACTGGCGCTGACGTTCGACGATAGCCTGCGCCACACGCAGGATCGTGTCAAACCGTTGTTGCACGTTCCGGATCAGCCAGCGCGCCTCCTGAAGGTGAACCGCGAGCCCCGACCCACGCTGCCGGGAAAGAATCTGGGCATAAAGGCTATTGATCCGCAGGCGCGGAAACGCGTCGGAATTGACGCTCACCGACCACTGCCCGCGTAGCTTGCGTACCACTACATCGGGGGTGACATAACGGGTGTCGGAAGAGGCGAACTGTGCGCCAGGCCGTGGATTGAGACTACAGATCAAGAGATGCGCCGCGCGCAAGGCATCGTCGTCACAACCGGTGTGTTTCTTCAGTTTGACGAAGTCGTGGCTGGCCAGTTGGTCCAGGCAATGGCGGACGATATCCGCGGCCAGGGTGCGCGTCCTATCGACCGGCAAGGCCTCTAACTGCAGTAGCAGGCACTCCTGCGCGCTACGCGCGCCGACGCCGGTGGGGTCGAAGTGCTGCAGGTGATTGAGTGCAATCTGCAGTTCCTCGAGTTCGATTCCCAGCTCCGCAGGCATGGTGTCGACGAGTTCGTCGAGCGACTGCGTCAGGTAGCCATCGTCATCCAGCGCATCAACCAGACAGCGCACCAGAACGCGGTCACGGTCAGGCAGGGTCATCAGGCCCAACTGCCACAACAGGTGCTCACGCAAGGAAACCGTTGCTGCCTGCACATCCTGATAGTCGCTGTCTTCGTCGTCGAACGAACCCGAGGAACTGAAGTGAGCCGCTTCGTCCACCGGCCAGTTTTCTTCATCCGAGAACGACTGCTCGGTGCGCTCGTCTACCGTCGGTGGGCTGGTGGCCTCATCACCACTGCCGCCGCCCGGCGCGACATCGGTCTGGGCATACATCTCGTCGCGTTCGAGGAGCGGGTTCTCCCGCAAGTACTTTTCCAGCTCATGCTCGAGGTCAAGCGTCGACAGTTGCAGCAGTTTGATCGACAGCGCAAGCTGCGGGGTCAACGCGAGATGCTGGGTGAGCTTGAGCTGGAGGGACGGTTTCATTTACAGAACCGGGTAAGCCACCTCATCGGGATGCGCAAACAGCCCATATGGTTCTCGAGTTGTGGCGGAAGAGGCCGTTGGCGTCAGAGGCGGAAATTCTCGCCCAGATAGACCTTCCGGACATTTTCATTATAAATGATTTCCTCCGGGCGACCAGCGGCAAGGACGCTGCCCTCGTTGATGATGTAGGCGTGATCGCAGATGCCAAGAGTTTCGCGAACGTTGTGGTCGGTAATCAGCACGCCGATGCCACGCTCCTTGAGAAAACCGATGATCTTCTGAATGTCGAGCACGGCGATCGGGTCCACGCCGGCAAAGGGCTCGTCAAGCAGAATGAAGCGCGGCCCGGTGGCCAAGGCACGCGCGATCTCGACCCGCCGGCGTTCGCCACCGGACAAGGAAGTCGCCGGGCTGTTGCGCAGGTGGCTGATATGCAGTTCCTCGAGCAGATCTTCCGTGCGCCCATCAACCTCATCGACTGCCAGCTTTTGCAGTTCGAGAACGGCCTTGACGTTTTCGCTGACTGTCAACTTGCGAAAGACGGAAGCCTCCTGCGGCAGGTAGGAGACGCCCAGGCGGGCGCGCTTGTGCATCGGCAGGTGCGTCAGCTTCGCCCCGTCAAGGGATACCTCGCCCCCGTCACAAGCGACCAGGCCAACCACCATGTAGAAGCAGGTCGTCTTGCCGGCACCGTTCGGACCGAGCAGGCCAACAACTTCACCGCTGAGGACTTCGAACGAGACGTCGTGCACCACGGTGCGGGACTTGTAGCATTTCTTGAGGCTGCGGGTAGACAACGTGCTCCGCGTATCTGGCGTATCTGACATTTTTCAATCATCTTCAAGAATACCGCGCAGTACGCGTCGGATTGTTTCGCCGGAAAATCCCCTGCCCGCCAGGAAGCGCATCTGGCGACCGCGCTCCGCGGCATCGTCAACACTTGCGGGCCGATACCCGAACTTCCGTTGCCAGACGCGACGCGCCCTTGTCAGTTCGTCCTCGCCGCCGCTCAGGGCAGTGCTCACCAAGTCGCTGGCGACACCCTTCGACCGGAGTTCATGAGCCAGGCGCGCGTCGCCCACACGCGCACCTCGAGACGTCACCCGCCCCGCCGCATAGCGCTCGTCGGACAGCAGGCCGCTCGCCGCAAGAGCGTCGAGCAAGGCTGCAAGCCCCTCTGCGGACTCGGCGTGGGGTGCGAGCTTGTGTGACAGCTCCAGCCGAGCGTATTCGCGACGGGCCAGCATGCGCAAAGCGCGCTCGCGCAGCGCGTCGTTCATCACCGAAGCACTACTGGGCAGTCGCTCTAGCGGTCTGGGACGGAACGTTCACCGCCACGCGGATCTTCTCTTCGATCTCCCGGGCAATCTGCGGCTTGCTCTTGAGATACTCGCGCGCGTTGTCCTTGCCCTGCCCGATCTTTTCGCCGTTGTACGCGTACCAGGAACCCGACTTGTCGATCAGCTTGTGCAGCACCCCGAGTTCGATGATCTCGCCCTCGCGCGAAGTTCCCTCGCCGTAGAGAATATCGAATATCGCTTCGCGGAACGGCGGTGCGACCTTGTTCTTGACCACCTTGACTCGGGTTTCGTTGCCAACGACTTCGTCGCCCTTCTTGATCGCACCAATTCGGCGGATGTCCAGGCGCACCGACGCGTAGAACTTGAGCGCATTGCCGCCGGTGGTGGTTTCGGGACTGCCGAACATGACGCCGATCTTCATCCGGATCTGGTTGATGAAGATCACCAGGGTGTTGGTGCGGTTGATGTTGGCGGTCAGCTTGCGCAGCGCCTGGCTCATCAGGCGCGCTTGCAGGCCGGGTAGCGAATCGCCCATCTCGCCTTCAATTTCGGCCTTTGGCACCAGCGCCGCAACCGAATCGATCACCACCACGTCGACACTCGCCGAGCGCACCAGCATGTCGGCGATTTCCAGCGCCTGCTCGCCGGTATCGGGTTGCGAAATGAGCAGCTCGTCCAGGTTTACCCCTAGCTTCTGCGCGTAGCCCGGGTCGAGCGCGTGCTCGGCGTCGATGAACGCCGCCGTGCCCCCGAGCTTCTGCATCTCGGCAATGACCTGCAGCGTCAAGGTCGTCTTGCCGGAGGACTCCGGGCCATAAACCTCGACCACCCGACCGCGCGGCAGGCCGCCGATCCCCAAGGCGATGTCCAGCCCCAGCGAGCCCGTGGAAACGACCGGAACGTCGGTCACCACGCTGCCTTCGCCCATCTTCATGATCGAGCCCTTGCCAAACTGCTTTTCGATCTGGGCCAACGCTGCTGCCAGCGCCTTCGCCTTGTTGTCGTCCATTGCCAGTCCCTTTTCCTTGATTGAGCGGAATTATCCCATTTTCGACGGCACTGAACATGCCGCCATCAGCAGTACCTGCTGCTGTGATTATATACAGTAGCCGAGAAGGGTGCAGACTTACCGGCGGGTGAGCGCACGCGACGACGTCGTGCCACTGCAGCGGAGCCCCACGTACGCAAGTGTCCCATTTACCAGGAAGCACGCCATGAGCGCGCGAGCCGCTTGGCTCGCGCTCAGCCCAGACCCCGGCCGGCGCGCTGCAACAGACCCTGCAGCGCGTGCGCAACCGACTGCGCGCGCACTGCCTCGCGGTCGCCCTGAAAGCGACAGTTAGCGGTGTCCACACGCCCCTGCGGCCCGGCCCAGGCAAAGCACACAGTCCCCACCGGTCGGCCCGGAGACCCGCCGTCCGGACCAGCGATCCCGGTAATGGCCACGGCCCACGCCGCATGGCTGCGGCGCAGAGCGCCCAGCGCCATGGCGGCGGCGGTCGCCTCAGATACCGCCCCCTGCGCCGCGAGGATGTCGTCGCCGACGCCGAGAATTTCGCTCTTGGCGTTGTTCGAATAGGTGATGAAGCCGCGGTCGAACCATCGGGAACTGCCGGCAATCGCGGTCAGACACTGCCCCAGCCAGCCCCCGGTGCACGATTCGGCGGTCGCCAGGAGTTCCTCGCTGGCGACCAGCAGGCGGCCGACTTGGGCGGCAAGCGTTTCGAGCGACCGTTGGTCGTAGGCGCTCATACCAGGACGAAACGCAGGACCGCCAACACCAGCAAGGTGTAGGCCGCAGCCACCAAATCGTCGGTCATCACGCCGAAACCGTTCTTTACCTGCTCGTCGAAGTAACGCGCCGGTTGCGGTTTGCTGATATCGAAGAAACGGAACAGACAGAAGGCCATGGTCTGCCATAACCAGTTCGTGGGGCAGAACAGCAACACCAGCCAGAAGGGGACGATCTCGTCCCAGACGATGCTGCCGTGGTCGATCACCCCCAGATCGACGCCCGTCTTGTGCACCGCCAGGACCCCGCCAGCAAAGCAGAAGGCCAGCAAACCGAGTAGTTCGAAGTCACTCATCGACGAACGCAGCAGCGGGAACGAAGCCCAGGCGAAGAGCGTACCGAAGGTTCCTGGCGCCCACGGTGACAGCCCGCTCCCGAAGCCGCAGGCGACCAGATGCGCGGGATGGGCAAGGAGGAATCGCAGCGAAGGTACGCTAGCCAAAGTGATCGAATCCTTTGCCGTTGATGGCCAGGGCCTGCCCCATCTCGTCGAGCAGCGTCAGGCGGTCGGCGGAGGCGGCGACGATCCGGCCGCAACGCCAGAGCGGCAGGTCGAGCTCGGCGGCGAGCGCGGCAAGCTCGCAACGCTTGTCCGGCGACGCGGAGAAGACCAGCTCGTAGTCATCGCCACCGGTCAGCTGACACGCACGAGCGAGCCCCGGGTCGACTCCCGCGGGCAATGATGGCAACTGTGCGGCAAACACCTCGGCACCGACGCCCGACCGTTCGAGGACGTGTCCAAGGTCCGCAAGCAGGCCGTCCGAGACGTCGATGGCCGCATGCGCCAGAAGCCGGCGGCGAAGTTCGAGCCCCAGCTCGACGCGTGGCAGGGGTTGTTGCAAGGCAGCCAGGCAACGCATGCTCAGGACTTCGCTGAGACCGACCTGGCCCTGCAGCTGCGCCAGACCCAGGGCCGCCAGACCCGGTTGTCCCGACACCCAGAGGTCGTCACCGGCCACCGCGCGGTCACGACGAAGAGCGGCGCCAGCCGGCACCTCTCCGAGCACCGTGAGGCAAAGGTTAAGCGGGCCGCGCGTCGTATCGCCACCGACCAGATCGACGCCGTAGCGGCTGGCGCAGCGATGGAGCCCTTGCGAAAAAGACTCCAACCACGCCGGCCGCGCGTCGGGCAGACTGCAGGCCAGCAGGGCCCAGCGCGGAACGGCACCCATCGCCGCCAGGTCCGAGAGGTTGACCGCCAGCGCCTTCCAGCCGAGCTGACAGGGATCGGTGTCAGCGAGAAAATGCGTTCCCGCGACCAGCATGTCGGTACTGATCGCCAGTTCGCATCCCGCCGTGGGAGCGAGCAGCGCGCAATCGTCACCCGGGCCGAGGACCGCCTGTGGCGTCGGTCCGGCGAAATAGCGCCGGATCAGCTCAAACTCGCTGGGCATTGTCGCTTCCCTGCCCCTCCGACCGCCCACCAGTTCGCTTGGCGCCACGGCTCAGCGCGCTTTCGCGCGGGCGGCACGCTTGGCTTCGACCTCAGCCGGACGCAAACTGGCGGCGAGTTTGTCGAGCACGCCGTTGACGTACTTGTGGCCGTCGGTCCCGCCGTAAGCCTTGGCCAGTTCGATCGACTCGTTGATGATCACCCGGTACGGTGTCTGCGGGTAGTTGCGCAGCTCGAAGGCTCCGGCCAGCAGAATACACGCCTCGATCGGAGACAATTCGCCGAAGGGCCGGTCGAGATAGGCTTGCAGTTGCCCCTGCAGTTCCTTGCGCTGGACGAGGACACCGCGCAGCAACTTTACGAAGAACTCACGGTCGGCCTTGTCGAACTCGTCTACATCACCCAGGTGTGATTCGATCGCCGCTTCGTCGTTGCCGCTCAACTGCCACTGGTAGAGCCCCTGCAAGGCGAACTCGCGCGCTCGGCGGCGTGGCGATCTGACGGTTACCAGCTCGCCGCCCAGCGTCCTCCGAGGGTTTCCGGGTTTCACGATTGCTCCTTGATGGCAGCCAGCAGATTGGCCATCTCGACCGCCACGCGCGCACAGTCGCGACCCTTCTGATGCATGCGGACCAGCGCCTGATCGTCGTCTTCGCAAGTCAGAATGCCATTAGCAACCGGCACGCCACTGTCCAGTTGCACTTCCATCAGCGCCCGGCACGAGTCGTTGGCGACCACCTCGAAGTGATAGGTTTCGCCGCGGATGACTGCGCCCAGCGCGATCAGTGCGTCAAAACGCCCACTGCGCGCCATCGCCTGCAGGGTCAGCGGGATTTCCAGAGCCCCCGGGACAGTGGCCAGGGTAATCCCGCTGCCGGGGACACCAAGGCGTTTGAGCTCGCTGGTACAGGCGCTGAGCAGCCCTTCGCCGACCTCCTGGCTGAAGCGGCTCATGACCACGCCGATCGCCAGTTCATCACCGCGCAGCAGCGCCTCGTACTCGCGGAGATCTCCGGAGCGCGCTGTGGCAGACGCTTGCCAAGCCTGTTCGAGTGTATTCCGGGTGCTCATCATAGCCTTTCAAAGTCGGTCAAGCTGGCGATGTAGCCGGTGACCTGGAGGTCGAAGCCGGTCATGCTCGGCATCCGACGCGGACTCGAGAGCAGTTTCATCTTGCCTACTCCGAGATCGCGAAGAATTTGCGCCCCGATACCGTAGATGCGGGGATCCCAGCGCGCCGCCGGACGCTTGGTGGCCACTGGCTCACGGAGCATCGCCAGGATGTCCTGACCACTTTCGGGACGGTGCAGCAGGACGATCACCCCGGCCTCGACACGCGCCAGCGCGGCCTGCGCCACGTCGAGAGAAAAGGTATGTCGACCACCGCCCGGATCAAGGAAGTCGACCACCGAGAGCGGCTCGTGCACCCGCACCAGCGTCTCCCGGTCCGGATGAATCTCGCCCTTGGTCAACACCAGATGCACTTCGTCCGACGTACAGTCGGTATAAGCGTGCAGCATGAACTCGCCATGCGCAGACTGGACCGGTTTCGACAGCGTGCGCTCGATCAGCGTCTCGTGCCGGCTGCGGTAATGAATGAGGTCGGCGATGGTACCGATCTTGAGACCATGCTGCTGGGCAAAGTCGACCAGATCGCGCAGGCGAGCCATGCTGCCATCCTCGTTGAGGATCTCGCAAATCACCGCAGCGGGCTCTAGGCCGGCCAGCAGGGCCAGATCGCAACCGGCTTCGGTATGACCGGCACGCACCAGCACCCCACCCGCGCGGGCCATGATCGGAAAGACATGGCCGGGCTGCACGATGTCTTCGGGTCGAGCGTTCCTGGCCACCGCTGCCTTGATGGTCAGCGCGCGGTCTTGCGCCGAGATGCCGGTGGTGACGCCTTCGGCAGCTTCGATGGAAACCGTGAACGCGGTACTGTAAGGGCTCTTGTTGTCGCGCGCCATTTGCGT
This sequence comes from Accumulibacter sp., assembly GCF_029255145.1. GTDB lineage: Bacteria > Pseudomonadota > Gammaproteobacteria > Burkholderiales > Rhodocyclaceae > Accumulibacter. The sequence continues at coordinate 17,166 of NZ_JAPUVQ010000097.1, forward strand.
CAGACCCAGTTGCCGGCAGCGGGCCTCGGTCAGCGTCAGGCAAATCAGGCCGCGGCCAAAACGGGCCATGAAGTTGATCGCTTCGGGAGTGACGTGCTCGGCCGCGAGGATCAGATCGCCCTCGTTCTCACGGTCTTCCTCATCAACCAGGACGACCATCCGTCCGGCGCGCATTTCGACGATGACTTCCTCGATCGGTGCGACGTCGCCAGATGTGCTCTGTGGTGCCATACAATCGTCCTCCGCGCCAGTATTATTCCGCGCAATTGGGCTCGCGCCTCGTCGGTGCCCAGCGACGCCTGCCGAGTCGTCGCAGCGCATCGGTCAGCGCTGGTGCCGTTCTCAAGTCCCTAGTCCGCGAGCGACAAGACGTCGTTCAAGTCCACGAAGATCGGTCCCGAGCCCGCCATTCTCTCAGGTTCCAGGTCGGACCGCCATGCAACACCGAACCGACACCAGAGCACCGCAAGCTGGAAGCGCGGCGGAATTACTGGCGTCGCCTCAGCGCCGCAGCCGCCAGGCGTCGGCCAATCGATCTTCCAAGAGAACATTTTTTCGTTTTATCATGCTCGGCAACGATGAAGCAGGAGTATTGAGGGCCAGGTGGAGCAATGACCGGGTGCGCATCGGCACCTTCCGCTGCTGGTAAACACAAGAAAGGCGAAGGATCAGTGCAATGACCATCAATCAGAGCTTGCTGCTGGTCGCCGCGATTGCGGTGGCGGCGTTTCTCCTGTTGCGTTTCTTCCAGGCGCGTCGCTCCGCAGGCCAGCAAGCGGCCAGGGAAGCCAGTGAGGAAGCCGCGCGCGAGGCGGAACGCGAGGCCGCCGTGGAGGCCGCCCGCGTCGAGGCCGAGCGCCAGGCCGCCGTGGAAGCCGCCCGCGTCGAGGCCGAACGCCAGGCCGCCGTGGAAGCCGCCCGCGTCGAGGCCGAACGCCAGGCCGCCGTGGAAGCCGCCCGCGTCGAGGCCGAACGCCAGGCCGCCGTGGAGGCCGCCCGCGTCGAGGCCGAACGCCAGGCTGCCGTGGAGGCCGCCCGCGTCGAGGCCGAACGCCAGGCCGCCGTGGAAGCCGCCCGCGTCGAGGCCGAACGCCAGGCCGCCGTGGAGGCCGCCCGCGTCGAGGCCGAACGCCAGGCCGCCGTGGA
>NZ_JAPUVQ010000098.1:0-59303 GCF_029255145.1 Accumulibacter sp.
CCAGACCAACCTTGGCCTTGAACTCCGGCGTATGTACCTTCCGGGTAGTTGCTTCACTCATCGCTTCTCGCTCCTATGATGGAGCACAGCTTAAACCACTGTCTGATTTCCGGGGACCACTATACAGCGTCACGAAGAAGGAAGGCCGCTCTTGGCGGCCTTCCTGTGCTGTGCCCGGTTTGCGCTGGCGGACTACTCGGTTATCAGCTCTCGCCACGAGACGCGGCGGGTATCGAGCGGCGTTGGCGCGGTCGGCACCGGCGCGGTGACGGTATCCGGCGCGTCGGTCCTGATCAGTTCCTTGATCGTGCCATCCTCAAGACGGATCACGCTGGGGGAGGTGCTCAGGAAATCGCCCAGCTTGACCCCGATCAGCCCGGATGTTCCTTCAACGTAGCCGCCGGTCCGATAGTCGAGGAAGTAGGTGTAGCTGACGCCGACCGGAACGCAGGCGCCGGTGGTCGGCGTATTGGTGTTGAAGGCCAGCGTGCCGAGCTGCAGGCGCAGGTCGGTGTTGACCCTTTCGCCGGCTACCGGAAAATCGATGAACCAGCCGTCGTTGGTATTGAAATCGACGGCAGTGTTGGAAGCGGTGACAATCGGCTGGCCGGCCGTGCAGTACGCGTTGCCGCTCGGGCAGACGCCGGTGCTCAGCGTCTGCTGGACGAAGTCGCCGGGAACCGGTGTTGTTTGCGCCGGAGTCAAAGGCCGCGGGCTGCCATAGTCGGTATCGGTGAGCCGGTCCTTGATCGCGTACAGCGACTGCTGCTGCGCCGTCACCAGGTCATCCGAACCGAGCAGCTGTCCGGTCGCGACAAACACCACCGGATAGCTTTCGACCTTGCCAAGTTCTGGCCTGCTGGTGATCGGTTGCGCGACGCCGCTGGCATCGACCAGGGTCGCCAGCCGCTGGGCGTCGTAGACCGCCGGCGAGGCGGGCAGAGGAATGTCGCCATTGACGTCGAAGCGCCAGACATTTCCGAGCTGGTCGCCACCGTAGACGCGCTGGGCGGTGTTGTTGTTGTCCGGGAAGTTGGCCCAGGCGCTGATCCGCGCGAGGCCACCCGGGGTAGTGACATTGCCCGCGCCGGTGCTGATCGTGCGGATGATCGCTCCGGTGGTCGCATTGAGGATGAACAGCCGCCCTTCGCCGTCGCCGGGGGAGACATTGTTGTATCCGGAGGTGACGATGACCACCCAGGTGCCGTCCTTCAGCTTGGTAATCACCGGGTTGCCGTAGGTGTACCCCAGATTGTCATCGGTGAACTCCCACATCGCTCTGGGTGCCGCAGGGTTGGTGACGTCGAGCGCGTAGTAGCCGCGGCCGCCATTGTTCAGACCGCCGACGAGGATGGTCTTCCAGACTGCCGAGCTCGTAGCGCAATCGCTGACACAGATGTCACCGGGGACGGGTGTGCCATCGACCAGGAACTGATGCCTGCCGACGGAGGCGTAGTTCTTGTCGGCAAGCTTGAACAGCCTGGGCATCACGATCGCTGGCACGTAGGCCCACGCTTCCTCTCCGGTCGCCGCATCGAGGGCGTGCAGCATGCCGTCGTTGGCCGCGACGTAGACCCTGCCTGCTCGGGCCAGGTTGGCGGTCTTGAAGGCGCCGTATTGCAGATCGGCATAATTCCACGGCGAGCCCTGGACATAGACCGCTTCCGAGCCGGCGATATCACCCAGCAGGTGCGCGCGCTGGCGGTAGTAGGCGCCGAGGTTGACCAGCGGACCTTCGTTGGTCTTGTCGCCGCGAACGAAGTTGACCAGCGGTTCGCCGCTGGCGCTGGTCTGAGTCGCCGAGTTCAGGCAGATCGTCCCGACCGTGCAGAACTGCGAGAGCGTGCTGAGCGCCGACAGGGCGAAGTAGTCCTGCTCGGTGCTGCTCAGATTGGCCCACAGGAAAAACTTGAGCTGGTCGGTCGATCCAGTGGCGCTGCCGCTTCCGGGGTTGTAGGTGTAGATGGTGCGCACCGTGTGGGTGCCGGCCGAAACCTTGGCGTCGAGCAGCGCCTGGGCCGCCCAGACCGGCGCCGACAGCGCGCCTGTCGTTACGTCGATGGTTCGCTTGACGACGTCTCCCGACCACTCGCCGGCCTTGAACGAGACCTCGAAGACGCTGTTGTCACCGCCGGCCACCAGGTTCGGGCTGGTGACGGTGACCGCCGCCAGGGCGCCGGCCTTGACGCCGACGTTGGACAGCGCGCCACTGATGCCGGTCGCCAGCGAAGCGGGGTCCGAGGCGCTGAAGTAGGTACCCCGGCCATTGACGGCGGCGTGCCAGAGGTCGTCGATATTGGTCTGCGAATCGCTTTCCGGTTTCGGCCAGTTGCACTCGCCGGACTTCTGCCACGGGCACAGGCCGGTGACGGTATTGGCGGTGACGCCCAGGTTGATGCTGTTGAAATCACCACTGCTGGCGGTCAGGTAGTCGGGCTGGTATTGCATCAGGCCGGAAGCGCCCAGACCGAGCGTGTAGGTGTTCATGAATTGCCGCGGGTTCTTGGCGTCGTTGACGCAGACGTCGTTGTGAGTGGTGACGTTGCCGCTGACCACCGGACCGCCGGTGCAGCGATCCGGAACCTGCAGGGGATCGCGCAGGTCGGTCTTCCAGTAGTATTCGGCGACGTCCGCCAGCGTGTCGCTGGTCGGACCGAGGGCGACCGTGCTGCACTTGGTTTCGACGTAATCGTTATTCGAGCTGGCTGCTTCCTCGGTACACGAGCCGACATTGGTCGGGCCGGTCGTGACCGTCGGGCACTCCGTTGTCACCCATCCGTTCGTCTCGCTGGCTACGGCCTCGGTGCATTCGGCGGCGGTGGCCACCTTCGTGGCGGTCGGCGGCGGAATGACGTACTGGCAGTAGGTGGTCAGCCCGTTGACGGTGCCTTCCGTGCAGGACGGCACGTCGGTCCAGTCCGCGATGACCGGGGCTGTCTGACACGCCAGGGTCGCGGTTGGCGTGCAGCTGGCGGCAGGCTCCCAGGGGTTGGGCCAGGAGGTCTGGCATTTCGTGTTGGGAGCGTTGGGGTCGCATGAAGCCGTTGCAGTCCAGGGCGTCCAGGTCGTGTCGCACTCTCTGGCCAGTTCGACGGTGAAGTTCGGGCCGGGCGATTGGCTGACCGGCGTGCACGAGCCGGTGTTGCTCCAGCCACTCCAGTCTTCGTACTTGCATTCCTGCGAGGACGACACCGTACAGGTGCTCGCATTGACCCACGGGTTGGGGCTGGGAAATACCGTCTGGCACTGAATTGCCGTGCCGACGGTGTAGTTCGGCCCCGTCGATTGTGGCAGGGGCGTGCACGAGGCGACGTTGGTCCAGCCGGTCCAGTTGGCGTATAGGCATTGCGTTTGCCCGGTAACGGCGGTGCATGACGACGTGGGAGTGAACGCTGTCCACACCGTCTGGCATTGCGTGTTCGGACCCGGAACACAAGTGGGCGTGTTGGTGAATGTGGTCCAGACAGTCTGGCAATTTCTCGCCGTGGTGACGGTGTAGGTCGGGCCGACAGATTGGGCTACCGGCGTGCACGAGCCGGTATTGGTCCAGCCGCTCCAGGCGGTGTACTGGCACTGCTTCTGGGTCGCACCGGAATTCACTTCGGTGCACGTATTGCCGCTACCGACGTTTTGCCAACTGCCGTAACTCACCTGGCACTGCTTGGCTTGGGTTACCGTAAACGGTGACGCGGGTGATTTTGCCACGGTCGCGCAGGAAGGATCGTCGACATAGGTGCTCCAGCCACCGTACTTGCACTCTACCAAATTTGATACCGTAGTACAGCTTGCAGTGGTGTCGGCCCACGGCGTCCAGTTGCCGGTCGTGCATTCGCGAGCGACGCCAACCGTGTACGGCGAGCCGACGGATTTCGCTTGGGGCGTGCACGATGCGACATTGCTATAGCCGGTCCAGGCCGCGTATTGGCACTTCATGGTGGCCGACGTGGTGCATGACGACGCGTTGACCCACGGATTTGGCCAGGTCGTCTGACATTCAACCGCCGTGCCAACGGTGTAGGTGGTCGGTCCGGGAGACTGCGCGACCGCCGTGCAGGCGCCTACGTTCACCCACGACGGCGACGTGTATTGGCATTGGGAATCGGTGGTGTAGATTAGTGGGTCGTATTCCCCTCCCGTACCCGTTACGCCGCCGGCCACCACCGTGCAGCTTGAAACGTCGTTCCAGCCCGACTGGGGCAATGTCTGGCACTGGACGCGGTTGGTTCCGGTGTTCACCGGCGAACACGAAGCGACATTGCTCCAGCCGGTCCAAGTCGTGCCGCCGTTGCTCGACGTCTTCTGCTGCACCTGGGTCACCATCTGCTGCAACTGGTAGGTCTTGCTCTGTAGCTGCGCGGTCTGGCTTTGCAGCTGCGCGGTGCGCTCCTGATCCTGGGTCTTCGTTCTCGTCTGAAGATTAGCCGTGCTCCCCTGCAAGGTGCCGTTCCGATAGCGCAGGGTAGACGTTTGTCTCTGGAGCTGGGTCAGCGTCGAAACCTGTTGTTGAGTGAAGGTGCTGATCTCGAGTTGCGAGGTTTGGCTCTGCCACTGCGCTTCCTGGCTCTGGAGCTGCGACGTCCGCGTCTGCTGCTGCGTGAAGGTGCTGATCTCGACCAGCGCCGCCTGGCTCTGGAGCTGCTCGGTCTTGGTCTGCGCCTGGGTGGCCGTGGTGGGCGTTTCGATCTTGGTGATCTGCTTCGTCGTCTTGATGTCCTGCGGGCCGCCGGCATCGAGTTGCGGGCGAACCTCAAGCCCCGGGCCATCCTGATCGCCGACGGCGGTGACTCCGTTCCACTGAAAACCGGCGCCTTCGTTCCAGTAGCCGTCGGTCGACAGGATGGTGACGTTCTGCTGGCAGTAATGCTGCACCGGGTCGACGACCGCAACGCCGTTGAACGTCAGCTCGTTGAGCCGGCCAGCGTACAGGCGCCCGGCGTTCGACAGGGCGACGCGCAGCGGCGTCAGCGCGCCCGTTTTGGGGTAGGCGGTAAACAGCTTGTCGTACCAGGCCTTTTTCTGGGCGGCGTTGAACGAGTCGATATTCTGGAAGTCGGTCGTCGTATTGTTGTTGATGGTCATGTAGCCGACGCGGAAGCTGCCGTTGATCGGCTCGAAGGACAGGCTGGTGGCGGTCTTCATGGCCTGCATGCGGGTCCGGTAGTACGCCCACCAGTTGGCGTAGTTGGTCATTTCCTCGCTATACGTGCACTCACTGGCGGCACAGTCGCTGCGCGTGACTGCCTTGGGGTAGGCGGTGGTGGTCGAGGTGATCACGGTCAGCAGGTTTTCGCCCGGTGCGAGGTTGCTTGCCGGGCGGGCAAAAGCGCTTGGCGTCGCGGCCATCGACCCGCTCTGGGTCATCACCGGCGCCGATGTCGTGACGCCCGGCGCGGTGATGGTGATCGTGTAGTTGGACCCGGCGACCGCGGCGACGGCGTTGTAGCCGACGATCGTGCAGTTGCCGGCCAGCCCGTAGGTGCAGGCATTGATGCCGGCCTCGATGGCGCCGGCCAGCGTCGCCGGCGAGGTGGTCGCCGCGATCGCCACTGACAGGATCTCCTTGGTGTCGACGGTGATGTTGCTGATCGACGTGCTGCTGCTGCCGCTGATGATGATCGTGCTGGTGCGTGGCGCCGGCATGCGCGGGAAATTGAAAGGAATGTTGGCGGGGGTGGCGGGCGCCGGCGGGCTGGGGTCGACCTCGGTCGCCTGGCAGGCGCCATCGGCAGGCACGGCGGCGACCGCGTCGGCCGCGGTCTTGCACCAGCGCAGGAAGGCGGGGACCGGATAATCAACGCTGGCGGCGCTGGCGGCGACGCAGGTTTTCATGCTCTGGTTGGTGCAATATTCGCCGGGGACGGTGGTGAAGTAATAGGCGTTGCCGTTCAGGTTGCTGGCGCTGGCGCTCTGCACGCCGTAGCCGTCGTCCTTGACCGCGGTCCAGGGGGTGATCTGGCTGGGGTAGGTGGTGGTGTCGGGCGCGCCGCTGACGTCGAAATACTTGGGTGGCGTGTAGGTGACCGCCGGGTTGTAGGCGAGGCCGTTGAAGCGCGGGTTGTGGGTCTGATTGATCTGCGTGCTGAGCCCGGCCCAGTCCGGCAGGTAATCCCAGTTCATGCTTCCCGAGTCATCGAGCACGAACAGGATGTTTGGCGATATCTCGACCGACGAGGCGCCGGAGAGCGGCGAGCCGGCCAGTTGCGTCGGTGCAGCCTGCACGCCGGTTCCGACGAGGAGCAGGGCGATCAGCGTGGTCAGTGTGCTCAGGCTGGGCATCGGTTGGTTGGTCTTCATGGCGAGCTCCTCGTCGAATCCTCTGTGGGCCTATAGCGCAATGATCGTCTGGATGTAGGCGACGGTATTGCGTGGCCCGGCAATGCGCGTGGTGATCCGGTAATACACCTGATTGTTGGTCAGCGGCGCGATGCCCCCAGCGCCGAAGCTGCCGCCGGAGTTGATCCCGGCCGGCTGTTTGGCGCAGTTGGCCAGGTGCGGCGCGCCGGCCGTCTGGCACAGTCGGTGAATGACGTAGGACACGGTGTTGCCGGCAGCGTCGGTGGCGCCGGTCACTGCCTGCGCAGCCAGTGTGGCGTTCCAGAAAGCGTCCCAGGACTGGTTGCCGACGGGATCGTCGCGCAGGGCACGGTAGCCATTGGCGGTGCTGTCGGCGTGCAAGGAAGTGTTGCCCACCGTGTTATTGGGCTGCAGCCAGCCGGCGATGGCGACTTCCGTACTTCGTTCGCCGGCCTGCACGGCGGACTGATGAAACGACAGGTTGCCAGCGACCAGGTTGGCGGTGTCGACCGAGCGCATCAGCGCGACACCCGCCAGGGTGAGCGCCACCAGAATGATCAGTGCGACGAGCAGGACGACGCCGCGCTGGTGGCGGGCGGGCCTGTGGTCGGCACACGGCCGGGGCCGGAAGGGAGTTTGCCTTAGGTACATGCCGACATCCAGGGCAGGTTGCGAAGTGGTACGACGGTTTCAAAAACCTTGTAGCGGTAGTTCTGCCAGTTGGCTCGCGCGCTGAGATCGATGTTTGTCGCTGCGCTGCCGCTACCGGCCCAGGTCGGTGCGGCCGCGGTAATCTGGTCGCGATCGACCTGGCTGTTGCGGGCAACGATGGCGATGCGCAGCGCTGTGGTTCTCGCCCACAAGCAGGCCAGGGTGGCCTGGCTGGCATTGACCGGAGTGGTCTTGTCCCAGCTGTCTACACCGCTCACCGCTGTCGAGGCGTGCCCGTACTCGGCTCGCAAGCTGACGATGTTGTTGGCGATCGGCACCCAGCTGGCGCTGCACGTGCCAGCTACGGTGCAGGCGGCGCCGCAATCGGCCAGCCGGTAGTCGCAGACGGTCAGGTTGCCGGCGCGAACAGCATAAGCGAGGATCCTCGGGTTGCCTCCGAGGTTGAACAGGGTGCCGCCGTCGACGGCGCCACTCGATGCCACGGTGACATTGGGCGCCGCGACGGCGGTGACCGGAGCCAGCGTCAGGGCGCAACCGTTGAGTGGCGCGGACGGTGCCGCGATGACCCACTGATTGACGAGGTAATTGTTGGCCGCCCCGACGGCGATCAACGAGCCATTGACGGCGGTGATCACGTCACCTTCCGGCGGTCCCTCGTTGTTGCCGAAGGTGACCAGCAGGGTATCGGTATTGGCGTCACCGGCCGGTACGTCGGCCGTCGGTGGGTTGACCAACACGGGGCCGAGCTGGGCCAGCGTGCGGCTTGCCGGGGCCGGCAGCGTCAGCGGGCAGCCCAGAACGTTCAGGGCGTTGAAGCCGTAGCCGCCCTGGCGGATGTCGCGCTGCAGCGCATACAGAGCCATCGCGCCATTGCTTTGGGCGTCGCCGGTGCCGGTCGTCGCCCGCCGCTGACCCTCGGCGGCGGAAAAGACCTGCATCATGACGATCAGGCCGATCATGCCGATGACCATCGCAACCATGACTTCGACCAGCGTGAAGCCCTTCAGGCTGACCGGTGTGTTGGGTAATGAACGTGGTTCCATGGCGCTCATGGGTTTCGGACGACTTGTGAGACGACAATGTGCCGGTGCCCGGGCTCAGCCGGTGGCATTTCCGGGGTGCGCCAGAAGAGGGTGATCACGACTTGCCCGGCGGTTACTCCGGCAGTGTCGTCGACGGTGACGGTCGGCAAGGTGGAGGTCACGCCACTCGACGCGGCGACCACTCCGGGGAGACCTTCGGTGCCCGAGACATCGGCAAGCCAGGCATTGTAGGCGCCGCCGCCGGTCTCGAAGTCGGTCTTGAGGCTGGCCAGATTGCCGCCGCTGACCCACATCTGCCCGATCAGCCGGTTGGCCAGCAGCGTCGCGTCGGTACGATGCTTGGCGTCGCCGGTGAGTTTGATCGAGATCGCCTGCAAGGCGACCAGCGAGAGGATTCCCAGCGAGAACACCAGGATCGCGATCAGGGCCTCAAGCAGCATGATGCCCGCCTGTCGCTGGATTGGTTTGGGACAGTTGTTCATCAGCATGCCTGCGCATCGCCAGCGGGCAAGGCGGGATCGCACATCCGAATCTGGCCGCCGATCGAAACCACGATCCGCAGGCAACGAACCTTTCCTCCGGAGGCCATGCAGGTCCCGCCGGTGCTGCTCGCAATATCGATCGCAATGTCGCCGCCCGGCAAAGGCGTCAGGCGTCCGAGGCTGTTGAAGACAAACGCCGACTGTCCCGCCGCCACCGTCGTCGCGGCGGAGCCTTCGGTGCCGCTGCGGATCTGGATGATCCTCGGGGCGACGGTGTCGGAAGGCGGGGTCGCGCATTTGCCTGCGGGGTCGTCCAGGCTTACCACCCAGTTGGGACCGGCATTGTCCAGCGCGCAGCTGTCGTCGAGCGTGGTCATCAGGCCAAGGCCCACCGTCGTGTTGCGCCGCACCGCTTCGGCGCGCGCCAGTTGCAGGCCGTTCAGTACCGATTCGGCTGCGGTGCGGACCCTGGCGTTGCGCAGCCAGTCGCTGAACGCCGGTATGCCGATGCTCATCAGCACGCCGAGAATGAGCATGCCGACGATCAGTTCGATCAGGCTGAAGCCGAGCAGTGATTTCAACAGCCACCTCCCTTGCTGGTGACCCAACACGCTACCGGCGCCGTTCCCCAGCCGCTCTGGACCGCTGTGGTTGCCTTGATGTTGGCCTGGGTGACGGTGTAGGTGAAGCCGGTCATCGAACTCTTGCCGGTGGCGGTCAGGGTGTAGGTGGTGGCGGTAAGCGTCGGGCAGCTGAAGTCGAAGTACTGGCTGGTGGTGGTGTCGTTGTCGCAGGCCGGCGAACTGATGGCCGGGTTACCGCCGCCAGCGGCCTGAAAATACAAATGGTTATCCTGAAAGAACTGCTCCATGCGGACCCGCTTCTCGGACAGTCCCGCGGTCGCCTGGGTGATGCGCGAGCGGATCAGGTAGCTCGAATAGTTGGGAACGGCGATCGCCGTCAGGATGCCGATGATGATCACCACCATCATGATTTCGATCAGGGTGAAGCCACTCTGGTATTTTTTCACGGCGCTACTTTTCCTCAAGGGCGGCATCGGTGGTCGGACAGCGCGCAATGGCGACTGATGCAATCATAGTCGCGGGTCGCGCTGGCGCAATTCCTGGGCGACATACGGCGCCTGGCGCCGGACGAGTGGCGCGGCAGGGGCTGCTCGCGACGGTAGAATCCAGCTTCCGCCGGCTTCGGCAGCCCCCTTGCAGGCCGTACATCTCGTGAACTCGCTCTTCCCCGGCAGTCACGTCGCGCTGGATCAGCGAAAGACGCTGCTCTGGGCCCTCGCGGCGTCGCTGTCGCTGCACCTGGTGGCGCTGGCCATGATCCAGGTTGCCGCCGGGTCAGCCGGAGCGCGGCTGGCCGGATCGCCGCCGTCGGCGCTGGTGGCGACGCTGCGGGGGCCGGCCAGCCGGGATGCTCGCGGCGAGAGTGAAGATTCGGGAGTGCTGCTGGCGGCGTCGCGGGCGGAAGAGGGCCGGGGACAGGCTGCGGAAGCGGTGCCGCCGGAGCCCGATTCTCGCGATCCGGTCGAGGTCCTGGGGCAGCGCCGGCTGGCGGCGTACTTGCCGCCGTACCTGTTCGAGGCGTCGTCGGAAACGCCGGTGCTGGGGTCGCTGGCCGATTCGCCGCTGGGCCCGTGGTATTTCCCGCGTTCGCACTTGACGCGTCCAGTCGCCTTGCTCGACGAGCCGCAGGTCACTGCGCCGCCGCGCGCGGCCGGTGAAGAGTCTGCCAGCGGGAAGGTGGTGTTGCGCGTCTTTGTCGGCGCCGGTGGTGCGGTGGAGCGTATCGACGTTGCCAGCAGCACTCTGCCGGCGGATTACAATGCCGCCGCGGTCGCCGCTTTTTCGCGCCTGCGGTTTCGTCCCGGCGAGATCGAAGGGGTGGCGGTGACCAGCGAGGCTCGCTTCGAGATCGCCTTCGCCGCTGGCGAGATTGGCAGCAGCCATGTCGCCGGCAGCAGGGCGGCCCAGGCGGCGCCTCCGGCGCGTCTGCCCACGGGACGCTAGTTCCGGCGGCCGTGCCGGTGGTCCGTTCCGGTCATGCTCCGGTTACGCGGCGTTCACCTGGCGGTCACCTTCGCGGCGCGCCGGAGCGGGTACTCAGGACTGCAGTTCGCGGGGCAGGGCGAAGGTGACGTTCTCCTCGGCGCCGTCGAGTTCTTCGAGGCGGCTGTGGTCGTCGCCAGCGAGCCGATCGACGACGTTGCGGACCAGTACTTCCGGCGCCGAGGCGCCGGCGGTGACGCCGACCCGGCTGGCGCCGGCGAGCCATGCCGGGTCGATCTGCTCGGCCTGGTCGATCAGGTAGGCGCGGCTGCCGCGAAGTTCGGCGACTTCGCGCAGGCGATTTGAGTTGGAACTCGACTTGCTGCCGACGACCAGCACCACGTCGCTGATCACGGCCAGCTGCTTGACGGCATCCTGGCGGTTCTGCGTGGCGTAGCAGATGTCGTCCTTCTTCGGGCCGATGATCGCCGGAAAGCGTTCTTTGAGCGCCGCGATGACCTGCGCCGCGTCGTCGACCGACAGCGTCGTCTGGGTGACGTAGGCCAGGCAGGACGGGGTCCGGACCGCCAACCGGTGAACGTCGGCAGCGGTTTCGACGAGATACATGCCGTCGGGGCTCTGGCCCATCGTTCCCTCGACCTCGGGATGTCCCCTGTGGCCGATCATCACGATCTCGCGGCCTTCCCGGCGCATCCGGGCGACTTCCACGTGGACTTTGGTGACCAGCGGACAGGTGGCGTCGAAGACCTTGAGTCCGCGCGCTTCGGCCTCGTCGCGAACGGCCATCGATACGCCGTGGGCGCTGAAAACGACCGTATTGCCGGCGGGCACGTCAGCCAGTTCGTCGATGAAGATGGCGCCCTTGCGACGCAGGTCGTCGCAGACAAACTGGTTGTGCACCACCTCGTGACGAACGTAGATCGGCGCACCGAATTTGGCGAGCGCGCGCTCGACGATGGCGATGGCGCGGTCGACTCCGGCGCAGAAGCCGCGGGGGTTGGCGAGGATGATCTGCATGCTGGGCCTCACAGGATGGCGATGATTTCGACTTCGAAGCGAATCGCCTTGCCGGCGAGCGGGTGGTTGAAGTCGAACAGCGCACTGGTCTCGGTCAGTTCGCGCAGGAATCCGGCGAAGGAACCAGTTCCGTCGGGCGAGCTGAACTCGATCAGCGAGTTCACCCTGAGTTCGACTTCCGGCGGCAAGGCGCTGCGCGCGATGCGTTCGAGCAGGCGCGGGTTGTGCGGCCCGAAGGCGTCTTCGGCGGCGAGTTCGAAGACCTGCCGCTCGCCCGGCGACAGGCCGAGCAGGCAGCGCTCCAGCGTTTCGGCGAGTTGGCCGCTGCCCATTTGCAGGGTCGCCGGCGACAGGTCGAAGGTGCTGACGTATTCGTCGTCGTCGGCGGCTTGCAGGTCGGCCAGGCGGTAGTGCAGCGTCAGGTAGCTGTCGCCGCCGACCGTTGGCGCGCTGTCCGGAGCGCTCTCGCGCTGTTTCATGGGTGTCCACCCTGTCCGGGCCGGGGCTGACCGTTGCCGCTCGGTCTGGTGGCAAACTGGTCCCAGACCATCAGCAGCGCTCCGATGCTGATCGCCGAGTCGGCGACGTTGAAGGCCGGCCAGTAGAAACCGGCGGCGTGCCACTGCACGAAATCGATCACCGCGCCGAAGCGAATCCGGTCGATGACATTGCCGATCGCCCCGCCAAGGATCATGGTCAGTGCCAGCGAAATCCTGAATTCGCCGCTGTGGCGGGGCAGGATGCTGACGATCCAGGCCGAGATGGCCAGCGCCAGCAGCGTCAAGAACCAGCGCTGCCAGCCACCGGCATCGGAAAGGAAGCTGAAGGCGGCGCCGGCGTTGAAGGTCAGCACCCAGTTGAAGAACGGCGCGACGTAGATCGAATCGCCCGGCTGCAACCAGGCCAGCACCAGCCACTTGCTGATCTGGTCGACGACCACGATGATCCCCGCCAGCCACAGCCAGCGGTCGACGTTACGCGAAGGCACGGGCTTCACCCTCGCCGTGCAGATTGCTGACACAGCGGCCGCAGAGACCTGGCCGATCGGGGTCGTTGCCGACGTCGTCGCGGACGTGCCAGCAGCGCTCGCACTTGGTTGACGCCAGTGGCGCGCAGAGCAGGTGGTCGGTGGTGTCATCGATCACCGCGGCCTGCGAGCAGATCAGGACGAAGCGCAGGTCGTCGCCCAGCGAAGCGAGGAGCTGGTATTTCTCGCCGCTGCAGTGCAGGCGCACCTCGGCCTGCAGCGATGAGCCGATCCTGCCGGCGATCCGCAGCTCTTCGAGGGCGCGCATGACCTCGGCACGGTAGCCGCGGATCTTGTGCCACTTGTCGAGCAGCTCGCCTTCGCCGGCCGGTGCCGGCAGCGTCTGCCAGGTGTGCAGCAGCACCGATTGCTCGGCGTCGCCGGTCTGCAGACGCCAGATCTCGTCGGCGGTGAACGACAGGATCGGCGCCATCAGTTTCACCAGCGACTGCAGGATGTGCCACAGCGCGCTCTGCGCCGAGCGGCGCGCGGCTGAACCGGCAGCGGTGGTATAGAGACGGTCCTTGAGGATGTCGAGGTAGAAGCCACCAAGGTCCTCGGAACAGAAGGTCTGCAGCGACTGGACGACGCGGTGGAACTCGAACCTGGCGTAGTCGGCTTCGCACTGCGCCTGCAGCTGGCGGGCCATGGCCAGCGCGTAGCGGTCGATCTCCAGCCACTGGTCGACCTCGAGCAGGTCCCTGGTGGGGTCGAAGTCGGAGGTGTTGGCGAGCAGGAAACGCAGCGTGTTGCGGATCCGGCGGTAGGCCTCGACGACGCGCTTGAGGATTTCGTCCGAGATCGAAAGTTCTCCCGAGTAGTCGGTGGCCGCCACCCACAGGCGAAGGATTTCGGCGCCCAGGGTGTCGGCGATCTTCTGCGGCGCGATCACGTTGCCCTTGGACTTGGACATTTTCAGGCCCTTGCCATCGACCACGAAGCCGTGCGTCAGCAGGGCGTTGTACGGCGCGCGCCCGTCCATCGCGCAACCGATCAGCAGCGAACTCTGGAACCAGCCGCGATGCTGATCCGAGCCCTCGAGGTAGAGGTCGGCGGGGTACGCCAGTTGCGTCCGGTGCGAGCCACGCAGGACGCTGGAGTGCGTCGCGCCGGAGTCGAACCAGACGTCGAGGGTGTCGCTCATCTTGCGATAGCGATCCGCTTCGGCGCCGAGCAGTTCCGCGGCGTCGAGCGCGAACCAGGCTTCGATGCCGGCCTTCTCGACGCGCAGCGCGACCGCTTCGATCAGTTCGGGGGTCCGCGGATGCAGCGCGCCGGTCTCGCGATGGAGGAAGAAGGGGATCGGAACTCCCCAGTTGCGCTGCCTGGAAACGCACCAGTCGGGGCGCGTTCTGATCATCGCTTCGAGACGCGCACGGCCCCAGCTCGGAAAGAACTGCGTTTCGTCTACGGCGCGTTCGGCGCACCAGCGCAAGCTCGCCTGCTCGTCGTCGTCGGCGTGCGTCGCCGCGTCGGCGGGCGGCGCCGCACGCTGCTCCATGCCGATGAACCACTGCGTCGTGGCGCGGAAGATGATCGGCGTCTTGTGCCGCCAGCAGTGCGGGTAGCTGTGCTGGATCTTCTCTGCGCGCAGCAAGTGACCGCTGGCTTCGAGGGCCTGCACGACCAGCGGGTTGGCCTCCCAGACGGATTTTCCGGCCAGTTCGCCGACGCTCAGCGGCGGCGTGGCGGCGACGAAGCGGCCGTCGTCGCCGACCGGGTTGTTGACCGGCAGGCCGTAGACCTTGCCGATCAGGTAGTCGTCGGTGCCGTGCGCCGGCGCGGTATGCACCAGTCCGGTGCCGGCCTCGACGGTGACGTGACGGCCGCAGATGATCGCCACGTCGCGCGCCTGGAAGGGGTGGCGCAGCAGCAGCTGTTCGAGCGCTTTGCCCTTGGCCGAGCCGAGCACCGTGCCGCTCAGTGCGTAACGTTGCAGACAGCTCTCGGCGAGTTCGGCGACCAGGATCAGCGCGCCCCTGGGGGTGTCGATCAGCTGATAGTCGAATTCCGGGTGGGCGCTGACCGCTTCGTTGGCCGGCAGGGTCCACGGGGTGGTCGTCCAGATCACCGCGAAGGCGGGGCCACGCAGGTGCGTCAGGCCAAAAGCCCTGGCCAGCTTGTCGGCGTGATTGGCGTGCACCTCGAAGGCGACGTCGATCGCCGCCGAACTCTTGTCCTCGTATTCGACCTCGGCTTCGGCGAGTGCCGAACGGCAATCGAGACACCAGTTGACCGGCTTGAGACCCTGGTAGAGGAAGCCCTTTTCAAGGATCGCGCCGAGCGCACGGATTTCGGCGGCCTCGGTCTTGAAGTCCAGCGTCAGGTAAGGATTGTCCCATTCGCCGAGGATCCCGAGGCGGATGAAATCCTTCTTCTGCCGCTCGATCTGTTCGCTGGCAAAAGCGCGGCACAGCTCGCGGACACGGTCGGCAGGGACGTGCTTGCCGTGCAGCTTTTCGATCTGATGCTCGATCGGCAGCCCGTGGCAATCCCAGCCCGGTACGTAGGGCGCGTCGAAGCCGGCCAGCGTTTTGGCGCGAACGATGATGTCCTTGAGGATCTTGTTGACCGCGTGGCCGATGTGGATGTCGCCGTTGGCGTAGGGAGGTCCGTCGTGCAGGACGAAGCGCGGGCGCCCCCGCGAGGCCTCGCGGATCCGCTCGTAGAGCTTGTTCTGCTGCCAGTCGGCGACCCATTGCGGTTCGCGCCGCGCCAGGTCGCCACGCATCGGAAACGGCGTGTCGGTGAGATTGAGGGTTTTCTTGTAGTCAGCCATAGCGGTTCTCACAACTTGAAGTAGCTTTGCGCGGCTTCGACATCACGGGCGATCTGCGCCTTCAGCGCGTCGAAATCGGGGAATTTCATTTCGTCGCGCAGTTTGTGCAGGAAACGGACATTCAGATGCGCGCCATAGATGTCGGCAGAGAAATCGAACAGGTGAACTTCGAGCAGCGGTCGGCTGGCCTGATGGGCCGTCGGCCGGTAGCCGAGGTTGGCGGCACCCCGGTGCGGTCCGCCGGGCAGGCCCTTGACCTCGACCGCGAAGACGCCTTGCAGCGGCGGTCGCTCGTGCTTGATGCGGATGTTGGCGGTGGCGAAGCCGAGCTGCCGGCCGATCTGTTCACCGCGCACGACCCGCCCGTCGATCGAGTAGGGGCGGCCGAGCAGGCGCGCGGCGTGCTCCAGCCGGCCATCCTGGAGCGCGTCGCGCACCGCCGAGCTGGAAGCGCGTTCGCCTTCGAGGGTGACGCTGTCCATTGCTTCGACGCAAAAGCCGAGGTGGGCGCCCGCATCGCGAAGCAGCGCGAAGTCGCCCGTTCGTCTGGTGCCAAAGCGAAAATCGTCGCCGACGATCAGATGGCGGACGCGCAAGGCGCCAACCAGTACGCGCTCGATGAACTCGCCGGCGCTCAACGCGGCGAAGTGGGCATTGAAGTGGCAGACGTAGGCGATCTCGACGCCGTCATCGGCGATCAGTTCGAGCTTCTCGCGCAGCGTGGACAGGCGCGGCGGAGCCGATTCCGGAGCAAAGAACTCGCGCGGGTGCGGCTCGAAGGTCAGCACGGCGGCCGGCAGGCCGACTTGCGCCGCGGTCGCGGTCAGGCGCGCGAGCAGCGCGCGATGGCCAAGGTGTACGCCGTCGAAGTTGCCGATGGTCAGTACGGTGGCACTGTGCGCTGTCTGTGAGAAACCGCGATAGACGAGCATCGGGCGCTGGAGGGGGCGAAAAAACGTGCAATTATAACCAGTTTCGTGCGCCGCCAGCGGCTATCGAAGCCGCGTTGGCGATCCTCCGGGGCGCCTCCCTGGCACGCGTCGTCGGCGGTCGATGGGTGACGCGCCGCGGCGCCAGTGGCCGATTGGCGGTAAGATGCGGCACTTTGCACGCCGTGATCGATGGCGCTTGATCGGGCCGCGAGGTCAATGAGCCGGTCGGTGAGTGGTTCGGCGCGGCGGCTGGATTTGCCCCTCCGACCCGGGCGGAAGCCAGCCCGCGCTTTCCTCCTTCGCGCCTTCCCCGTTTCCCGGTGTGTGGCACTGATATGAACGACGGTGATTGTTACCATTGCGGGCAGCCGGTGCCGGCCGGCCTGGACCTTGCGGTGCGCATCGCCGGGCAGCCGCGCGGCATGTGCTGCGGTGGCTGTCAGGCCGTTGCGCAGGCGATCGTCGACAACGGCCTGGCAGACTATTACCGCAATCGCGATGCCTTGCCCGTTTCGGCGCGCGAAGCGCTGCCAGCGCTGGTCGACCGGTTGCAGCTTTACGACCATGCCGACTTTCAGAAGAGCTTCGTGCGCGCGATCGGCGGCGCTGGTGACAGCGAGCGCGAGGCGTCGCTGATTCTCGAAGGGATTACCTGTTCGGCGTGTATCTGGCTGAACGAGCAGCATCTTTCGCGGCTGGACGGGGTTACCGCGGTCGATATCAATTACGCCACACGGCGCGCCAGGGTGCGCTGGGACGAGCGGCAAATCAAGCTCTCCGGGATCCTGGCGGCGATCGCCGCGATCGGCTATCGCGCGCATCCGTACGACCCGGCGAAGAGCGAGGAACTGGCCGGCGAGGAGCGGCGGCGGGCGCTGTGGCGCGTCTTCGTCGCCGGTTTCGGGATGATGCAGGTGATGATGTACGCGCTGCCGCTGTATCTCGCGGACGATGGCGAGATGACGCCGGAGGCCGCGCAGTTGCTGCGCTGGGCCAGCCTGGTGCTGACCACGCCGGTGGTGCTTTACTCGGCGGCGCCTTTCTTTCGCAACTCCTGGCGTGACCTGCGACTGCGCCGCGTCGGCATGGATGTGCCGGTGGCGCTGGGCGTCGGCGCCGCGTTTGCGGCCAGTGTGTGGGCGACCCTGACCGCGAGTGGCGAGGTTTATTTTGACTCGGTGACGATGTTCGTTTTCTTCCTGCTCAGCGGGCGTTTCATGGAAATGACCGCGCGCCAGCGTGCGGTCAGCGTCACCGAGGCCTTGGCCAAGTTGATGCCGGCGCTGGCGGCGCGAATTCCCGCTTATCCGCAGGACCGGGTGCTTGAGCAGGTGCTGGCCGCCGACCTGCGGGCAGGCGACGTGGTGCTGGTCCGGCCCGGCGAGACGATTCCAGCGGACGGGGAGGTGCTCGAAGGCGAGAGCAGCACCAACGAGGCGTTGTTGACCGGCGAGAGCGCGCCGGTCGCCAAGGGCCCGGGAGCGAGCGTCACCGGCGGCGCCGAGAATATCGAAAGTCCGCTGCTGGTCAAGGTGCTGCAGGTTGGCGAAGCGACACGGCTGGCGGCGATCGTCCGTCTGATGGAGCGTGCGGCGGCCGACAAGCCGCGGATCGTCGAGCTGGCCGACCGGATCGCCAGCCGCTTCATCGTCACCCTGCTGTTCCTGGCGGCGGCGGTGGCGCTGGTCTGGCTGGTCCTCGACCCCGGGCGGGCGCTGTGGATCACCGTTTCGGTTCTGGTCGTCACCTGCCCCTGCGCGCTGTCATTGGCCACCCCGGTGGCGCTGACCGTAGCCAGTGGGGCGATGGCCGGTGCCGGCCTGCTGGTGACGCGCAGTCACGCCATCGAGACGCTGGCGCGAGCCAGCCACTTTGTCTTCGACAAGACCGGTACCCTGACCACCGGCCGGATGCGGCTGCTCGACGTGCTGCCGCTGGGCCCGCTTGATCGGGCGCAGAGCCTGGCGCTGGCGGCGGCTCTCGAGCAGGCGTCGGAGCACCCGATCGGCGCCGCCCTGCGCGACGCCGTTGCCGGCCAGCGTCTGCCTCTGGTCGACGCGCTGGTCAACGAGCCGGGGCGCGGTCTGGCTGCCCGGCACGCCGGCGGTAGTGTCCGCCTCGGACGACCGGATTACGTTCTCGCGCTGCACGGCGTGCCGCTGCCGGCGTCGGCACAGGCGCTGCTGGCGGGCGGCGACACGGTGGTCGCGCTCGGCGACGAGAGCGGCTGGATCGCGCTGTTGCGAATTGGCGACGATCTGCGGCCGGAAGCGGCGGCGATGGTCGCCGCCTTGCACGCAGCCGGGCGGCGGGTTTCACTGCTCAGTGGCGACGCTGCACCGGCCGTCGCGCGCGTCGCGCGGGCGCTGGCGATCGACGAGGTGGTGGCGGCCGCGTCGCCGCAGGCCAAGCACGATTACGTGCGCCAATTGCAGGCCAAGGGAGCCGTGGTGGCGATGGTTGGCGACGGCGTCAACGACGCGCCGGTGCTCGCCCAGGCGCAGGTTTCGGTGGCCATGGGCGGCGGTTCGCAGTTGGCGCGCACGCAGGCCGACCTGGTGCTGCTCTCCGAGAATCTCGATCATCTGCGGCGTGGCGTGCTGTTGGCACGGGCATCCCTGCGGGTGATCCGGCAGAACCTGTGGTGGTCCTTCGCCTATAACCTGCTGGCTCTGCCGCTGGCGATGGGCGGCTTCATCACGCCGTGGATGGCCGGTATCGGCATGTCGGGAAGTTCCCTGCTGGTCGTCCTGAACTCGATGCGGCTGCAGAAGGCGCCGGGAGTGGCGCGCTGATGGAGACCTTGTACCTGCTGATCCCGATCTCCGTGGTGCTGGTCTTCCTGATCGCCATCGCCTTCTGGTGGTCGCTGCGCAACGGTCAGTTCGACGATCTCGAAGGGCCTGCCTATCGCATTCTGATGGATGACGACAGCCCGCCGCCGCAGCCACCGGAAGAGCGTCCGGCGGCGTCTTCAGCCGACGCCAATGGCGGACCCGGATAGCGGGCCTACACCGAACCGGATTCCCGCTCGCCAATGTGCTCGAACTTGATGCAAGTCAACACGGATCTCGCGTGCGCTGGGGATAATTTGTCCGTTGATGGTTCCGCCACGGTGGCAGCACGTGCCGCCGCAGTGTCGCCGGGTTTTGCTCTGTTGGGGTTGGGGTGCGTTTCGGCGCACCCTTTTTTTTGTTCATCAGGATTCGTTGATAGAGCTTGTGGCGCTTGATCTGTGTCAACTTTGCTCCTGACGGGTTAGAATAGCATCCGCGAAACAAGCCCCGGCAACAGAGGAATTCAGGACGGCGAAAGCCGGTTTTTTTTGGTCATAAACGAGGTGGGTCCATGTCGGAAACTCAGTCAACATATAACTACAAGGTCGTCCGGCAGTTTGCCGTGATGACCGTCATCTGGGGCATCGTGGGGATGCTGGTCGGCGTCATCATCGCCGCCCAGCTGGTCTGGCCCGAGCTGAATCTGGGCTTCCTGCATTTCGGTCGCCTGCGACCGCTGCACACCAATGCGGTGATTTTTGCGTTCGGCGGCAGCGCCCTCTTCGCTACCTCGTATTACGTCGTCCAACGTACCTGCCATACGCGGCTTTTCTCGGACGGGCTCGCGGCGTTCACCTTCTGGGGCTGGCAAGCGGTGATCGTCCTGGCGGCGATCACGTTGCCGCTGGGGATGACCCAGGGCAAGGAATACGCCGAACTGGAGTGGCCGATCGACATCCTGATCACCCTGGTCTGGGTTGGCTACGCGGTGGTTTTCTTCGGCACCATAGCCAAACGCAAGGTGACCCATATCTACGTCGCCAACTGGTTCTACGGCGGCTTCATCCTGGCCGTGGCGCTGCTGCATATTGTCAACAGCGCGGCCATCCCGGTGTCGCTCACCAAGTCCTACTCGGCGTACGCCGGGGTCCAGGATGCGATGGTCCAGTGGTGGTACGGCCACAACGCCGTCGGTTTCTTCCTCACCGCCGGCTTCCTCGGGATGATGTACTACTTCGTTCCGAAGCAGGCAGGACGTCCGGTCTATTCGTACCGCCTGTCGGTGGTGCACTTCTGGGCGCTGATCTTCACCTACATGTGGGCCGGTCCACACCACCTGCACTACACGGCGCTGCCCGACTGGACGCAGTCGGTCGGCATGCTGTTCTCGCTGATCCTGCTGGCGCCGTCGTGGGGCGGCATGATCAACGGCGTGATGACGCTGTCGGGGGCCTGGCACAAGCTGCGTGACGACCCGATCCTCAAGTTCCTGATCACCTCGCTGTCGTTCTACGGGATGTCGACCTTCGAGGGCCCGATGATGGCGATCAAGACGGTCAATGCGCTTTCGCACTACACCGACTGGACGGTCGGGCACGTGCACTCCGGCGCCCTCGGCTGGGTGGCGATGATCTCCATCGGCTCGATCTACTACCTGTTACCGCGCTTGTACGGGAAGCCCGAGATGTTCAGCGTCAAGCTGATCACGGTGCACTTCTGGGTGGCGACGATCGGCGTCGTTCTGTACATCGCTTCGATGTGGATTGCCGGTGTCATGCAGGGGCTGATGTGGCGGGCGGTAAACGTCGACGGCACGCTGACCTACAGCTTCGTCGAGTCGGTCAAGGCCTCGTATCCGTTCTGGGCGATCCGCTTTGTCGGTGGCGTCCTTTTCCTGTCCGGGATGTTGATCATGGCTTACAACATGGCCAAGACGATGGCCGGCGGACGGGTTGTCGATGATGCGCTGGTCTTGCAGCCGGCTGCTCACCACGCCTGAAGGGAAAGAAAATGAAACTTACGCATGACGCAATCGAACGTAATGTCTGGCTGATGGTGGTGCTGACCCTGCTGGTGGTCAGCGTCGGTGGTCTGGTCGAAATCGTGCCTCTGTACTTCCAGAAATCGACCACCGAGCCGGTGGCTGGACTCAAGCCCTACGACCCGCTGCGCCTGACCGGGCGCGATGTCTATATCCGCGAGGGTTGCTTCCTCTGCCACTCGCAGATGATTCGTCCGTTCCGGGCTGAAACCGAGCGCTATGGGCATTATTCGGTCGCCGGCGAGTTCGTCTACGATCATCCCTTCCAGTGGGGTTCCAAGCGCACCGGTCCGGATCTGCATCGGGTTGGCGGGCGTTATTCCGACGAGTGGCACCGCGCGCACCTGATCAATCCGCGCGACGTGGTTCCCGAGTCGAACATGCCCGCTTTCGCTTTTCTCGAGGCGGCGCCGGCTGATGCGGCGCTGATCGAGACCAAGATGCGCGCCCTGCGCAAGGTCGGCGTCCCCTATACCGATGACGAAATCGCCGGGGCCAAAGCGCAGCTCGAAGGCAAGAGTGAACTCGACGCCCTGATCGCCTATCTGCAGGGAATGGGCACTGAACTGAAGAACGCCAGGTAAGCCCATGGACATCAACGAAATTCGGTCCATCGTGACGGTCGTTTCGCTGCTGACCTTCCTTGGCGTGGTCTGGTGGGCGTACGGCGTGAAAAGTAACAAGAAGCGCTTCGATGAAGCGGCGATGCTGCCCTTCACCGATGAGGAAGCGGATCGGTTCGAACTCGGCCTGGACGGCAACGGACAAAGGAAAGCATCATGAACGATTTTGTGAATCAGTTCTGGAACTGGTACGTCATTTTGCTGGTGCTGGTCAGCATCATCGCCTGTGGCGTGCTGCTCTGGTCGCAAAGCATCACCCCGCCTGCCGCTGGCCAGGCCGATACCACCGGTCACGTCTGGGACGAGACGCTCGAGGAGTACAACAACCCGCTGCCAAAGTGGTGGATGTGGCTGTTCCACATTACGGTCATCTTCTCGCTGGTCTACTGCGTTCTCTATCCGACGCTCGGCAGCTTTCAGGGCGTACTCGGCTGGTCGTCGGACGGACAGTACGCGAAGGAGGTCGCCAAGGCCGACGCCGAGACCAAGCCCCTGTACGACAAATATCTGGCGATGGATCTGCCGACGCTGGCAGCCGACAAGGAGGGCGTTGAAACCGGCAAGCGGCTGTACCTGACGTACTGCATGCAGTGTCATGGCGCCGACGCGCGCGGATCGAAAGGCTTTCCGAACCTGGCCGACAGCGACTGGCAGTGGGGTGGCGAGCCGGCTCAGATCATCGAAACGATCAGCAACGGGCGGATGGGTGTAATGCCCGCGCACGCCCAGCTCGGCGCCGAAACGATCAAGGATCTCGCCAACTATGTGCGCTCGCTGTCGGGTTTGCCGGCTGATTCGCTGCGCGTCGCCAAGGGGAAGGAAGCCTTCAACGCCGAGGGTTGCTCGGGTTGTCACGGGCCTGATGCGAAAGGCATGCAGGCCATTGGCGCGCTCAATCTGGCCGACAGCACCTGGCTTTACGGTGGCTCCGAAGCGACGATCATCGAGACGATTACCAAGGGCCGTAATAACCAGATGCCGGCCTGGCAGGAGTTTCTCGGCGAAGCCAAGGTACACGCGCTGGCCGCCTACGTCCTGAGTCTGGGGGTGGGTGGAGGCAGCAAGTAGTCTTCCCAAACCGGAAGAGCGGCCTCGGCCGCTCTTTTTTTGCGTCCGATGATCGCGCTGCGAGCAGCACAGGGTCGCCGCATCCCCGGTACGCTGCGTCGGCGGCAGCTATGGCTGGCGGCTGGTCAATGAGTCATAATGGCGTCCTTTCAGGAGACAACGATGAACAAGGCAGCAATTACGGAACCTGCAGGATTCGGGCGCACGATCGGCATCGTCGCCCTCGCTGGAAGCGCTCTCCTTGCCGGCTGCGCATCGGACAGCGCGCTCATGGGCAGCGGCACCGACGTTACCGCCAGCTACAAGGCCGGGATGACCCGAAGCGGCTTCCTGACCGATTACGCACGGCTGCAGCCGACCCCCTGGGGGCAGGGGATCGAGTGCTGGCGTGCGGCGACTCTCAACGCTGCGAGCTATGACAAGGTGCTGGTTTCGCGCATCGTCGTTTCGCTGGCGCCGCCCACCGATGCCAGCAAGGAACAGACAGTCGATCCGAGCGACCTGAAGACCCTGACCGATTATTTCCACAGTGCGCTGGTCAAGGCGCTGAAGCCGCAAATGCAGGTGGTGGATCAGCCCGGCCCGGGCGTCGTGGTGATGCGCATTGCCTTGACCAATCTGGTGCCGACGACAGTCAGCGACAGCGTGGCGGGGACGCTGATTCCCTACGCGTTCATCGCCGAAGCCGGCTCCGGGGTGGCCACCGGCCGGCCGGCGGGTTCGACGCCGTACATGGGTGAGACCGGCATGGAAATGCAGTTTCGCGATGGCGTATCGGGCGCGGTCCTTGGCGAGTGCCGCGATACCCAGATCGGGCGCAAGTATGCCGCGTCGACCAATGATGGCGCAGCCGGCGCTGCCCAGACCTGGGCGAGCGGCTATCTGAGTTCCTTCCAGGCCTGGAGCTATGCCAAGGACGCCTTTGACAAATGGGCTCTGCTGGTCGCGAAGCGCTTTGCCGAGCTCCGCGGAGTCGATCCCAAGTAAAGGGGCTGCCGGCGTTGCTTCGCTGCCACGCCGGCGCCTGGCGTACGATCCCGACCCGCGTTTGCTGCCGGCGCGCCAGCCTGCCGCCCCAGGCGCGGCCGTGCGACCTGGCGGTTTCGCGACTCCCGCGCTTTCACCGGCGCCGGGAATACGCGTTCGGGGCGCTCGTCGCCGGTTTGCTCCGGTCGGGCAAGGTCGCCGGAAGCGCGAAGGTCGAGGTCGACCGGCGTGGACCGTGCGCCGTGCTTGAGCGACGGCCTGATGCACATCAAGGCGATCTCCGCCGCACGATGTAATATTAGAGTTTGGTTGAATTCTAAAATAGATCGGATCTCGGATGATGACTGAAGGGGCCGGCAGCAAGGGCAGGGCCATTCCCATCAACATCGATGGCTTGTACGAGAAACACAAGACCGTTCATGCGCGTACCGTGACCGGGCTGTTCAACAACTGGCGCTGGACGATGGTGTTCGTTACGCAGGCCTTGTTCTATGGCCTGTGCTGGTTCCAGTGGAACGGCCGACAGGCGGTTCTCTTTCACATCGCCGAACGCAAGTTCTATATTTTCGGCATGGTTTTCTGGCCGCAGGACGTGATCTATCTGGCGATTCTGCTGGTGATTTCCGCCTATGGACTATTCCTGGTGACCGCCGTCGGTGGGCGCCTGTTCTGTGGCTACGCGTGTCCGCAGACCGTGTATACCGAGATCCTGATGTGGATCGAACGCAAGATCGAGGGCGAACGCCCGGCACGCATAAAACTCGACGCGCAAGCGATGAACCCGCGCAAGTTCCGGCTCAAGTTGATCAAGCATTCGCTCTGGCTGGTGGTGGCGCTGTGGACAGGAATCACCTTCGTCGGCTATTTCACGCCGATCAAGGAATTGCTCAGCGAGATGGCGTCTTTCCGAATCGGCCCCTGGGAAGCGTTCTGGGTTTTTTTCTACGCCGCCTTCCTGTACATGATGGCCGGTTTCCTGCGCGAGCAGGTCTGCAAGTACATGTGTCCGTACGCGCGATTCCAGGGGGTGATGTTCGACCCGGATACCTTGATCATCAGCTACGACCCCGAGCGTGGCGAGCCGCGGGGTTTGCGGAAGAAGAAGTCCGGCGCCGACGCCGCGCCACTCGGGGACTGCGTCGACTGCAGCATTTGTGTGCAGGTCTGTCCGACCGGTATCGACATTCGCAACGGCCTGCAACTCGAATGCATCGCCTGCGCCGCGTGCATCGATGCCTGCGATCAGGTGATGGACAAGGTTGGTTCGCCGCGCGGCCTGATTCGCTACTCGACCGAAAACGCCCTGGCCAAACACTACACGGCGCGCGAGATCCTGGCGCATTTGTTGCGTTTCAGAACGCTGCTCTACTCCGGGATCCTGCTGGCGATCATTCTGGCCGGCGCGTGGAGCCTTGGCAACCGTGTGCCGCTGAAGCTCGATGTCCTGCGCGACCGCTCGACGCTGTCACGCGAGGCCAGCGATGGGCGCATCGAGAATGTGTTCAGCCTGCACATCTCGAATACCGACGAGATCGCGCACCGCTATTCGATCGGCGTCAGCGGCCTGGAAGGGATCGATATTGTCGGCGCGCGGCGGGTGGAGATCCCGGCGGCCTCTTCCAAGACCGTTGCCCTGTCGGCGCGCGTCGAGCCAGGAAGCAACAAGAAGGGTTCGCACCCGATCCACTTCGAAGTCCGTTCCGAGGATCAAGACCAGATCTCGGTTCGCGAGAAAGCGAGTTTCTTCCTGCCATGAACCTTCGGTTGAATTCGAGTGACAAGCCGTGGTACCGCGAGCCCTGGCCCTGGCTGCTGATGCTGGGTCCGGGGACAGTCGTCGTCGCCGGCTTGGTCACTGCTTATCTGGCGGTCATCAGCAATGACGGCCTGGTCGAAGACGATTACTACAAACAGGGCCTGGAAATCAACCGGCGCACCGAGCGGGATCAACGCGCCGCCGAGCTGGGAATTGGCGCCGAGCTGGTCGTCGGCGGTGCGGCTGATCGAATTCGGGTTCTGTTACGTGCCGCAGAGGGCACGCCGCTGCCTGCGGCGCTCTTCTTGCGGATTACGCACCCGACGCGGGCGGGTTCCGATCAGAGCGTCGTCTTGCGCGCCGAGGGCGGTGGCGTCTATGTGGGCGCGTTGGCACCGCTGCGCGGTCGTTGGCGGATCACCCTCGAGGACGACCAGCACGTGTGGCTTCTGGCGGGCGACTGGGAGACCGACAAGCAGCCGGCGCTAAGCCTGACGCCATCGCCAGGGCCAGCGTCGACCGAGCGGGGAAAGCCACCAACCAACAAGGGGAGCTAATTGCATGGCCTGGGATCTGCTGTTCTCAACGGACTACGGATTGTTCAGCGTGGTCGTGATCGTCGTCATACTCGGTATGTCAGTCGGTTTTCCGTATTTCTTCAGCAAGAAGATGCGTGAGGATGAAAGGAAAGCCAGAAAATAGGAGGCTAACGACACCGCTCGTCGTCGGGCTGGTCGCGCTCCGCTACGGCTGCGCGTGCGGACGGCGATGTCCAATGCGCTAAGTCGCCGCCTGCTGCTGGCGGTGCTGGCGTCCGTTCTGGTCCATGCCGGCTTGCTGCTGACGGTCAGCCAGGACTTGCCGCCGCGCCTGGTAACGGCTGCGGCGTCGATTGAGGCGCGGCTCAATATTCCGGATCGGGCGGGACTGCCGGTGGCTCCGCTGGCGAGCAGCGCGACGCAGCCAGCGAAGACCACACCGGCCGAGAAGCCGCGGCGGGGGCGCCCGCGGCTCGCGGTGCGCGACAGCAAGGCTGATCGGGCAGCCGTCGCTCCTGCCGCATTGGCTCCCGCTGCCTCGCCGCCGTCGGTCGCCGTCAAGCCGGCGGTCCAGGCCGGCGCCGCTGGGGAAGCCCTCAGCCCAGACGGCTTGCGCCAGTACCGCGTGGCGCTGGCGATTGCCGCTCGCCGCTACAAGCACTACCCGTCATTGGCGAGCGAGCGTGGCTGGGGAGGCACTGTCGAGGTCGCGGTGAGCGTCAGCGCGGGGCTTCCCGCGCCGACGCTTTCGCTGCTGCGTTCGAGCGGTCGCGCGGTATTGGATGAGCAGGCGCTGTGGATCATCGAACAGGCAGCGCTGACGGCCGCTCTGCCGGAGAGCCTTCTCGGCCGCAGTTTCCGTGTCGTGCTGCCGATCGAATTCGCGGTCGACAAGGATCGCTAGCGCGGCTGCAACGCTTCCTCATGAAGCAGGAAGCGACCGGCCCGGCGATCGGCAAAGTAGGCTTGCAGGCACAGGGTGACGCTCTGGAAGGCAAGCTCCTGCCACGGCACCGCCGGTTCGGAGAAGAGCGCGGTTTCCAGTGTTTCCAGGCCGGCGGCAAAGCCTGAATCGAGCAGTCGGGCACGGTAGAACAGATGGACCTGATGGATGTGCGGAATGTTGACCAACGAGAACAGCGGGCCGAGTTCGACACGGGCGCACGCTTCTTCGAGCGTTTCGCGCTCGGCCGCCTGCGCCGTGGTCTCGCCGTTTTCCATGAACCCGGCGGGTAGCGTCCACCTGCCGTAGCGCGGCGCGATCGAGCGCCGGCAGAGCAGGATCTGATCGTGCCACTCGGCGACGCAGCCGACCACCAGCTTGGGGTTCTGATAGTGGATCGTCCCGCAATGCTGGCAGACGTGACGTGGCAGGTTGTCACCTTCAGGAATCAGAAGCCTGAGTTGTCCGCCGCATTCACTGCAGAAATTCATTCCTGGAAATCCCTGGGCTGGCTGTTTGCCGACCCGCCAAGTGTAAACGATTCCGGTCGCCAGCAGGGCCCCCCGGCCGGCGTGCTCCTCGGCGATGGTTGCCGCTCTGGCAGCGTCGCGGTCGGCCGGCGCGCGACAAGAGGACCGCCGTCGGCGGCGAAAAAGCGACGCCTGGTCTTGCAGAAGGTCCACTTCTGGTCCTGCGTCGTGTCGGCGGGGCGCAATCTGGCTACAATGCGCAGCAACGACAGCGCTCGGTCAACAAGGTTCGCAGAGCGCGCAACTACCAGGGGAGCCGGATGTTTCTGATTGTCGGGTACATAATTATTCTGGCTTCGGCGCTGGGAACCTACGCGGTTCACGGCAGCCTGGCGGCGCTGTGGGTGCCGCTTGAATATATTGCGATCGTCGGTTTGACGATCGGCGGCTTTGTCGCCAGCAACGATCTGAAGATCATCAAGTCGACCGTCGGCGCTCTGCCGGGGATCTTCAAGGGCTCGAAGTTTACCAAGGTTCTTTATGTCGATCTCCTGGCGATGCTCTTCGAGGTGCTGGCCAAGGTGCGCAAGGAGGGCCTGATGTCGATCGAGAACGATGTCGAAAACCCGCACGACAGCCCGATCTTCGGCAAGTATCCGGCGCTTGCCAAGGACCACCACGTGATGGAGTTCATTACCGACTATCTGCGCATGATGGTCGGCGGCAACCTCAATGCGATCGAGATCGAGAACCTGATGGATATTGAAATCGAGACCCACCATCATGAGGTGGAAAGCCCGGGCCACGTCGTTTCCAAGGTCGCTGACGCGGTTCCTGCGTTCGGTATCATCGTCGCCGTGATGGGCGTGGTCAACGTCATGGGCTCGGTCGGCGAGCCGCCGGCGGTGCTCGGCAAGATGATCGGCGGGGCGCTGGTCGGCACCTTCCTCGGGATCCTCATTGCCTACGGCTTTGTTTCTCCGGTCGCCAGCCTGCTCGAACAGAAGGCGCAGGAGGGTTCAAAGATCTACCAGGTGATCAAGGTCGTGCTGCTGGCGTCGATGTCCGGTTATGCACCGCAGGTGGCGGTCGAGTTCGGCCGCAAGACGCTCGTCTCTGGCGTTCGCCCGACTTTTGGCGAGCTTGAGGAGGAACTCAAGAACCGCAAGGGCAAGTAGGCCACGCGGCCGACGGGAGTGGCTGAATGAGCGAAGACGTACGCCCGATAGTCATCAAGCGCATCAAGAAGGTGGCCGGCGGCCACCACGGCGGCGCGTGGAAGATCGCCTACGCCGACTTCGTCACGGCGATGATGGCCTTTTTCCTGCTGATGTGGCTGCTCGGCTCGACGGCCAGCGGTGACCTGAAAGGGATCGCCGATTACTTCCAGAACCCGCTGAAGATCGCCTCGCAAGGCGGTTCGGGGACCGGCGACAGTTCGAGTGTTCTGAAAGGCGGAGGCAAGGACTTGACACGCTCGGCCGGGCAGGTCAAGGGCGGTGATACCGAAGCCAGGAGCAAGACCGTCAACCTCAAGGAGACCAACGCCGAGGCGGCGCGCAAGGCGTTCGAAGAACGCGAGAAGGTGGTGCTTGGCGAGCTCAAGCAGAATATCGAGAAGCTGATTGAAAGCAACCCGGCGCTCAAGCAGTTCACGAGCCAGTTGTTGATCGATATCACCAGTGAGGGTTTGCGGATCCAGATTGTCGACGAGCAGAACCGGCCGATGTTCGATACCAGCAGTGCCGAACTGAAGCCGTATACACGAGTCATTCTGCACGAGATCGGCAAGGCGCTGAATGCCGTTCCGAACAAGTTGAGCCTGTCGGGACATACCGACGCGGCGCAATTCGGCGGCGGCGACAAGGGCTTCTCGAACTGGGAACTTTCCGCAAACCGCGCCAATGCTTCGCGGCGAGAGCTGATTATAGGAGGCATGGACGAACACAAGGTGCTGCGTGTCGTCGGCCTGGCGTCTACGGTGTTGTTCGACAAGAACGATCCGCTCAGCTCGATCAACCGCCGGATCAGCATCGTCGTTCTCAACAGGCGCGCCGAGGAGTCGTTGCTGCTGGAAGATGGCAAGGCGGATGCGGTCGAGGTCGGTGGCCAGGGAGTCGATGCGCAGGCGCTGGCGCCGACCCCGCCGACCGGCCGCAAGCCCTAGGGCTGGCTTGCCGCGAGCCTTGGTGGGCGTATCAATGGTGCAGGAGGAATCGTCAAATGAAGCAGCGTGACTTCCATGGTGGCTTGCTGGCCCTTGCCCTGTTCATGGCAAGCACCGCCCTTGTTGGGGCACAGGAGTTGGCGATCAGCCAGGAAACCCGCTACGGGGCGCATCTCGGCGCCGACAAGTGGGTGGACTTTGTCGTCTATGCGCCGGCGGCAACGGGTGTCGACCTGTTGCTCTATCGGGACCCTCGCGCACGCACGCCGAAGCAGCGGGTGCCGATGATACGTTCGGGCGACGACTGGAAGGTCAGGGTTCGCGGTGCCGGTGTCGGCCATGGGCTGTTCTACATGTATGCGGCCAGCGGTCCACGCGAGGTCTCGCCGGAACGCCCCTACGGCGCGTTGTTCAATCCTGAGTATGTGCTTAACGATCCCTATGCGTTTCGCACCGAGAATGTCAAGTACGACGCATTTTTCGACGCCCTTCCATTCGCCGACATGCAAACCACGGTCTACGCCGGCGGAGGCAAGAGCGTCGTCTACGACCATTCGCGCGACCGCCTGCCCGGGCACGTGCGGATTGCACCCGAAGATCTGATCGTCTATGAACTGCACGTCCAGGACTACACGGCGACTCTCGATGGGCTGCCGGCGGACCGGCGCGGGACCTACCTTGGGCTCGCCCGCGGCGGTCTCAGAACGCCTGGTGGCCTGGCTGCCGGGATCGACCATCTGGTCGAACTGGGGATCAATGCGGTCGAACTGATGCCGGTCATGGAGTACGACGAACAGACCGGCAACGAAGCGGACCGCCTCAACCATTGGGGCTACATGACGACCAACTTCTTTGCTCCGGAAGCGCGTTACGCGTCTCGTCCGGGCCAGCAGGTGGTCGAACTCAAGCAGCTGGTCAGCGCCTTGCACCGGCGCGGCATCGCGGTGTTCATGGACGTGGTCTATAACCACACCGGCGAGCAGGGCCCCTGGGTCGCTGATGGCCGCCTGGCCGCCAAGTGCTTCAACCTGATGTGCCTGGCGGCCGAACGGGTGTACCGTGCGGCGCCGGACCAGGCTCATTTCATGAACAATACCGGTACCGGCAACGATCTCGATTTCTCCGGTGGCCAGCGCTACAGCAAGCGGTTGGTCGGCGACTCGCTGGCGATGTGGCATCAGCTCTATGGTATCGACGGCTTCCGCTTCGACCTGGCGCGGATTCTTGCCGAGGGTTCGGCCGACGCCGCCGACTGGGTGGACAACGACCCGCGTTTTGCCGCCGCGCATCTGCACGCCGAGCCCTGGGATCTCGGTGGGCAGTGGTGGGACTTCATGGACAGCAACGGCTGGGACGCCGACAACAACCGCTGGGCCAAGTGGTTGGGCCGCTACCGGGACAAGGTCCGTCGTTTCTCGCAGTCCGGTCTGAAGGATCCGGCGGCCTTCAAGCAATTGATCGAAGGCCGCGGTTCGGTAAGCGACGGCGATGGGGCCGCGGCGTCGAGCCGGCCGTGGCGATCGGTCAACCTGGTCGCCGTGCACGACGGCTACACACTGCGCGACTGCACCTGGTTCAACGATTCCGACGGTTCGCAGAACTGCTGGGACAGCAATCAGGATGAAGACCTGCGCCGCCAGCGTGAAAAGCTGCTGCTCGGCATCCTCCTGACTTCGCAGGGGGTGCCAGTGATCCTGCAGGGCGACGAGTTCGGTCGCTCGAAGGCCGGCGCCGTTTCGCAGGAAGGCGCGCGAAACAGCTACAACTACGAGTCCAGCACCGGCAACCCGGCCGTGAATCGGGTGAACTGGATCGATTGGCGCCTCAAGGACGGCGACAACAGTGCGTCGCCGACGGGCCCCCGCTATGGTAACGAGCTGTTCGAGTGGACTCGCGGGTTGATCAGCCTGCGCAAGCAGTGGAGTCATTTTCGCCGCAGCGACTTCGCGCGCTACGTGCAGGCAGCCACCGACGACCGGGCTGGGCCGATCAACGACGGCGGATTTACCTACGTGTGGGAAGGGCCGGCCAGTGGCGAGCCATCGCAAGTCGCCGTCATCTGGTGGGGCAAGACCGGCGAGCCGGACCTGATGGTGATTTACAACGAGCGTTGGGAGCCGTTCACCGTCGACAATCTGCGTGACTGGTCACGCGGTAACTGGAAGATTCTGGCGCGTTCCTGGCTGGGCCGTGGTCAGGACCTGTGTCGATCGGACAGGTGGCAGAAGGCTTGCCCGGATGCCGGCGATGCGGTCAGCGTCGCTGGTCGTTCGATGGCCATCCTGATCAGCGACAACAACTGACCGCAGGGCGGCTGGCGAGTTGCCCGGTACTGGTGGGGCTGCTCGCCCTTCTCGTCGCGCGCAGTCGCTCAGCCCTGCGGCATGGTGTCGGCGAAGGCAGGGCGGCTCATCAGCTTGCCGTACAGGCGCGCCAGGTTGGGATGTTTTTCCTGCCAGGCGATTTCGGGAAAGCGGAAAACAAGATAGCCCAGAGCGCAGCCGACAGCGACATCGGCGAGCGAGAAATGCGTCCCCATGCACCAGTTGCCGTCGCCCAGTTCGCCCGACATGAACTCCAGGCTGCGGTCGATCTTCTCTATCTGGCGGCCGATCCAGTCGGTCCCCTGTTGTGCGGCGGGGCGCTTCCTTTCGAGGAAGGTCAGTGCGGCTGCGTCGCAGACGCCGTCGGCCAGCGCCTCCCAGCGCTTGATTTCCATACGCTCGCGATTCGGGCCAGGCATCAGCTTGTTGTTGGGGGCCACATTGTCCAGGTATTCGACAATCACCCGCGAGTCGAACAGAGCGGTATTGTCGTCAAGAACCAGAACCGGGATCTTGCCCAGCGGATTGATGTTGGACACCTGCGTTTCCGGCGTCCATGGCGAGTCTACTTCGAACTCGTAATCGATTTTCTTCTCGGCGAGAACTACACGCGCCTTGCGAACGTAGGGACTGGTCAGTGATCCGATGAGCTTCATTCGTTTCCCGAGCGTAAATATTTGCGCCCAATTATAGCATTGCCACCGCATTCGACTTACGGGCGCCACCCGCGGACAGGGTAAAATAGCGGGCTACTCTGCC
This sequence comes from Accumulibacter sp., assembly GCF_029255145.1. Taxonomy (GTDB): domain Bacteria; phylum Pseudomonadota; class Gammaproteobacteria; order Burkholderiales; family Rhodocyclaceae; genus Accumulibacter. The sequence goes on from NZ_JAPUVQ010000098.1 coordinate 32,728, forward strand.
TCAGCCGCAAGGATCCCCGGTATGCCCGTTTCTTCGCCCGTTTCTGCGCTCATGTCCCTGTCACCGCTCGACGGTCGCTACGCCGGCAAGCTGGACGCGCTGCGACCGCAATTTTCAGAGTATGGACTGATCCGGCGTCGCTTGCAGGTCGAGATCGAGTGGCTGAAGGCGCTCGCCGCCGAGCCGCATTTTGCCGAAATTCCGGCGTTTTCGCCTGGCACGCTGCGCGAGCTCGACGCTTTGGTCGCCAATTTCGATCCACCGCAGGCCGGCGAGGTGAAAGAGATCGAAGCGGTGACCAATCACGACGTCAAAGCGCTGGAGTACTGGATTCGCAAGCGTCTGGCGGGGAACGCTGAAGTGATGCGCGTTGCCGAGTTCATTCACTTCGCGTGCACTTCGGAGGACATCAACAATCTGGCGCACGCGCTGATGCTGAAGACGGCGCGCGACGAGACGATGTTGCCGACCTTGGATCGCCTCGTCGACCATCTCAGAGCACTGGCGCACGAGTTCGCCGAGCTGCCGATGATGTCGCGTACGCACGGCCAACCGGCGACGCCGACGACGCTCGGCAAGGAAATAGCCAACGTCGCCTACCGCCTCGGTCGTGCTCGTTCGGCAATCGCTCGGGTGAGCCTGCTCGGCAAGATCAACGGCGCGGTCGGCAACTACAACGCCCACCTGGCCGCTTATCCCGGCTTTGACTGGGAGAGCCTGGCGCGGCGTTTCGTCGAATCGCTTGGCCTGGAGTTCAACCCCTATACCATCCAGATCGAGCCGCACGACGCCATCGCGGAGCTGTTCGATGCCTTCGCTCGGGCCAATCTGATTCTGGTCGACCTGAACCGCGACCTCTGGGCGTATATCTCGCTGGGCTTCTTCAGACAGAAGCTGAAGGACGGCGAGATCGGTTCCTCGACGATGCCGCACAAGGTCAATCCGATCGACTTCGAGAACTCCGAGGGCAACCTTGGCCTGGCCAATGCGCTGCTTCGCCATCTCGCCGAGAAGTTGCCGATCTCGCGCTGGCAGCGTGACCTGACCGACTCGACGGTATTGCGCAACATGGGCGTGGCGCTCGGGTACACGCTCCTTGCCTACGATTCACTGCTGCGCGGCCTGGGCAAGCTTGAAGCCGATCCGGTGCGCCTGCACGCCGACCTGGACGCCAATTGGGAGTTGCTTGCCGAGCCCGTGCAGACGGTGATGCGTCGCCATGGCGTCGCCAATCCCTACGAGAAGCTCAAGGAACTGACGCGTGGCAAACGGATCTCGCAGCAGGCGATGAAGGATTTTGTCGAATCGCTGGACATCCCGGCAGCGGCCAGGGCCGAACTGCTCGAGCTGACGCCATCGACCTACACCGGCAAGGCGGCCGAACTGGCGCGGAGGATATGATGCGCGACGAAGGAAGTATCTCAGGAAATGTTTCGCAGGCGCCGGCGCAGACGACAGCGGGCGGCGCGCCCGAGGTGATCGTTTGCGGAGGCTGCGAGCGAGAGCTACCCGGCGGCTCTCTCTATTGCCCGTACTGCTGCGGCGAAGACGGGCGGCGCGGCGCCACCGGCCGCGGCGCATTTCTCGGCGGCCTGTTCGGTTTGCTGGCCGGCGGTCTGCTCACGGCCGCCTGGTCTTCGGCCGTCGGCCCGGAACAAACTGCTTGGAGCTCGGTGCTGGCGATCATCGCGGCAGGTATCACCAGCGGGGTCGTTCTCGGCGTGATCCGGAGTCGAAAGGGCTGACATGGCACAGTTTGCCGAGAATTTGAAAAAACTGCCGGGCGTATCGCACATCGCGGCAATCAAGCTGCTCGATGCCGCCGGCGAGGTGCTGGCGACGATCGAGAACCGGGCAGGTGGCCAGGGCTCACTGGCGGTCTACAACCACCTGGCACAGACCTACGGGGCGATTACTCCCGAAGCGGCCAGAAAAGGCCTGGAGATGTTCGCCGAGCACACCGACGATGCGCGCGCGAATCCCGGCAAACATGCCAATATCGATCGCTTGCTGCTGCTTGTCGAAGACCGCAAGACGCTACGCACCAAGCACGTCTTTAACGTTTGACCGCGGGTACCCATGGCGCCGCGGGTTCCTGGATGAGCCCCTCTGGAGGCAAGGCTCGACTAGACCACGGCGCCATCCTCATTGGCGCCCGGGATCTGCTTCTTCGGCCTGACGAACTGTTCGCGCGAGACGCCTAGCCACATCACCAGCGGACTCGCCACCAGCACCGACGAGTAGATTCCAAAGCAGATGCCGATGGTCAGCGCCAGCGCGAAGTAGTACAGCGTCTCGCCGCCGAAGACCAGCATCGAGAGCACCATCATCTGCGTCGATCCGTGCGTGATGATGGTGCGCGAGATGGTGCTGGTGATCGCGTGATCGAGCACCTCCGAGGTGCCCAGGCCGCGGGTCTTCTTGAAGGTCTCGCGCACGCGGTCGAAAACGACGACCGATTCGTTGACCGAGTAGCCGAGGACGGCGAGCACCGCCGCCAGCACCGACAGCGAGAATTCCCACTGGAAGAATGCGAAGAAGCCGAGAATGATGATCACGTCATGCAGATTGGCGATGATCGCCGACACCGAAAAGCGCCACTCGAAACGAAATGCCAGATAGAGGACGATGCCGATGATCACCACCAATAGCGCCATGGCGCCGTTTTCGGCCAGTTCCTTGCCAACCTGCGGGCCAACGAACTCTACCCGGCGCAGGGTGGCCCCCGGAGCTTCGGCGTCTAGTGCCTGGATCACCGATTCGCCGATCTGGGCGGTGTTCTGCTCGGCCTTGAGCGGCAGGCGGACCAGCACGTCGCGGCTGGAGCCGAAACGCTGGACCGAGACGTCGGTGAAGCCCGCCTTGTCAAGTCCGGTCCTGACCTTCTCCATGTCCGCCGCTTGCGCGTAGTGGAGTTCGATCAGCGTCCCGCCGGTGAACTCGACCGACAGATGCAGCCCGCGGCTGAACAGGAACAGCACCGCCAGCAGGAAGGTGAGCAGCGATATCACGTTGAACACCAGGGCATAACGCATGAACGGGATATCTTTTCTGATGCGGAAGAATTCCATCGTGGCGCTTTCCTATTTGACCGCGGCCGTACCGGTGTCAGCCGCCGGCTTCCAGATCTGGCCGATGGCCAGCGATTCGACCTTGCGGCGACGGCCGTAGATCAGATTGATCAGCGCGCGCGAGACGACCACCGCCGAGAACAGTGACGTCATGATTCCGAGACAGTGCACCACGGCAAAGCCGCGCACCGGGCCGGAGCCGAAGATCAGCAGGGCGATGCCGGCAATCAGGGTCGTGATGTTGGAATCGAGAATGGTCCCGAAGGCTCGTTCGTAACCGGTGTGGATGGCCGCCTGCGGTGTCGATCCATTGCGCAGTTCCTCGCGGATGCGCTCGTTGATCAGCACGTTGGCGTCGATCGCCATGCCCAGCGTCAGGGCGATGGCGGCGATTCCCGGCAAGGTCAGGGTGGCCTGCAACAAGGACAGCAGCGCCACCAGAAACAGCAGGTTGCACGCCAGGGCGATCACCGACACCAGGCCGAAGAGCATGTAGTAGGCGATCATGAAGGCGGCGATGGCGGTAAAACCCCACATCGTCGAGTGGAAACCCTTGGTGATGTTCTCGGCGCCGAGGCTCGGGCCGATCGTTCGCTCCTCGATGATCTCCATCGGCGCTGCCAGCGAACCGGCGCGCAGCAGCAGCGCCGTGTCGTTGGCTTCGGTAGTGCTCATCCGGCCGCTGATCTGGACGCGACCGCCGCCGATCTCGGCGCGAATGACGGGGGCCGTGACCACTTCGCCCTTGCCTTTCTCGATCAGCACGATGGCCATCCGCTTGCCGACGTTGTCGCGCGTGATGTCCTTGAAGATGCGCGCGCCGGGCGAGTCGAGCGTCAGGTGCACGGCGGCCTCGTTGGTCTGGTTGTCGAAACCCGGCTGCGCGTCGGTCAGCCGGTCGCCGGTCAGGACGACCTGTTTCTTGACCAGCAGCGGCCGGCCGCCGCGTTCGACGTAGAGCTCGCTGCCGAAGGGTATCTGGCCGGCGAGCGCGGCTTCAACCGCGCCCGGAGTCTCGTCTACCATCCGGATTTCGAGCGTCGCGGTGCGACCGAGGATGTCCTTGGCCTTCGCCGTGTCCTGCACGCCGGGCAGCTGCACGACGATGCGATCGGCACCCTGCTGGGCGATTACCGGCTCGGCGACACCGAGTTCGTTGATCCGGTTGTTGAGCGTCGTGATGTTCTGCTTGATGGCGAATTCCTGGATTCGCTTGATCGCAGCCGGCTTCAGCGTCGCGACCAGCTTGAGGTCGTCGCCTTCGCCCTGGTCGGCCAGCAGCAGATCGGGCAGGTTGTCCTCGATCGCCAGGCGTCCCTTGTTGCGCGCCTCGGTATCGCGGAAGCGAATCAGGACCCGCTCGCCCTCGCGGGTAATGCCGGAGTGGCGGACGTTCTTGTCGCGGAGCAGGCTGCGCAGGTCGGCACCGATCGAGTCCAGGCGCTTGGTCAGCGCCCCGGGCATGTCCACCTGCAGCAGGAAGTGCACGCCGCCGCGCAGGTCGAGTCCGAGATACATCGGCAGGGCATGCAGGCTGGTCAGCCATTGTGGCGAGCTTGACAGCAGATTCAGCGCGATGACGTACTGCGGGTCGCTGGCGTCCGGGTTGAACTGCTTCTCGATGACCTCCTTGGCGTGCAACTGGCTATCGGTGCTCAGCAGGCGAACCTTGACCCCGTTGCTGTCGAGAAAGATGCCGCTATTTTCAATGCCGGCCGCTTGCAGGGTGCTGGCGACGCGGTCGCGGGTCTGGGCATCGATCTTCAGCGTCGCCTTGGCGCTGGAAACCTGCACCGCAGGCGATTCGCCGAAGAAGTTTGGCAGGGTGTACACCAGGCCGAACAGCACTGCAACGGCGACGAGGACGTACTTCCAGAGCGGATAGCGATTCATGGATGCTTGCGGCCATAGGACGCGGACGCCACCCGAAGGCAGGCGTCCGGCAGGTGGTTAGAGGGCCTTCAGGGTGCCTTTTGGCAGCAGTAGCGTGACAGCCTGCTTTTGAACCTGGATTTCGACGGCGTCAGCGATCTCGAGCGCGATGAAGTTGTCGCTTACACGCGAAATGCGGCCGGCGATGCCGCCGCCAGTGACGACTTCATCGCCCTTGGCCAGGGCCTCGATCAGCGCCTTGTGCTCCTTGGCGCGCTTCATCTGCGGCCGAATCATCAGGAAATAGAGGACGACAAACATCAGAATGATCGGCAGTAGCTGCATGAAACCACCAGTCGGGTCGGCGGCAGCAGCCGTTTGAGCGTGGGCGGTGCTGATCAGCACATCGGTCTCCTAAGGCAGAAGGGTTAAATTAAACCGAAAATTATAGCACCATCACCGCGGCTATTGACGACTGACGTGCCTTGTGGAAGCTGCTCACGGTGCTGATCAGCGTGCCGGCGGCTATCGCCGCGCGCAGTTCGCGCATCAGCTCCTGGTAGTAGTGCAGGTTGTGCAGGGTGCCGAGCTGGGCGCCGAGAATCTCGCCGACGCGGTGCAGGTGGTGCAGGTAAGCGCGCGAGAAGTTCCGGCAGGTGTAGCAGGCGCAAGTGGCGTCGAGTGGCTGCGGGTCTGCCTTGTGCTTGGCATTCCTGATCCGGATGTCGCCGTGACGCGTAAAGAAGTGGCCGTTGCGCGCGTTGCGCGTCGGCAGGACGCAGTCGAACATGTCGATACCGGCGACCACCGCGCGTACCAGATCTTCGGGGGTGCCGACGCCCATCAGATAGCGCGGCTTGTCTCGCGGCAGGCGCGGTGCGGTGTGCGCGAGGATTCTTGCCATGTCTTCCTTGGGCTCGCCGACCGAGAGCCCGCCGATCGCGAAGCCGTCGAAACCGATCTCGGCGAGGCCCGCCAGAGATTCGTCACGCAGGTCTTCGTACATCCCACCCTGGACGATGCCGAACAGGGCGTTGGGATTGACGAGTTGGTCGTGCATCGCGCGCGAGCGCTGCGCCCAGCGCAGCGACAGGCGCATCGAGGCAGCGGCCTCGGCGTGGCTGGCAGGGTAGGGCGTACATTCGTCAAGGATCATCACGATGTCCGAATCGAGCACCAGCTGGATGCGCATCGACTCTTCAGGGGTCAGGAAAAGGCGATCACCGTTGATCGGTGAGCGGAAGGTGACACCCTCTTCGCTGATCTTGCGCAAGGCACCGAGCGAAAACACCTGGAAGCCCCCGGAGTCGGTGAGGATCGGGCCGCTCCAGGACATGAAGCGATGCAGCCCGCGATGCGCGGCGATGACCTCAAGGCCGGGCCGCAGCCAGAGGTGGAAGGTGTTTCCGAGACAGATTTGCGCGCCGCTTTCTATCAGGTCGCGCGGAGTCATCGCCTTGACCGTGGCGTAGGTGCCAATCGGCATGAAGGCCGGCGTGTCGACGATGCCGTGGGCGAGGTGGAGGCGGCCGCGCCGGGCGGCGCCGTCGCTGGCGAGTAGTTCGAAGTTCATTGGTCGATGGGAACCAGGGCGAAATAGTCGGCGGCAGCTGCCGCCGCGAATCTGAAAAAGGCGAACCACTCGCCCAGGAATTGGCACGGACGCGCACAACGTTGGTTCGGGGTTGCAGCCGCTGACGGGAGTGTCCGCAGCAAATGAAAACACCGCCGGGAAGCCCGGCGGTGTCTCAGGTTGCCGATCGCCAGGGGCCCTGGCGCCCGGCGCAGCCGACAGAGCAGACGTTGTTCGCTCCCGGACTTCCTTGGCGGTGTTGCTGCGCAGGAGCGAACCGGGAACGAAGGTGGCGTCTTCAGCTGCCGTGTCTGTCTTGCGCTCAGCTGTCGAGGGCCGCTTGCGCAGCTGCCAGACGGGCGATCGGCACCCGAAATGGCGAGCAACTGACGTAGTCGAGGCCGGTGCGATGGAAGAACGCGATCGAAGCGGGGTCGCCACCATGCTCACCACACACGCCCAGCTTGATGCCCGGACGAACGGATCGGCCTTTCTCGACGGCCATCTGAACCAGCAGGCCAACACCCTTCTGGTCGATCGACTGGAACGGATCGTTCTCGTACATGCCGTCCTTCAGGTAGCTGGGCAGGAACTTGCCGGCGTCGTCGCGTGAAAAACCCATCGCCATCTGCGTCAGGTCGTTGGTGCCGAACGAGAAAAACTCGGCCTGCTGGCCGATGCTGTCGGCGATCAGGGCGGCGCGCGGCGTTTCGATCATCGTCCCGAGCAGGTAGTCGAGCTTTTCACCGCGTTCCGCGAAGACGGCGGCGGCGGTCTTGCGGATGACCCGCGCCTGAGCGTTGAACTCGCGTACCGTCCCGACCAGGGGAACCATGATCTCGGCCTTGACGTCGATCCCCTTGGCTTTCATGTTGAGGCCGGCCTCGATGATCGCGCGCGTCTGCATCTCGGTGATTTCCGGGTAGGTGATGCCGAGGCGGCAGCCACGGTGGCCCATCATCGGGTTGAACTCGTGCAGGTCATCGACGCGCATCTTGATCACCCCCAGCGGCACGCCCATTTCGTGCGCCATGATCTTCTGGTTGGCTTCGTCGTGCGGGACGAACTCGTGCAGTGGCGGGTCGAGCAGGCGGATGGTCACCGCCAGCCCGCTCATCTCGCGGAACAGACCCTCGAAGTCGCCGCGCTGCATCGGCAGCAGCTTGGCCAGCGCCCTGCGGCGACCGGCTTCATCTTCGGCCAGGATCATTTCGCGGACCGCCTTGATCCGGTCGCCTTCGAAGAACATGTGCTCGGTGCGGCACAGGCCAATGCCCTTGGCGCCGAAGTTGCGCGCGACCTTGGCATCGTCCGGGGTGTCGGCGTTGGCGCGAATCCCCAAACGCTTGTACTTGTCGGTGAGGTCCATCAGCGCGCCGAAGTCGCCGGTGAGTTCCGCCTCCTTGGTCGGCACTTGCCCCTCATAGACTTCGCCGGTCGAGCCGTCGAGCGAAATCCAGTCGCCTTCCTGGTAGACCGTCTCGCCGACCGACATGGTGCGCGCGTGGTAATCGACGCGTACCGCGCCAGCGCCGGAAATGCAGCACTTGCCCATGCCACGCGCGACCACCGCCGCGTGCGAGGTCATGCCGCCGCGGGCGGTCAGGATTCCTGTCGCGACGCTCATCCCGCGCAGATCCTCGGGCGAGGTCTCCTGACGGACCAGGATCACGGCCTTGCCTTTTCTGACCCATTCTTCGGCTTCGTCGGCGAAGAACACGATCTGGCCGGTCGCGGCGCCCGGCGAAGCCGGCAGTCCGTGGGCAATCGAACGTGCTTTCTTGATCGCCGCCGGGTCGAAGACCGGGTGCAGGAGTTCGTTCAGGCGATCCGGACCGACTCGCCGCAGAGCCTCTTTTTCTTCGATCATTCCCTGGCGCAGCATTTCCATGGCGATCCGCACCATCGCCGCGCCGGTACGCTTGCCGCTACGCGTCTGGAGCATCCACAGGCGGCCTTCCTGGATGGTGAACTCGACGTCCTGCATGTCCTTGTAATGCTGTTCGAGTTTCGTCTCGGCTTCCAGCAGCTGCGCGTAGATTCCCGGCATCAGCTCTTCGAGCGACGGGAAGCGGGCGCGGCGGTCTTCTTCGCTGACCAGCGCCAGCTGCGCCCAGCGGCGCGAACCCTCGAGGGTGATCTGTTGCGGCGTGCGGGTGCCGGCAACGACGTCCTCACCCTGGGCATTGACCAGGAATTCGCCGTTGAACAGGTCTTCACCGGTGCCCGCGTCGCGGGTGAAGGCGACGCCGGTAGCGCTGTTGTCGCCAAGGTTGCCAAAGACCATCGCCTGGACGTTAACCGCCGTTCCCCACTCGTCCGGGATGTCGTTCAATTCGCGGTACACCTGCGCGCGGTCGTTGTTCCAGCTCTGGAAAACGGCCATCACCGAACCCCACAGCTGTTCCCACGGATCGGTCGGAAACTCGCGGCCGACGCGCGCACGAATCAGCCCCTTGAAACGTTGCACCAGTTCCTTCAGGTCGGCAGTGTCAAGCTGGGTGTCGAGTTCGACGCCCTTCTTCTCCTTGAGCATATCGATCACCACCTCGAAGGGGTCGTGCTCCTGCTTCGATGCCGGCTTGAGGCCCATCACCACGTCGCCGTACATCTGCACGAAACGGCGGTACGAGTCCCAGGCAAAGCGTTCGTTCCCGGTCTTGCGAGCCAGCCCGGCAACGGCGTCGTCGTTGAGCCCGAGATTCAGGATGGTGTCCATCATTCCCGGCATCGAAGCCCGCGAACCCGAGCGCACCGACAGCAGCAGCGGGTCGCTCGAGTCACCGAATTTCTTGCCCATCTCCTGTTCGATGAAAGCGACACTCTGGCGCACTTCCGCTTCGATCAGCTTGAGTACGGCGTCCTGGCCCTCCCTGGTGTAGACGGTGCAGACTTCGGTGCTGATCGTCAGACCCGGTGGCACGACGATTCCCAGGCGGCACATCTCGGCCAGGTTGGCGCCCTTGCCTCCGAGCAGGTTCTTCATGGTGGCGTCGCCGTCGGTTCTGCTGGCGCCAAATACGTAGACGTTCTTTGTTTCGTTTGACATAAATACCTCGTGGGTAAGGGAACAAGGAAAGGCTCTGCGAGCGAAAACGCACGAAGGACCCCCAGATTGGGCAACCCGGGCAGACTGCGCCGGGTCACGGAGTATCGGTGCTCCTGGCCGGGAAGCCGGTCAGGAGCGAGGCGGGTGCAGCAGCGATCAGATCTCTTCCGCCTCCATCTTGATCGCACCGCAGGGACATTCGGCTACGCACATTCCGCAGCCCTTGCAATAGTCATAGTTGAAGGCAAAGCGCTTGCCGGGGCCGAGCTTGATCACCGCGTTGTCCGGGCAGACGCCGTAGCAGTTGTCGCATTCGAAGCAGTTGCCACACGAAAGGCAGCGGCGAGCCTCGAACAGCGCGGTGCTCTCGTCGAGCCCGCCCTGGACTTCGTCGAAGGTCGACTGACGACGAATGATGTCCAGCATCGGCCGTACCGTCTTGGGCGCATCGGCGTAGTACCAGGTGTTCAGCTTCTCGAAGACCGCCACTTCGTGTTGCGGCGCCGGCACGTGCTTTTCGCCACGCAGCCAGGCGTCGATATGCCTCGCCGCCTGCTTGCCGTGGCCAATGCCGACGGTGACGTTGCGCTCGGCGGGGACCATGTCGCCACCGGCAAAGATGCCCGGATGGCCGGTCATCATGTTCGCCGCGACCTGAACCACGCCATCGCGCACTTCCAGGCCGGGAACGCCCTGCAGCAGTCCGAGATCGACGTCCTGTCCCAGCGCCAGCACCAGCGAGTCGGCCTCGATGGTCTCGAATTCGCCGGTCGGCTGCGGGAAACCCTTGTCGTCAAGGGCCATCTTTTCAATGGTCAATGACGATTCGTCCGCCTGGGTAATGGTCGACAGCCACTTGACCATGATCCCTTCCTGAATCGCCTCCTCCATCTCGAAGTCGTGCGCCGGCATCTTTTCACGCGTGCGGCGATAGACGATCAACGGTTCGGCGCCCATGCGCTTGGCGGTGCGCGCGACGTCGATGGCCGTGTTGCCGCCGCCATAGACGACGACGCGGCGGCCGAGCATCGGCTTTTCTTCACCCTCCATGCTGCGCAGCAGCGAAATCGCGTCGATGATCTTCGCCGCGTCGCCAGCCGGGATTCTCGCCCGTTTGCCGATGTGCGCGCCAACGGCCAGGAAGGCGGCGTCGAACTTGCCGTCCTGCATGGTCGTCAGAATGTTGTCGACCTTGCTGTTCAGCTTCACCGTGACGCCGAGCTCGACGACTCGCTGCATTTCTGCTTCGAGCACGTCGCGCGGCAGGCGGTACTTGGGGATGCCGAAGCGCATCATGCCGCCGAGCATCGGCCCCGCCTCGTACACCGTGACCTGGTGACCCTGCCGGCGCAGGTGGTAGGCGGCCGACATGCCGGACGGGCCGGCACCGACGACGAGCACGCTCTTGCCGGATTCGCTGGCCGGTGGGGTGAGCTTCCAGCCGCGCTTTAGAGCCTCGTCTCCGAGAAAATGCTCGACCGAATTGATTCCCACCGCCTCGTCGATCTGGCCACGGTTGCAGGCGCCTTCGCAGGTGTGGTAGCAGACCCGCCCCATGATCGCCGGGAACGGATTGTCGCGGGTCAGGTGCCGCCAGGCGCTTTCGTAGTCACCCGATTCGGCATGAAAAAGCCAGCCCTGGATGTCTTCGCCGGCAGGGCACTGCTTGTTGCAGGGCGGCAGGCGGTCAACATAGACCGGTCGCGAGGTACGCCACGAGCCAGTGTGGTTGGCCAGCGATGAGCCGGGGTCTAGGGTAATGGCAAAGGGTTTTTCCATCAGTTCGCCTCCTGGTCGAGCAGTCCGTACTTGCGAATGTTCTTGTCTGCCGCCGCTTGCAGGCGGGCGATCGTTTCGACTGCCGGCTTCTTGCCGAACAGGTGCGCGTAGCGCTTCTGCCGCTTAAGGTACGCTTCGACTGGCTGCTTCCGGCGAATCTTCAGCACGTCGGTGAGCTCACCGTTCTCCGCCTCGAAAACCGGGAAAATGCCGGTTTCCTTGGCCAGACGCGCGAGCAGGATGGTGTCTTCCGAGGCCGCACCCCAGCCCAGCGGACAGGGGACGAGAATGTGGATGTAGCGTGCGCCGCGCATGCCCATGGCCTTGGTGACCTTGTATTCGAGATCACGGAGGTCGGCGACGGTGGCCGTCGCGACGTAAGGAATCTCGTGTGCCATGGCAATCGCCGGGACGAACTTGCCCTGGCCGAAGGCGTTTCCGGGCTCTGGGCCGACCGGCATGGTGGTCGCCGTTCGCGCTGCCGGCGGCGTCGCCGAACTGCGTTGCACACCGGTGTTCATGTAGCCACCGTTGTCGTAACAGATATACAGGACATCGTCATTGCGCTCGAACATTCCCGACAGGCAGCCGAAGCCGATGTCGGTCGTGCCGCCGTCGCCGCCCTGAGCGACGACGCGAACGTCGCCCATCTGGCCCTTGTGCCTTTTCACCTTGATCGCCGCCGCGATGCCGGTGGCCACGGCAGCGGTATTACCGAACAGCGAGTGAATCCAGGGGATTTGCCACGACGTTTCCGGGTAGGGCGTCGAAAATACTTCAAGGCAACCGGTGGCGTTGGCCGCGATCAGGCGACCACTGGCGGCTTTCATTGCCGCGTCGATGGCGTACCGTGCGCCAAGCGCTTCACCGCAGCCCTGGCACGCGCGGTGCCCCGAGTTGAGTGAATTGGTACGTTCCATGTTGGCCTGGACACTGCGCTCTTCGGCTGCCAGCAGGCGGTTGCCGACAGTGAAGGTGCCGGTCTGATAGAAATGAACGGGTTGGAAGCTCATGGGGTTTCTCCTCAGCCGATTCGGGCGGCAATGACGCCGACGTCGCGCAGCATGCTTTCCGCTGCCGGACCCGAGCGGCGCGTCCTACGCTCGCGTTCGAGTTGCTTGTTGACCACCTCCCAGTCGAGATCGAGAAAGGTCAGGCGATCGAGTTCTCCGCGGACGGCCTTGGCAAACAGCGCGTGCAGCGATTTCATGGTAATCGCCCGTCCACCCAGTCCAGCCACTACCGTGTGTCCTTCGAGCTGCAGCCCCGACATCGCCATCCGCACATCGGTGGACACGACGCCGCCGATGCCGACCGCCAGGCTCTTCTCGAGCACGACGACCCGCTTGGCGTTCTGCAGCGCCGCGCGGACGTTATCGAGCGGGAACGGACGGTAGGAAATGATTCCCAGCACGCCGATTTTTTCGCCAGCCTGGCGCATCTCGTCGACGACATCCTTGATGGTGCCCAGGATCGAACCCATGGCGACAACGATTGTGTCTGCATCGTCGGTAAGATAGGAATGGGTCAGACCACCCGAATCGCGACCGAATGTCTTCTTGAATTGCTCGGCCAACTTGGGGATCAGTTCCAGAGCCTGCATTTGCTTGGCGTGCGCGAGGTAGCGCACTTCGGAGAACGCCTCCGGCCCGACCATCGCGCCGATCGATACCGGATCCGTGGGGTCGAGCACCTGCCGTGGTTCGTAAGGTGGCAGGAATGAGTCGACCTGCTCCTGGGTTGGTACGTCGACGCGCTCGTAAGCGTGCGTGAGGATGAAGCCGTCCATGCAGACCATCACCGGCAGGCTCACTTCCTCCGCCAGCTTGAAGGCCAGAATGTGCAGATCGAGCGCTTCCTGGTTGGTTTCGGCGAACAGCTGGATCCAGCCGCTGTCGCGTTGCGAGAGGGCATCGGTGTGGTCGTTCCAGATGTTGATCGGTGCGCCGATGGCGCGGTTGGCGACCGTCATCACGATCGGCAGACCGAGGCCGGAAGCGTTGTAGACCGCCTCGCACATGAATAGAATGCCCTGCGAAGCGGTGGCGGTATAGGTGCGGGCGCCGGTTGCCGACGAACCGATGGCGACGCTCATCGCCGCGAATTCGGATTCGACGTTGATGAACTCGCAGTCCTTGACTTCCCCGGCCTTGACCATTTCGCCGAGGCCTTCGACGATGTGCGTCTGCGGCGAAATCGGATAGGCGCAAATGACCTCGGGTCGGCAAAGGCCGACCGCCTCGGCAACGGCGTGTGAACCTTCTGTCTGTTTAAGCATGTGCGGCCTCCTGGTGACTAGCCCCTGCGATCTCGTCAATGACGAACTGATAGGCCTCGGTGGCGGCGGCGATGTTGTTGCTGGCTATCTTCTCCGAGAACTTGGCGTTGATCGCCTTGATCACCGACTCCAGGCGGATGATTCCGGATGCGGCGGCAAAGCCGGCCAGCAAAGGGACATTGGGCATTGGCCGGCCGACGTGCTTGCGGCTGAGGTCGGTGGCGGGGACCGTGCACAGCCGCTCTTTCGGCCAATCACGGACGAAATCGCCGAGGCCCAGTTCGGTGAAGCTACGGCTGGTGTTGATCAGGATGTAGCCGCCTTTCTTCAGACCCGAGAAGACGTCCACCTGGAACAGCAGGGTCGGATCCTGAATGATCAGGGCATCGGGCTCCATGATCGGTTCACGCAGCCGGATCTCCTGGTCCGCGATCCGGCAAAAGGCGACCACCGGGGCGCCGGTGCGCTCCGATCCGAAGCTTGGAAAGGCCTGTGCATGGCGACCTTCCTCGAATGCAGCAATTGACAACATTTCGGCAGCGGTGACCACACCCTGGCCACCGCGACCATGTATTCGGACTTGGAACATGATTCCTCCATTGTTGAACTTCGGTTGTACATCGCTGTCGTTTTTGCTCGCCAGCATAGCTCAGTTCGAGTTCATTGAAAACAATGACGCCGGTCCTGGTCAGCGGAGTCAATCTTCCTGGCGAAACCGGCGGCACCGCCGGCCGTTCGGGAAACGCGCGGCCGTGGGTTTTCCTGCCGGGGCAGGTGCGCCGGCCTGCAGCGCGTACGGGTGCTCAGGCCGCTGATGGTGTCGGGGAGCGGCCGCTGCCGGGTCGCTTCGGCATCCAGACCGTATAGTCGAAGTCGAGCAGGACACTCGGGTCGTAGCGGCCATCGGCCAGTTTGTAGGGAAAGTCGGCACAGCGGCGGTCCTTGGTCGCCACGGTACGCACCCGCAGTGCTCCCAGGTCATTGCGGCCCGGCAGCGACAGCGTGTCGATCACTTCCGACCAGGCGTAGACGGTATCGCCAGCGAACGCTGGCGAAACATGCCGGCCACCATTGATCGCCGCGACGCTGAAGGCATTGGCCAGGCCGTTGAAGGACAGTGCGCGGGCCAGGCTGATGACGTAACCCCCGTAGACGATCCGGCGGCCAAAGCGTCCGTCCTTCTCGGCGTGCTGGTTGAAGTGCACCCGGGCCGTGTTCTGGTACAGGCGGGTGGCCATCATGTGCTCGCTCTCTTCGATGGTCATCCCGTCCACGTGATCGATCCGTTCGCCAACCCGATAGTCGTTCCACAGGTCGGGACTGCCGGAAAGCGCCGTGTCGTAGCGTTCAACGCGGATCCCTGCGGGTACGACCAGATCGCTGGCGGCAATCGCCTCGGGCAGCTCTGGCACGACCGTTTCCGGGGCCGGCGACGCCGGATCACGCTTGCGAACCATCACCCATCGGCAGTACTCGAGGGCAATCTGGCCGAGCTGATTGACCCCGCGCGAGCGCACATAGACAATGCCGGTCTGGCCATCGCGGTTCTCCTTGAGGCCGATCACCGTCGAGTCGGCGGTGAGTGTGTCGCCCGGATAGACTCGGTGCCCGAAGCGACCTGCAGCGTAGCCGAGGTTGGCGACGGCATTCAGCGAGATGTCCGGAACGGTCTTGCCGAAGACGATGTTGAACGCCAGCAGGTTGTCCACCGGCGCACGCCGGAACGAGAGGCTGTGGGCGAAGGTGTCGGCCGAGGTCATCGCGAAGCGGCTACCGGTCAGCGCCGTGTAGAGGGCCACATCGCCCTCGGTAACGGTCCTCGGCGTCGCATGGGCAATCGTTTGCCCGATACAAAAATCCTCGAAGAAGTTGCCCTGGGTGGTCTTCTCGCTCATCGGTGCTGCTCCTCGCGGTGCTCGGTGTTCATGCCAACATCCTCAATGTCGAGGTCCTCATGTCAGAATCCATATGCGGCCGCCAGGTCCGGATCGCGTCGGGCGACCAGCTGTGCCAGATCGACGATCACCCGGGCCTGTTTCCAGGTGGCATCGTCCTGCATCTTGCCGTCGATCGTCGCGACGCCGCTGCCGTCGGGCATCGCCTCAAGAATGCGCTTGGCAAACAGCACTTCCTTGACGTCGGGGCTGAAGACGCGCTTGGCGATCGCGATCTGGTTCGGCGCCAGCGACCAGGCTCCCGAGCAGCCCATCAGGAAGGCGTTGCGGAATTGCGCTTCGCAGGCGGCTTCGTCCTTGAGGTCGCCGAACGGACCGTAGAACGAGCGCAGGCCGTGCGCGACGGCGGCATCGACCATGCGCGCGATGGTGTAATGCCAGAGATCCTGTTGATAGAACGCACGCTGACTCTTGCCTTCTTCCTCGTCGACCAGAACACCGTAGCCGGGGTGCCCGCCACCCACCCGGGTGGTCTTCATGCCACGCGACGCTGCCAGGTCGGCCGGGCCGAGGCTCAGGCCGTGCATCCTTGGACTGGCGCCGCAGATCGCCTCGACGTTGGTCACTCCCTGCGCCGTCTCGAGCAGGGCGTGCAGCAGAATCGGTTTGCGGACGCCGTATTTGGCTTCGAGCAGGGCAACGTACTGATCGACGAAGTGAATGTCCCAGGGCCCCTCGACCTTCGGGATCATGATCACGTCAAGTTTGTTGCCGACGTGCTTGATGATCTCGGTCAGGTCGTCGAGCACCCACGGGCTGTTCAAGGCGTTGATCCGTACCCACATCCCGGTATCGCCAAAATCGTGCCCGGCTAGCAGTTCGATGAATCCGGCACGTGCCGCGTCCTTGGCTTCGATCGGGATGGCATCCTCCAGGTTGCCGCACATGACGTCGCATTTGGTGGCCGTCTCTGGTGCCTTGGCGCGGATCTTGTCGATGTGCGGCGGAAAGAAATGAATCATCCTTTCCGGCCGCACCGGCAGTTCGCGCAGGGGCTGTGGCGCGCCGATGGCGAGCGGTTTGTAGAAATGGACGGGTAGCTTCATGGCATTTTCCCTGGTGAAAGAACGGCGGTTGGCTCGGCGGGCAGCGAAACTCTGCTTGTAGCGGTTTCAGGCGGGTCCAGCGACCACGCCATCGTCATGCAAACGACCGACTTCCGCTTCGCTGAGGCCGAGGATGTCGAGCAGAATCTGGTCGGTGTGCTGGCCCAGCGCGGGTGCCGGCTGCGCCGGCAGACGCGGGCAGCCGGCGAAGTCGAGCGGCGACGCCGGCATCAGGTACGCGCCGACGCCGGGCTGCTCGGTCATCGTGAACAGCGGATTGTCGGTCGAGCAGTCGGGATCGTCGTCGATCGCCTGGCGAACGCTCCGATAGGGGCCCCAGGTGACTCGGTGCGTATTGAAGACCGCGGCCGCTTCAGCCAGCGTGCGCGCGTGGCACCACGGTTCGAGCAGGGCAGCAATCTGCTGGCGGGCGCGAAAGCGATTGCCTTCGTCGTCGAGGTCGAGGCCAAGCCGGGCGCCGAGTGCGGCGATCTCTTCGTGCAGACCGGTCGCCTTGGTCAGGCAGCGCCACTGCATGTCGGTAAGTCCGACGATCATCAGGCGCTTGCCGTCCAGTGTTTCGAAGTCGCGGCCAAAGGCCCCGTACAGGTAGTTGCCCTGCTTGGGGCGGTCGGCGTCATTGATCATCACCTCGGCGATCATCCCGAGATTGCCGATCATCGCCAGCGCGACGTCCTTCAGCGCCAGGCGAACGAGTTGTCCTTCGCCGGTCAGGCGCCGGTGCCTTTCGGCGGCGAGCATGGCGATGGCGATCATCTGCCCGCTGATGAAGTCCCATGCCGGAAAGACGTGGTTCACCACCTCCGGTGAGTTGGTCGGCCCGGTCATCATGGGCAGGCCGATTTGCGGGTTTACGGTGTAGTCGACCTCCGAGCCGCCGTCGCGGCGACCGCTCAGGTTGACCATGATCAGGTCCGGACGCTGCGCCTTCAGCGCCTCGTAGGAGAGCCAGCCCCTGGCCGGGAAGTTGGTGCTGAACAGTCCGGCATCGTCGCCGGGCGCGCAGATCAGCCGGGTCAGCAACTCCTGTCCGCGTGGCTGGCGAAAGTCGACGGCGATCGAGCGCTTGCCTTTGTTCAGGCCGGCCCAGAACAGGCTGTGCCGACCATCATTGGTCAGCGGCCAGCGCCCGTAATCGAGCCCGCCGCCGATCGGGTCGAAGCGGATCACATCCGCGCCGAGCTGCGCCAGGGTCATGCCACCGAGCGGCGCCGCGACGAAAGCCGAGCCCTCGACGACGCGCAATCCCTTGAGAATTCCATCCATGCCAGTCACCAATCCTTGCTGCGCGGGCAGCGCTTGTACGTAAGTCGGCGGGCCACCGCCGCGTCCCCTTGCTCACTGGCGGGCTCCGGCCCGAGGGCTCCCGTCTTGCGAGCAGCGGCTGGCAGCGCGCTCACGGCGGTCGCCGCATCGGCCTCACCGCCACTGGGTTTCAGATGACACGCTTTCGGCGGAGCTCTTCGATCTCGGTCGCGTTCACGCCAAGCAGCCCGGAGAGCACTTCGTCGGTATGTTGCCCGAGCCGCGGACCGAGGTGCCTGATTCGACCAGGTGTCACCGACAGGCGGGGCAATACCGACGGGACGATGACCGTCTCGCCGATATCCGCCTCGTCGATCGCCACCAGGTTGCGCCGGGCGTGAAACTGGCGGTCACCGAAGATGTCGGCAATGCTGTTCAAGGGTCCGGCAGGGGCGCCGGCGGCGAAGCAGCGGTCGAGGATCTCCTCCCGGCGCAGCGAACCGCACCAGTCCCGGACGATTTCGTTGACGTCGTGGCGGTTTTCCAGCCGCGTCTTCTGATCGCCGTACACGTGCGGCGCCGCCAGTTCGGGTCGCTTCATGGCAATCGCCAGGCGCTCGAAGAGCTTGTCGGTGACGCACGATATGGCCACCCACTTGCCGTCCTCCTTGGTCGGAAAATGGCCGTGCGGACAAGCGAAGTCGTTGTGCGTCGGCCCGTGCCGTTCGCGGATCCGGCCGAACATGGCGTAGGCCGGCGCCAGTTCGTCGGTGCAGCGAAACACCGATTCGTACAGCGCGGCGTCGATGTATTGCCCCTCGCCGGTGCGATCGCGGTGGCGCAAGGCCATCAGGATGCCGATGCAGCCATACAGGCCGGTGAGATAGTCGCCGAGCGTGGTCGACCCCGGCGTGACCGGCGTTCCCCGCGGCATTCCCGAGAGAAAGGCGATGCCGCCGACCGCGTGCGCGACGCGGGCAAATCCCGGCCGGTCGCGGTAAGGGCCGGTCTGGCCGTAACCGGTGACGCGGAGCATGATCAGGCGCGGGTTGATGGCGTGCAGCACGTCCCAGCCAAGGCCCCATTTCTCCAGGGTTCCGGGACGAAAGTTTTCGCACAGCACGTCCGCTTTCTCGATCAGCCTCTTGAACAGATTGACTCCTTCAGGAAGGTGCAGATCGATCGTCACGGACTTCTTGTTACGCGCTTCGCTAAGCCAGGCCAGCGTGTCCTTGCGTTTGGTCGGCGTCCCGAAGTAGCGCATCGGGTCGCCGCCCTTGGGGTTTTCGACCTTGATCACGTCGGCGCCGAATTCGCCCAGAATGCTGGCGCTGTAGGGCGCGGCGATGACCGTCGCGGCGTCGATCACGCGAATGCCGTCGAGCGGCAGCTTGGTCTCGGCTTGATCAGTGCTCATCAGAGTGTCTCGCAGTGGCCGGTTCAGATGATCTTGCGTTGTCGCAGACGTTTGATTTCCAGCGCCGAAATCCCGAGCAGCTCGCGCAGGATTTCATAGGTCGCGTTCCCCAGCGGTGGGCCGAGATTGGCGATCCGCCCAGGTGTCAAGGAAAGCGTCGGTACGACGCCCGGAACGACCACCTCACCCAGACCTTCCTCGGTCAGCTGCGCCAGATTGCCGCGCGCGATGAAGTGCTCGTCCTCGAAGATGTCGGCGATGCTGTTCAGCTTGCCGATCGGCACCTCGCCGGCGATACAGCGCGCCATCACCTCATCGCGAGTCAGCGACTCGACCCATTCGACGACCATCCGGTTGACTTCGTCGCGTGCTGCCAGGCGCTTGCGCTGATTGCCGTAGCGGTCGGTGGCCGCCAGTTCCGGTCTGCCCATCACGGCAGCGAAACGTTCGAACATCTTGTCGGTGGTGCAGGCGATCGCTACCCACTTGTCGTCAATGGTGCGGAAGTGACCATGCGGAACGGCGACGAAGCTGCCGGCGCCTTCGCGCTCGCGAACCTTGCCGAACAGGCCGTACGCCGCGGCAATCTCGTCCATCTGGCGAAAAACCGCTTCATAGATGCCGATGTCGACGATCTGCCCTTCGCCGGTCGCCTCGCGGTGGCGTAGCGCTATCAGGATACCGATCGCGCCGTAGAGGCTGGAGAGGTAGTCACCGAGCGGCGAAGTGCCAGGCAACACCGGTGTTTCGTGCGGGAAGCCGGCGAGGTACGACAGTCCGGCGAAGCCGTGCGCAATGTGGGCGAAGCCCGAGCGCCGACGATAGGGGCCGGTTTGCCCGTAACCCGAGACACGGAGCATGACCAGCGCCGGGTTGGCCTCTTTCAGGATTTCCCAACCGAGGCCCCATTCCTCCATCGTTCCCGGGCGGAAGTTTTCGATCAGGACGTCGGACTTGGCGACCAGTTTCAGAAACAGGGCGACGCCTTCGTGCTGGCGGAGGTCGAGAGTGACCGATTTGCGGTTGCGACCCTCGCTGAGCCACGCCAGCGTCGCATCGTGGCGTTTCGAAGCCGTCCCGAAGCGGCGCATCGGGTCGCCGGCGATCGGGTGCTCGACTTTGAGAACCTCGGCGCCGAATTCGCCGAGCATCGACGCCGCATAGGGACCCGCAAGGAACGTACCGACGTCGATGACCCGCAAGCCATCCATCGGCAGCGTGTCGTCCTCGCGCGTGCGCTCCTGATCCTGCGCGCTTTCCCGGCTGCGACCGTTCGGGTCTCTGTCCGCCGGTGCCGTGGTGCTTGTGCTCCCGGCCCTGGTCGCGCTCGAAGCGCCCGCGGCGGCAGAGTGCAGCGACGTCGCCTTGGTCGAAACTTCTCGCTCGTTCATGACCCTTCCTCCCAGCAGAAGAGCCAGCCCAAGGACTCGACTTCCGCATCGCGCGTCAGTTCGTGTGCCGACGCAATGCGCACAGTATACGGGCAAATGGCGCCACCCGATGCAAGCTTCTGACGCTATCGGGGGCTGCTGCGCGGTCTGCGTACCAACTTGAGTTTGTCCGCCGGCTGTGCTGTACTCCCCGAACGCTCTCCGGAAAACCCTGAAAGGATCCGCCCGATGACCGATACGACAACAGACTTCGCAGCATGGATTGGCCGTCGCGAGAGCACCGACGATGATCTGGGAGTGGTGCCGGCGCTGGCAGCGGCAGCGACGCTCGACGACACCACGACCCGTTTCGATAAAGGGAGCGCGCTGCCGCCGCTGTGGCATTGGTTCTATTTTCTTGCGCGGGCGCCGCAGGCGCAGCTCGACGTCGACGGGCATCCGCAGCGCGGCGGCTTCATGCCGCCGATTCCCTATCCGCGGCGGATGTTCGCCGGGGCGCGGATGCGCTTCCACAGGCCGCTGCTGATCGGGCAGTCGGCGCGCCGTGAAGCGGTCATTCGCGACATCCGGCAGAAGTCCGGGCGTTCGGGATCGCTGGCCTTTGTTTCGGTGCTCTGCAGCTATTACCAGGATGGCGTGCTGTGCATCGAGGAGGAGCAGGACATTGTCTACCGCGAGCCTGGCGCCGCGGTCGCCTGCCCGGACGTGATCGGCTGGCCGGCGGTGGAGGAGGGCGCTTGCGCGCGCATTGTGACGCCGGACCCGAAGCTGCTGTTCCGCTTTTCGGCGCTGACCTTCAACGCCCACCGGATTCACTACGATCGGCCCTACGCGACTAGGGAAGAGGGCTATCCTGGTCTGGTGGTGCACGGGCCGCTGACCGCCGTGCTGCTGATGGACCTGCTGCGACGGCATGAGCCAAGGGCAGTACGCGCATTCAGCTTCAAGGGACTGGCGCCGCTCTTCGACCTGGCGCCGTTTCGCTTGGTCTGCAGCATTCGGGACGGCCAGGTTTCGCTGGCGGCGCATGCGCCGGACGGTGTCACCGCCATGAGCGCGAGCGCCGAACTCGCGCCGAACTGAGTGCGCGGGAGGCTCTGCTGAGTCGCTGTTGGCGCCCTAGCCCGCGCTCCACCGCGGTCATGAGATGGCGCATACTTCGAAACCCTGGCCGGCGCCTTTGAAATGTCTCCGGAATGGCCTGGTGCCGCGCCATGGGGGGCCGCCCACGACTGTCCGACTACGGCTGCCGTAGCCGCTCGCCCCGACGGTGGCGGTGAACAGTGGACGTTCCGGGCGATAAAGTGCTCGCTTGTTGACCTGGGTCAACATGGCATGACTGGCAGAAGCGTAAACCGGCAGCTTGGCGCGGCGTCTTGCCGGCTTTATGACCCCAAGGGAGAGAAAATGGAGATGATGAACTTTTGTCGATCGCACGCGGCTGGATTGCTGGTCGCGGCGATTTTGCCGATGGCATCAGTTGATGCCTTTGCCGACGAACAGGCCAAGAAGCCGATTTCGCAGGTCGAACAAAGCTATCAGGCCGGCGATTCATCGCCGGTCGGTACGACCGATATGCACCAGAACATCAACCCCAAGGCGCCTCCGATGACCAAGGAGGAGTTCGAGAAGGCCAAGAACATCTACTTTCAGCGCTGCGCCGGCTGCCATGGCGTGCTGCGCAAGGGGGCAACGGGCAGGCCGCTGACCACCGACAAGACGCTGGCCAGCGGTACCGAGTACCTGAAGGTCTTCATCCAGTATGGCTCGGCCGGCGGGATGCCGAACTGGGGTACCTCCGGTGAGTTGACCGAGGCCGAAGTCGACATGATGGCGCGCTACGTCCAGCAGGAACCGCCGACGCCGCCGGAATGGGGAATGAAAGAGATGATGGCGTCGTTGAAGGTCATCGTCCCGCCGGAGCAGCGCCCCACGAAGAAGATGAACGCGCTCGACCTCGACAACCTGTTTTCGGTGACCTTGCGCGATGCCGGCGAGATCGCTCTGATCGACGGCAATAGCAAGAAGATCGTCAAGATCCTGAAAACCGGCTACGCGGTACATATTTCAAGGATGTCGAAGTCCGGGCGTTACCTCTATGTGATCGGTCGTGACGCGCGTATCAATCTGATCGACCTGTGGATGCCGGAGCCGACCAACGTTGCCGAGATCAAGGTCGGCCTCGAAGCGCGTTCGGTCGAGACCTCGAAATACAAGGGTTACGAAGACCGGTACGCGATTGCCGGGACCTATTGGCCGCCGCAGTTCGTGATCATGGATGGCGACACCTTGAAGCCACTGAAGATCGAATCGACCCGCGGGATGACCGTCGACACGCAGGAATACCATCCCGAACCGCGCGTGGCGTCGATCGTCGGATCGCACTTCAACCCCGAGTTCATCGTCAATGCCAAGGAGACTGGCAAGGTACTGGTGGTGAACTACAAGGACCTCGACAACCTGCGGGTGACCAACATCAACGCCGCCCGCTTCCTGCACGATGGCGGGTTTGATTCGACCGGCCGCTACTTCATGGTCGCCGCCAACGCCTCGAACAAGATCGCCGTGATCGATACCAAGGAAGACAAGCTGGCCGCTCTGGTCGATGTCGGCAAGATCCCGCACCCTGGCCGCGGCGCCAATTTCGTCCATCCGAAGTTTGGCCCGGTGTGGGCGACCAGCGATCTTGGCGACGAGGGGATCAGCATGATCGGCACCGATCCGGTGAAGCACAAGGCACAGGCGTGGAAAGTCGTGCAAACGCTCAAGGGCCAGGGAAGCGGCTCGCTGTTCATCAAGACGCATCCCAAGTCGAATAACCTGTGGGTCGATACGCCGCTCAATCCGGAAGCGAAGATCAGTCAGTCGGTCGCGGTGTTCGACATCCGGAACCTGGAAAAAGGGTTTGAAGTCCTGCCGATCGGCGAGTGGGCCGGGATCAGTGACGACGGCGCCAAACGCATCGTTCAACCGGAGTACAACAAGGCCGGCGACGAGATCTGGTTCTCGGTCTGGAGTGCCAAGGACAAGCAGTCGGCACTGGTCGTGGTGGACGACAAGACCCGCAAGCTGAAGGCGGTGATCAAGGACCCGGGGCTGGTCACGCCAACCGGCAAGTTCAACGTCTACAACACTCAGCACGACGTCTATTGAGCGAACCACGGCACAGCCCGAGGAGAGACGGAGGCCCGCAAGGCCTCCGTTCTTGTGTCCGCTGATGGCCGACGATGCCGTCAAGCGGCGCCGTTGCCAGGCAAGCCGCGCGCGAAGACCGAGCGGCGCCCATCGTGGCCACCTGGCGCTCGCTGGGCCGGGCACGATGAGTCGCCCGAAGGCGGCTTTCGGCTTGGCCGGCTACCAGTACTTCTCGAACGCCATCTGCCCGGGTATCCCGCGGCGGCTGGTGGCAAACCCGCGCGCGCCGAGTACTTGCCGCAGCGTCAGCGCCAGTTCGGGGTTGCCGCAGATCATCAGGCGCGATGCAAGGACACTGAGCTGCCTGCCTGCAGCCTCCTCCAGTCGCCCGTCGGCAATCAGGCGCGGGATCCGCGAGGCAAGCGCCGTAGCCCCTTGTTCACGCGTCACCACCGGAAGATAGAGCAGCCGTGCCGCGCCAGCGACCAAAAGGTGCTCATCGGCCAACGTGGTGAGTTCAGTCCGGTAGGCAAGTTCCGACGATCGGCGAACGCTATGGACGACGATCAAGCGCTCGAAAGCGCGCCAGACCGACGGATCGCGCAAGATCGAAACGAACGGTCCGAGCCCGGTCCCGCTGGCCAGCAGCCACAGGTCTCGACCCGCAGCCAATTGGTCGACCGTGAGAAAACCGAAGCTGGCGCGCTCGACCTGGATTGAGTCGCCCACCCTCAGCCTTGCCAAGGCGCTTGAAAAAGCACCGCCGGGAACCAGCACGGCGAGGAATTCGAGGTGGTGGTCAGTCGCGGCAGAGACCATCGAAAAGGGGCGCCAGACAATGCTGCCGTCGTCGGCGGCGAGGCCCAGCCGCGCGTAATGTCCCGGCGTGAAACGGAACGCGTCGTCGCGGGTGGTACGAAAAGAGAGCATCGCAGGCGTCCAGTAGCGCACGTCCAGAACGCGCTCCGTGGTCCATTTCGAGTGGCCAGTCGGCACGCCAGCGATCGGCAGGTCGGGTGCAGCAGAGGGGCTCATGCGGTTCCTGTTTCGAAAAGTGGAAGTCCGGTATTTTTACCGCGAAAGTCGCGTCGCCGTCGAGGGACGCGAGCAAGTGCCGCCATCGGCTTACCGCGTTGCTGCTCTGCGGGCGCTTGACGCCTGTCTTTCAGTTGGCCTCCCGGCGCAACGCCAAACGCTAAAGGGCCGCTCGCAATTCGAAGCCAGGCTGCGCCTGCCGTTCCCACGGCGGGATCCGCTGCTACACGCCGAGATCCTGTTTCACCTGCGTGACACCGACGGCGCCCACCTCAAAGTGGGTCACGTCGACCTGCTGTGCGGCCTGATCCGGGGCAGGCCCTTTCGCCGCTATCGCTTCCGCCAGGCTTGGCCCGTCGCCCCGGTGCGCATGTGTTGCCGCCTTGTTCAGCCGTTCCAAGTTCAACTCGAATTCGGTCGCCAGAGAACGGCCAAGGCGACCCGGCGTGGCTCCGACTGGGTCTGCAATGCCTCGCTTGGCCACCGCACACCAAGGCGTCTTCTGCCCGCGCCCGAGTGACTCTCCTTCAGTGGGCTCGCCGCAGACGCTGCATCGGCCTCGCCGACCCCGACAACGACCGGCTACAGGCGACGCGGTGACCGTCGGCGCCAGACTGCGGCCGGTCAAACAGGGTCATGATTCAGGGTTGCGCGTTTGGTGTTCCTGTTGCCTTCTGCTAGAATTCGCCGTCCTCAGGAGAGATGGATGAGTGGTTTAAGTCGCACGCCTGGAAAGCGTGTTTAGGATAATATCCTAACGCGGGTTCGAATCCCGCTCTCTCCGCCATAATACGATCTAAGCGCTTAATTATTAAGGGGTTTTTTCTTTCACTGGTTACGCGTATGCCTATCTGTATGCCGCGTTGGGTTTGGTAGGTTCTACGGGTAGCGGACCCCGCCCAGGCCTTGACCAAGTAGGGGACCATGACCAGACCTTGACCACGCCCAAGGCCGTGACTGGTTGCGGCAGCGAACCATGACCACGCCCCCACCTTACCCCCACAAGGCCCGATCGACCGCCAGACCGTACAGACTGCCCCCATTCCATCAAGGCCGTCCTAGCCTCTTGCAGCATCCTTGCCGGCGGCATTGTGCAGCGCACCCCAGCAACTTCTATACCTGACAATTGAATGAACTATTCTCGCCATTAACCGCAAGGTCTGGCTTGGTTCTCGCGTGCGCTTGTCTTTCGCATTGTGCGCTGCAGTTGTTCATGGCCTTGACCACGCCCCCCTAGGGCAGGCCATGCCCCTACGGCTTGCACAGTCGCGCTACAGCGAGCGATCGCTCCTTGGCCGACATTTGCCTGCCGCCTTGCTCTGCATCGCCGCCAGCACCCAACCAAGAGGCGCTAACTATGGCGATGACGTACTAGCTTTATCTAGTGAGCATCAATCGGGGCGCATCCCATGACCCTTAAAAATGCGGTAGGCATTTTCAAGCTTTTGAAACCGTCAGGAAACCGCCACCGAATTAGCGTCCACCAGCTTGTTGAGCGCCGCAACGGTAGGCAGCGCTTGCGCCGCCTACCGTTGCGCCTGGATCGCCAGCTTGTACAGAATCGCCGCCTTGCAGTTGTTTCAACCTAAAATCCTGTGCGCCGTGACAAGGCGCTGTTTTCCAGCGGGTGCGAATCCCGCCCGGCAACTTTCGCTCCGGCCGGTAGCAACTGGAGCAGTCGTGGAGGTAACGAAGCGGCTGAAGCCTCC
>NZ_JAPUVQ010000099.1:0-8666 GCF_029255145.1 Accumulibacter sp.
ACGATCTGGAAAGAAAACCAAAGAAGACCCAAACAGCGAAGAAAAACCAGCTTTACATCAAAGCCTCGAAGAACACCCAGTTTCACGCCAGCGGATGGCGACCAGTTTCAGGTTGGCCGCGACAAACTGACGGATCGGAGGCGGCAATCGACTTATGGCACGTTACTTGTGACATCGGCTTCAAAAACCGCCTTGCCGATTCGATTCGCACTGTCGAAATTCTTTACAGCGACGCGAGAATTTCTCCGAAGATCTGAAAAAATAACTTTTATATTAGTTGTTTGTAATTATGGCATGAATCATGCTTGTATTCCTGAAAGGTCGCATAAGTCAGGAGATACCTAATGAACATGCTAAAAGTGGCAAGTGTAGTGCTCGCGGCGATGGCCGTTGCACTGCCAGCATCGGCGTCGGTCAGCTTCAGCGGGTCGTCGGGGTCCCGGGCGGCAGCGGTCACCTTCGACATCGTCGCCGGTAAGTTGCAGGTCAAGCTGGACAACACCAGCGCCAACGATGTGTTGGTGCCGATCGACGTGCTGACCGCCGTGTTCTTCAACCTCTCGGGAGGCGCCGGCCAGTTGACGCGCTTTTCGGCGACAGCGGATGGCGGCACGTATCAAGGTACGACGCTGGTAAACCCGGCTGGCACGGTCGTCGGCGGCGAGTGGGCGTACGCCGCCGTATCGAGTGGCAGTTTGCCGGGAGCTAATGCCGGCATTTCCAGCAGCGGTCTGGGCCTCTTTGGTCCTGGCGATGTGTTTCCAGGTGCCAACCTCTCGGGCCCGGCGGATCCGAACGGTCTGCAGTACGGGCTGACGTCGGTCGGGGACAACAAGGCGACCGGAAACACTCCCATACTTACCGAGCCACTGACCAATCATTCGGTGACCTTCCTGTTGACACCGGGTGCGGGCTTCAGCCTGACCCAAATCAGCAACGTGTTCTTCCAATACGGGACGGCGCTCACCGAGCCGCGCTTTCCGGGCGGCGAAGGCGGTGGCGGTCCAGGTGGCGGCAATACGCCCGAACCGGCGACTCTGGCACTGCTGGGTTTCAGCCTCCTGGCCGGCGCTGTCGCCCGCCGCAAGCGCACCTGACTTCGCGAATCTACTCGCCGGCCCAATGCGCCGGCGCTGCCGCAGAGAGCCGGCGACACATTCCAACGCCGGGGTGAAGATTTGGTGGCCCCGCCTGTTGGCAATTGGCTGCTCGACTTTTATGGCGCCGCTCGGTGAGTGCTCCAAGAGTGCCGACCGCACGCGTGTTTCGGCTGCGGCCGTGGTAGAACCGTCGACTACCCGCCGGCCTCGCGCGGGCCATCAGCCCTATTGATCAGCCTGCTTGAGCAAGGCCACGACTTCATCGTGCCCTGAAAACGATTTGCCGCGCTTGGCCAGAGAGGCGAGTTCAGTACGCGCCTTCTCCTTGTCGCCAGCCTGCAGGTACAGCCGCGCCAAGGCCAGCCGCAGTCCGGGCAAGTCGGGTGCCAGGCTTACCGCCTTGCGTTGCGCTGCAATCGCTTGATCGAACTGTTTCGCCTCGGCATGGACGAGCGCCAGGGTGTCGAGCATTTCCGGGCGTCCGGGCGCCAAAGCCACCGCCCGTTCGGCCAGCGGCAGGGCACCCGGCTTCTTCAGCTGCACCAGCAGGTAGGCCAGATTGTTCATGGCCAGCGCGTTCTCCGGCTGCAATTCGAGAACCTGTCGGTAGCCATCCTCGGCCGCAGGCCAATCGCTCCGCAACATCGCCATGTCTGCCAGGTGCACAATGAAGCCGGCGTCGCGCGGGTGCTCCTTGAGCCAGGCCCGTTCGAACTGCGTCGCTTCGGCGGCCTTGCCTGCGGCACCAAGCACCCAGTGCAGGCGCTCTGGCGCATCGCCTGCGGAATCAAGGACCAGCGCCTTGCGGAACGCGCTGGCCGCCGGGCCCCAGTTCTTGCGGCTCGCTTCGAGGTTGCCTTCGAGGCGAAATCCCAGCGCGTCGTTGGGGAACTGACTCTGCAGTGAGCGTGCCAGTTGCAAGGCCTTCGCCGGATTTTTCTGGCGCACCGCCATGGCCACGTTGGCCCGCTGCGCCGGCAGCGACGTCGGATCCACCCGCAGCGCCAGGCGCAGCTGATCTTCGGCCTCGTCCGTCTTGCCGGCGACCAGATAGGCATCGGCCAGCCGCAGACGGGCCGCGGCCGATTTTGGAATCGCGCGCACCAGCGTGGCCAGCGTGGTAATCGCCTGGTTGGTATCGCCGGCAGCCAGTTGCAGACTGCCCAGGCGTTCGAGCAATACCGCCTCCGAGGGCAAGGCGACCACCGCGGCCCGCGCAGCGGTCAGCGCCGTCGTCGGATCGCCAGCGCGCAGGTGATGATCGATGATCGCCAGGTGGGTGGCCGGGTCGTTCGGGCGCGTGGCCGCTGCGCGCTCCAGCAACTCGTTGATCTGCTTTGCGGGGGCGCCGGTGCGCACCATCCAGTCGGCCATCACGATCATCGCCGGGACGTTCTTCGGATCGTTCTGCAACAGAGTTTCAATGCGCTGCCGCGCCGCCTCGGGCTTGTTCTCCTCCAGCTCCAGGATCACCATGCCCTGGACGGAGGGGAAATAGCGCGGATCCTTTGCCAGAGCCAGCTCGAAGCCGCGGCGTGCGCCGGCCGGATCATGCCGCTTCCAGGCAATCGCGCCTCGCAAATGGTCCGGGAGCGGGCTTGTTGGCAGCTTTTCCGCCAGGGAATCCACCGCCCTCAGCGCCGCCTCCCACTCCTGGCGCTGCAGGCGGGCGCTGATCAGCGCCAGGTCCGCCGACGGGCCTCTATCGATGGCGGCTATTTCGGCCAACTCGGACAAGGGCTGATCGTCCTGGCCGCGCCCGAGCCGCGCCCGCGCCCGCGCGACGCGCAGCTGCCTGTCGTCTGGCAACAAGCGCGCCGCCCGTTCAAAGGTCGCGTCGGCCTTCCTGAAATCACCCAACAGCAGATAGGCCTGGGCCGCCAGAGCGAGCGACTCGCCGTCCTCCGACCGCGGCGAATCGATCAGCGAAGCGAGAAAGTCGAGAATCGCCAGTGCCTTGTTGGCCTGACCACCGCGCAGGTAGGCCACCGCCAGCGCCCGTCGCGGTTCGGCTGCTTTTGGCGCGGCGGCCATCGCCCGCAGCAGCAGGGTCTCCGCCTCCGCCAGTGCGCCAAGCTGGGTAGCTGCCTGTCCCGCCAACAGCAGGACGCTGGCGTTCTCGGGCGAGCCGCGCACCAGTAACTGGGTGATCTCGCGCGTCCGCTTGGCGTCACCTTCCAGATAGGCGATCAGCGCTTCGTAATACATCGTCTGTGGATGGCGCGGCAACGCCTTCGCCATTTCGGCCCATTCCTTGCGGGCGCCCTCGAGATCACGCTGGCTGATCCGCATCGCCACCAGTGCACGAAGCGCGGGCAACAAATCGGCGCGGGCCAGGAGCGCCTGGCGATAGGCGGCCTCCGACTCGGCACTGCCCGGATAGTCTTGCTGCAACAGGTCACCCTTCAGCAGCCAGGCCTGCGCATTCTCGGGCTCTTGCGCCAGCACCTGTTCGGCGATCGCAAGCGATTCGGTCGGCTCACCGCCGGCGGCTTTCAGGCGGGCGTCGAGCAGGCGCGCTGGCGCGTAGGCCGGCGCTCGCCGCAAGGCAACGGCGACCACCTCCGCAGCCTTCGCCGTGTCGCCGGTCTCGGCGTACGCCAGCGCGACCTGGGTCTTCAAGTCAGCACCTTCCTCGACGCCGTCAAGATCGATACGGTGATAGCGATCGATCAACTCCTGCGAGCGGCCCAGGGCCAGCAGTGCGGTCGCCAGCGGCACGGCCAGGCTTTTCTCCGGAAAGCCTCGCTCCAGAGCGCGCGAAAACTCGGCTTCGGCTCCTGCCGCGTCACCGGTGGCGAGCAAGCCTTTACCAAGGAGGAAGCGGCCTTCGGCCGACTCTGGATGTGCCTGCAGGAGCGATTTCAGTTCGACTATCGCGGCCGCGTGCTGCTTCGTTTCCAGGTAACTGCGAGCAGATGCGAGCGTCGTTGCTTCGTCCCTCTCGCCACCGCAACCGGCCAAGAGTGCCGCGATCGACAAGATCGCCGACACCCCCCAAAGTTTTGATTGCCGCTTCATTAAAGCCCCTTAAATAGGTATGTCGCCGAGGTCGTCGTTCGACCGCATTGTGTGAACAACAGACCGGTCGCCCGCGCTTCCCCGAGCTCCATACCCTTGCCGATTCTATGAAATGGTGCGCCTTTCACGCGCGTTGTCCTGTCATCGGCGCCGTCACTATCGGCGGCTCTGGCGCGCGTTGCCGAGGTGCCTGCTGAGGTGTCAGCCTGACCCGGGGCCATAGTCAGGGCGCAGGCGTCGCCCGCAACGACGCCTGCCGCAGCGCCATGGGTATTGTGGGTAAAATGTCTCATCGCCAACCCATCATGCAGGGATCGCCGTGCTTGCTCGCCCGCGTCGTCAGATGCGCACCCTCTGGATCGCCAGTTGGCTGCTGGTCGGTCTTAGCGGCTGTGACCTGATCCAGCAGAAACTGGGTTTGGAAAATCCCGCTGTCAAAGCCGCCCGACTCGAAGCCGAAGGTAAGGCCGTCGGCGGTGGCTGCCGACAGTCGGGACGCGCCATCGAGGATTGCTATTCGATCTACTCCTGGTTGCCAAAAGCGGCGATTTACGAGGGCTGGCGCGACATGGATGGCTACATGCGCGAGAACAAGCTGCAGACAGTCGAGCCGCAACTGCCGCCGCCACAACCGCCAGGTGTCAAGAAGAAAACCCGGGCACCCGCGGCGGTGGAAACCGACGCCGTCGCCAAGGATCTGCCCGCAGCCGAGCCCAAGGCCGAACAGCCGCCGGACAAGGCCCATTAGGACGCTTTCCCGTCGCCGCTCACGGTGCCGGGTTGGTATAGCGCAGATGGATCTCGTCGATCTCGGCGAGTACCGACGGCGGCAGTTTCACTGCCAGCGCGCCGAGGTTCTCGTCGAGTTGCGCGAGGGTCGTGGCACCGATGATGGTGCTCGCCGAAAACCAGCGTGAATAGACAAACGCCAGAGCCAGTTGAGCAGGCGTCAGCCCGTTACGGCCGGCGAGCGCCGCATAGGCGGCGACGGCTGGAGCGACGTTGATCTTCCCGTAGCGCTGGCCAAAGCCGGCGAACTGGGTGATGCGGCCCGGCGCGTTCGGCTGGTCCAGGTACTTCCCCGAAAGCGTGCCGAAGGCGAGCGGCGAATACGGCAACAGGGCAATCTTTTCGCGGTGGCAAACCTCGGCCAGCCCATGCTCGTAGACCCGGTTGAGCAGGCTGTAGGCATTCTGCAGCGAGACCGGGCAAGGCAAGGCATGCTCGCGCGCCAGGCGAACAAATTCCAGGACGCCCCACGGATGCTCGTTCGAGAGACCGAAACAACGGATCTTGCCCTCGCGCGTCAGCGTCGCCAGCGCTTCCAGCGTTTCCAGGATCGGTGTCGACTCGG
Source organism: Accumulibacter sp. (assembly GCF_029255145.1). GTDB lineage: Bacteria > Pseudomonadota > Gammaproteobacteria > Burkholderiales > Rhodocyclaceae > Accumulibacter. The sequence continues at coordinate 5,476 of NZ_JAPUVQ010000099.1, forward strand.
TTTCCTTGGCGGGATCGTACTGCCATTCACCGAACATCGGCTGGTTGCGGGCCGGCCAGTGCAGCTGGTAGAGATCGACGTAGTCGGTACGCAAGCGCTGAAGCGAACCGTCAAGTGCACTGCGCAGCCTGGCCAGGTCGAAACCCAGTTGGCCCCCGCGAATCCAGTTGAGGCCGCGCGACGGTCCGGCAGCCTTGGTGGCGACGATCGCCTCGTCCCGCGGCCGTCCGGCCAGCCACTTGCCGACTATCTGCTCGGTTCTGCCACACGTTCCTGCCTTCGGTGGCACTGGGTACATTTCGGCGGTGTCGATGAAATTGACGCCGCTGGCAAACGCGCGGTCGAGTTGCGCATGCGCTTCCGCCTCACTGTTCTGCTGCCCGAAGGTCATTGTGCCGAGGCAGACCTCGGACACCTGCAGTCTGCCTTCGCCAAGTGTTCTGTATTTCATGCCATCTCCTCTGCCCGGGCTTCCTCGTTTCGCCCAGCTGCGGGACTGCGCAGCGGCGGCTCCAACCGCCGCGCCCGGCAGCGACCAAGCAGCAGCCGTGCCAGCCGCCATGCCAAGTCGTCTATAATCCCGCCATAGCGGGGGGATTTGTCGCGGCCACCTCATGCGTCCGCTACCATACACCAAACGCAAGCTCATACCCATCTCGCCTGCCACCGATGCCCGACCAGATCCGACCGCCGCAAGCAGCAAACACGGAAGATCCGTTCGAAGTATTGCGCGCCAGCAAGGATTTCTTCTTGCGCCGGCTCAGGGAGATCGTCACCAAGGCCGGGGCCGGCAAGCAGTCCCTACTCGCGGCTTTTGGCCGCGAAGTCGGCGACGCGTACGATCAGCTGGCTTCCGCCAGTCCCCGTGACGATTTCGATGATGCGGGCAATCTTACCGCCTCGCGGCTGACCTTGATGAGCGATCACGAACTCGAAGTGGACATTCACATCCGCGACATTTGCGGCCACCTGCGCGACGCTGGCGGACGCGACCTGTGGCGTAGCCAGCTGCGCTACATGACCTTGCTGCGCCGTCCGAAGATGAAGGACGCTGGCAACCCGGTTGGTCCGGACGTGATCGGCCTTGGCCTGTGGGCCATCTGCAAGGAGGATGGCGGCGATCTGGCGCCGACCCTGGCGCTGCTCGACCGGATCGACGAGCGGCTGCGGCTGGAGCTGCCGGTGCTCTATCGGGAAATCGACGAGCTGCTGGCAGCGCACGGCGTCGCACCGGCGCAGGCACAGCATGCGCCAGTCACAGCAAACACCAACCCGGGTGCGCAATCGGCCGGCGGCGACGGCCAGGATCCGACCAACCCGTTAGCGACCCTGCAGCAGGCGATGCGCCAGCGGCACGGCGTGGAGCAGCAGCCACCGTTCGGCCAGCCGCTCATTCCCTTTTCCGCCAACAGCGAAGGGCGATCGGAGAATCCAGCGCTGGACGCTGCGGCGATGGTCATGCTCAAGCATCTCTTCGATCGCCTCACTGCTCTGGAGGCGCGATCGGAACCGGTCGGTGCCGTCTCCGCCGGGAACGACCCGGCGCCTCGACCACCGCTGTGCGTTCTCAAATCGAATGACCTCGACCTGCCGGCGGGCAGGCCGGAGGCGATCACTCTGGACACTCTGGCGCTGATCTTCGAAGCCATATTCGAGTCGACGGACCTGCCCGACACGATTAAGGCGGCGATCGGGCGCCTGCAGATCCCGCTGCTCAAGCTGGCGATTGTCGATTCATCGCTGTTCGCCGATAGCTCGCATCCCGCACGGCTGCTGATCAACCGCATGGCGCGCGCGGCGATCGGCCTGCCACCCAGCACCGGATCGGAGCACCCGGTCTGCAAGAGCATCGCCGCGCTGACCGCCGCCGTCCGTGACACCCTTAGCCAGAAAGGCGCGCTGCTCGATCCTTACCTCGCCGAACTCGACGCGCTGATCGCCCAGCGTGACCAGAAGCTTCGCCTCGCCACCGCCGGCCATGTACTGCTGGTCGTCGGGCATGAAAAAGAGCAAGCCGCGCAGCAACTCGCCAACAGCTGGCTGCGGGCCAGCCTGGCCAAGACGACAACAGCACCGATTGCGGCATTTCTCGAGAAACACTGGTCGCGGGTGATGGTCGCCGCCGCCGTGGCGGGTGGCGTTGACGGTGCTCGCTGGCAACAAGACAGCGCCACCGCCAGCGAGCTGATCTGGAGCGTTCAGCCGAAGGCGTCTGCCGAAGAGCGCAAACGCCTGGCCGGCGTCGCATCGTCCCTGATCAGACGAATCGGTGCCGGGCTCGATGAAATCGCCGTTTCGGGTCCGGAAAGAACGCTGTTCCTCAACACCCTGTTCGACTTGCAGACCGCCGCGTTGCGCGCGCCGGCCGCGACCGTTACCGAGCTGCCGGACGACCCCGCAGACCAGCAGGCCGCATCGTGTTCGCTTGCCGAATCAGGCGCGATGACCCGCGCCGGACCCCGCACTCTGGGGGGTGACGGGCTACGAGTGCTCTACTTCGGGCCGTCACCAAGTGCGCCCGGTCGCGGATTAGAGGACAACTGGCAAGTCGGCGACTGGCTGCGTTTCTGCGTGCCAGACCACCCGGAACTGTGCGGTCTGTGCTGCTGGCAAAGCCCGTCATCAGCGACCGTCGTACTTTTCAACCCGGACTGGGGTTACGCCATCGCCATACCCCGAGGCTCGCTGGACGAGCAGTTGCGCACTGGGCGCGCACAGGTAGCTTCCCGGATGGCGATCTTCGACGCAGCCGCCGAGTGCGCCATGAAGCACCTTGAAAGGACCTGACTTGCTGGCCGAGGACGGCCGCGTCGGAAGCATGCAGGAGATCCGCGCGGCGGTAATCGCCGCCGACCATGCGCGGGTTTATCAAGCGGACCAACGGTGTCCGGCTTGACCGGTGTTTAACATATCAAAAAACCTCTATCATAATCAGCCACTTGCAAGGCAGTTAGGTAACTCCTCAATAAACCTGGGCGCTCGTGAATGCGCTTGGCTTGGCGTCGAGAGGACTCGGTCACCCGCAGAGCACGCGTCTGAAGTGACGGTCGAGAGGATAGACCCAGGCGGTTTTGATGGGCAGCAAGGCCTGGTGGTGGACATCGAGCTTGCCGCGACCGGTGGTTTGTCCGAGGCAGAGCCAGTTAGCCGCTCGGTAAGCCGTGCCGAGAAAGCGTGGTTGCTCGACGAAA
>NZ_JAPUVQ010000100.1:0-52295 GCF_029255145.1 Accumulibacter sp.
GGCAGGTCGGCGCGCACCGTGTCGATCGCATTGCGCACTTCGTTGAGTGCGACCTCGGCGTTCTTGTCGATGTTGAAAGCGACCTTGATCGACGCCGAACCGTCGGTGAGGGTGGTGGTGATGTGTTCGATGCCACCGAGCGACGCGACCTGATCCTCGATCTTGCGCGCCACCTCGGTTTCCATCTGCGCCGGTGCGACGCCCTCGTAGGTCGCGGCGATGGTGATCGTCGGCAGTTCGATGTCGGGGAAGTTCTGGATGCCGAGCGAACGGAAGCTGCTGATCCCGAGAAAAGTCAGCAGGACGAACAGCAGCAGCGCGGGAACCGGGTTGCGGATCGACCAGGCGGAGAAGTTCATTTCGCCGCCTCGGCGGCTGGAGCGGCCTCGACGCGAACCACGTCGCCGTCGTTGAGGAATGCGCCGCCACTGGCGACTATGCGTGCGTCGGCAGGAAGCAGTGTGAGGATTTCGACCTGGCTTCCCTGCCGCCGGCCGATCTCGACCTTGACTTGCGTGACCGCGTCCTGCGCACCGAGCTGGAAAACGTAGCTGTGACCGTCGCGCAGAATGACCGCCGACGAGGGCAGTACGGTCGCGGTGGTGCTGCCGGTGACGATCTCGCCGCTGGCGAACATGCCGGCGCGGGCAGCGCTGTCGGCGGGCAGGTCGATATAGATCAGCGCCTTGCGGGTGGCGGGGTCCAGCGTCGGCGCCAGCATGCGTACCCGGCCGCTGACCGGCGAACCGTCGGCCAGCCGCAGGCGGGCGGTCTGGCCCGGCGATACGCGCGGCAGTTGCTCGGCGGAGACTTCGGCACGCCACTCCAGACGGTTGCCGCGGAGCAGGCGAAACAGCTCGTTGCCGGCTTGCACGACACTGCCCAGCGTGGCGCTGCGGCTGCTGATGACGCCGTCGTCGGGGGCGACGATGCGCGTTTGGTCGAGCCGGACGCGCTCGCTCTTGAGCGCCGCGCTCGCCGCCGCGACAGACGCACTGGCGCTCTGCTCGGCGGTCAGGTACTGGTTGATCAACTGCTCGGAGAAGACACCGGTGCCCTTGACCCGGCGCGCCCGGTCGCCGTTGGCCGTGGCTTCGGCGAGCGCCGCCCTGGCCTTGGCCACGTTAGCCTGTTGCTGGGCCAGGCTGGCCTCGACGCTGTCGCGCGACAGTTCGGCGAGCAACTGGCCGCGGCGAACGACGCTGCCAACGTCCACCGCCACCTGGACGACGCGCAGGCCGCTGGTTTCGGCGGCGATCACCGCCTCCTGCCAGGGGAAGACGCCACCGCTGACGTTCAGCTGCTGCGACCACGCAAGCTGTTGCGGCACAACGGTGCTGACCGCCAGCGCGCTACGCTTGGACGGGGTGGCGGCGCTGGCCTGGGCGTTGGTGCTGCCTTGGCGGGTGAGATGGAAGGCGCCACCAAGCACCAGAACGGCGGCGACCAGCAAGGCGACAAGGCGGTGTGAGCGTTTCACGAGGCGTCTCCGGCGCCGGCTTGCCAGCCGCCGCCCAGGGCTTTGTAAGGGAAGATCCGGTCCGGCACGCGGTCGCGCTGCAAGGCAATGCACCGGCATTCGGCGTTGTTGGCGCTGCGCCGCACGCGCCCGAAGAGGTCGATCTCCCCGGCAGCGTCGACGGCAACCGTGCGGGTTTTGCGCGCGGCCAGCTGCGCTAGCTGCAGGTCGCCGCGGGTCGCGCTGCGGATCACGCTACGGCTGCCATCGATGGTCGGCAGGGGCTTCGCCTCGTTGCCGGTCAGACTGGCGCGGGCTTCGTCGGTTCGCGCCGCCGCCGTGGCCAGCGTCGGGTAGAGTGTCGGGCGGATGGGGGGCGCAGGCATGAAGGGCCTTCTTCGATAGCAGGCCGACATTATCGGCTCTGGCCGGTTAAGCGCCGTCGGCGTTTGCAAAGACAGGTAAAGACGCGGCGGCGCGCGTTGGGTAAAGCAGGTGCCAGGTGTGCTCCAGGCGTGCTCCAGGCGTGCGCCAGGCGAACGGCAGTCGGGCGAGTTGGCGCGGGCGGGCGGTGAGCGTCAATGCCGTTCCGGGGCGACCCGGCAAACGCCTTGGTCTCGTCCCGCCGATCAGCAGCGCCGCTCCGGTTGATTGTCTCAGCCGCTGTTGCGCAGTCCCGCGGCGATGCCGTTGATGGTGATCAGGCTGCCGCGCTGCAGGCGGATGTCGTCGTCGCCGGCGCGCAGCCGGTGCAGCAGCTCGACCTGCAGATGGTTGAGCAGGTCGATGTACGGAAAACGGTTGCGCATCGAACGTTGCAGCAGCGGATTGTCTGCCAGCAGTTCGTTCTGGCCGTTGATCGCCAGCAGCGCCGCGCGGGTCAGATGCCATTCCTCGCGAATCCGCGCGAAGGTCGTCTTCCGCAGTTCCGCATCGCTGACCAGTTCGGCATAACGCGAGGCGATCGCCAGGTCCGACTTGGCGAGGACCATGTCCATGTTGGACAGCAGCGTCCGGAAGAACGGCCAGCGCCGGTGCATCTCCTGGAGCAGCGCCAGTCCGTCCGGCTGCCCGTCGCGCCAGCGCTTGACGGCGCTGCCGAAGCCGTACCAGCCGGGCAGCATCAGCCGGCACTGCGCCCAGGAGAACACCCAGGGAATCGCCCGCAGGTCCTCGATCCGCTCGGAAGCGGTGCGCGACGCCGGACGGCTGCCGATGTTGAGGGTGGCGATTTCGAGGATTGGCGTCGACTCGCGGAAGTAGCGGGTGAATCCCGGGGTTTCGTAGACCAGTTGGCGATAGGCGCGATAGGCCAGCGTCGACAGTTCTTCCATGGCCTGATGGAATTCGCTCGTCGGGAGGCTGTCGCGGTCGGCGGCAAGGAGGGTCTCTTCGAGCGTCGCGGCAGCGAGGATCTCGAGGTTGCGGCGGCCGACTTCCGGGTTGGCGTACTTCGAGGCGATCACTTCGCCCTGTTCGGTGATCCGGATCTGCCCGGCGACGGCTCCGGCCGGCTGCGCCAGGATGGCGTCGTAGCTCGGACCGCCGCCGCGGCCGACGCTGCCGCCACGGCCGTGGAACAGGCGCAGGCGAATGCCGTGCTCGGCAAAGATCCGGGTCAGGCCGATTTCGGCCTTGTACAGTTCCCAGCCGGAGGTCAGGAAGCCGCCGTCCTTGTTGCTGTCGGAATAGCCGAGCATGACCTCGTGCTGGTCCTGGCGCGACGCCACCAGTGCCCGGTAGGCCGGCAGCGCGAACAGCCCCTGCATGACCACCGGCGCGCGCTGCAGGTCGTCGATGGTTTCAAACAGCGGGATGATGTTCAGCGCCAGTTGCGGCGTTGCGCCGGGAACCAGCAGGCCGGCTTCCTTGAGCAGCAGCGCGACTTCGAGCAGATCGGAAACGCCGTCGGTCTTCGAAATGATGCAGTTCGGCAAGGCGGCGGCGCCATAGCGCTGGCGCAGTTCGCGAGCGGCGAAGAAGATCGCCAGTTCGCCGACCGTTTCGGCCGAATAGTCGATGTACGGCGAGTACAGCGGTCGCACACTGCCGACTTCCTCGGCCAGCAGCGCGATCCGCGCCACCTCGTCGAGGTCCGCGTAGTCGCCGCAGCGTCCGGCGCGGGCCAGCAGTTCGCCGACGGTACGCGCGTGCACCTCCGAGTTCTGGCGCAGGTCGATCGGTGCCAGGTGGAAACCGAAGACGTCGACGGCGCGCAGCAGGCGGCGCAGGCGGCCGCCGGCGACCAGTTCGGCGCCGTTGGCGGCCAGCGAATCGACCAGCACCTGCAGGTCGGCGACGATCTCGCCGGGAGCGGCGTAGGCTTCGGCGGGGCCGACCGCGTGCTCGGGCGATTCGTGCTGGTCGAGGCTGCTGGAGGTCGCGGCAAGTCGTGCATAGATCCCGGTCAGCGCCCGCCGGTAGGGTTCGTCGAGGCGCTGCGGGGCGTTGTCCGGCGACGCTTCGGCAAGTGCCGCGAGCTCTTCGGATACCGGCACCAGGGTGTGCGACAGCGGCAGCTCGCGCCCGAGCGCGTGGATCTCGCCCAGGTAGAAGTCGAAAGCGGCGATCGATTGCCGGCGCAGCGTTTCACGCAGGATCTCGGCGGTGACGAAGGGATTGCCGTCACGGTCACCGCCGATCCACGAACCGACCTTGAAGAAGCTGGGCAGCGACCACTGACGATCGGGGAATGCCTCGCCGAGCTGGTCTTCGAGCTGGCAGTAGAGTCGTGGCAGTTCGACGAAGAACGTCTCATCGAAGTAGCTGATGCCGTTCTTGACCTCGTCGATGACCGCCAGGCGGGTCGACCGTACCATCCGCGTTCGCCACAGGGTGAGCACCGCGCGACGCAGCGCGACCTCGTTCTCGGCCAGTTCGCCCGGCGTCAGGCGCAGCCGGTCGCGGTCGTCGAGCAGGCCCCTGACCTGGTGCTGGCAGTGCAGAATGCTCTTTCGACTGACCTCGGTCGGATGCGCCGTCAGGACCGGCGAGATCAGCGCGTGTTCGAGGCAGTTGCGCAAGGCTTCGCTGCTGACGCCGGCGTCCTGCAGCCGCGTCAGGGCAAGCGCCAGACTGCCATCGCGCGGCGGCGACGCGATCATCTCGTGCGCGCGACGCCGGCGGACGTGGTGCTCGTCCTCGGCGATATTCGCCAGGTGCAGGAAATAGGTGAACGAGCGAATGACGGCGAGCATGCTGTCGCGTGGCAGCTTGCTGAGAATTGACTCCAGCTCGGCTCGCGCGCCTTGATCCAGGTCGCGATCGGAACGCACCGAATTCTGGCGGATTCGCTCGACGACTTTGAAGACCTCGCTGCCTTCCTGCTGGTGTACGGTGTCGCCGAGAATCCGGCCAAGCAGCCGGATGTCCTCGCGCAGCGGGAAGTCCTTGTCGGGGTTGCTGGTAGTCGAACGCATGTGTCGATCTTTTCGGATGGGTTGGTGGTCAGGCAGGCGCCGACGGCGATGCCATCACGTGCTAACGGGACGATTATAAGCGGCGTTCCTGACTTCTCGCGTGCACCAGGCGTCTCCCGGGCAGGCACGGTGGCTATTGCCCATGCGCACGCCGATCAGCTCGTCCGATCGCGGCGGTCATCCCTGCTGCGCCAGCCAGTCGCGGATCTGATCGATGGTCGTCGTTGCGCCGCCACAAACAATGAACAACACCTTGGCAAAGCTTTCGAGGACCGGCGATGCTGCATACGCCAGGGCCAGGCTGGCACCACAGGCCGGCTCGACCAGCAGTCGGTGATCGCCGAGAAAGCGCTCGCAGGCGTCGAGGGCAGCACGGTCGGAAACGACCAGGCTGTCAATCGGATGTTCCCTGGACCACTGAAATGCTCGGTCACAGACGCGCTTGGCGCCGAGTGAGGTGGCGATGCTGGTGATCTTTTCGAGTTCGACCAGCTGCCCTGCATGCACCGAGCGGTTGAAAGATGCCGCGCCTGCGGTCTCGACGGCAATCACCGGGACGTCTCCGAGACCGTTGCGGTGCAGGCCTTCGAGCACGCCGCAGAGCAGTCCGCCGCCGCCGACCGACAAGACGATGGCGTCCGGCCGGAGACCCGAGCCGGCCACCTCGTCGATCATGGTGGCGTGACCGTGCCACAGCAAGGGATCGTCGAACGGGTGAAGGAAGGCGTCGGACTCCTCAAGTATCGACAAAGCCAGGAGGTTGGCCTCGTGCCAGGAGTCGCCATGGACGACGATTTCGGCCCGTTCCAGCCGCAACAGGTCTTGCGCCTTCCTGGACGTTGTTTGGGGTACGACGACGGTGACCGGCAGCCCCAGGCGGCGGCCCGCATAGGCCACCGCCAGCCCGGCGTTGCCGCCCGAAGACGAAACCAGACGGCGTGCGCCGCGCCGGCCGTACTCCTCGCAGGCGGCACCGATGCCCCTGATTTTGAAGGATCCCGGCGGCTGCAGCGCTTCCAGTTTCAGCCAGGCCGAACAACGCCCGGCAGCGCTCAGCGCCGGGGACTTGAGCAGTGGGGTTGCGATGTGCAGTGGCATTTTTGGCGTGATTTCCCGGGGAGATAGAGGTCTCGCGTGCTGGCTTTCAGGCGGCGCGTCGGCGATTCGCTCGCTGCTTCGCCGTTCGCCTGTGGGGATCGTTTGTCGATGATAGGCGGTGCGTGCAGCGATCGGCACGAAAGGGTGGCAGATGGTATCGCACGGGTGTCATTCCCGGTCGGCCATGCGTACGCAGCACGCTGACGAAAAAAAACCCCGGCCAGCGGGGTTTTCTGGTTTGACTGTGCCTCGCCAGTGGACAAGCGCAGCACAGTCCTGATCAAATCCTGTCCGCTCGAACCTCAATACACTTCGGGGATGAAGGTCTGGTCCGACATCGGCGGCCGCACGTAGCCGATTTCTGCCTGCCGCGGCGGCAGGACGATCGGCTCGGGTGTGAGGTCTTCGTAGTCGATCATGCTCAGCAGATGCGTGATCACGTTCAGGCGGGCACGTTTCTTGTCGTCGCCGTCGACCACATACCACGGCGCTTGCTTGATGTCGGTGTGGGCGAACATGTTGTCCTTCGCCCTCGAATACTCGACCCAGCGCGCGCGCGACTGCAGGTCCATCGGGCTGAGCTTCCAGTGCTTCTCCGGATGGAATATCCGTTTCTGGAAACGACGCTCCTGCTCCTCGTTGCTGACCGAGAACCAGTACTTGATCAGGATGATGCCGCTGCGTACGAGCATGCGCTCGAACTCCGGGCAACTGCGCAGAAACTCGCGGTATTCCTCGTCGGTGCAAAAACCCATCACCCGTTCGACGCCGGCGCGGTTATACCAGCTGCGATCGAAGAGGACCATTTCGCCGCCAGCGGGCAGGTGCTGTACGTAGCGCTGGAAATACCACTGGGTCGTTTCCCGGTCGGTCGGCGCCGGCAGCGCGGCGACCCGGGTGACCCGCGGGCTGAGGCTCTCGGTAATCCGCTTGATCGTTCCGCCCTTGCCGGCGGCATCGCGTCCCTCGAACAGGACAACCACTTTCAGCTTCTTGAACTTGATCCATTCCTGCAGCTTGACGAGTTCGACCTGCAGCTTGGCCAGCGTCCTCTCATAATCCTTCGTCTTGAGTGGCCGCTTGCGCGTGCTGAGAACGCTTTCGGTCTCCTTGTTCTGGGTCTTGGGCGAGGCCGGCTCTGCCTTCGGCTCGCCACCTTTTTCTTTCGCCGCCTTTGGCTCCTTGGTCTTTTCGGGTTCCTTCTTGTCGGCCGATTTTGCTTCGTCGCTCTTGCTTGCCGCTTTGGCAGCCGGCTTGTTCGTGCCCTTGGCTGGTGGCGTAGCCTCCGAAGGCGCGGTTGTCCCGTCGGTCACGTTTGCAGCCTTGTCTTGCGCGTTCTCTGGCGCGACTTCCTCTTGCGCGGGTTTTGCTTCGCTCATTGATGCCTCCTTGGTGTGGCCAAAAAATTGGCTTTGGTAAAAACGCGTGCTGGCAATGGACTGCCGTCGATGCGATATGTTGGCTTGCTTGCCAGCGACACGAGAACAATTGCCGCGGAAGACGGCAACGGCGGCTGCCACCGCTCTCCACGCGGCTTGACCGCGCAGCTTACGGCTTGGTAAACGAGCGAGCGAGACGCGGGGACTTATTGAGACGCACTGACGGTCGATCCGGCAGGTAGCCGGAGGCGGTGGCACTGGTTGGCATGTTTCTCGTCCTCTCTGCGCCAGAATAGCCTGGGCCGGCAATTATCGTTCATTGTTCCGCAAAAATGAACAGCCGTGCGCACAAAACGTGCAGGAAATCGCGAGCGCCCCCGCAATTGTCGATGAAGCAGCCGTCACTCGGCAGGCCGGGCCGGTGTAGGCGATCCGGGCAGTTGGGGGCTGGTGTGGTACGGAGGGGCATGCCGGCGCGGTTCGCCACTGGTGAGGGCGGGCGGCGGTGCCGTATTGCCCAGCGTCGTTCGGATTCTGGCGATGGCGGGTCGCGGTCGCATGATGGCTGGGGAAAAAAAGAGCGCCGGCCCCGGGGCTTGGCGCTCGTAGAAGCTTCGGTCTGCCGTTGTCGGCTGGTCTGAAACGCCGCTCGCTGAGGGTCGTCCTTCGTTCAGCCGACTTTGGCGAAGGCTTCGACGACTGCCGGTGGTGCCTGCACCAGTTCGATCAACACGCCTTCGCCGGCGATCGGGAACTCGGCATTGGCTTTCGGATGCAGGAAGGTGATGTCAAAGCCCGCGGCGCCCTTGCGGATGCCTCCCGGCGCGAAGCGGACGCCGTTGGCTGTCAGCCATTCAACGGCGCTTGGCAGGTCGTCGATCCACAGACCGATGTGATTGAGCGGCGTGGCATGCACCGCGGGCTTTTTCTCCGGGTCGACCGGTTGCATCAGGTCGACTTCGACCTTGAACGGGCCGGAGCCGATCGCGGCGATGTCTTCGTCGACGTTTTCGCGTTCGCTGACGAAGTTGCCGGTGATTTCGAGGCCAAGCATGTCGATCCACAGCTTGCGCATTTTCATCTTGTCGGGGCCGCCGATGGCGATTTGCTGGATACCGAGGACTTTGAAGGGGCGTTGGCTCATGAAGGGTTCTTTCTCTGTGGCAGGGAGGGGAAATGTTCTGGCTGCGCAAGCTCAGTCGCGAGCAGAACGACGTAGCGCGGTAGCGGCCGCAATCTCGCCACCGCGGGAAAAAGCTTCGACGTTTTCTTCGATGGTATCAGGGTCGTATACATAATTCACCATCAGTCCGTAGGATTGCCGGTCGCCGCGGGTCGAGGTGTCGGCCAGATAATTGAGACGTTCGATGCGCGCGCCGTTGCCCAGATGGAAGCGGGCGACGGGGTCGTAAGGCTGACTACCCTTGCTGGCGGTCAGCAGATAGCGTGCCGCCAGACGGGTCAATCCGTGCTGCAGGGCGCGCGCCAGGCGTTCGTCCTTGATCCAGTGGGCAACAGTGAGTAGTCTGGCGAGGTCGCCGGTGCTCGCAATCGGCGTCATCTCCGGCAGCAGGCGGCGTTTGATCCGCTCCAGGTCCGAATCGCTGAAAGCGTTTCGCCAGGCTTCGGGGTTCTTCTCGGCCCAGCGCCGGAAGGTCGGCAGCGGCGACAGCGTCGCGAAGCTGACCAGACGCGGGTAATCCCGCTTGAGGTCGTCGACCACCCGCTTGAGCAGGAAATTGCCGAATGACACGCCGCGCAGGCCGGCTTGCGTGTTGGAAATCGAATAGAAAATCGCCGTGCTGGCGCGTTGCGCATCGAACACCGGCGCATGCTCGTCGAGCAGCGTCTGGACATTGTCGGCCAAGTGATCGGTCAGCGCGACCTCGACGAAAATCAGCGGCTCCATCGGCATCCGTGGATGGAAGAAGGCGTAGCAACGACGATCGGAGTCAAGCCGGTTCTTCAGGTCGCTCCACGAGCGGATTTCATGCACGGCCTCGTACTGGATCAGCTTTTCCAGCAGCGCCGCCGGCGAGTTCCAGGTGATGCGCTGCAGTTCGAGGAATCCGACGTCGAACCAGGCGCTCAGACGGGACTCGAGTTCCCGGTCCAGTGATCGCAGCGCCGGATCCTTGTCCAGGAAGCGCAGCAGGTCGGCACGCAGATCGACCAGGAATTTGACACCCTGCGGCAAGGCATTGAATTGCGTCAGGATGCGCAGTCGCGACGAGCGCATGGCGTTGCGTAGCGCCGACTCGGCCTGCCATTGCCCATCGCCGCCGATTGCCGCCTGGTAGTCGGCGTGCGCCTGGTTGACCAGTTCCGGGTCTGGCCCGAACTGCTGGGCAATGAGGGTCAGGAAAGTGGCGCGACCGTCGTCGTTGAGCTGGTGATAGGTTTCGGCCAGCAGGGCCGCGCGCTGCCTGACCGAGACTTCGCCGCCGACGCCGCTGGCGCATTCGTTGAGCAGATCACGAACGCGCCCCAGGTGCTTGCCTTCGAGTTCGCGTGGACCAGTACCTTCGGCGAGCAGTTTGCGCACCCGGCGCAGCCCGCGGACAACAAATCCTTCCGACATTTCTATCTCCTCCGTCCCGCGACAAGCGGCGCTCCCGATTCGGGATTCAGAAGCGTTGGCGATGGGCGAGAACGACAAAAGCGATGCCAGCGATGACCATCGGCAGCGACAGCCACTGCCCCATGCTGACGGTGTAAGAGAGGCCAAGGATACCATCATCGGGTGTGCGGAAATACTCGGCGACCCAGCGCAGGCTGCCGTAGCCGATGAGGAAGGCACCAGAAACGGCACCACGCGGCCGCGAACGGCTGGAATACAGCCACAGGAGACCGAACAGGGCGACGCCTTCGAGCCCGGCCTGGTAGATCTGCGAGGGGTGGCGGGGCAAATCGTCCACCCAGGGGAAAACCATCGCCCACGGCAGCGCGGGGTCAGCGGTCCGACCCCACAGCTCGCCGTTGATGAAGTTGCCCAGGCGTCCGGTGGCCAGGCCGAGCGGCACCAGGGGAGCGATGAAGTCGGTGATTTCGAGCCAGGTCTTGCCGGTCTTGCGCGCGTACAGCCACATTGCCACGAGGACGCCGAGGAAGCCGCCGTGAAATGACATGCCGCCCTGCCAGACGGCGAGAATCTGCAACGGATGCGCCAGGTAGTAGCCTGGTTGGTAGAACAGCACTTCGCCCAGACGGCCGCCGGCGATCACGCCCAGGACGCCATAGAACAGCAGGTCGTCGAGCTGGCGCACGGTCCAGCCCGAGTTCGACAACTGCGGCTGCGTCAGGATGCGGTGCCGACCAAGCCACCAGAACTGGAGAAAGGCCGCCAGGTACATCAGGCCGTACCAGTGTACCTTCAGTGGGCCGAGCGAAAGGGCAACGGGGTCGAACTGCGGATGGGTCAACACGGCACGAACACCTGACGCTTTCGGATAGAATCCGGATTATATCGCGCCCCCCGGGCGTGTTCTGAACTGGAGATTGGCCATGCCCCACTATCGTTCCCGCACCTCGACCCACGGTCGCAACATGGCTGGAGCGCGCGCCCTGTGGCGCGCCACCGGCATGAAGGACGGCGATTTCGGCAAGCCGATCATCGCCGTCGTCAATTCGTTTACGCAGTTCGTTCCGGGACATGTGCACCTCAAGGACCTGGGCCAACTGGTGGCGCGCGAAATCGAGGCTGCTGGTGGCGTCGCCAAGGAGTTCAATACCATCGCCATCGACGACGGCATCGCCATGGGGCACGACGGCATGCTGTATTCGCTGCCCTCGCGCGACCTGATCGCCGATTCCGTCGAGTACATGGTCAACGGACACTGCGCCGACGCGATGGTCTGCATCTCGAACTGCGACAAGATCACCCCGGGAATGCTGATGGCGGCGATGCGGGTGAATATCCCGACGATCTTTGTTTCCGGCGGCCCGATGGAGGCCGGCAAGGTCGACTGGGGCGGCAAGGTGATCGCCATCGACCTCGTCGATGCGATGGTCAAGGGCGGCGACAGCAATTGCTCCGACGAGGAAGTCGACGCCTTCGAACGCTCGGCTTGCCCGACCTGCGGTTCGTGTTCGGGAATGTTTACCGCCAACTCGATGAACTGCCTGACCGAGGCGCTGGGTTTCTCGCTCCCCGGCAACGGTACCGTGCTCGCTACCCACGCCGACCGCAAGGCGCTCTTTCTCAGGGCCGGCCGCCAGATCGTCGATCTGTGCCGCCGTTATTACGAGCAGGACGATGCTTCGGTGCTGCCGCGTGCGATTGGCAGCTTCGAGTCCTTCGAGAATGCGATGACGCTCGACGTGTCGATGGGCGGGTCGACCAATACCGTTCTGCATCTCCTGGCCGCGGCGCAGGAGGGCGGGGTGAGCTTCACCATGGACGACATCGACCGCGTCTCGCGCAAGGTGCCCTGTCTGGCCAAGGTGGCGCCGGCGACGCCCGATTATCATATCGAGGACGTGCACCGTGCTGGCGGCATATTCGCCATTCTCGGCGAGCTCGACCGCGCCGGCCTGATTCATCGCGGCCAGCCGACGGTGCACGCCAGGACGCTCGGCGAGGCGATCGACAGCTGGGACGTGATGCGCAGCGAGGCGCCGGAACTGGTCGACTTCTTCAGGGCGGCGCCAGGCGGCATCCCGACGCAGACGGCTTTTTCGCAGAACCGGCGTTACGCCGAACTCGATCTGGATCGGGCGCACGGCTGCATTCGCAGTCTGGCCAATGCCTATTCGCAGGATGGTGGCCTGGCCGTGCTGTATGGCAATCTGGCGACCGACGGCTGCATCGTGAAGACCGCTGGCGTGGATGAAAGCATCTGGGTGTTCACCGGCAAGGCGCGGGTGTTCGAGAGTCAGGATGACGCCGTGCAGGCGATTCTTGGCGATCAGGTGGCGGCTGGAGACGTGGTGGTCATCCGCTACGAAGGGCCGAAAGGCGGCCCCGGCATGCAGGAAATGCTCTACCCGACGTCCTACCTGAAGTCCAAGGAGCTGGGGAAAGTCTGCGCCTTGCTGACCGATGGCCGCTTTTCCGGCGGCACCTCAGGCTTGTCGATCGGGCACGCCTCGCCGGAGGCGGCCGAAGGCGGCGCGATTGGCCTGGTCGAGGAGGGCGACCTGATCGAGATCGACATTCCGGGTCGGCGGATCAATCTGGCGGTCGCCGAGTCCGAGATGGCCAGGCGTCGGGCCGCGATGGACGCCCGCGGTGGGTCGGCCTGGCAGCCGGCAGCTGCTCGCCAGCGGGTCGTTTCGCGGGCGCTGCAGGCGTATGCGCTGATGGCTACCTCGGCGGCGACCGGCGCGGTGCGTGACCTGGCGCAACTGAGGAGGCGATGATCGGCGATGGCGATGCCTTTCGATCTCTGGCTTGGCTTCCTGCTGGCGGCGGTCCTGATCTCGGTCACTCCCGGCCCGGGAGCGGTGACCAGCATGAGTGCCGGCTTGCAGTACGGTTACTGGGTCGCGTTGCGGGCCATAATCGGTTTGCAGGCGGCCTTGCTGATCCAGTTGACGGTGGTCGCCGCCGGGCTCGGCGCACTGCTCGCCACTTCGGCGCTGGCCTTCGACCTGGTCAGGATCGCGGGGGCCGGCTATCTGATCTGGCTCGGCATCCAGAAATGGCGCGCG
This sequence comes from Accumulibacter sp., assembly GCF_029255145.1. Classification (GTDB taxonomy): domain Bacteria; phylum Pseudomonadota; class Gammaproteobacteria; order Burkholderiales; family Rhodocyclaceae; genus Accumulibacter. The sequence continues at coordinate 13,008 of NZ_JAPUVQ010000100.1, forward strand.
CCGGTTACGGCGATCGATCGGGCAGTTGCTCCGTCGGGGCCTTCGGGCGGCCTTTTTGTGCAGGGGCTGCTGGTGAATCTGAGCAATCCCAAAGCGATCCTCTTCATTGCTGCGCTGGTGCCGCAGTTTGTCGATCCCGCTGCTCCGCAGTGGTCGCAGTGGGTGCTGATCGGGACGACCATGTGTGCCGTGGACACCCTGATAATGTCCGGCTATGCGCTGCTGGTGTGGCGTTTGCGCCGCTGCTTGCAGGCGCCGCGCGCCTTGCGGATGCAAAATCGCCTGTTCGGCAGCTTTTTCATCGCTGCTGGCACCCTCCTCGTGTCATCGGGCCGTCGTTGATCGGGGCACGGGCTGGCAAGGGTGTCGTCAACGGGCGACGCGGTCGGTGCGTTATGCCGGTTCCGCTTTCTCTGCGGACAGCGCGCATCAACAGGCTTTGCAAGCGGGACAAACTGAAATAATATCGCGACGTTCCAAACCATATTTCTGAACGGAGTAAGAACATGAAAGCAATCTACGCAAGCTTGCTGGCTGCTGCCGGCGTGATGTTTGCCGGCGCTGTCCAGGCGGCCGACGATGCCGAAGCCCTGGCCAAAGCCAAGGGGTGCCTGAACTGCCACAACGCCGACAAGAAGGTCGTTGGCCCGTCGTACAAGGATGTCGCCAAGAAGTACACGGCCAAGGACGAAGCCATGCTGGTCAAGCATGTCATGGAGGGCAGCAAGGGCGTTTGGGGTCCGGTGCCGATGCCGCCAAACAAAGTCACGCCCGATGAGGCCAGCAAGCTGGTCAAGTGGATCCTCAGCATGAAGTGACGTTGCTTGCAGGAACCGGCCCTTTGGCCGGTTTTTAGTTTCCGGGCGGTCGAGCAGGCTCACGTATGCATCTTGAAAGCAACTATGCATGTTGACAATGCACGGATGTGCTCCGACAATCGGCCGTTCGCTAGCCCAATCCAAATAAGATATCGGAGATAAAACCATGAACGACCTACGTATTCCCGGTGTACTCCTCGCGCTGGCCGCGTCTGTGGCGGTGATTGGTTGTGGAAAGAAGGAAGAACCCAAGGCGGCGGCACCGGCGCCGGTCGCCGCTGCGCCCGCTGCGCAGCCGACGATGGTCGTCAAGATTGGCCACGTGGCGCCACTTACCGGGCCGATTGCCCACCTTGGCAAGGACAACGAGAATGGTGCTCGCTTGGCCGTCGACGACGCCAACGCGCAAAAAATCGTCATCGATGGCAAGCTTGTCACCTTCGAGTTGCTTGGCGAGGACGATCAGGCTGACCCGAAGACCGGCACTGTTGTGGCTCAGAAGCTGGTTGATGCACATGTCGCCGGTGTCGTCGGCCACCTGAACTCAGGTACCACCATTCCCGCGTCGGCCATCTACAATCAGGCCGGTTTCCCGCAGATTTCGCCGTCGGCAACCAATCCGAAGTACACCCAGCAGGGTTTCAAGACCGCATTCCGGGTGATGGCTAACGACGTTCAGCAGGGGTCAGTGGTCGGCACCTACGCCGCCAAGGACATGGGCGCCAAGAAAATCGCCATCATCGACGACCGTACGGCGTATGGTCAGGGACTGGCGGACGAGGTCGAGAAGGCTGCAGTCGCCAACGGCGCGACGGTAGTCGCCCGCGAGTTCACCAATGACAAAGCGGTCGATTTCAAAGCCATCCTGACCAAGATCAAGGCCAAGAATCCCGATGTGATCTTCCTTGGCGGGATGGACGCGGTGGGCGGCCCGATGCTCAAGCAGATGAAGGAGCTGGGTATCAAGGCCAAGTTCACCACCGGTGACGGCGGTTGCTCGCCGGAGCTGATCAAGCTCGCCGGACCGGCGTCCGAAGGGGTGATCTGCACGCAAGCAGGACTGCCCGTCGACAAGCTCCCGAACGGGCAGAAGTTCGTTGCCGACTTCACCAGCAAGTACGGCCCGATCCAGATCTATTCGCCGTACAGCTATGACGCAGTGATGGTTTTGATCGACGCCATGAAACGCGCCAACTCGGTTGACCCGGCCAAGTATCTGCCAGAAGTCGCCAAGACCGCCTACAACGGGGTCACGGGCAAGATCGAGTTTGATGACAAAGGCGATATCAAGAACGGTGCCATCACTGTCTTCGAGATCAAGGATGGCAAGCTGGTCACGCTGAAGAGCGAAGGCGGTGCCACCGCAGCGGCGGCCCCGATGCCGGCGGCTGCACCCGCACCCGCGGCACCTGCCACGGAAGAAAAGAAGTAAGCGGGCATCTGCCTGAAGAGCGGCACCGTTTGGTGCCGCTCTCCTGCTTTTTCTGCATCCGCAGCCGCTCAGCACGAGCCGGGCGTGGCGCCCGCACAGCCGCTGCCAGGCGCCATCAGTCGGAACCGCTGGTTCGCCATAAGCACCTTGTTGCGGAAAGCTAGACCATGGACACTCTTCTCCAGCAGCTGATCAACGGCCTCACTCTGGGCGCCGTCTACGCGCTGGTCGCCCTAGGTTACACGATGGTCTACGGGATCATCGGCCTGATCAACTTTGCCCATGGCGAGGTGGTGATGATCGGTACGATGGTCGCCTTTACGGTCATCGTTTCTCTGGCCGGCTCCGGGATGCCACCGCTCCTGATCCTTGGCTTCGGCCTGCTGGTTTCGGTGCTGGTCTGCATGGCGCTCGGGTGGTCGCTCGAACGCGTCGCTTATCGCCCGCTGCGGGGTGCGCCGAGACTGACTCCATTGATCACCGCGATCGGCATGTCGATGGTCCTGCAGAATGTGGCGATGATCATCTGGGGCAGGAATTACATCACTTTCCCGCCGATGATCGAGAAGCACATTTATGCGTTCGGAGGAGCAACGTTCACCAACGTGCAGGTGGCCATCGTTTCACTTGCGGCGCTGGTGATGCTCGGCTTGATCTATCTGGTACACCGTACGCGCATCGGCATGGCCATGCGCGCGACGGCCCAGCAGCCGCAGGTGGCGATGCTGATGGGAGTCGATATCAATCGTGTCATCGCCATGGCCTTCGTCATCGGCTCCGCGCTGGGTGCGGTCGCTGGCTGCATGGTCGGCTCGTATTATGAAATTGCGCACTATCAGATGGGTTTCATGCTCGGTCTGAAAGCTTTCACGGCGGCTGTCCTGGGCGGCATCGGCAACCTCGCGGGGGCGATGGCCGGTGGTTTGTTGCTTGGCGTGATCGAGGCCCTCGGCGCGGGCTATATTGGCCAGTTGACTGGCGATTTCCTTGGCAGCCACTACCAGGACATCTTCGCGTTCATTGTTCTGATCGTCGTTCTGATGTTCCGTCCTTCGGGTCTGTTTGGCGAGCGTGAGGGAGATCGCGCATGAACGACCAGGTCAGAAAATCTGTTCCGTGGCAGCGGCATTGGCTCGGCGTGCTGTTGATTGCCGCGGTCCTGGTGGCGGTCCCGTTTGTTGCCGCCCTCGGTGGCCAGGCCTGGGTGCGTATTGCGAACTTCGCGATCCTGTACATCTTCCTGGCGCTTGGCCTGAATATCGTCGTCGGCTATGCAGGATTGCTCGACCTGGGTTACGTCGCCTTTTACGCGGTTGGAGCCTATGTCTATGCCTTGCTGGCCTCGCCGCACTTCGGTCTGCACCTTCCCTTCTGGGTGATCTTGCCACTCGGCGCGGCCATCGCGTGCATCTTCGGGATGCTGCTCGGAGCCCCGACACTCAAGTTGCGTGGCGACTATCTGGCGATCGTCACGCTGGGGTTTGGCGAGATCATCCGCATCTTCCTGAACAACCTGAACGCGCCGATCAATGTCACCAACGGCGCACAGGGGATCACCCTCATCGACCCGATCAGGATTGGCGGTTTTTCGTTTGCCGAGACCAGCACGATCCTTGGCGTGGCCGTCACCGGGCCGCAGAAGTACTACTTCTTCCTGGTGGCGCTGGCGATCCTGGTGATTTTTGTCAATGTGCGGCTGCAGGATTCGCGGATCGGCCGTGCCTGGCAGGCGATCCGCGAGGACGAGGTTGCCGCCAAGGCCTGCGGCATCAATACCCGGAACATCAAGCTGCTGGCCTTTGCCATGGGAGCTTCCTTCGGTGGTATCGCCGGAGGCGTTTTTTCCGCGATGCAGGGTTTCGTCAGCCCCGAGAGCTTCTCGCTGATGGAATCGATCACGATTCTGGCGATGGTCGTTCTCGGTGGCATGGGACATATTCCCGGGGTCATTCTCGGTGCCGTCCTGCTGACCGCTCTTCCCGAGGCCTTGCGCTATGGCATCGAGCCGCTGCAAGACGCGATCTTCGGGCGCAGCATAGTCGATCCGGAGAGCCTGCGGATGCTGATCTTCGGCTTGGCGCTGGTGCTGGTGATGCGTTTCCGACCGGCGGGCTTGTGGCCGTCGTCGCAACGCCGCCGCGAACTCGCCGAGAGTGCAAACTGACGATGAGCGAACAACAGCAGATTCTCCTCGAAGCGCACGAGGTTGCCAAGCATTTCGGCGGTGTCAAAGCCTTGCACGATGTTTCCTTGACCATTCGCCGGGGTGAGATCTACGGCCTGATCGGGCCGAACGGTGCCGGCAAGACCACCTTCTTCAACTGTCTCACTGGCCTGTACAAGAACGAGAGCGGGCATTTCATCTTCGACGGCGTCAAACTGGCCGCCGACGCCCCGCACAAGGCGGCTGAGGTCGGGATCGCCCGGACCTTCCAGAACATTCGCCTGTTCGGCAATATGACCGCAATCGAGAATGTGATGGTCGGCCGGCACTTGCGTACCCATGCGAATGTCGTTGGCGCCATTACCCGCAACCGGGCGACCCTCGCCGAGGAAGCGGCGATTACGCGCCGAGCCGACGAGTTGCTGCATTACGTCGGCATTCAGGATCGGGCGCATGACTATGCCAAGCACCTGTCGTACGGTGATCAGCGCCGCCTCGAGATTGCCCGTGCGCTGGCCACGGAACCGAAGCTGCTGGCGCTCGACGAGCCGGCCGCCGGCATGAATGGCACCGAGACCGAAGCATTGCGCTTGCTGGTCGAGGGGATCTGTCGGGATGGCGTGACGGTGTTGCTGATCGAGCACGATGTCAAGCTGGTGATGGGTCTGTGCGGACGGGTAGCGGTGCTCGACTACGGCGAGAAGATCTGCGAGGACGTGCCGTCGGTGGTCCAGAAGGATGCGCGGGTCATCGAGGCTTACCTCGGCGGCTCGGTCGCCTGAAGAGAACGGACAAGTCATGCTCGAAGTTACCGGTTTGCGCGTTTCCTACGGGGGTATCCAGGCCGTTCGCGGGATCACCTTTCATGTCAACGAGGGTGAGATGGTCGCTTTGATCGGCGCCAACGGCGCTGGCAAGAGCAGCACCCTGCGCGCGCTGGCGCGCTTGCTCGAGCCAGCGGGCGGCAGCATCCGCTATCGCGGCAATGAGCTGCTGTCCTTGCCAGCGCATCGACTGGTTGGCGAAGGGATTGCGCTGGTTCCGGAAGGCCGCGGCGTCTTCCCGCGCATGAGTTGCCTCGAGAACCTGCGCATGGGTGCCTACGCCCGCAATGACAACGCCGCGGTCAATCACGATCTGGAGCATGTGCTGGGCCATTTCCCTCGCCTCAAGGAGCGCGCGCAGCAAATGGCGGGCACCCTCTCAGGCGGCGAGCAGCAGATGCTGGCGATCGGCCGTGCGTTGATGAGCAAGCCAAGGATGATGCTGCTCGATGAGCCGTCGATGGGTCTCGCGCCGATCATGGTCCAGAAGATCTTCGAGGTGATTCGTACCGTGGCCAGCGAGGGGATGACCATTCTGCTCGTCGAGCAGAACGCCAAACTGGCACTAGAGGTCAGTCAGCGCGGCTATGTCATGGAAAGCGGCGAAATCACGGTGACCGACGAGTCGAAAAAGCTGCTTGCCGATCCCAAGGTGCGCGCCGCCTATCTCGGCGAGTAGGCGCAGCTTCCGCCTCACAGCTACAGCTACAGCTCCATCGCCTCGGCGAAGGACAGAGCCTGCAGCTGCGCCCGGTTGAACTGATCGGCGGTCAACCCGAGCATGCTCGCCTGCTCGGCGATGACCTCTCCCGCCTCCCCCTCGCTGGACAGCGCCAGTTCGAGGAAGGGCTGATAGCGGCCGCCATTGCCAAGCAGGGCGTCGCAAATCGGGTCGGGCAAGCGCATCGCGTCGAGTGCCTGCTCCATGCCGACCCCCAGCAGTGTATCGAGCAAGGAGAACGCGCCGGTGATGAACAGGTTGTCGTACTCCGACTTGTCGACCAGGCCGACTGCCAGCAACTCCATCAGTCGCGCTCGCAGCAGTGCCGTGTAGATCAGTGCCGGCGCCATCGGATCCTTGCCGGCAGTAGCCAGCAGCAGTGACAGCCAGCGATTGAGCTTGTCGTAGCCGAGCATGCTTACCGCATGGCGAAAGGACTGGATCTCGCAGGAAAGGCCAAAACCGGCGGAATTGATGTAGCGCAGGAGCTTGTACGACATCGCGACGTCGTGCTTCAGGGCGGCCTCTATGTCCTGCACGTCGGCATTCTTGCGTACCAGGTTGAGCACCCGTACGATGTTGGTTTGGGCCGGATTGAGCGTTTTCGCCGGGACTTTGCTCGGCTTCGTGAAAAACCACCCCGCGGCGGCAGTGATTCCCGTGTCGACACACGCGCGGAAATCCTCGGCGGTCTCGATGTTGAAGGCGATTCCCATCCCGTAGGACTTGGTTCGCGTTGCCAGCAGCTTGAGTTGCCCGACGGTGAAGTGCCTGGCATCAAAGCCGATGAAGCGGAACGGCACGTCGACCGCCAACGCCTGCGCTGCCTTGGGATCAAAAACGAGGCACACGGTCGGCTGCCAGGTCTGCAAGGCACCGATCAGGTCAGGGCCATTCGGACCGAGCAGCGTCGCCGCTGCCAACTCGATCGCGGCGTTCTCGGGCGCCGACCAGTCGAGCAGGCCTGCGTCGCAGGCAGCGCGGCCGCAACTGATGAAGATCGGCTTTTGACTGCGCGGCCAGATGTCGTCCAGCGCACTGAGCGTATTGGCCGCATCGTGCATGCTCGCGCCCTGTTGCAGATGGAGCGTCAGGCGACTGGCGATGACCCTGCTTTGGCGATTGAGCAGAGGCTGGCGGGACATGACGATTCTATTCATGGTGGCTGACGGTTGCGTCCGAAGGTGTGAGCGTGTCGATTGCCGCTAGGGTGTCGGCCGCGAAGTCGAAAGAGTCGGCGAAGAATTCCTCGGCCGGCAAGCGGCAGCGTAGCAGGAAGTCCCGCCTGGCGGCGGCGACCATTGCCGGAGAACCGCAGACGTAGGCCTGAAAGCCCGTCAGGTCCGGGTGGTCAGCCATCGCGGCCTGGTGAACGAGGCCGGTTCTGCCTCGCCAGTCCCGGTCGCCACGCGGCTCCGAGAGCACGGGAACGAATCGGAGCTGGCCATGCTCGGTGGGCCAGGTCTCGGCCAATTGCAGCAGGTAGAGGTCAGCACGCGTACGTCCACCCCAATAGACATACATCGGCCGCGTGCTTTCTTCTCTGATCGCCTGTTGGACCATCGCCTTGACCGGTGCGAAGCCAGTGCCACCAGCGACCAGCAGCATCGGCTTTACCGACTCCGAACGTAGAAAGAAGCTGCCCTGCGGGCCGCGCAGGCGCAGGATGTCGCGTTCCTTCATGGTCTTGAAAACGTGGCCGGTGAACTGCCCGCCGGGCGTGTGTCGGACATGCAATTGCAGTAAGGCATCTTCATGCGGCGCATTGGCAATCGAAAATGCCCGGCGCTTGCCTTGAGTGAGCAGGATCTCCACGTACTGCCCAGCGAGAAACTGCAGGCGCTCGTTGGCGGGCAGCCTCAGCTCGATGAGCATTACGTCCGGGGCAGCCAGGGTCAGTTTCTGCACGCGTGCGGGGAGGGTCTTGACTGGAATGTCCGCCAGCGAGCGAACTTCCTTGCTCTCGATGCTCAGGTCGCTTCGGGCCATGGCGCAACAGAATAGCGCCAGGCCATCGGCACGCTCGGCTTCGCTGAGGGCATCAAGGTTCGCCTTGCCGTGCTCGACCTCCCCGCTCAACACCTTGCCCCGGCACGAGCCGCAAACGCCGTCCCGGCAGCCATAGGGAAGAGTCAGTCCTTGCCGCAGCGCTGCTTCGAGAATCGTCTCGTCGGGTCTGGCCTGAAAAACGTGCTGGCTCGGCTGAATGCTGACCTGAAACGCCATTGAATCTCCGCTGATGTCCGATTCCGGTAAAATTGCGCGGTGCAAAAACTTTTGATCGTCGGCTGTGGAGATATTGCCCGCCGTTTGCTGCCACACCTGCTCGGCCACTACCGCGTCTTCGCACTGGTACGCGATCCGGAGCAACTCGCTTTCTGGCGCAACCGGGGCGCCCGTCCGGTCCTTGCTGATCTGGACCAGGCACGCAGCCTGCAGCGGATCGCCGGCCTGGCCGAGATCGTCGTCCATCTGGCGCCGCCCGCCGCGACGCGGACAGGTTGCGCCAGCGACTGGCACGATACCCGGACCCGATCGCTGCTCGCCGCGCTGGGTCGCGGTTTGAGTCTACCACAGCGAATCGTCTATATAAGCACCACCGGCGTCTATGGGGACTGCGCCGGCGAGCGGATCGACGAGACCCGCGCTGTTCGCCCGGCCACCGCTCGCGCCCACCGCCGGGTTGACGCCGAGCGCCAGTTGCGGGCCTTCGGCCGCCGCGGTGTGGTGGTCAGCATTCTGCGCGCACCAGGCATCTACGCGGCCGACCGTTTGCCGCTGGAGCGCGTGCGGCAGGGCACCGCAGCGCTGCGCGATGCGGACGACGTGTACACCAATCATGTGCACGCAGAAGACCTGGCGATGATCGCCTGCGCGGCGCTCCGCTACGGGCGCAGCAACCGCAGCTACAACGCGACAGACGATTCGGAGATCACCATGGGCACCTACTTCGACCTGGTGGCCGATCGTTTTGGCCTGCCGCGAGTGCCCCGCTTGTCGCGCGTTGAGGCACAAAGGCAACTGTCGCCGTTGCAGTTGTCGTTCATGAGTGAATCGCGCCGATTGGATAACCAGCGCATCAAGAAGGAACTCCGGGCCAGGTTGCGCTTTCCACGGGTCGAGGATGGCGTGGCGGCGGCAGTGAGCGAAAGGAAGAGTTTGTGCTCGTAGTCAAGGTTCTGCATCTGTGGATGGTGGTCAGCTGGTTTGCCGGCCTTTTCTACCTGCCACGCATTTTCGTCAATCTGGCGATGGTCGAGTCCGCCAGCGCTGCCGAAAGAGATCGGCTGCTGCTGATGGCCGGCAAGCTCTATCGATTCATGACCCCGATCGGCTTTCTGGCGGTCGCCCTCGGGCTATGGCTGTGGCTGGGCTACGGGTTCTCGGGTGGCTGGCTGCACGCCAAGACCGCGCTGGTGGTCGTGCTGGTCGCCTATCACGCGTACTGCGGGCGGTTGCTGCGCGACTTCCAGACCGGTAGACAGGCGCGCGGTCACGTCTGGTTTCGCTGGTTCAATGAACTGCCGGTAGTGCTCCTGCTGGCCGTGACTTACTTGGTCGTCGTCAAGCCGTTCTAGTCCACGCCCATCGGGAGACAAAGGTGGAAATGTTCTTTGCAAGTTGTCCGCGCGGCCTCGAAACCTTGCTGCTTGAAGATCTGGCGGCGGCTGGTGCTGGTGATCTGAGGCAGACCTCGGGTGGCGTGCATTTCGTCGCCGAGTGGCCCGCTTGTTACCGCGCCAACCTCCACTCGCGGATCGCCACGCGCATCTTGTGCCGGGTGGCGCACGCTCCTTATGTCAAGGAGGAAGACATCTATCGGCTGACGTTTGAGACGTCCTGGCCTAAGTGGTTCGTTCCGGAGCAGACCATCCGGGTCGACGTCAACGCGGTGAAAAGTCCGCTGAAGAGTATCGATTTCGTCACCCTGCGCATCAAGGACGCCATCTGTGATCGCTTCCGCCGCGATTTCGGGCGGCGGCCAAGCGTCGATACGCGGCAGCCGGACGTACGCATTCGGGGCTTCATCAGCAGCGACGAGTGCACGCTGTACCTTGATACCTCCGGGGCGCCACTCTACCAGCGTGGTTTTCGCCAGAAAACCGTTGAAGCGCCCCTGCGGGAAAACTTGGCGGCCGGCATCCTGCGCCTCAGCGGCTGGCAGCCTGGCACGGCGCTGCTGGACCCGATGTGCGGTAGCGGCACCTTTCTACTTGAGGCGGCACAGATCGCGCTCGGCCGTGCCCCGGGTAGCAGGCGTGAGTTCGCCTTTCAAGGCCTGCGCAATTTCGATCCGCTGGCCTGGAAGGGCCTGCTCGACACCGCGCAAGCAGCCGAGAAGCCGGTTCAGAACGCAGCGATCTTTGGCAGCGACATTTCGCCGGTAGCGGTTCGCGCCGCGCTGGCCAACCTCGATCGCGCTGGGCTGCTGCCGGCAGTCAAGCTGGGCTCCGGTGATTTGCTCGAGATCGACGCGCCGGCTGCGCATGGCGTGCTGGTCAGCAATCCGCCTTACGGCGAGCGCGTGTCCAGCGATGACGAGCTGGCGGCTTTCTATCCCTTGCTGGGACATGCCCTGAAGCGCCGCTTTGCTGGCTGGAACTGCTTCCTGATCAGCGCCGACAGTCGCCTGCCGAAACTGGTCCGCCTGACCCCTAGCAAGAAGACGCCTCTGTTCAACGGCGCTCTTGATTGCCGTCTCTACGAATTCAGAATGGTCGCCGGCAGCAACCGCGGCAAGGCTGCGGCCGACGCTTCGTAGTTGCGCGCCGTCACCGTCACGGCCGGCCGGCTCAGCTTGGCGGCTGGAGGCTCGGTCGCCCGCTAGACGATGCCCAGGTGGCCGATGCCGGCGCTGAGGTCCCTGTCGTGCGACTCCTTGCCGTGCAGCTTGATCTGCAGCCTCAGGTCGTTGAGCGAATCGGCATTGCGCAGTGCGTCCGGGTAGGTGATCTGACCCGCTTCGTAGAGATCAAACAGAGCCTGGTCGAAAGTCTGCATTCCGAGTTCGCGAGAGCGCTTCATCACATCCTTGATTTCCTGCACCTGGCCCTTGAAGATGAGGTCCGAGATCAGCGGCGAATTGAGCAGTACCTCGATCGCCGGCACTCGTCCCTTGCCGTCCTTCTTCGGCAGCAGGCGCTGCGAGACCAGCGCCCGCAGGTTCAGCGAGAGGTCCATCAGCAACTGGTGGCGGCGTTCCTCGGGGAAGAAGTTGATGATTCGGTCGATCGCCTGGTTGCTGCTGTTGGCATGCAGGGTGGCCAGGCACAGATGCCCGGTTTCGGCAAAGGCGACGGCGTAATCCATGGTCGCCCGGTCGCGGATTTCGCCCATCATGATCACGTTTGGTGCCTGCCGCAGGGTGTTCTTCAGCGCCACTTCCCAGGAGTCCGTGTCGACGCCGATTTCGCGTTGGGTGATGATGCACTTCTTGTGTTCATGAACGAATTCGATCGGGTCCTCGATGGTGATGATGTGGCCGTGACTGTTACGGTTGCGGTGATCGACCAGCGCGGCCAGCGAGGTGGTCTTGCCGGTACCGGTGCCGCCAACGAAAATGACCAGGCCGCGGCTGGTCAGGGCAATGTCCTTGAGGACCGGCGGCAAAGCGAGATCGTCGAGCGTTGGCACCAGCAGGTTGATCGTCCGGCAGACCACCGCGACACGACCCTGCTGCACCATTGCGTTGACGCGGAAGCGGCCGATCCCGGAAGGCGAGATGGCAAAGTTGCACTCCTTCTTTTCCTCGAACTCGGTGGCTTGCCGGTCGTTCATGATCGAGCGCGCCAACTCGGCCGAGTGCTGCGGCAACAGCGGCTGGTTCGATACCGGCATGACTTTCCCGTCGATCTTGATCGCCGGCGGAAAATGCGCGGTGATGAAGAGGTCGGAACCGTTCCTCTGGGTCATCAGGCGTAGCAGTTCGTGCATGAACTTTAGCGCTTGATCGTGCTCCATGCTGTTTCTCCTGCTCGCCGGGCGAGTCTAGATGCCGGGGAAGGCGTCCTTGCTGGCAGCCTTGCTGCGGGCTTCGGCGACCGACACCATGTTGCGCTTGACGAGCTCCACCAGCGTCTGGTCGAGCGTCTGCATGCCATGCTGCTGTCCTGTCTGCAGCGCGGAGTACATCTGGGCAACCTTGTTCTCGCGGATCAGGTTGCGGATTGCCGGGGTGCCGATCATGATCTCGTGAGCGGCTATGCGTCCGAGACCATCCTTGGTCTTGAGCAGTGTTTGCGAAATCACCGCGCGCAGTGACTCGGAAAGCATCGATCGAACCATTTCTTTCTCGGCCGCCGGGAACACGTCGATGACCCGGTCGATGGTCTTGGCGGCGCTGGAGGTGTGCAGGGTAGCGAACACCAGGTGGCCGGTCTCGGCGCCGGTCAGCGCTAGGCGTATTGTTTCGAGATCACGCAGTTCGCCGACCAGGATGACGTCCGGATCCTCGCGCAGCGCCGAGCGCAGGGCGTTCTGGAACGACAGCGTGTGGGTGCCGATTTCGCGCTGGTTGATCAGGCTCTTTTTCGACTGGTGGACGAATTCGATCGGGTCCTCGACGGTGAGGATGTGACCGTACATGTTCTCATTGACGTGATTGACCATCGCCGCCAGGGTGGTCGACTTGCCCGAGCCGGTCGGGCCGGTGACCAGCACAATGCCGCGGGGATACTCCGAGATGTCCTTGAAGATCTTCGGGCAGTTGAGCTCTTCAAGCGTCAGCACCTTCGAAGGAATTGTTCGGAAGACCGCACTGGCCCCGCGATTCTGGACGAAGGCGTTGACCCGGAAGCGCGCCAGATTGGGGATCTCGAACGAGAAATCGCACTCCCTGGTGTCTTCGTACTGCTTGCGCTGGCCGTCGCTCATGATGTCGTACACCATGGCATGGACGTCCTTGTGCTCCATTGCTGGCAGGTTGATGCGGCGCACGTCGCCATTTACCCGGATCATCGGTGGCAGGCCCGACGACAGGTGGAGGTCGGAAGCCTTGTTCTTGACACTGAAGGCCAGCAGTTCGGTGATGTCCATCCGGTTCGGTCCTAGGGCGGGGGCGGGGCGCGGTGCTATACTCTCGGCAACCTGCGCAACGCCTGATTATGACCACACTTCCCGCCAAGCTGCAAGCCGTTCTCGTGCGAATCGCCCGCGCGGCGCGGCTGTACGGACGGGATCCCGCTGACGTTCTTCTGCTCGCGGTCAGCAAGACCTGGCCCGCAGCCCGCGTTCGCGACGCGGCGACGGCCGGACAGAGGGCCTTTGGCGAGAGCTTTGTCCAGGAGGCCCTGGAAAAAGTGGTCGAGCTGCGGACGCTGGGGCTGGACTGGCATTTCATCGGCTCCCTGCAAAGCAACAAGACGCGGGTGCTGGCCGAGACTTTCAGCTGGGTGCACTCCGTCGATCGCTTGCGGGTCGCCGAACGCCTCTCCGAGCAACGCCCGGCGTCGCTGCCGCCGCTGTCGGTCTGCCTGCAGGTGAATGTCAGCTGCGAGGCCAGCAAGGGTGGCGTTTCACTTGCCGAAGCGCCAGCGCTGGCGCAAGCGGTTGCCGTTCTGCCGAAGCTGCGCCTGCGCGGCCTGATGACCATTCCGGCGCCCGCCGACGATTTTCGTGAGCAGCGGCGCCCGTTTCGCCGTCTACGGGAACTTTCCGAACAACTGCAGGCCGATGGCCTATTGCTTGATACACTTTCGATGGGCATGTCGCATGACCTGGAGGCAGCAATTGCCGAGGGGTCGACGGTGGTGCGCGTCGGTACAGCGATTTTTGGCGAGAGAAACAGAGCATGAGAATTACTTTCCTGGGCGGCGGCAATATGGCCAACGCCCTGATCGGTGGCTTGGTGAAGACCGGTTTTGCGACGGCCGACATCGCGGTCATCGAGCTTGGCGCGCAGGGACGCGCCAAGCTGCGGCTGGTGTACGGGGTGCGCTGCTATGAGGCGCCGACAGCCGCGGCGCTGGACTGCGATGCGCTGCTGCTGTCGGTGAAACCACAGCAGATGCGCGACGCCTGCGAGTCGCTGCCGGCGCGTCTCAAGCAGCAACTGATCATCAGCATTGCGGCCGGCCTGCGCCTGAGCGACATTTCGCGCTGGCTGGGCGGTTACGGCAAGATCGTCCGGGCGATGCCCAATACGCCGGCGCTGATCGGCTGCGGGATCACCGGTCTATGTGCCCTGCCGGCGGTGTCGATGGCCGAACGCCTCGGTGCCGAGCGCATCCTGCAGGCTGTCGGCAGTACGCTGTGGGTCGCCGATGAGGCGCAGATGGACGCGGTGACAGCCATCTCCGGGAGTGGCCCGGCCTACGTATTCCTGTTCATCGAGGCGCTGCAGCAGGCTGCCATCGACCTTAACCTGACCCCCGCCCAGGCCCGTCAGCTATCGATCGAAACGGTGCTCGGCGCCGCCAAGCTGGCGGTACAGTCGGACGAGGCGGCGGCGGTACTGCGCGAACGCGTCACTTCCAAAGGGGGGACCACCGAAGCGGCCCTGCGCACCATGGAGGAACTGGGTGTGCGCGTGGGCTTCATCGCCGGCGTACTGGCTGCGAATACGCGCAGCCGCGAACTCGGCGAGTTGCTCGGAAAGGACAGTTGATGGTCGCCCAGGCGGGTTTGTTCCTGCTGCAGGCGTTGACCGGTTTTCTGACCTTCGCGCTGCTGCTGCGCTTCTACATGCAGGCTTTTCGTGTGTCCTTCAACAATCAGGTCGGCACCTTCGTGGTCGACTTGACCAACTGGCTGGTCAAGCCCCTGCGCAAGGCGCTGCCGGGGCTGTTCGGCCTGGACTTGGCGAGCCTCTTGCCAGCGTATCTGCTGCAACTGATCCTCACGGTCGCCGCCACGTCAGTTCAAGGCAGCATGGAAGCCTGGCCGGCGGCGTCGCTGCTGCCGCTCCTGTTGTGGTCAGCGCTGCTGGCGACCTTGCGCTTCAGCATCTACTTGCTGATCGGTGCGCTACTGGTGCAGGCGGTCCTGTCGTGGGTCAGTCCGTACTCGCCCTTGAGTCAGCCCGTTGCGCAGCTTACGCGGCCCTTCCTGCGCCCGATTCAGCGCGTGGTTCCGACCGTCGGTGCGATAGACTTGTCGCCGCTGATCGCCATCGTCCTCGCGCAACTGCTGCTGATGTTCCTGTAAGCGGTGGCCGACTGGCTGCGCGAAGCGGCCGCTTCTATCATCCTGACGGTGTACGTCCAGCCCGCTGCGAAGAAAACGGAAGTTGCTGGCGAACACGGCGATGCGCTCAAGATCCGCCTCGCGGCGCCAGCGATCGACGGTCGCGCGAATGCGGCCCTGATCGAATTTGTCGCCCAGCGGCTCGCTCTGCCGAGGTCGGCGGTGGTGCTGAAAAGCGGCCAGAAGGCGCGACGCAAGGTTCTGGCGGTGAGTGGCGCGCCTGCCGACGCGCCACGGCGCCTGCTCGGGGAGTGAGCAAGCGCCGCGTCTACGCCGATGATTTTCCGCTTTCGACGTGGTACTGGGCGGGCAGGGAGATGCGCCGTTTTCAGGCCTCGAAAACGATTCGCCCGCCGACCAGCGTCATGCGCACCCTGCCGCTCACTTCGTAACCCAGGTAGGGGGTATTCTTTCCTTGGCTACGCAGGGACTCCGCGGTGACCCGCCACGATTCGGCGGGGTCGAAGACGCAGACGTCGGCCGGACTGCCGATGCGCAGGGAACCGGCGTCGATGCCGAGGATGGCTGCCGGATCACAGGTCACGCGGGCCAGCGCGGTGGCCAGTGGCAGCTCAGATTGCTCGGCCCACAGCAGTGTCAGGGGCAGTAACAGCTCAAGGCCGGTGGCGCCGGGCAGGGCTTCGGCAAACGGCACCTGCTTGCCGTCGGCGTCGACCGGCGTATGGTCCGAACAAATCGCCGCCAGTCCTTCCCGGGCGGCTGCGCGGAGCGCATCGCGATCGCTTGAAGCGCGCAGTGGCGGATCGAAGCGGGCGTTGCTGTCGAAGTAGCCGACGTCCATCTCGGAAAGGTGCAGGTGGTGGATCGACACGTCGCAGCTGACCTGCATGCCCGAATGCTTGGCCTGGCGGACCAAGGCGACGCCGGCGGCCGACGACAGGCGGGAAAGGTGCAGGCGGACGCCGGTTTCGGACGCCAGGAGAAGGGCGGTCGCGGTGGCGACGGTTTCGGCCGATACCGGCACGCCGGTCAGCCCCAGTCTGGCGGCGACCTCGCCATCGTGGGCGACGCCGCCACGAGCGAGAAACTGATCTTGCGGCCGCAGACGAACCGCGTAGCCGAAAGTGGCGGCGTACCGCATGGCGCGCAGCAGCAACTGCGTATCGATCGACTGGTTGGCCTGCGAAAAACCGATGCAGCCGGCACGCGCCAGGCTGTTCATTTCGGCGAGTCGCTGGCCGGCCAGTTCCTGGGTCAGCGCGCCGATCGGATAGACGCGTGCCAGACCCAGTGTTTCGCTACGCCGGACCAGACGCTCGACCAGTCCCGGTTCGTCGAGTGGCGGTTTGGTGTCCGGCGGGCAGGCCAGCGAAGTGACGCCGCCAGATACCGCGGCGCCGAGCTCCGGCTCGATGCTGCCCAGGCGGGTGGATAGATCGACCAGCCCGGGACAGACGATCAGCCCGGCCGCGTCGATGCTGCGGTCGGCCGAGAAGCCCGCAGGTGGCTGGCCGACCGCGGCGATACGTCCGTCGGCAAGGAACAGGTCGAGGTGGGCATCGAGGCCGCTGGCGGGATCGACCAGCCGGGCATTCTGGATCTGCAGGTTTTGCTTGTTCATCGCTCAGTTCCCGGCCAGGATGCCCATCACCGCCATGCGCACGGCAATCCCGAAGGTCACCTGCGGCAGGATCACCGCTTGCGGTCCGTCGGCGACATCCGAGTCGATTTCGACGCCGCGATTCATCGGCCCGGGGTGCATCACTATGGCGTCCGGTCTGGCCAGCGCCAGCATCGCCGGCGTCAGTCCGTAACAGTGGAAGTATTCGCGCGCCGAAGGCAGCAGTGCACCGTTCATACGCTCGTTCTGCAGGCGCAGCATGATAACTACATCGCAGTCGCGGAGTCCTTCGCGCAGGTCATGGCAGACCCGCACGCCCATTCTTTCGATCGCCGTCGGCAGCAGGGTCTGCGGGCCAACAGCGCGGATTTCGGCGGCGCCGAGCGTGCCCAGGGCGTTGATGTCCGAGCGCGCGACGCGTGAGTGCAGGATGTCGCCGACCACGGCGACCACCAGACTGGTGAACTCCTTCTTGTAATGCCGGATGGTGTACATGTCGAGCAGACCCTGCGTCGGGTGTGCGTGCCGTCCGTCGCCGGCGTTGACCACATGCACGTCGTTGCGTCCGACGCGGCGCAGATGGTCGGCGATCAGGTGCGGGGCACCGCTGGCCGCGTGCCGCACGACAAACATGTCGGCGTGCATGGCAACGAGGTTGTCGACGGTGTCGAGCAGGGTCTCTCCCTTGGCGGTCGAGGAACGCGTCACGTCGAGGTTGATGACGTCCGCCGACAGGCGCTTGGCGGCGATTTCAAAGGTCGTTCGGGTGCGGGTGGAATTCTCGAAGAAGACGTTGAAGACGCTCTTGCCGCGCAACAAGGGTACTTTCTTGACGTCGCGGTCGGACACCTCGATAAAGCTCGACGCGGTGTCCAGGATTTGCGTGAGCACCGCGCGCGGCAGTCCCTCGATCGACAGCAGGTGGGTCAGTTCGCCATTGGCGTTGAGTTGGGGGTTACGCATGCTCGGCGAGACTCCACTGTAGCTGGCCGCTGGCAGGCACCGAGAGTTCCAGTTCCTGCGACGGCTCGAGATCGACTCGCCAGGTGCAGAAGTCGGCGCAGATCGGCAGCTGACGCTGGCCGCGATCGGCAAGAACCGCGAGCTGGATGCTGGCCGGGCGGCCATAGTCGAACAGTTCGTTGATCGCCGCGCGCGTCGTCCGGCCGGTGTACAGCACATCGTCTACCAGGATCAGTGGCCGGCCTTCGACATCGAAGGGAATCGACGTCGGCTTGACTCGCGGGTGAAGACCTTTCTCGCCGTAATCGTCGCGGTAGAAGGAGACGTCGATCAGGCCGATTTCGTTGCGCAGCTGCAGCAGCTCACGCAGTCGCCGGGCGACCCAGACGCCACCGCTATGAATACCGACCAGGACGGTATCCGGGCGAAGCCGCGGACGGATCAGTGCGGCGAGTTCGATACATTGGGCGTTGGCGTCGGGGAGTTCAATGGCGGGGGTCGGTTGGGCGGTCATCAGCTCTTGCGGGTTGGGTTGCGGGTTGGCTGTCAAAATAGCTCTGCAGGATCAATTGCGCAGCGACGGCGTCCAGGTGCTTTCTGGCGCTGCGGGAGCTGTGTCCCGAGGCCCGCAGTCGTTCCTGCGCTTCGCTCGAGGAAAGACGCTCTTCGGCATAATCGACACCGAGTCCGAAGCGGCCGTGCAGTTGCCTGGCGAAGCGCTCGCAGCGAGCGGTCATGGCGTGTGCCGCGCCGTCGAGCGTCAGGGGCCGTCCGACGACCAGCGTCTTCGCTTGCCATTCCTGGACCAGAGCGGCGATGGCGGCGAAGCGCGCGACGTTGGCTTCACCGTGGATGGTGGTCAAGGGGTGGGCCTGCCGCAGTTGCCAGTCGCCGACCGCGACACCGATGCGCTTTTCTCCGAAGTCGAAAGCGAGGACTGAGCCGGCCGGATTTCCGGCCGGCTCACGCATGGCCGACCTGATCGGCAAGATTGGTCAGGTTCACGCCAAGTAGGTCGAGCGCCGACGCCAGCCTCTCTTCGTAGGGCAGTTCGAAGAGAATCGGCAGTTCCGCCGCTACCGTCAGCCAGGCGTTCTGTGCCAGTTCGTGTTCGAGCTGGCCGGCCGACCAGCCCGAGTAGCCCAGAGTGACCATCACATCGTGTGGCTGTCCACGCTGGGCGACCGCCTGCAGGATGTCGCGCGAGCTGGTCAGTCCGACGTGCCGGTTGACCACCAGCGTCGACTGCCAGTGGCCGACTGGCCGGTGCAGCACGAAGCCACGATCGGTCTGCACCGGGCCACCGAAAAGGACCGGGAGGTTGGCAAAGCCCTCGGCCTCGAGGGGCACTTCGATCTTGTCGAGCAGCGTCCCCAGGCTCATGTCGATCGGCCGATTGACGATTACCCCCAAGGCGCCGCGCTCGTTGTGCTCGGCGATATAGACCAGCGTCCTGGCGAAATACGGATCGGCCATTGCCGGCATGGCAATGAGAAAATGGTCGGTGAGGTTGATACTCTGCATGGTCTCATTTTAATCGGCGGCGGCAAAGGACACAAAGCTAATCCATGGTTGATTCGATTCTGGTCTGGTTTCGGCGCGATCTGCGTGATTTCGATCACGCCGCGCTTGGCGAGGCGCAGCGACGCGCGCGGCGGGTCTATTGTGCCTTCGTCTTCGATCACGAGATCCTCGATGGGCTGGAGAGCCGCAGCGATCGCCGGGTGGAATTCATTCGCGAATCGTTGGTCGAGCTGGATGCCGCGCTACGCCGGCGTGGTGGTGCCTTGCTGGTACGCCAGGGTTGGGCGGCCAGAGAGCTTCCCGCACTGGCGAAGGCACTTGGCGTAGCGGCGGTGTTCGCCAATCGCGATTACGAGCCACTGGCCAAGCGACGCGATGCAGTGGTCAGCGCAGCGCTGGCGGCAGATGGAATCGCCTTCGAGTCCTTCAAGGATCAGGCGACGCTTGATGGCGCAGAGGTGCTGACCGGGGCCGGACGTCCGTATACCGTCTTCACGCCGTACCAGAAGGCGTGGCTGAAGCGGCTCGGTGAGGACGACTGGCGGCCGTACGAAGGGCGGTCAGGGACACTGGCAACGGTACCGGCCGCCAAGGGCGTTCCGGGGTTGGCGGAACTCGGCTTTGCCGCGACCGACCTGCGAGCGCTCGGTATCGTGCCCGGGATGTCGGGCGGTCGGCAACTGCTGGCCGACTTCCTGGGACGCCTTTCGCGCTACCGCGAGCAGCGTGATTTTCCGGCCGTCAAGGGGGTGTCCTATCTGTCGGTTCACCTGCGCTTCGGAACCGTGTCGATTCGCAATCTGGTGGCCAAGGTCCTCGCCGCCGGCGCCCTGAGCGTGCCCGGCGGGGGGGCGGCAAGCTGGCTTTCCGAGCTGATCTGGCGCGACTTCTACTTCATGATTCTCGATCGTTTTCCACATGTTACCGAGCGCGCCTTCAAGCCGGCGTACGATGCCATCGACTGGGAGCAGGGGCCGGCGGCGGACGAGGTCTTCTCCGCCTGGTGTGACGGACGCACCGGCTACCCGCTGGTCGACGCGGCGATGCGCCAGCTAAACCGTAGCGGTTACATGCATAACCGCCTGCGCATGCTCGCCGCCTCATTCCTGATCAAGGATCTCGGCATCGACTGGCGGCGCGGCGAAGCCTACTTCGCGCGTCAGCTCAACGATTTCGATCTGTCGGCCAATAACGGCGGTTGGCAATGGGTGGCGTCAACGGGCTGCGATGCGCAACCATACTTTCGCATCTTCAACCCGGTGACGCAGTCTGAGCGCTTCGACCCCGCCGGCAGGTTCATCCGCCGCTATCTGCCGGAACTGGCCAGGGTTCCCGACAAGTTCATTCACGCTCCATGGCGCATGAGCGTGTCCGAGCAACTCGCCTCCGGGGTGCGTATCGGGCGCGACACACCAGCACCGCTGGTCGATCATCAGCAGGCGAGGCTGCGAACCCTGCAACGCTACGCCGTCGTCAAGCGCCTCGCTGCGCCCTGACGTGTTCCGCTACCAGCCGTAGCAGTTCATCTTCCTGATACGGCTTGCCCAGGTAGTTGTTGACGCCAAGTTCCTGCGCGTACTGACGGTGCTTGTCGGCGGTGCGCGAGGTGATCATGATGATCGGAACACGGTGCAGGCGTTTGTCCGCGCGCACGTTCCTGGTGAACTCGAAGCCGTCCATGCGCGGCATCTCGATGTCTACCAGCAGCACGTCGGGGATCACTGCGACCAGTTGTTCCAGCGCATCGACGCCGTCCTTGGCGGTCATCACCTGGTATCGTTCGCGCGCCAGCAGGCGACTGGTGATCTTGCGCACGGTCAGCGAGTCGTCGACGATCATCACCGTCGGCAGGGTGGCGGTGACCGTGTCGGCCGCCGTCGCCTGGCGCACCGTCGGCACCGGCGAGACCGTCGGTGCGGTGCGTGGGCGACTACCCAGAGCAACCGGATTCAGGATCAGCAGGACCTGCCCATTGCCGAGAACGGTTGCGCCGGCCACGCCGATGACCCGGGCCAGTTGTGGTCCGATGTTCTTGACCACGATTTCCTGATTGCCCAGGACCTCATCGACCTGCACGGCAATTCGGCGGGTACCGCTGCGCAGCAGCAGGACCCAGTACTGGTGGTGTCTTTCCGGTAGTGCCCGCGGGTCACCGAGAAGGTGCGGCAGGTAGTGGAATGGATACTGGTTGTTGGTCCATACGGCGACTCCCGCCTCGCGGATTCGGGTCAGCCCCTTTTCCTTGAGATCCAGCACCTGCTCGATCATCGCTGCGGGGATTGCGTACTGGCGGTGGCCAGAGCGAACCAGCAAGGCTTTGGTTACTGCTAGAGTCAGCGGCAGGTAGAGGCGGAAGGTGGTCCCCTGGTCGGGGCGAGAGAGAACTTCGATCCGCCCGCCAAGGCTGGTCACCGCGCTCTTTAGGACGTCCATGCCGATTCCCCGGCCAGCCAGGCGCGACACGCCGCTGGCGGTCGAGATCCCGGGGGCGAAAATCATCTCGATCACCTGCGCTTCGTCGGCGGCTTCGTTCCTGGTCAGCAGGCCGGCCGCCAGGCCTCGTTCGCGCAACCGTTGCAGGTCGAGGCCGGCGCCATCGTCGGCAAAAGAGACAATGACCTCGTTGCCCTCCTGGGTCAGCGTCAGCGACAGTTCGCCAATTTCCGGCTTGCCCTTGGCCAGACGAACCGGGGCGTCTTCCAGTCCGTGCGCAATGGCGTTACGGAGCATGTGTTCAAGCGGTGCCAGCATCTTGTCGAGAACGGTTCGGTCGAGCTGCAACTGAGCACCGCTGATTTCCAGATTGGCGCGCTTGCCAAGCTCCTTGCCGGCCTGCCGAACGATCCGGTAGAGACGATCGGCGATGCTGGCGAACGGCACCATGCGTACCGACATCAGCTCCTGCTGAACTTCGCGGTTCAGACGAGACTGGGCGAGGATCGCGGCGTTGGCGTCGTCCAGATTCTTCAACAGATTCTGCTGTACGGTAGCCACGTCGTTGACCGACTCGGCCATCATCCGTGTCAGCTCCTGAAAACGCGTGAAGCGATCGAATTCCAGGGGATCGAAGTCGGCCTGGCGGCGATCATCGGCGAGCGCGGTGCGCGACTGCATCTGCAATTCGGCCTGCAGTTCAATATCGCGCAACTGCCGGCGCAGGCGGATTACGTTCTCGGTCAGGTCGAGCAAGGAACCCTTGATGGCGCGCATCTCGCCTTCGATCCGGGAACGCGCAATCGACAATTCGCCGGCTTCGTTGACCAGGCGATCGATCAGGTCGGCGCGTACACGCAGCAGCGCGCGCTGTCCGGCGCCTTCGGCGTCTGCGTCGTGTTGCTCCGGCTGGGCCGGCGGGGCGCCCTGATCAGCGGCCGTGCCGAGGGCGTCGACGTCGCCCGTGCGCTCCACCGCCAGATCGGAAGCGGTCGCGTCGGATACCTCGACCGGTGCGTCCGCAGACTCGCCGCGCTGCAGGTGTTCGACGATCTGCACGATGACGTCGAAGGCGTTGTCGAGATCGTCAATCAGTTCGAGCGGCGCGCCACCCGCCTGCTGCGCTTCAGCCATGCGCGTTTCGATGGCGTGCGTCAGTTCGCCAAGGTTCATCGCTCCGGCCATTCGAGCGCTGCCCTTTAGGGTATGAAACAGGCGCGCCAGGCGACGAACGACGTCGGTGTCGGAAGGGTTGTTGCGCCACGAGCGCAATTGCGTCGCGATGCTCTGGGTGAGGTCGAGTGCTTCCTCCAGAAACAGGGGCAGCAGTTGCTCGTCGAGTTCGTCCTGCATTTCCGGAATGGCGATCGCCACCCCGCCGGCGGCCGGCACTGCTGCCGGTGAAGACGCGGCGGTCGGCAGCGACGGTTGTGACGCAAGCGGCTCTTGCTCGTCGTCGGCGTCGGCGAGCGCCGCCGGCTGCTCGACGAATTGCTCCGGGTACAGTGCCTCAAGCGCCTCGACCAGTGAGTGCCTTGCTTCGGGTTGCTGGTCGGCGGCGATGTCATGCAGCATCACGGCGAGGGCGGCAATTGCCTGGCGGACGGTTTCGAGCGCTTCTGGATGATTGGGATGGGCGGTGTGATTGCGCCGTAACAGCGCGCGTTCGAGGGCTACGCCGAGTCGGTTGACGGCCTCTATGCCGACCGTTCCGGCGATGCCGCCCAGGGTGTGGGCGGCGCGATACATTTCGTGTGCAGTGGGGGCGGCGGGATCAGCTTCGAGGATCAGCAGCCCGCTCTGCAGGGTAGCCAGGTGTCCCCCGGCTTCCTCGTTGAAGATTTCGGCCAGTGCTGGTGCGATCGACAGCCGCACGAAGGTCTCGGAAGCATCGCCTTCGGTTTTCGTCTCGGTCTCGGCGATGCGGGTTGCATAGTCAGCGGCGCTGGCCTGCGCAGCCGCCTGTTCGGTTGCGAGCGGCAAGTCGACGACGCTCTCGCTGCCGCGTCTGAGCGCCTCGGCGAGCTCGATCAAGCCCGCTGCATCCGGTGCCTGCCCGTGGCCGGTTTTCAGGTACTCCACCCAGGCGACAAAAACGGCGCATGCCTGGCCGAGCAGTTCGAGGATCGCTGGCGTGACCTCGTGCTCCTGGCGCAGCCAGAGGTTGAGCAGTTGCTCGACCGACCAGGCCGCTTCGCCCAGATCCTTGAGGCCGACCATCCGGCCGCTGCCCTTGAGCGTATGCACCGAGCGGCGCAGCGCGGTCAGCACCTCGACGTCGTGCGGCTGCGATTGCAGCAGCTGGAAATTTCGACTCATGCTCGCCAGGACCTCGGCCGCTTCCTCGATGAAGATCTCGAGGATTTCTGCGTCGAGTTCTTCGCTGCTGGCCTGCGAGAGCTGGATCGTTTCTGCCGACGGTTGCGGTGTCTCGGGCGCCCGCGGCACGAGCACGGCCATCGTCTGATCGATCTGGCGGCTTGCATCGCCACCGGCCAGCAGCGTCGCGAGCAGCTGTTTGCTCTGCTCGCCGAGCGCTTTGTCGCCAACCAGGTCGGCGTCCTTCTGCAGCGCCATGAGACCGTGCTGCACTTCCTGGCGCAGGCGTGCATCGTCGGCTCGCACCCTGAAGTCCGCCAGCGAGGCGTGCAGCGCTCGTTTGCGCTGGTCAAGTTCCCTCTCCACGCTGGCCGCCGGAGGCTTGCCGATCGATGTCCGGGCGGTGCCGGACTGCATGTTGTCGACGAACGCCGCGAAGTCGGTCGCACCGTGTTGCAGCGCGTCGACAAAGAATCCGATCAGCGACAACTGCTCGGCAAGGCGCTCGAAGTCAGCCTCTTGCCGCTTGTAGTCCGGTGTCGCGAAGGTTCTGATGTCTTGCGCGCACCGTTGCAGAACGGCAACCGCTGCATCGTGGCGCATCATCGTCAGCGCACCAATCACCTGGCGGATCGGGTTTTCCAGGCCGTCCAGATCGGTTTGCTTGTCGACATCACGGAAAAAGCCATCAAGGACCTGTTCGATTTGCGTCAGGTTGCTCTGAATCTCCCTGGCAACCTGGCTGATTAGCAGTTTTTCCTGCACCTGCCGTGACATTTCGTCGAGCAAGGGCAGTTCGGACTCCGGTGGCGGTGGATTTCCGCCAAGGCATGCACGAATCCGGTCGACCATCACCTCGACCTGATGCGTGAAGCTGCTGTCCAGGTACTGGATGTTGCCCTGCGCGTGTTGCGCAAGGAGGATCGCGGTGGCCGTTTCCATGGCCAGCGCTTCCGTTTGTCCCGACGGCGTGCGGGTGAGGAAGCTGGCCACCTCGGCGATCGCCTGCACGAGGCGCTGATAGTCCGCGTGACCCAGGTCCTCGACCACCGCCGACAGCGCAACGGTATTGGTCTGGAAGCTTGGCAGGGCCTGTGTCGTGCCGGCGCAGAACCTGTTCCAGGATTCCTCGGTGGCGGCAATGGTCTCACGCAAGCGGCGGCGGACGGCCTCCACCGCGACCGGCGCCTCTGGTGAGGTCTCGGGCATCAGGGCCGTCAACTGGTACGCTTCCTTGACGCGGCGCACGGCACGATGGTCGCTGTCGGCGCTGGCGACGAGATACAGCGCATCGCGCATCAGGCGTTCGGCGACGTTGTTCGAGCCTTCAAGCAGGCGGCGTATCTGCAGGTCGATGCGCGTGCATAGTTGCCGGGCATCGGCGTCCGGTGCCAGCACGCGTTCAGCGAGGGCCGACAGGAAGGCGGTCGCTACCCACCAGAACGAGCGGGCCGAAGGCAGCTCCTGGATGGCTTCGATGCGCTTGACGGCGTCCAGCATTTCCGGCACCCCGGCGCCGTCTTGCGGAGCGCGCAACCACGACAGCAGGCCGCGCTGGAAATGCGCCCGCTGCTGACGCAGGCGCCGCTGAAGCTCGCCGTGGCCGATCTTCGGCGTACCGCCAGCGCGACGCGGTGGCTGGACCTGGAGGTTGGGGAAAAAGAGGTCCGTCGGGGTGACACGTTCTTGCCCACGTGCCGTCTGCAGCGCACGGTAGAGGGGCAAAAGCCGTAGCGGCTGATTTGGCTGGCCGCCAAGCAGATCGTCCAGATAGTGGCGCAGATCGGCCATCGCGCGGCGCGCCAGGTCAATGACCTCGGGCGTGGCCGGCAGGCGCTGCTGTTCGACCTCCTCAAGCAGCGACTCCAGCGCTTCGGCATACTGGGTGACGCCATCAAGACCGACGATGGTCAGTGCTCCCTGCACCTGGTGGAGGTGGGTGCGGCAGAACCTGACCTGGGTGCGATCGACGCTGTCGTCGATCGCGCTCGCGGCGAACTCTTGCAGCGCTTTGTCGGCGCGCTCCAGCGCGAGGTCGATCTCGCTCTTGACCCAGGTCAGCGGGCCGATATCGAAGTTCGTCGGTGCATTCATCCGGGAAGGCCTCTCCAGGTCACTCTCTAGCCGCGGCTGTTCAGGTCACCTTGAAGCCGGCGACCGAACCCTTTAGCTCCGTGGCCAGACCGGCCAGCTCGCCAATTGCCGTCGCCGTCTTCTGGGTGCCCGCCGTGGTCTGGCCGGTGACCAGTAGTATTTCCTGCATCTTGCGGGCCACTCTGGTCGCTGATTCCGATTGCTGACGCGTGGCGCCAGCGATGGTTTCGATCAGCGCCGTCAGTTCGCTCGACACCTGACCAATCTCGGCCAGAGCCTGCCCCGCCGCGTCGGAAAGCCGGGCGCCCTCGACCACGCCACGGGTCGACTCTTCCATCGCCGAGACGGTGTCCTGAGTGTCGGTCTGGATGGTCCTGACGATCGCACCGATCTGCTTGGTCGCTTCGCCAGAACGTTCAGCGAGTCGCTGTACCTCCTCGGCGACGACCGTGAAGCCGCGCCCGGCCTCGCCGGCCGAGGCCGCCTGAATGGCCGCATTCAGCGCCAGCACGTTGGTTTGCTCGGTGATGTCCGAGATCAACTCGACGATTTCACCGATTTCCTGCGAGGATTCGCCGAGCCGCTTGATTCGCTTCGAGGTCTCCTGGATCTGGTCGCGGATCTTGTTCATGCCCTTGATCGAGTCCTCGACGGCTTGTGTTCCCTTGGCGGCTGCCGCCAGGGATTGGCGGGCAACCGTTGCCGACTGCCTGGCGTCGGTCGAGACGTTGGTCATCGAACTCGACATGGCCAGGACCGACTGGCCCGCCGACTTGATTTCGGCGGTCTGGCGCTCGGCCGCCGAGAGCAGTTCGGTGGATGTCTGCTGGGCGATTCCGGTGGCGACGGTTACCCGGTTGGCGGCGTCGTTGATGCGCCCGACCAGGAGACGGAGTTCCTCGATGGTGTAGTTGATCGAGTCGGCGATGGCGCCTGTGATGTCTTCCGAAACGGTGGCGGTGACGGTCAGGTCGCCGTCGGCGAGGTCGCCGAGTTCGTTCATCAGACGCAGGATCGCATCCTGATTCTGGCGGTTGACCAGTTCCGTCTCGCGCCGGCTGCGCTCGGCCGTTTCGGCCTGGCGGCGGCTCTCCGCGAGATAGGTTCTCGCCAGCAGCAGCAACAGGGCGATGGCCAGCAGGATCAGACCGGCCAGCGCGAAGCCGTAGCCGGTGCGTTTCATGACCGTGCCCTGGTAGGCCTGGGTCAGCTGGTCGGTTGCCTCTAGCAGTTGTTCGCTGTCGCGAAAGATCTGAGAACCCGCCTGCTTGGCAATCACCAGCCGCTGCAGGTTGCCGAGGATGGCACCTACCGCGGTGTGGTACTCGGCGAAGCTGGCATCCAGTTCGGTGAGCTTCTGTCGGGTATCGGGGTCGGTCGTCGCGGCGATCCGCTGCGCTTCGCTGCCCTTGGTCAGCGCTTTCAGCGTGTCACGAAAAGTGTTCGTATCCTTGCCCAGCAAGAAGGCTACTTCCGAGTCGATGGCGTCGCCGACGAGCAGCGAATTGGCATTCTTTGCAATCCGCTGGGTGAGCATGACCAGCTGGTTGGCGGCGGCAATCTCGCGAATGCCGGCGCTGCTCTGCAGCTTGAGCGCGGCGATCTGTCCCGCGAGTTCCAGCAGTTGCGGGTTCTTGTCGTTGATCGAGGCGACGTCCTTGCCGAGTGAGATCAGGTTCTTCTCCATTTCCAGCAGGCGAGCGGCGTTCTTGTCGGTCTTCTCCCAGGTTTGCGTCAGGGCCAGCAATTGTGGCTCGACGCTGCCCGGTGAGGCCGGGACGTCCGTACCGGCCAGTTCGCCGCCGTTGGTCAGCCGGTCAAGCTGCGTTGCGAAGCTGTCTCGCGAGTCCCTCAGTTGCTTGAAAGCCGTCGGGTTGCCGAGCAAGGCCAGGCTGGACGCCTTCGCCAGCCGCTGTGACAGCATCCCCATGTCTCCGGTGGCGGCGATGTAGGCAGTGCCGTAGGCCGACTTGCGGTCGTCCCGGTAAATGACAATGGCGATGATCAGCATGATCAGCAGAAGCGCTCCACCGAGAATCTGTAGTTGTTTCGCAACCGGATAACGGCTGAGCAGAGGCGGGGCAAACGGGGGCGCCCCGTCGCTCTCCGGCTCGTCTGGATCCATGATTGTGCGAGCCACCAACGTCTCACCTGCCGGGTCCGTCGTACGGGACAAGAAGCCCGGCAGCTTGGATTTGAACGTCATTTTGCTTCTCCGGTTACTCGGGATCTACGGGGTGACTGGTTGCCGTCGAGCGTCTGTCCGGGGCCGGGGGCTCACACGCCAATGTCCATGAACGCTTCGTCAGCCAGCAGCTCGCGCACCTTGAGTTTCTTCCAGCG
Organism: Accumulibacter sp.; assembly: GCF_029255145.1. Taxonomy (GTDB): domain Bacteria; phylum Pseudomonadota; class Gammaproteobacteria; order Burkholderiales; family Rhodocyclaceae; genus Accumulibacter. Next base: position 41,408 of record NZ_JAPUVQ010000100.1, read on the forward strand.
ACGTCCTTCGTTGTCGGTGTACGCTTCAGGTGCCCAGGCGGGTGCCGTCGGATCTGGCGCTTCGCAATTCAAGGCCTCGACATTGCGCAGACCGATCATGCGGGTGACCAGCAGGGCGGCGTTGCTACCATGGCGGGTACCGATCAACAGCAGCCGCGAACTGGCATTCTGCGGGGTCGCTTCCTTGCCGAGAAAGGCCGAGAAGTCGACCGCCGAATACAGGTTGCCGCGAATGTTGGCGATGCCGGCAAACCACGGCCTGGTCAGCGGGACGGTGGTCAGAGGGGTGAGCGGGACAATTTCGCCCGAGTCCGCCAGGTCAAGAAGCCAGTAGTCGTTTGCCCCGGCCTGAATGCCGAGCAGCCCCGCCGCGCTCTGGTTGCCGGTACCCGCCAGCCGTGCCGCCAGGTACGACTGAAAGTCGTGCAGGCTGATTTTCTTGGTCATGCCCTTGCTACCGGTTCACAGCGCTGCGATTTTGGCCAGCAGCTCCTGGCCGTTGACCGGTTTGACCAGATAATCCTGGGCGCCCTGGCGCAAGCCCCAGATCTTGTCTGTTTCCTGTCCCTTGGTGGTGCAGACGATGACCGGGATGTTCCGCGTGGCTTCGTCGCGAGTCAAGGTGCGGGTCGCCTGGTAGCCGTTGAGGCCGGGCATGACGACGTCCATCAGGATCAGGTCCGGTAGCTCGCGCTTGGCCGTGGCGATGCCTTCTTCACCGCTTTCCGCGGTAAGCACCTCATAACCGCTGCTGGTAAGCAAGGCCTTCATGACGTGACGTTCGGTCGGCGAATCGTCAACGACGAGGATTTTCTTGATGGTCATCGGGGCTGGCTTCCTCAGGCTGGCGGTGGCGCAAAGGTGGCGACCGTCTGCAGGAGACTGTCTTTGGTAAAAGGCTTGGTCAGGTACTGGTCCGAGCCGACCATGCGGCCGCGGGCGCGGTCAAACAGGCCATCCTTTGACGACAGCATGATTACCGGCGTGGATCGGAAACGCTGGTTCTTCTTGATCAGCGCGCAAGTCTGATAGCCGTCGAGTCGCGGCATGACGATGTCGCAGAAAATGACGGCTGGCTGGTGATCGGAGATTTTTGCCAAAGCGTCAAAACCATCTTCGGCCAGCAGAACCTGGCAGCCGGCCTGAACGAGGAAAATCTCCGCGCTGCGCCGGATGGTATTGCTGTCATCGATAACCATGACCTTGACGCCGCGCAAGTTTGCAGCTTCAGCCAAATGTCTCCTCCAGGGTGTGTCAGGTTATTGTTCTGCGAATGTCCCTGATCCAGCAGGATTTCCTGCTGACACTACTATACCGCATTGTCTTCAGATTTCGACCATTTCGAAGTCTTCCTTGCGCGCGCCGCATTCGGGGCAGGTCCAGTTGATCGGGATGTCATGCCAGGGTGTGCCCGGGGCTATTCCCTCGTCCGGCAGGCCAGCGGCTTCGTCATAAATGAAGCCACAGGTAAGGCACATCCAGGTGCGGTATTGGCGCTCGTTCGCTGCGTTCATGGTTGCCGTCTGTTTTCGGTTAGAATCGGTTAAAAGCCGCTAGATTCTAGCCAAACCCATCTCTTGCTGCCAAGACTTTCTTTGCTTGACGGAAACCTTCCCGGACAGCGGCCTGTTGCTGATGAACCAATACCTCGCCCGATTGCCGCCGCCGATGGTGCTGACCTTCGCCGCCTGCGATCCGTCTGGAGGCGCCGGTCTGCAAGCCGACCTGATGACCATCGCCGCACTCGGCTGTCATCCGCTGTCGGTGACCACGGCGTTGACCGTACAGGATACCGTGGGCGTCGCCAGCGTCCTGGCGATCGATGCTGACTGGGTCGAGGATCAGGCGCGGACTCTGCTGGAGGACATGCCGGTTGCGGCGTTCAAGATTGGTCTGCTGGGCAGCGTCGAGAACCTCGCGGTAATCGCCGAGATCCTCGCCGATTATCCCGGTGTGCCGCTGGTGCTCGACCCGGTGCTGGCCTCCGGACGCGGCGACGAACTGGCCGATCAGGAGATGATTTCCGGCCTGCGCGAGATACTGCTGCCGCTGACCACCGTGCTGACACCGAATACTCTCGAAGCGCGCCGACTGGCCACTGTTGACGACGCTGATGACGATGACCATCCGACCTTGGCCGATTGCGCGCAACGCCTGCTGTCGTTCGGCTGCGCCTACGTGTTGCTGACCGGAACGCACGACAGCTCGCCGCGGGTGGTCAACCGCCTGTACGGCGGAGCCGGCGGCGGCCTGGTTCGTAGCGATGCCTGGGACCGCCTGCCCGCCACCTACCATGGTTCGGGCTGCACCCTGGCGTCGGCGCTGGCTGCGCAACTGGCCATCGGCTTGCCGGTGAGCGATGCGACCCGCGCTGCCCAGGAGTACACCTGGCTGGCACTGGCTGCCGGGTTCCGTGCGGGAATGGGGCAACATCTGCCCGATCGTTTCTTCCAGATGCGCCGCGCGCGTGGTGGCCGTCTCGATGGCTGAAGCCGCCGTCCGCAGCCTGCGTGGCCTGTACGCGATCACGCCGGACTGTCTGGCGCCCAACATCTTGCTGGAGCGGGTGCGGGCTGCCTTGATGGGCGGTACGGTACTCGTTCAGTTTCGCGACAAAGGTCGGGACGCTGCCCGCCGAGCCGAAACCGCCCGCGCCTTGCGCAGCCTTTGCAGGCAGTTCAGTGCCCGCTTGCTGATCAACGACGATCTCGCTCTGGCACTGGCGGTCGATGCCGACGGGGTGCACCTCGGCGCTGCCGACGGCGAACTCGCGGCGGCACGACGGGCGCTGCCCGCGGGCGCGCTACTCGGTGCGTCGTGCTACGACGACTTCGAGCGTGCCCGTGGCGCTGCTGTCGCCGGTGCCGACTACGTGGCATTCGGGGCGATGCATCCGTCGTCGACCAAACCGCTGGCCGTGCGTGCGCCGTTGTCGCTATTCGCCCGCTGCCGCGCTGAACTGCAATTGCCGGCCTGCGCCATCGGCGGTATCACGGTCGAGAACGCGGCGCCCTTGCTGATTGCCGGCGCCGACCTGCTGGCCGTGGTCAGCGACCTGTTCGCGGCTCCCGATGTGGCCTCGCGAGCCGCCGCCTATCAACAACTATTCGAGGAAAGTGCTCGTGATCTCCCGCAATCAGCAACTTTTTGAGCGCGCCCAGGTACACATTCCGGGTGGCGTCAACTCGCCGGTACGGGCGTTTCGGTCGGTCGGCGGCACGCCGCGCTTCTTCGTCGAGGGTACGGGTGCTCGCGTCACCGACGCCGACGGCACGACCTACATCGATTACGTCGGCTCGTGGGGGCCGCTGATTCTCGGCCACGCCCATCCCGCGGTGATTGCCGCCGTTCGCGACGCAGCGGTCAGAGGGCTTTCATTCGGCGCGCCGACCGAGAGCGAGGTGGAACTCGCCGACCTGCTCTGCGAGCTGTTGCCCTCGCTGGAGATGGTGCGCCTGGTCAGTTCAGGGACCGAGGCGACGATGAGTGCCATCCGCCTGGCGCGCGGCCATACCGGTCGCGACCTGCTGATCAAGTTCGAGGGCTGTTACCACGGTCATTCCGACAGTCTGCTGGTCAAGGCCGGCTCGGGAATGCTCACCCTCGGCAATCCCAGTTCGGCTGGCGTGCCCGCCGACATCGCCAAACACACCATGGTTCTCGACTATAACGATATCCCCGGACTCGAGGCGGCGTTTGCCGAGCACGGCGCGAAGATCGCCGCCGTGATCGTCGAACCGGTGGCCGGCAACATGAACCTGATCGCCCCCAAGGCCGCTTTCCTGCAGGCCCTGCGCGAACAATGCGATCGGCACGGCACGGTGCTGATTTTCGATGAGGTGATGAGCGGTTTTCGCGTCGATGCCCAGGGCGCACAAGGGATCTATGGGATTGGGCCGGATCTCACGACGCTCGGCAAGGTAATCGGCGGCGGCATGCCGGTTGGCGCCTTTGGCGGCCGCCGCGAAATCATGGCCAGGATCTCGCCGCTGGGGCCGGTGTACCAGGCCGGGACCTTGTCCGGCAATCCGGTGGCCGTCGCCGCCGGCCTGGCGACGCTTCGGCTGGTGCGCGCGGCGGGCTTCTACGAGCGCCTGGCGCAGCGTACCCGGCAGCTGACCGATGGGCTGCTGGCGGCGGCGCGCAAACATGGGGTACCGTTTTCGGCGCAAGCGATGGGCGGCATGTTCGGGCTGTATTTCCGTTCCGAGTGCCCGGAGAACTACGCCGAGGCGATGGCTTGCGACCAGCAGGCATTCAAGCGCTTCTTCCACGGCATGCTCGACGCCGGCCATTATTTCGCCCCGTCAGCCTTTGAAGCGGGCTTCGTTTCGGCTGCTCATGGCGAGGACGATGTGGCAGCGACTGTGGCCGCCGCCGATGGCGTCTTCAAGGCCTGGTGAGCGGCCTCGGCGGGGCAGCCGGGCGGTCGTCAGGCAGTCCGGCGGTGCGCTGCCCGGTTGCTCTGAATTCTGCGTTTCTCGAAATATTTCACGCCGAAGTACATGAAGCTGCCGACCAGGACCATGCCGACGACGAAAGCCGAGTAGGCGAGCTGCCAGGGAATGCCCTCGGTCATCATCGAGAACTCGGACATGCCGCCCATGCCGGCCAGGACGTTGATCGGCATGAAAATCACGCTGAGCACCGTCAGGCGCTTGATGTCCTTGTTCTGGTTGATGTTGATCGCGCTGTCGGTTGCGTCCATCAGGAAGTTGATCTTGTTGAAGAGGAACGCGGTATGGCCGTCCAGGGATTCGATGTCGCGCAGAATCTCGCGTCCTTCAGCCAGCTGCGAGTCCGAAAGGAAGCGGCCACGCAGCAGGAATGACAGCGCCCGGCGTGTGTCCAGCACGTTGCGCCGGGTGCGGCCGTTGAGGTCCTCCGCTTCTGAAATCGCGCTCAGGATCTCGGTCGCTTCCTGGTCGGTGATGTGCGAGCGCAACACCTGCCGGCCGACACGCTCCAGTTCGGCGTAGACATCCTCCAGTGCGTTGGCCGAGTACTCGACGTCGGCTGCATAGAGGTCGAGCAGGACGTCCTTGCCATCGGTCACGTAACCGGGCCGGGTGCGCGCCCGCGCCCGCTGCAAGCGAAACACCGGCAGCTCCTCGGTACGGATGGTAAACAAGACATCGTTCTGAAGGATCAGGGCGACCGGGACGTTACGCGACTCCTCCTTGGTGTCGAGCAGGAAGTCGGAGTGCAGGTGCGTGTGTCCCTCGTCGTCAACATAGAATCGCGCGCTTGCTTCGAGGTCGGTCAGGCTGCCGGGATCAGGCAAGTCGACGTCGAAGCGCTTGCCGATCCAGGTGCGGATCTTCTTCGTCGGCGCGATCAGGTCCACCCAGATCGGCTTAACGTTCTGCAGATCATCCGGGCCGCTGACCGCGATCTGGCTCAGACGGCCGTCACGCAGTTCAAAAGCGGTGATCGTCGTCTTCTCGTTGCGATAGTGGCTGTCGTCGATCAGTTCCTCGAGCACGTCGTCCGAGAGTATCGCCAGGATCGGGTCGGCGCCTTCCTTGACTTCATCCCAGACCACCAGGCGCTCATTGGGGTCCAGCGACTCGAGGATGTAGGCGACTTCCATGGGCGGCATCAGCTTGAACTTCTGGCGAAGTTCCCTGCGATACTGCTGCCGAATCTCGATGCTGGCTTCATCGAGGTCCGCGGAGTCCTGTTCGCGGACCAGCGGTTCGACGAGTTCTTCGACGCGCTTCTGCAGCGAGAGCAGCGAACGCACCTCCGAAAGGTGAACGTCGGCGAGGCCCTGTTGCAGTGCTTCTGGTGCAAGCCGCTTGTTTTCTTCGCTCAAGGTGTCGCCTCCCGAATGGTAGTTAGCACACAAATAAGGGGCGCGAGTTTAACACTGTGGCACCGACGATGGGTGTTTATCGGGTGTCGTTTGTTACCCGTGAAACAGCTTGAAATCCTTTTCTGATCAATGCTGTGGCAGAGAATTCGAAATGCAGGTCCGGTCGACTTTTGTCCTTGTTGCAGCGCCGCATTGGGCCTAGAATCGCGCCTTCGCTGCTGCGTTGCGGCAGTCGGGAGGGCGGCGGCGAGGGGCGGATCCGCTGTCGGGTCGGGAACGATGAGCACGATGCGATGGCAACGCTGCTCAAGGGGGGGTGATGAGTGCAGAGAATGCGCCACACGGCGACAAGTCGGGCCTGGCGGCGACCGCGCTGGCGGCCATGGGAGTGGTCTTCGGTGACATCGGCACCAGTCCGCTGTACACCATGAAGGAAGTCTTCGGCGGTCATCATCCGCTGCCGATCGATGCCGACAGTGTTCTGGGCATTCTGTCGCTGGTGTTCTGGGCGCTGACCATTACCGTTTCGCTGAAATACGTGCTGTTCATCACCCGCGCCGACAACAAGGGCGAGGGCGGCATCATGGCGCTGACCGCACTGGCCTTGCGCACCGCGAATGCTTCGCCGCGCGTGCTCTGGATGATGTCGGCGCTGGGTATCTTCGGCGCCGCTCTCTTCTATGGTGACGCGGTGATCACGCCGGCGATGTCGGTCCTGGCGGCGATCGAGGGGCTGAAAGTCGTCACCCCGCTGTTCGATCCCTATGTCCTGCCGATCACGATCACCATCCTGGTGGCGCTTTTCGTTTTTCAGCGGCACGGCACGGCGGCGGTCGGTGCGCTCTTCGGCCCGGTGATGCTGTTCTGGTTCGCCACCCTCGGGGCGCTCGGCCTGTGGCATGTGATCCAGCATCCTGCTGTGCTGCTGGCGATCAATCCCTGGTATGCGCTGAGCTTCATCTTCGAACATCAGGGACTGGCCTTTCTGGCGCTGGGTTCGGTGGTGCTGGCGATCACCGGTGGCGAAGCGCTGTACGCGGACATGGGTCATTTTGGCCGCCGGTCGATCAAGTGGGCCTGGTTTGCTTGCGTGTTTCCGCTGCTGTACCTCAACTACCTTGGGCAGGGAGCACTGCTTCTGGCCGACCCGACAGCGGTCGAGAACCCCTTCTTTCTGATGGTGCCGAGTGACGTGTTCCGGATACCGCTGGTGGTGTTGTCCACGGTTGCCACCGTGATCGCCTCGCAGGCGGTGATTTCCGGTGCGTTTTCGCTGACCAGCCAGGCCATGCAGCTGGGCTATTGCCCGAGGATCCGGGTCAACTTCACCTCCGAGCGCGAAAAAGGCCAGATCTACGTCCCGAACATCAACTGGCTGCTGCTCGGAGCGGTGATCATCGTCGTGCTCGGTTTTCGCTCGTCGTCGAATCTCGCTTCCGCCTACGGCATTGCGGTCACCCTGACGATGATGATCGATACCATCCTTGCCTTCGTCGTGGTGCACGCGATGTGGAAGTGGAGTTGGCCGCGCGCCGCGCTGTTCCTGGTGTTCTTCGTGGCGGTGGACTTTGCCTTCTTTTCGGCCAACGTGATCAAGGTCCTCGACGGCGGCTGGTTCCCGCTGACCCTGGGCTTGTCGGTCTATCTCCTGCTGTCGACCTGGAAGCTCGGTCGCCGGCTGCTCTACGAAAAGCTGAAGCAGGATACGGTCCCGCTCGAAGCGTTCATTGCCAGTCTGACCACCGGCGGACCGCACCGCGTCGGTGGCACCGGGGTCTTCCTCACGGCCACCCCCGACGGGGTACCGCGGGCGCTGTTGCACAACCTGTATCACAACAAGGTCCTGCACGAGCGGGTGGTACTGATGCATGTCGACGTCGAAGACGTGCCGCGCATCGCCGAAAGCGAGCGCGTACGGGTCGAAACGCTGACCGCAGGCTTCAATCGCGTGTTTGTCCGTTACGGCTTCAAGGACGAACCCGACCTGCCGCGAGCCATGGAACAATGCGCCGGGCACGGACTGGTCTTCGAGATGATGGAAACCTCGTTCTTCCTTGGTCGCGAGACGGTCGTCACGATGCCGATTTCCCGGCGCTCGCGGATGGCCCAGTGGCGGCAGGTGCTGTTTACCTGGATGTTCCGCAACGCCGATCCGGCGACCGCTTTCTTCAAGATTCCGCCCAACCGGGTGATCGAGCTCGGCGCGCAGGTCGAGCTGTCGTAGCGCTTGCGTCTCAGGTCGCGATTGGGTAGCTTCCGGGAGGCGAGCCCGAAGCTGTGAAGGCGCCAGGCAAGCGCGCCGAATGGCCGTCGCCGAGATCATTGGCGGCAGCTCGATCAGTCAACACCAGTCATGGCCAGTCCCGGCCTTCTTGATCCGAGGAAGAAATGAGCTACCGACGCCGCCTTGCCACCCCGCTGACCCTGGGTTGTCTCGCCACTCTGGCCATGGCCGTGCTGGCCGATCAGCTGCCTTCGGCACCCGCCGAACTGGGCACCATTCGCCGCAACGAACGCGGGCAGCTGGAGGTGGTCCCGACGCCGGCAGACGCCCCGGCTGGCGCAGCCGGAACGGCCGACGATCCGGCCGCAGCCAAGCGCGCGATGCAGACCAGGAGCCTGGAGAAGAAGACACCGGCGGCTGCGGCCAGCGGCAAGACCATCGTCGTCGGTCCGCAGGAGCAGATCCGGAGCATCCAGGAGGCGGCGCGTATCGCCCGCGACGGCGACACCGTCGAGATCCGGCCCGGCGAGTACAGGCAGCAAGCGGTGGTGTGGACGCAAGCCCGGCTGACGATCAGGGGCAGCGGCCAGCGTCCGCTTCTGATCGCCGACGGCGACAGCGCCGAGGGCAAGGCGCTGTGGGTGGTGCGCCATGCAGACATGCTGATCGAGAATATCGAGTTCCGCGGAGTGCGCGTGCCGGACGGCAATGGGGCCGGGATCCGCTTCGAGAATGGTCACTTGCGCGTCGTCCGCTGCGCCTTCTTCAACAACGAGACGGGCATCCTGGCCGGCAACGCCGCGGACGCGGTGCTCGAGGTCGAGGACAGCGAATTCGGCGAAGCGCCGACGCACGCCGGTGCGCTGCACCACCTGCTTTACGCCGGCACGATCGCCAGGCTGAGCATCAAGGGCAGCCGCTTTCAGCAGGGTTTTCGCGGTCACCTGATCAAGTCGCGTGCGCGGGAAAGCATGATCCTCTACAACATGCTCGTCGACGGGGTCGACGGCCGGGCTTCGTACGAACTCGAGTTCCCGAACGGCGGCGTCGCCTGGGTGATCGGCAACGTCATCGGCCAGAGTGACAAGACCGATAATCAGGATCTCGTGTCCTATGGCGCCGAAGGCCAGCGCTGGCCCGACAATGCGCTCTACCTGGCGCACAACACGCTGATCAACAATTGGTCCGGCGGTCGCTTCTTGCGGGTCTGGGCCGACAAGATGCCGCCGGGAACCGAAGTCTGGGCACTCAACAACCTGCTGGTCGGACAAGGTGTTTTCGTCCCGCAAGCGCCGGGCCGTTACGACGGCAACCGCTTGGTCGACCGGTCGGCGCTGATCGATGTTGACCACCTGGGCTTCAGCTTGCCGAACAACTCCCCGCTGCGCGGCACGGCCAAATCACCCGGTTCCGTGCGCGAGCAGAGCCTGACCCCTGGCGCCGAATTCAAGCTGCCCGTCGGCATCCGCCCGCTGCCGGTCGGCAAGCCGCTGTCACCCGGTGCGCTGCAGTAGAGGCGCTGGCAAGGTTGGCGTCGGGCGCCCTCGATCCGCTGGATCGGGTGTCGCGCGCGGTGAGGGGCGTACGCCAACGCGACGCCGGAACGATCGCGCCGGGCTACCCGCGTCGGCGCGGGTGCCGGTTGGTCCTGCGCGGTTGGCCGGCGCTGAGCAGCAGCGTTCCCTGGCGGCGGACGCGCCCGAGCGCTTCCAGCGTGGCGACGATCTGCGATAGGCACTTCTTCCACGCTCGCTTACCGATCAAGCGCTTGGCGAGGTCGGATTCCGCCAGTGGCGCGGGCGCTGCCGCCAGCGCGCTGGCGACGGCGGCGATCTGCTAGGGCAGCGCGTCACGCTTACCGGGACACCAGCGCAGCGCCCCCGCTTGCCGGGTGGTCGATCGCCAGCGCCGACTGGCTTGGCGTTGTCGCGGGTGTCGTCGCGCACCGGGTCGGGCGCGGGCACCTTGAGCAGCTGGCAGAGGTCGCTGACGAAGAACTGATAGTTCGCCAGTTCCGAACCGTCGGCGGATTGCCAGCGTGCGACGAAGGCGGCAGCTGCTTGCGCGGCGTCGGCACCCTGGCTGGGTGCGGTGATGGGGCAGATGGGGCAGATGGCATACGGTGGCGGCGCGCGGCACGGAGCCGGCACGAGCCGGGGCGGCCCGGCAGCCACCAGGCGAAGAGCCAGCGATCGTCAGCGACTTGTAAAACGGCAAGGCCCTGCTACGCTTGCCAAGCGTGCGCGCACCGCTGCCGCTTGCCGCCCGAACACAGCCAAGGATACGAACCGAACGCCATGCTCGACACGCCAGACGAACACCAGGAAATCCGCGATGCCGTTCGCGACCTCTGCCGCCGGTTTCCGGACGAGTACTTCCGCAAGCTCGACGAGCAGCGCGCGTATCCCGAGGCTTTTGCCGATGCGCTGATCGACGGCGGCTGGCTGTCGGCGATGATCCCCGAGGAGTACGGCGGCTCGGGCCTGGGTCTGACGGCGGCGAGCGTGATCATGGAAGAGATCAATCGCAGCGGCGGCAACGCCGCCGCGGTGCATGGCCAGATGTATAACATGGGAACGCTGCTGCGCAGCGGCAGTTCGGCGCAGAAGGCAAGATACCTGCCGGAGATCGCTGCCGGCAGGCTGCGCGTCCAGTCGATGGCAGTGACCGAGCCGGGCGCCGGCTCCGATACCAATGCTCTCAACGTAACGCGCCATTGACATAAATTCAGATTTCCTGATCCCGGCCGGGAATGTAGGTAGAATTCCGGAATTGCGAGTAGCACTTTATTTCGAAGGCCATAATTTTCGTATGGCATAGACCAAGCGTCGCTAGGAGTGCAAGGA
>NZ_JAPUVQ010000101.1:0-18185 GCF_029255145.1 Accumulibacter sp.
GCTGATCAGCCCGTCGGCACCACCGCCAATCAGGGTCACCGTCTGACCGACGATGCCCGTCGCGCCGTCGTTCTGCAGACCATCGCCGTTGGTGTCTACCCACAGCCGGTCACCCAGGCTGGCGGCCTTGATCAAGCCCGCGTCAATGGTCTTGTTGTATTCACCTGGAGCCAGCGTCACGACCGGCGTCACGCCAAGGGCACTGGCGTCACTGTCGGCTGTATCGACGGTGGCATCGGCCGTGGTGAAACCGATATAGGCTGCTGGTTTGACAAACTCTACCTGATAGGTCAAACCCGGTGTCAAGCCGATGAACTTGTAGAAGCCCGAACTGTCCGTGGTCGTCGTTGCCAGATGTTCGTTGGCATCAAGAAAGTCCCCGTCGCCGTTCATGTCGCGCACGAGATTGACGGTGACGCCCGCAACACCCATGCCCACTTCGTCCTGAATTCCGTTGGCATTCAGATCTTGCCAAACGTAGTCCCCTAGCGCCGCCGACTGGACCGTGATCACCAGCGGTTGCTGCGATGCCTCGCCGCTGTCCCGGACGCCGTTGTTGTTGGGGTCAAGGAACGTATCCAGAACGACGGCAATCTTGTCATTGTTCGGATCGCTGTCGGTCACGTCCGGCACAAAGCCGTCCCCGGCCGTGGTCGCCTGACCGACAATTGCGGCGACTCGTGTCGAGTCCCAGCTACCAATCAACGGGTTGCTGGGTGTCCCCTGCCCGAGAAGACTCGAAATAGCCTGCTGGACATCGCCGTAGGTGAAATTCCCCGAAACCCCGGTAACAAGGTAATACGGAATTCCGCTGTAAACCGTCCCGTTAATGTTCTCGCTATAGGTCGTCGCACTCGGCTTGATGTTGTTCAGCAACCAATTGACGTTGTCCAGTCCGGCGAAGTTGCCGATGCCTGGAATGGTTACGCTCAGCAAACCCAGTTCGTAACTCGAATAGGCGTACGCCCCGTAAGTCCCCGGCACGGAAATCGGCGCAGTTCGGTTCACGCACCACGCATCGAAGGTCGAGCCAGTCGGATAGACAAATGGCTGCGTCGACGAAAGGATTCCAGTGTCCAGATAACTGGGCAAACCCAACATGCCAGGCGCGGTGACTTTGATCTTCAGTGACGGGGGCGTATAGGCGGGCATGGTCAAGCTCCTGTAACGAGATGCCTAGAAAAATGCTGATGTCGGTCGTCTTGTAGAGCGAAAGAAATTCCAGAGTTTCCATTCAGGAGTTGCCGGGCGATGGACTCTCGACGCGGGTGACTTCGTGCCTGACGTGCGGCGTGCCGACTACCTTCTTCAGCGCCAGCCTGCAAGTCGTCGGCAGCAGGCGCCATAGCCCGACGATCTCCAACAAAGCAAAGCTCCGCCAAGCCACCGCCGCGGAGCCCACATAGTGCCGCTTACCAAAGCAAGTCCTAGGATGTCATCTGGTGCGACGACGGGGCGCCACGTGCTGCGCCCCGGCCCATCTCAGTGTTTGCGAAACAGCGCGACGGCCATCGCAACCCCGGCCAAGGCGAACAGGGAAAGGGATTCTGGTTCGGGAACAGGGATAGGATCCGCAAGGACGGGCATCGCGGCAGACAACAGAACGGCAAAGGATAGCAAGGTACGCATGAGTGATTCCTCCACAAGAAGTTGATGATTTACTACTACCGACCGATCCATGAGCGCCAGTCGAATCGGTATAAGCAAACTGCGTGCCATCACTCAAGAAAAACTGATTTAAGGTTCTTTTTCAATCCGGGTTTAGACGTCATGTCAATCGGGTGTAAGTTTTTCCGACACCATTGGGTAGGGCTTATGGGCATCGCCAACGCCGTTCACGATGCCCAGCGCTTTCCTTTGGCGGACACCGTTGCACGCCTTCGCTGGCAGCCTTGAGCACCGCCCACGCGCTACGGTTATCCGACCGACCTGACGTCGCGAGCTGCCGGGAGCCGCTGGCCAGGCGCCGGCCGTTGCCGGCAGCGATAGCGCTGGAAACAAGGCAGAGTCCGAAGCAGACAGGCCAGCGAAAGGCTGAACTCGTTTGACTCGGCGGTCAGCCCTCGACGAGTTCTCTGGCCTTGCCGCAAGCCGCCACGCGAACCGGCGCGGATCCCTCCCCTAGCGGGCGGGAAGCGCAGGGCAAGACGTCTGAAGCGGAGTTTCGTGCGCTTCAGACGCGGCGAGTGGTCAAGGAATAAACGACCACTCGATCTGGTCACTGCGTTCGACGCTGGCGGTCATCGCGCGACACAGGCTGATGAACTCGCGCATGCCTGCGGTCTGGAACTTTCGCCGGTGCCAGAGGAAGTGGAAATGTCGCCGCAGATCGAGTTCGGGCGTTTCAATGGCCACCAGGCTGCCGCGGCGGAAGGCCTCGCGCAGTGCCAGCCGTGAAATGCAACCTATGCCGAGGCCGAATTCGACCGCCCGCTTGATCGCTTCGGTGTGTTCGAGTTCCAGCCGGACCTGCAGTGGCCAATGCTGATGGCGCAGCGCCTGGTCGAGTGTTTCGCGGGTTCCCGAGCCGCTTTCGCGAACGATCCAGGCTTGGTCGGCGAGCTCGTCCAGCGTCGCCGAACCCCTTCTCGCCAGCACGTGTCCCGGTGCGCAGAAGACCACCAGCTCGTCGGCAACCCACGGCTCGACGACCAACTCGGGGTGTCGGCAACTACCCTCGATCAACCCGAGGTCGAGTTCGTGACGCGCCAGTTGATCGACGATGGTCGTCGTGTTGTGCACCTTGAGGTGCAGGGTGCTCTCCGGATGCCGCTTGAGGAAGTCGGCGACGATCAGCGTCGCCAGGTAGTTGCCGATGGTCAGCGTCGCACCGATCTGCAGCCTGCCGTACCCGGCATGACCTTCGAGCGCACTTTCGATCGCCGCCGCCCGCTCGATCAGTTCGACCGCCTGTGGCAGCAAGGCCTGCCCGAGTTCGTTCAAACGAAGGCTCTTGCCGAAGCGGTCGAAAAGCTGCGTATCGTACTGCCGCTCGAGCTCGCCAAGTGCCGTGCTGGTTGCCGACTGTGACAGCGAGAGATCCTCGGCGGCCCGTGAAACGCTCTCGTACCGGGCCACAGCAACGAATACCCCAATCTGCCGCAAGCTGAAGCGCATATCTATCCACCAGATATGGTTTATTTAAAAAATCTGTTTCACAAATATAGCACGACGAAATACGATGGCCAGTATCGACCGCATATCAGGATCAGAACGATGAGCAATTTCTCCGCCCAACGCGTGCTTTCGGTTCGTCACTGGAACGACACCCTGTTCAGCTTCCGCACCACCCGTGACCCTGCTTTGCGCTTTATCAACGGCCAGTTCGTGATGATCGGCCTGCCACAGGAGGGACGACCGCTGACGCGCGCCTACAGCATCGCCAGTGCCAACCACGACGAGCACCTCGAGTTTCTGAGCATCAAGGTCCCGAACGGGCCGCTGACCTCCCGGCTGCAGCACTTGGCAGTCGGCGACGAGATCGTCGTCAGCCGCAAGCCGACCGGGACGCTGGTACTGCGTGACCTGCGACCCGGGAAGAACCTGTACCTGCTGTCGACTGGCACCGGCTTGGCGCCGTTCATCAGCCTGATCCAGGACCCCGAGACCTACGAGCGCTTCGAGAAAGTGGTGCTGATTCATGGCGTTCGCTGGCAGCGTGATCTCGCCTACAGCGAATTCATTGAACGCGAGTTGCCGCAACACGAGTTTTTCGCGGACCTGCTGCGCGACAAGTTGATCTATTATCCGACGGTCACCCGCGAGCCCTTCCGCAACCAGGGACGGATCACCCGGCTGGTCGATAGCGGCCGACTGTTTTCCGACATCGGCTTGCCACCATTCGACCCCGCGCGCGACCGCGCGATGCTCTGCGGCAGCCCGGCGATGCTCAAGGATTGCTGTGCTCTGCTCGACAGTCGCGGCTTCGAGGTTTCGCCGCACATCGGCGCACAGGGTGACTACGTCATCGAGCGCGCTTTCGTCGAGAAGTAAGCGTCGCGCCAGTCTAAACGTCGCAGCACTCGCCACCCTCCTCTGCGAGCCCCGCCGACCCAGATCGAACGCCTCGGTGACTTGGCCGTACCTTGAAGTATTGAAGCCCCGCCCGCCACGAACGACCAGTCTCGGGTAGACTTGCCCTTTCCGGACGGCGCGCAACGGGCGTCCCCTGGATGCCTTTACCCCTTTCCACCTCCTGATCGATAAGCAAGGCCATGGCTCAATACGTATTCACGATGAATCGCGTCGGCAAGATCGTGCCGCCCAAACGCCAGATCATCAAGGACATCTCGCTCTCTTTCTTCCCCGGCGCCAAGATCGGCCTTTTGGGCCTCAACGGTTCGGGCAAGTCGACGGTCCTGCGGATCATGGCGGGCCTCGACCACGACATCATCGGCGAAGCAACGCCGATGGCCAACCTCAAGATCGGTTATCTGGCGCAGGAACCCGAGCTCGACCCCGAAGCCACGGTTCGCCGGGAAGTCGAGTCCGGCCTCGGCGAAGTTTTTCAGGCGCAGGCCAAGCTCGATGAGGTCTACGCCGCTTACGCCGAACCCGACGCCGATTTCGACCGGTTGGCGGAGGAGCAGGCGCGCCTCGAGGCGATCCTCGCCACGGCCGGCCCGGACCTAGGCAGCCAGCTCGAACTGGCCGCCGACGCCTTGCGCCTGCCGCCGTGGGAAGCGCTGATCCGAACCCTCTCTGGCGGCGAGAAGCGTCGTGTCGCGCTGTGCCGGTTGCTCCTGTCGCAGCCGGACATGCTACTGCTCGACGAACCGACCAACCATCTGGATGCTGAATCGGTCGAATGGCTCGAACAGTTCCTAGTGCGGTTCCCCGGTACGGTCGTCGCCGTCACCCACGATCGTTACTTCCTCGACAATGCCGCCGAGTGGATCCTCGAACTCGACCGCGGCCAGGGCATTCCGTGGAAAGGCAACTACTCGAGCTGGCTCGAACAGAAGGAAGCACGGCTGGAAACCGAGGCCAAGCAGGAAGCCGGCCGGATCAGGACCATGAAGCAGGAGCTCGAATGGGTGCGCCAGAGTCCGAAGGCGCGGCAGGCCAAGAGCAAGGCGCGTCTCTCGCGCTTTGACGAACTTAGCAGTGTCGAGTACCAGAAGCGCAACGAAACGCAGGAAATCTTCATTCCGGTTGGCGACCGTCTTGGCAGCAAGGTCATCGAATTCAGCGAGGTCAGCAAGTCCTTCGGCGACCGACTGCTGATCGACAAGCTCAGTTTCAGCGTGCCGCCCGGCGCCATCGTCGGCATCATCGGCCCGAACGGTGCCGGAAAATCCACCCTCTTCAGGATGCTGATCGGCAGCGAACACCCAGACTCAGGCGAGGTGGAGATCGGCGCAACCGTCAAGCTCGCCTACGTGGACCAGAGCCGCGATTGCCTCGAGGGCGAGAAGACCGTCTTCGAGGAGATCTCCGGCGGCGCGGACCTCCTCACCGTCGGCAAGTACGAAACGCCGGCGCGCGCCTACATTGGCCGCTTCAACTTCAAGGGCTCCGATCAGCAGAAGCGCGTTGGCCAGCTTTCGGGCGGCGAACGCGGTCGCCTGCACATGGCCAAAACGCTGATCGCTGGCGGCAACGTGCTGTTGCTCGACGAGCCGTCGAACGACCTCGACGTCGAGACGCTGCGCGCACTGGAAGACGCGCTGCTCGAATTCGCCGGCAGCGTCCTGGTCATTTCGCACGATCGCTGGTTCCTCGACCGGATCTGCACGCACATCCTGGCCTGCGAAGGGGATTCACAGTGGACCTTCTTCAGCGGCAACTACCACGAGTACGAAGAAGACAAGAAGCGGCGGCTCGGTGAGGAAGGGGCGAAGCCCAAGCGCATTCGCTACAAGCCGATCACCCGCTGACCGCCGCTCCCTGGCAGCGGGCCGGGACCGGTTCCGGTGCGCCCGGGCGATCCCGCCGCAATCGCCGCGGCACCCGTCAAGGACTAGCGCAGTCCCTTGAGGAAGGCGGCGCGTTCGGGCTCGGAGTCGATCTGCTCGGCGAGCTTTCGGTGCAGTTCGCGCAGGTCGCCAGATTCGCTCGCCGCGCGCTTGACCAGCAGCTTGGCGAGCGGCCCGACATAAAGTGCCAGACGCTGTTCCGCGGCAGCAAGTGTTTCGGGATCGAAGACCGCCGCCGGCTTCGCGGCGACGCTTTCTTGCGGCGACCTCGGAGTGGTCGGCGCCGGCAGCGGCAGCGCGGCAGATGGTGACGACCTTTCCAACCGCTCGATGCGTTTCAGGAAGTCGGAACGTTCGATTCCTTCCGGAATGTTCTCAGCCAGTTCGGAGTTGAATTCCTCGACGCTCCTGGCGTGCAGCACGCTCTTGCGGACCAGGACCTTGGCCAGCGGGCCGATCGACCTGACCAGCGACGATTCGATCTCGGCCAGCATCTCGGGGGGCAGGGTCAAGGGCTGCGACCCAGGCATGGTCTTGCCGCTGGCGGCACCTGCAGCCCCTGCCCCGTCGTCGTTGAGCACCCCGGCCGCCGCTGGCGAGGGCTCGACGCTGCCGTCGGCCTGCTGCGCGGCTCCGGCCACCGGCTTGCTCTTGACGAACGCTGCCACCAGCGCGCTGGCGAAGTCGCGCGCCGTCTGAAAACGCTCGTCGGGCTTCTTCGCCAGCGCTCGTGCCATCACCGCGTCGAACACCGCCGGCATCGAGGGGACGATTGCCGAGAGTGGTGCGGGGTCGGCGTGCAGGACATTGTGCATCACCGCGACCGGCGTCTCGGCGACAAACGGCCCGCGCCCGGTAAGCAGCTCGTAGAGGATTACCCCGGCTGCCCACAGGTCGGAACGGCCATCCGCAGGCAGGCCAAGCAACTGCTCGGGCGAGATATGGGTCGGCGTCCCCACGACCGTGCCGACCTGCGTGAGCGACGAGCTCTGAATCCGGGCCACGCCGAAGTCCATGACCTTGATCTTCATGCCGCTGAGCACCATCAGGTTGGCCGGCTTGATGTCGCGGTGCACGACACCGTGTTTGTGCGAATAGTCCAGCGCGGAGAGCAGTTGCTTCATTACCTCGAAAACATCGATCATCGCGAAGCGTCCGCGCTGCCGCATCAGCTTGCGCAACTCCTGCCCCAGCACGTACTCCATGACGATGAAGGCCATCGTCTGGTCCTCGCCAAACTCGTACACGCCAACGATCCCGGGATGCTGCAGCTTGCCGCCGGCCTGCGCCTCGTGCTTGAAGCGCGCTACCGCGGCCGCGGATTCGACGTTCGCGAGGTATTCGGCGAGGATCGTCTTGATCGCCACCGGACGCTCGATGACCGGGTCGAAACCCTCATACACCGTTCCCATCGCGCCCTTGCCGAGTTCGCGACGGATTTCGTACTTGCCGATACGCTCGGGGAGGGTCATGGCCTCGTCGCTCGGGGCTCAGCGGCCATGAACGAACCTGCTACGCGGCCGTGCTGCTTGCTTGCTCATTCGCTCACTCCTCCCCCATCCATTCGATATCCCTCATCGTGCGCTGACGTAGCGAGATCAGCGCGTCCTCCCTTTGCCTGGCGTCGCGCATCGCTCCTTGTCGGCAACACGTGTTCACCGCCCTTCATGACTCGATCAACTTGATCGCCTTCTGCAGGCTGCGGCGCATGCGGTTGAAGGAGTTGGCGAGCACACCAATCTCGTCGCCGCCGCTCGACGCGAACTCCGGAACGTTGAAGTCGCCCGTCGACACCTTGTCGGCGGCCGCCGACATCCGCGAGATGGGCTGGATGATCAGCAGCGACAGCATCACGTTCAGGACCACGAAGGTGGCGAGAAAGATTCCCCCGAGCGAGAGCATGAAGGTCTTGAAGGTGTTCTGTGCATTGGCCAGCGGCACCGACATCGGCACCGAAACCACCTGCGCACCGATGGTTTCCATGTGCTTCCAGCCGAAGCCGTTGTTGCCACCGTAGATCTTGATCATCGACGCCGGCGCTGCCGAAGGGACGCTGTGACAAGCCAGGCAGGCGGCGTCCTTGATGGTGATCGGCCGCGCAATGTACAGCATCCGGCCAGTCGGCGTTTCACGCTCGCCGATCAGCTCGGTGACACGTTCGTCGCCGCGGAACTTCTGGACGATGTCGCTTTCCCAATCGACCGCGCGGTCGCGCGGGTTGGTGGGGTTGAGCGTAGCCTCCTTATACGAGAAGTCCGGGTACTTGCTGTGCAGGGCGCTGAAGATCTCCGTGGCCGCGTAGGCCGGCACGGTCTGCGGCAGGAAGGTGGTAGCCAGCTGCGATTCGAGGAGCGGCTTCACCTGCTTGACCGTGTAGCCACGTACCGAGAGCGCCGACTCCATCATCAGGCCGGCGCTTCGCAACGTCTCCTGCTTGGCGTTTTCGTCGAGCAGGCGGTTCGATACATAGGCCGATACGCCCATGCCGGCAGCAAAGACCAGCAGCAGCACCAGATTGAATTTCAGTCGCAGACCCATAATTTTCTTCCCCTTACCAGAGTGAGAACGGGAAATTCAGCGGCACCGCCCGGAGTATAGGTAGCTCTGCGATCTCAGGTCAATCGGAGACCACCGTGCAGAATCGATTGGCGGATCGCCGCTGCCATGCTTTTTTGACCGATTTCCACAACACAAGTGCGCGCACGCTTGCCTGGCCCGTGCGTCGGCCTTCCGTGAGGGCCAGTCGCCGAATCGTGTCCGCCAATGCGTCGTCGCGAACCCCGCGCTCGGCTTTGGACCTGGAAACCCGTACGCGGAAGGCGGCAGGCTGCGCGCCGATCAGAGCGGAAGCGCCGGGAATGCCGTATGCTGGTCGCGTCGCCGGCGGGGCGCGGACCTTCCTTGCCTCATCGCGGTGTAAGGAAACGTCGCTGCCGGTCGACCAAGGCGGAAAGATCAACGGAGAAGAATAATCATGCACGCCACCCTGCCCCTGCTCGCAACCAGCACGTTCCCGGCCCTGCACCGGTGCTCGGTCGAAACGCTGCAGGTCAATCTCGGCTACCGCTGCAACCAGAGCTGCCTGCACTGCCACGTCAACGCCGGCCCACAACGCAAGGAGGAGATGACCGGCGAGACCATCGATGCGCTGCTGGAGTTCATCGCCGCCAGCCCTGAAGTGAAGGTTCTCGACCTGACCGGCGGCGCGCCGGAGCTGAACCGGCATTTCCGCAGGCTGGTCGTCGCCGGGCGGCAGCGTGGGCTGCGGGTCATCGACCGGTGCAATCTGACAATCCTGGAGGAACCAGGGCACGACGATCTCGCTGATTTCCTCGCTGCGCACGGCGTCGAGGTGGTCGCCTCGCTGCCGTGTTACCTCGAAGAGAACGTCGACCGGCAGCGCGGCAAGGGCACCTTCGACGGTAGCATCCGCGGCCTGCAGCGCCTCAACGCACTCGGCTACGCGGCGCCGGACAGTGGTCTGGTGCTAAACCTGGTATTCAATCCGCAGGGACCGACGCTGCCGCCGCCGCAGGGACCGCTGGCCGCCGCCTACCGCGAACACCTCGGGCAGGAGTTCGGCATCGTCTTCAACGAGCTGTTTACCCTGAGCAACATGCCGATCCAGCGTTTCGGGTCGATGCTGATTTCCAAGGGCCAGTTCAACAGCTACATGCAGTTGCTGCGCAGCGCGCACCGCGACGACAACCTCGAACACGTAATGTGCCGCAATCTGCTGTCGGTCGACTGGCAGGGCTACGTTTACGATTGCGACTTCAACCAGCAGCTTGGCCTGCCGCTGGGCAAGCCCGGCCGCGCTCGCCTGCACATCACCGAGGCCAGCGCGGCGGCGCTCGAAGGCGGCGCGATCCGCGTCGCCGATCACTGCTACGGCTGCACGGCGGGACAGGGGTCGAGTTGCGGCGGCGCGCTGGGCGACGACATCGCCGCGGCGCCGTCGTGCGGCGTCTGAACCGGCCGTCGAGGCAGTAGCGGCGCTTCCGGCCAGCACCCCCACCACAGGAAGGACAGAACATGGAAAAACTGCAGATCAGCGGCGTCGAAGCGTGTGTTTTCGACGCTTACGGTACCCTTTTCGACTTCAACACCGCAGCGCTGGCGGCGCGCGACGAGCTTGGCGACGACTGGCAGCGGCTGTCCGATCTATGGCGCCAGAAGCAACTGCAATACACCTGGCTGCGCGGCCTCGCCGGCCGGCATGCGGATTTCTGGCAGGTCACCGGCGACGCGCTCGACTTTTCGCTGGCGACCCTGCAGATCGACCGGCCCGGCCTGCGGGCGCGGCTAATGGACCTCTACCTGCACCTCGGAACGTATCCCGAGGTCGCCGCCACGCTGCGCGAGCTGAAGGCTGGGGGGATGAAGCTGGCGATTCTATCGAACGGGACGCCGGCGATGCTCGCGGCGGTGGTCACCAGCAGTGGCCTCGACGGCGTCTTCGACGCCGTCCTGTCGGTCGAGGACGTCGGCGCCTTCAAGCCGCACCCGGCGGTCTATGGGCTGGCGAGCGATCGCCTGCGCGTTGCGCCGGCGGCGATCTGCTTCCTCTCGTCGAACGGCTGGGATGCCTACTCGGCGAAGGCCTTCGGCTTTCGCGTGCTGTGGTGCAACCGCTTCGGACAGGCCGCCGAACGGATTCCCGAGACCCCTGACGGCGAGATCAGCGATCTCTCGGCGCTGCCGCCGATCGTCTTTCCCCGAACGGGCTCGTAGCAGGGGTCCGCGACCACCCCGCGAAGCATGTAAGACGCCCGCTGCGCCAGGCGACAGAGCGGTCTGCTGATAACCACCCCAAGATCGGAAAGGCTGCCATGAACACTCGACGACTGTTGTTGCTGGCTGCTCTGGCCGGGTTGATCCTGGCCTATTTCGTACTCGACCTCGGCCGTTTCCTGAGTCTCGACTACTTCAAGAGTCAGCAGCAGGCGATCGAGGCCTGGCGCGCGGAGCAGCCGCTCAAGGCAGCGCTGGCCTTCTTCGTCGCCTACGTGCTGGTCACCGGCCTGTCGCTGCCCGGTGCTGCGGTGATGACGCTGGTCGGTGGCGCGGCTTTCGGCCTTTTCTGGGGCCTGGTGCTGGTCTCGTTCGCCTCTTCGCTCGGCGCCACCCTGGCCTTCCTGGCGTCTCGTTTCCTGCTCCGCGACTGGGTGCAGAAGCGCTTCGGCGACCGCCTGCGGGCGATCAATGCAGGTATCGACAAGGAAGGCGGCTGGTACTTGTTCACCCTGCGCCTGGTGCCGGTCTTCCCGTTCTTCGTGATCAACCTGCTGATGGGGCTGACGCCACTCAAGACGCGGACCTTCTACTGGGTCAGCCAGCTCGGCATGCTGGCCGGCACGCTGGTGTATGTGAACGCCGGCACGCAGCTGGCGAAAATCGATTCGCTGGCCGGGATCCTCTCGCCCGGCCTGCTCGGCTCTTTCGTCCTGCTCGGGATCTTTCCGCTGATCGCCAAGAAGGTCGTCGACGCGCTGGCCGCCAGGAAGGTCTACGCGCGCTGGCAGAAACCCGCACGCTTCGATCGCAACATGGTGGTCATCGGTGCCGGTTCGGCCGGACTGGTCACCGCGTATATCGCCGCGGCGGTGAAGGCCAAGGTGACGCTGGTCGAAAGGCACAAACTCGGCGGCGACTGCCTGAATACCGGCTGCGTTCCCTCCAAGGCGCTGATCCGCTCGGCCAAGCTGCTCTCGCACATCCAGCGCTCGCAGGAGTTCGGCATCCGCGACGCCAAAGCCGAGTTCGACTTCGCCGAAGTGATGGAACGTGTGCAGCGGATCATCAAGACCGTCGAGCCGCACGATTCGATCGAGCGCTACACCGGCCTGGGAGTCGAGGTGATCGAAGGCAGCGCGAAAATCGTCTCGCCGTGGGAGGTCGAGATCGTTGCCAACAGCGGTGAAAGCGTGCGGCTGCGCACCCGCAGCATCGTCATCGCCACCGGCGGCCGCCCCTTTGTGCCGCCGCTGCCGGGTCTGGCCGAAGTCGGCTATCTGACCTCCGACACCGTCTGGAACCTGCGCGAACTGCCCAGGCGGCTGCTGGTCCTTGGTGGCGGCCCGATCGGTTGCGAGCTGACGCAGGCTTTCGCGCGCTTCGGCGCGCAGGTGACGCAGGTGCAGCAGGGGCCGCGGATCATGGTCCGCGAGGATCCCGAGGTTTCCGAACTGGTCGTCCAGCGTTTCCGCGCCGAAGGCATCGCGGTGCTGCTCAATCACCACGCCAAAGCCTTCGTCGTAGACCACGGCGAGAAGATCCTGATCGCTGAACACCAGGGCCAGGAGGTGCGAATCCCCTTCGACGCGCTGCTGGTGGCGGTCGGCCGGGTCGCCAATCTGAGCGGCTACGGCCTCGAAGAACTCGGCATCGCGGCCGAGCGAACGGTGGCGACCAACGAGTTCCTGCAGACCACCTACCCGAACATCTACGCCGCCGGCGACGTCGCCGGACCCTTCCAGTTCACCCACACGGCGGCGCATCAGGCGTGGTACGCGGCGGTCAACGCGCTCTTCGACCCCTTCCGCAAGTTCCGCGCCGACTACTCGGTGATCCCCTGGTCGACCTTTGTCGAACCCGAGGTGGCGCGCGTCGGGATCAACGAAACCGAGGCGCGGGAGCGCAAGATCCCCTACGAAGTGACGGTGTACGGCCTCGACGACCTCGACCGGGCGATCGCCGACGGTGAAGCACACGGCTTCATCAAGGTCCTCACCGTCCCCGGGAAGGACCGAATTCTGGGCGTCACCATCGTCGGCGAACACGGCGGCGACCTGATCGCCGAGTACGTACTGGCGATGCGCCACGGCATCGGGCTGAACAAGATCCTCGGCACCATCCACATCTACCCGACGCTCGCCGAAGCCAATAAATACGTCGCCGGCAACTGGAAGAAAGCGCACGCCCCGCAGCGGCTGCTGGCGTGGGTCGGCCGCTTCCACGCCTGGCGCCGCGGCTAGGGAAGGCTGATGCGCCGGCTGCTTCTGGTGCTGCTGCTGATGCTTGGCACTGCCATGGTCCCCGTGGCGCCCGCAACAGCCACGGCGGCCAACGCCTTCGACCATCGCCACGCGGCCTGGGACGCGCTGCTCGCGAAACACGTGCGGGTCCTCGACGGCGGCAACGCGTCGCAAGTACGCTACACCGGCATGCAGGTGGATCGGGCTCTGCTCGCCGCCTACCTGGCGAGCCTTTCGGCGGTCACCGAGGCCGATTATGCGAGCTGGAGCAGATCGCTCCGCCTGGCTTTCCTGATCAATGCCTACAACGCGTTCACGGTCGAACTGGTGCTCGGCAAATACCCGGACCTGAAGTCGATCAAGGATCTCGGCAGCCTCTTCCAGTCGCCGTGGAAGAAGACCTTTATCAGCCTGCTCGGCCAGCAGCGCTCGCTCGACGACGTCGAACACGCCCTGATCCGCGCCCCGGGTGCCTTCGACGACCCACGCATCCACGTCGCGCTGGTCTGCGCTTCAGTCGGCTGTCCGATGCTGCGCAACGAGGCCTTCACCGGCGAGCGCCTCGACGCCCAACTCGAAGACGCCATGCGCCGCTTCTTCGCCGACCGCAGCCGCAACCGCTTCGACAGCGCCAACGGCAAGCTGCAGGTCTCGAAGATTTTCGACTGGTATGGCAAGGATTTCGCGCAGGGCTACGCCGGATTCCACACGCTCGCGGCGACCTTCGCGCGCTACGCCGAGCAGCTCGCCGATACGCCGGGCGCGCGTGCGCGCGTGCGCAGCGGCGACTACCGGCTCGAATTCCTCGACTACGACTGGCGGCTGAACGACGCGCGATGACCGCCGTGCGCCCGGCGCAGGGAGGCCCGGTCAGCGACAGCTCGGCTGTCGTCGATTGACTGCCGGCGCCAGACGCGTCGATACTGCCACCGTGGCACCCACTTCCCGCCCCTTCCTTCCGACCCGAGGCAACCCACTTGGCTGTTGACCACTCCCCCGTCTTCCAGACCCTGAGCGGTGTTTATGAACCGTCGGGCATTCAGCAGCTCCCCGACGGGCGTTTCATCGTCGTCGAGGACGACCCCCGGCAGGCGCTCAGCGTGCTCCGAATCGCTGCCGACGGCTGCGTCGACTGCACCGCCCTGGTCCCGAACGGGCCACCGTACGCAGCGGATGAATTCTGGCAGATCGACGACCTCGAAGGAGTCACCGTCGACCGTGCCGGACACGTCTACGCGATCAGCTCGCACTCGCGCAACAGCGCCGGCCAAGAGAATGCGGATCGGGAAAAGCTGCTGCGCTTTCGCATCGAAGGCGACCGCGTCGTCGAACCGATGGTCGCCACCGGCCTGAAGCATGCGCTGATCGCCGCGCACCCGCTGTTCGCCGCCGCCGCCGAGATCAGGGACGTGAAAAACGAGGGCGGACTGAATATCGAAGGCCTGGCGATGAGTCCCGACCAGAGCCGGCTGCTGATCGGATTCCGTAGCCCGCTGCTTGATCGGCGGGCGATCATCGCCAGCATCGAAAACCCGCGAGTGCTGTTCGAAGCGGGCGAGGAAGCGCGGATCGCCAACACGCTCACTACGCTGGATCTGCGCGGCAACGGGATTCGCGGGATGGCCTGGGTTCCGGCGCTCGCCGGCTACCTGGTCGTCGGTGGGCCGGTGGCGCGCGTACAGGTGCAGTTCGACTTGTGGTTCTGGAGCGGCAACGACAGCGATCCGGCGCGCCGCGTCACGGTCGACGGTCTGTCGGGTTTCGAGCACGCCGAAGGGGTCAGCGCGGCGATGATCGATGGCCGGCAACGGATCGTCATCGTCAGCGACGACGGCAGCAGGAAATTCGGACGCTTTGCCCGTTTCCTGCTTCTTGACCTGGAACAGCTGCAGATCGAGTAGCCGAGTGGCGCGTGCTGTTCGGGCCTGATCTGTCCTGCGAAAGGCACCTTCGCCGTTGGCCAGCTACGCCGAAACGCCCGCGGGCCAGCACTGGCCGATCGAGCACCTCGGCGCGGCCCGATCAACCGCACTTCTTGAGTGATTGTCGACGGTTGCCAGCGACGTCCTCGACGTCGAGTCTGGCGCCGGCCGGTGTGTAGCGAAATAGCTTGCCTCGCTGAGACGCCGGAGTGAGCACAACAGTAGTGATCGTCTCGGCGCCAACCTGGACGATCTTCTCTTCGGCCAGGCCCATGCTCGGCCAATACTGCAACAGCATGGAATCCTTGACCGTGAACGTGGAGGCGGAATCGCATCCGCTCATCGACCACTTTCCGTCAAGCTGGGAGAGGATCTTGCTGCGCGCGTCGAGCAGTTGCTGCTTGACCTCCTCTGGCACGGCGCGGGCCTGATTCAGCGCCCGAAGTGCGGCATTGAACTGGCTGTTGGCCTCGGCCGCGTTGCCGGTCTTCAGCGCGGTTTCGGCAGCACTGATTCCACCTTCGATAGCCGGCAGACCACTCGCACCTTCCAGCTGCTCGCGCAAGCGCTTGTCGACCGCCGTAGCCAACGCGATCTTCTCTCGCGTTTCGAGCAGCGTCGCCTGCAGGGTCGTTCGCTCCTCAGCGGAGCGCGCCGAGCGAATCTGGCCTTCGATGCGCTCGGCGTCGCGATTGGCTGCGGCGACCGCGTCCTTGACTTCCCGGCGCTGGGTGTCGACCAGCTTGAGCAGCGATTTCACTTCGCCCTGTAGCCGCGCGGCCTCCTGCTTGGCAGTGGCTTCGGCTCCGCGGTCAGGCAGAATGCTGCTCCACAACGGGAAGGTGCCGACCACCACGCCAAGCAGCGCCACGCCGCCAACGATTGAGCCAAGCAGCTTGAAATCCCTGACCGAGGCACCCAGTCCAGAAGCGAACAGTGCGTCGCGAAACTCCTTGATCGTGGCGTAGCGGCTGGCTGCTTTCTGCGACAAGGCCTTGTCGACGGCATTGGAAACGGCAGAAGGAACGCCCTTGCGCACCTTCTTCAGCGATTCGATGCGTCCGGTCGGCACCTGCCCACTGAGCATCTCGTAGAGCATCACGGCCACCGCGTACTGGTCGGCGCGGCCATCGACCCCGCCCAGTCCGGCCAGTTGTTCCGGCGCCATGTAATACGGCGTGCCGGCACTCATCATGGTCTCCAGGGCGTGTGTGCTGTTGGTCAGCAGCGCGATGCCGAAGTCCATCACCTTGGCTTTGCCGTCGTCGGTCAGCCAGATGTTCTCGGGTTTGATGTCCCGATGCACGGTCTTCTCGTGCGCGTAGGCCAGCGCCTGGCACACCTGATCGACGATCCGCAAGGCGTCGTCGACCGCCATTTCCTTGCGCAGTCCCTTGAGATTCTTGAGATAGGTGCGCAGATTCTGCCCGTGCAGCAGCTCCATGGTCAGGAAGCAATACGCCCCGTCCTTCTGCACATCGAAAACGGTCGCGATGTTCGGGTGCGACATTTCGCTGGCCACTCGCGCTTCGCGCAGGAAGCGCTCCCTGGCGTTGGGACTGGTGAGCATCTGCGGCAGCAGGACCTTGATCGCGATGTCCTTGTCGCGGTTGCGGTCGAAGGCGCTGAACACCGCGCCCATGCCGCCGGCGCCAATCTGTGCGTGCAGTTCGTAGCGCCCGGCGATGGTCTGCCCCGGTTTGAGGGCGATGCCCAGGTTGGCGGCGGGACCGCCACCGGTGCTGCGCGTGTAGGCCGCTTGCGCCAGCGGCAGGTCGGCAATCATCGTCTGCGACAGCCCGCTCACCGTCGGGCCACCGACCAGGACGGCGCGTGCCTCTTCGACCTCAGCCAACTGGCGGCGGTACTTGTCCTTCAGCGCGTCGGTCGGCGCGCCATTCACTCGCTGTTCGAGCTGCGACACCTTGTCCAGGAGCGCGTGTTCGATGTCGGCGGGCGACACCGAAATTTCGAGTCCGAGGGCGTGCAGGGCTTCTTCGCGAGTCACCGTGTTGTTCTCCTTGAATGCGCCGGGCTAGAGGTTGATCTGAACCGAATCGACGAGGCGGCGCTGCTCGTCCAGATCACCCCCGCCGAGGCTGCTGCCGCCCTCTTCCAGCGTATGCGCGATCTCCTTGCCGATGACCAGGTCGCGAGCCGTTACTCGCACCAGCCCATCGCGACCCAGCGCGACAGTCACTTCGACCGGGTAGTTCTTTTTCGGATTCTCGATCGGGCCGAAGGCGAAATGCCCCAGGCTGAACTCCTCGGCCGCCTCGCCGCGCTTTTGCACGAATTCGAGGACCAGACGAGTCTGGTCCTCGCGGTTGGTGTAGAAGGTGCGCGAATAAGATGAGGGCAGCGGCGTGTTGCGCGCAATCAGGCTTTCCAGAGCGGGCTGGTTGTTTTGCCGATCCCATACCCGAAGGCACAGATCCGCACCGGAGACCTGTTGAATGACCGAGTCCGAGTCGCGATTCCGGCCAAAGCGCTCAGCGAGGATCGCAGCACCGAAAGCCACCGCCTGGTGCGGCTGCTTCGATACGACATCGCCCGGGCGCTTGCCCGAAACACGCAGGATTTCCGACTGCACGTGCGGCAGCAGCGAGGACCCGCCCGTCAGCAGGATCTTGTCGACATCCTGCCAGGTCAGCGACGCGGCATTCAGACAGCGGGAGCAGGAAGCCAGCGTCTCGCTGACCGCTTCGGTCATGATGGCGTCGAACTGCTGCCGGGTGAACACAAAATCGAAGGGATTGCCCAACAGCAGCAAAGACTGCCTGACCTGCGGCAAGCCTGGCTTCGAGAGCTTGATCTTGGCTTGTTCGGCGAGCCGCCGCAGCCTTTGCGCCGACCCCGGATCGGCGAGCGGATTGCGACCAAAGCGGCGCTGAAAGTCATCGGCGATCAGCGCCATGATGCGCTCGTCGAGAATGCGCCCGCCGAGCTTGGCGATACCGTCGGTGGCGAGAACGAACAGGCCTTCCTTCGCCGTCTGCAGGACGGTGACGTCGAAAGTGCCACCGCCAAAGTCGTAGACCAGCAAGGTGCGGTCGGTTGGACCCTCATCCAGCCCGTAATAGGTCGCGGCAGCGACCGGCTCCTCCATCAGGCGAACGCTGCCCAATCCGGCAATGGCCGCCGCGCGCAAGGTGGCGCGGCGCTGCTCGTCGGTGAACTGCGCCGGCACGGTGACCACCGCTGGCCCGATTTCGTCGTTGGCGAAGGTGTCGGCGTCCTTCAGCAACTTCAGATTTCCTGATCCCGGCCGGGAATGTAGGTAGAATTCCGGAATTGCGAGTAGCACTTTATTTCGAAGGCCATAATTTTCGTATGGCATAGACCAAGCGTCGCTAGGAGTGCAAGGA
>NZ_JAPUVQ010000102.1:0-22839 GCF_029255145.1 Accumulibacter sp.
CAAGAGCTGGATCAAGCTGCGGGTGGGTAGTCTCTATGCCCATCGCGAAGAGGTCGCCCTCCTCACCCGCGGCAAGATCGAGCCGCTGCCGTTCATCGACGGTCTGCTCGACCCGTACAAGGTGGCCACGATCTGATGGCGATCAGTGCCGGAACGCTGAGGAAGCGGATCACGCTGCAACAACAGAGCCAGTCTGTGGACAGCTATGGGCAGCAGATCGCGACCTGGACCGATGTCGCCACCGTGTGGGCATCCGTCGAGCCGTCTGTCGGGCGAGAACTGATGGCGGCGCAGGCCGTGAGCCTGGATCAGCCGACAACCATCACGATCCGATGGCAGGCTGCCTTTGCCAGCCCCAAGGCCGTCGCAGCCATGAGGGTCGTCTACAACGGCCGGCTGTTCAACATCCATTCCGTCGAGAACGAAGAGGAGCGGAACAGTACGCTGACGCTGATCGCCTCCGAAGGACTGAACGATGGCTGAGATTTCAGGAATCGCAGAACTGCGTGCCGGTATCGCATCCGGAATCGCCCGCCAGCGCGAGCAACTCGTTGCCGATCTCGACGCCTTCGGCGCACGGATGGTCGAGGAAATCCGCGATGCCGCTCCGAAACGCACCGGCGCCCTGGCCGCCAGCGTCCGGCACGAGTTGGTGGAGACCGCCGATGGCGTGCGACTCAAGATCGTGATCGGCAACGACACCGTGTTCTACGCGCCGTACGTCGAGTTCGGGACGGCCCGGGAGCCGGTCCATGCCTTCGTTCGACCCGTCGTCTACCGGGAAGAGAAGCACATCCCTGGCCGCGTCGAACACACCCTCTCTACCTCCTGGGACGCTGAATGACCATCGAGCAAACCCTCGTCACGATGGCCGCACCGTTTCTGGCCGGCGGACTGCACCCCAACGTCGCCCCTCAGAATAGTGCCCGGCCCTACGGCGTCTATACCCCCGTCGTCAGTCCCACGCAGAACACGCTGTCCGATAGCGTGCCGATCCAGCAGGACATCTTCCAGGTCGACGTCTGGGATGAGACGTACCAGGGCGCGCTCACCGCGGGCAACGCTTTCGCCGCCGCCCTGCAGGCTGCGTTCGATGCCGGGACGATTACCGGCATCCAGCGCAGCCGGCGTGGCCGCTACGACACGGAAACCGGCTTGCACGGCTTTTTGTACGAGTTTTCCTTCTGGTATCACTGACTTTCCATTCTTGATCAGCACCAGCCGCCTGCGGGCGGCTTTTTTATGGAGCAACGCCCATGCCGTCCACCGCTCAAGTCGCACAACTTTCCAAATTCTACGTCTCCGGCACGCCGGGAACGGCGATCAGCATCACCGCCATCACCAAGGCCGTCGCGGCCGTCGTCACCGCAACGAACACGCTTGCTGTTGGTGATCTCGTCATCTTTGGCGCCGTCACCGGCATGCCGGAGATCAATGGCCTGCTCGGCATCGTCACCGTGGCCAGTGGTTCGAGCTTTACGGTTGCCATCGACTCGTCCGGCTTTGCCACCGCGGGCACCGCCGGCACCGCGAGTCCGCAGACCTTCTCCAAGGTCGGCAACGTCCAGGACTTCACGCCGGACGGCGGCACCGCGACGGTGATCGACGTCACCAACATGGACAGCACCGCCAAGGAGAAGCGCCAGGGCTTGCAGGACAACGGCAATTACTCGCTGACTTTCGACTCCGACGATACCGATGTCGGGCAACTGCGGTTGATTGCTGCCAGGGCCGCTCAGGCGGTCGTGGTCTTCAAGCAGTACTACCCCGGCGGTCTGAAGATTCGCGCCTGGCAGGGCTTTGTCCAGAAGGTCACCGAGCCGGTCGCCGGCGTGGACAAGGTGCTGCGCAGCTCGGCCACGATCGTGGTCACCGGCTCGATCGCTCGCGGCTGATCCTCTCCGACCTTCCAACTCTTTCAAACAAGGAACCACCATGTCTCTCGACAAAGCCGCACTGCTCGCGCTCTTCGCGCCCAAGATCATCGACCAGGACGTTCCAGGCGTCGGCGCCGTCCGCCTGCGCGAACTCAGCGCCCCGGAAGTCTCCGACATCCGCGAGGCGTGCAAGACCGAGGCGCAGAAAGCCGATTTCGGATTCCTGCTCGTCGTCGCTTCGGTCGTCGATGACAGCGGCGCGCCCACCTTCACCGCCACCGACCTTCCGGCCTTGCGCGCGTCGGCGCAGTCGCGCATCGGCGAACTGGTCTCGGCCGTCATGATGGTCAACGGCTTCTCGGTCAAGGAGGGCGCCGCAAAAAACTGAGGGACAGCCCGGAGCGCCGGATGCTCTTTCGCCTGGCGCTGGCGATGGGGCGAACGCTGCAGGAACTCCGGGCGACGCTCACCTACGCTGAATTCCAGGAGTGGTGTCTCTACTACCAGATCGAGCCGTGGGGCGAAGACCGTGCGGATCTGCGCGCCGGCATCGTGGCTTCGACCATTGCCAACTATGCAGGGAAGCTGCGCGCAGAGGGCTCCGACCCGGCGCTGCCGGCGGACTTCATGCCGTATCTCGAACGGCCAGAGCCTGCAGACCCGTCGGATGACCGGCACCTCACCGACGACGAACTCGCTGCCTGGGCTGATGCGGCCATTTTTGGCATCCCACCGGAGTAAACCATGCTCTCCCTGATCAACGTCGAAATCAATGCCCGCGTCGACAAGTTCGAGTCGGCGATGATGAAGTCTGCGGACCTCGCCGAGGCCAGCCTGTCGGCCGTGGCGGCCAACGCGGACCAATTCCAGACGGCCTTCGACCGCGCCTCCGATGCGGTGGGGCAGTCGTCGCAGAAGATGGCGAGCGATTTTGAGGCGGCGAACGATCGCATCCTGGGCGCGGCAGGGCAGTCGTCCGAAGCCATCGACGGAATCAGCAAGGCGGCGGACCAGGTGGACGCCAAATCCTGGCAAGAAAAGATCGCCACCGCCATCGGCGCCGGGTTTGCCACCGGCCTCGTCGTGGCGCAGACCTGGATGGACAAGGTCGAGGAATGGGTCAAGACCAAGCTGATCCTCATCGGCGCGGCGCTCGCCGTAGGAATCACCGCCGTTGCGGCGACGGCCATTTATACGGCGTACAAGATCGTCTCGTCATCGGTCGGCTTCATTGCCGGCCTATTCACGGGCGAAGCCTACCAGTCGGAGAACATCGACGCCGTCATAGCGCTCAACAAGGAAGTGATGACGCTGCAGGAAGGCTTGCTGTTTTCCGCTGCCCACGCCTCGGCGCTCAACGAGGCCTTGAAAGGCGCAGGCGTGGGCAGTGCCGGCTATGTCGCGACACTGGAAGCAGCGAACAGAGCGGCGCACAGCAACACCGAGGAACTCGACCGCCTCGGCATCCAATACCAGGACGCCAACGGCGAGTTGCTGTCGCAGCAGGAGATCCTGAAAAGCGCCAAGAAGGTTCTGGACGAATACAGCGCTGGCTACGATCGCAATGCTGCGGCGGTGGCGATCGCCATGGGCAGCTACAAGGCCATCTCGGAAGCCGTCTCGATTACCAGCGACAAGATCGACGAAGCCGGCCAGCGACTGGTCGACTACAACCTGATCATCGGCACCGGCACGCAGGAGGCGGTGACCGCCTACGAAGCCTCGATGCGCGCCTTCCAGCGCGAAACGGACCTGACTGCTCAGGGGTTCAGGAAGGCCATCGCCGACCAGATCATGCCGCTGCTCACCGATCTGGCCGATTTCTTCCGTGACGGATTCCCGTTCGTGGTCAACGTCTTCCGCTACTCCATGGCCACTCTGGTCAGCATTCTCTACGGCCTCAAGGAAGTGGCCTATCTCGTCTCGGAAGCGGTCATCCAGTCCTTCAAAGCCATGGGAGATGTGGTCTCGCGCGTCGTCGGCGCCATCGCCAAGGCGGCGACCGGCAACATCGAGGGCGCGTGGAACGATCTCAAGGCCGTACCCGACGATCTGGGCAAGCGCTGGAATGCCTTTGGCGACAACGTGGTCGCGCAGTCGACGCGCAACGCCAAAGCGATGGCGCTCGCCTGGGGTGCGGACAACTTCTCCGCCGGATCGGCCGCGGATCCGGCGAAGGCCGGCAAGAAATGGGTTCCGAAGCCGGCCCAGGCGGCCGCAGAGAAGGCTGGCCGCGCGCCCGCTTCACCGGCCGAACAGGCGAGCGCTTACCAGACCTTCCTCGATCAGCTGGATCAGATGACGGCCCGGATGGACGGCAACCAGTACACGATGCTCAAGGTCAAGGCGGCGCAACTGGCCTGGAACGAGGGTATCTCGGCGACCACCGCCTTGCAGAAGATCGA
This sequence comes from Accumulibacter sp., assembly GCF_029255145.1. Classification (GTDB taxonomy): domain Bacteria; phylum Pseudomonadota; class Gammaproteobacteria; order Burkholderiales; family Rhodocyclaceae; genus Accumulibacter. Next base: position 4,283 of record NZ_JAPUVQ010000102.1, read on the forward strand.
AGCTCTGCAGATCGCGGAGAGCGACAAGGCGGTCAAGGACTACGGTACTCGCTTGGAAGAGGAGAACCGCCGCCTGCTCGATGCCCGCGGCGCCATCGGTCTCTATGGCATCGAACTCGACGCCTACACCCTGCGCGAGCAGCGGCGTGCCGAAGTCATGGCCCGGATCAACCAGCTCGAGGCGGCCGGGAAGCCGCTGACTGATGCCGCGCGGGACGCCCTGCTGCAGGAGGCCGATGCCGCCGCCAAGGTTGCTGAGGCGATCCTGCGCCAGAACGACGCGCTGTCGCGCACCTACGAGGTCGGCGCCAAGCGGGCATTTGACACCTACATGGACACCGCGACGAATGCCGCCAGGACGGCCGAAGAGCAATTCACGACGGCCTACCGGGACATCCAGGGCGCCATGGCGGACTTCCTGTTCAACCCGTTCGAGAAGGGCGTCAAAGGCATGCTGGCGAGCTTCGGGACCATGCTGCAACGGATGATCGCCGATGCGGTCGCCGCCGATCTCGGCAAGCGGCTGTTCGGCGCCGTCGGCACGCCGACGAGTGGTGGCTGGATGAGCAGTCTGATGCAGGCGCTTGGGATGGGCGGCACGGCGACCACCGCTGCGGTGGCGAGCGCGATGCCTGGCGACTCACTCGACAACCTGTTCGCGCTGACCGGCAATTTCGCGTCGTTTGCCGTCGGCACCGACTACGTGCCGCGTGACATGATCGCGCAGATCCACCAGGGCGAGCGAATCGTCCCTGCGGCGCAGAACACCGGAGCCAGCGGCCAGACTGTCAATATCGTGCAGCACTTTCACGGCAATCAACCGGCTTCCGACATTCGTCGTTCGGCCGGTCAAGGGGCCCGAGAGGCTTGGGCTGCGATGGCGGGAGCGAGACGTTATGTCTAACTTCCTCGAAGAGCGTTTCCCGATCGACGTGCGTCTCGGCATGTCCTATGCCGACGACTACACGGTCCTGATCACCACCACAGCCGGTGGCGCCGAGTATCGCAAGCTCGTGCAGCCTTTTCCGGTGCGCTCGTTTCACGTCAACTTCACGACCGACCAGGCGGATTTGTGGGCGCGCGTGCTGGCGCTTTACCACCGCGCCTACGGCAAGTTCGCCGGTTTCCGGGTGAAATGCCTGGACGATTTCAGCACCAACAACCTGACTGGTGCGCCGACGCCGACCGACGAAGTGCTGGCGAACTCGGCCACCGGCATCTATCAGCTGCGCAATTTCTACGGGACAAACGGCACGGCTTTGGCGGGTGTGGGCTACCCGTCGCGCACGATCTTCAAACCGGTGGCCAGCACCGTCGTCGCCGCCAAGAACGGCGTCACGATCAGCTCCGGGCTCACGGTCGACACGACGACGGGCCTGATCACCATCTCGCCAGCGCCGCTGATCACCGACACGATCACCGCGGGCTGCCAGTTCGACATCCCCTGCCGGTTCAATTCGCAGATCGAGGTCACATCCATCGATGTGGCCATCCGGGATTGCGGATCGATCGACCTCATCGAATTGCTGCAGCCATGAAATCCACCGTCGCCGATTACCGCTATCGCGTCCTGTGTCTGCGCATTGTGCCGACCGTGGGCAGCCCGATCTATCTGACCGATCATCCGCGCGACCTGGTGATGGGCGGTCACACGTACCTCTCAACTTCCGGGTATCAGTTCACCGGATATACCGGGACGGATGATTTCTCGCCGGCATCGATCGACATCGAAGGCATTGCCGGAGCATCTGGCGTCACTCGCGCCGCGGTCGGTAGCGGCCTGTTCGACGGTGCCAAGTGCTATGTCTTCGCCACCTCGTGGGCAACGCCGGTAGAGGACGAGGAGCCTATCGTCGCAGGTATCTTCGGCAAGGCCACGCTGCTCGATCACCGCTTCCAGATCGGCGGCGTGTCGTTGATCGACGCGCTCAACCAGACCGTTGGCCAGACCTACGGAGCGCAGTGCCCGAAGGTGTTCTGCGGCACCGAGTACGCCGGCTGCGGCGTGTCGCTGGCGGCCAACACCGTCACCGGCACCCTGACCAGCGTCACCAGCGCGTCGGTATTCACCGATGCGACGAGGTCGGAGGCCGCCGACACCTTCGGCGCCGGGACGATCAAGTTTACTTCCGGGCCGAACGCGGGACTGAAGGCGCTGGAGATCAAGAGTTTCTCTGGCGGCACGATCAGCACTTTCGAACCCTTCTATTACCTGCCAGTCGCCGGGAACAGTTACAGCATGGTGCGCGGCTGCCGCAAGCGGCTTGCTGATTGCCAGGCCCGGTGGAACGGCTCCACCACCTATTCGAACGTGCTCAACTTCGGCGGCTTTCCGTGGATACCCACCGGCAGCACCTATGCGCAGGTCGGGCAGGGCGGCTGATGACGACCGACGACATTCTCGCTGCCGCTCGGCAGTGCCTTGGAACGCCGTTTCGGCACCAGGGGCGGCTGATCGGTTTCGGCCTCGATTGTGCCGGCGTGGCAATCCACGTCGCACGTCAGATCGGCGTCGGGCATCTCGACGTTTCGGGTTATGGGCGCACGCCGGCGAGCGGCCAGTTGGAACGTTCGCTCGATGATCAGCCGTGCCTGGAGCGCTTCCCGCGCATCGACGACCGGCTTCCCGGCGATCTGCTGCTGATGCGCTTTGCGGGCGACCCGCAGCACCTCGCCATCTGCGCTGGCGAGACCATTGTCCACGCCTATGAATCGGTGGGTCAGTGTTGCGAGCACCGGCTGTCCAGCATGTGGGCGTCGCGCATCGTGCGCGTCTATCGCTTTCGGGGAATCCAATGAGCAGCGGCGGACAGGTGCTTGGAGGCGTCGTCGGGACGGTCGCTGGGTTCTTCCTGGGCGGCGGCCCGACCGGCGCGCTCTACGGTGCGCAGATCGGCATGATGGCCGGCGGCTACCTCGACCCGCCCAAAGGACCGACCATCGAAGGGCCGCGTCTCGATGACCTATCGATGCAGACCAGCACCTACGGCGCGGTCATCCCGCGTGTCTATGGCACGGCGGCCGTGAATGGCAATGTCTTCTGGCTGGAAAACAACCGCCTGAAGGAAACGGTCACCAAGAAGAAATCGGGCGGCAAGGGCGGCGGTGGCAAGACGACCACGCGCACCTACACCTACTCGGCCACGTTCGCGGTCGGCCTGTGCAAAGGCCCGATTGCCGGTGTGCGCCGTATATGGGTCGGACCGGATCTGATCTACGACGCGGGATCGTCGGACCCCGATACCATCGCCGCCAGCAATGCAGCCGCGACTGGATTCAAGGTCTACCTGGGCACCGACACGCAGGCTCCGGATGCGCGCATCCAGGCGACGCTGGGGGTGGCCAACACCCCGGCGTGGCGTGGTCTCGCCTACCTCGTGTTCTACGATCTCGGCCTGGCGCGGTACGCCAACAGTCTGGCCGGGGCGCAGGTGCGGGTGGAGGTAGTGCATTCTGGCCATACGACTGGCGGTGGGTCGCCAGTAGTTACTGCGAAAACGTTTCCGACTCATCAGAATTTTCCGAATGCGAGGTTCGCATTTGTCGGGACTTGGGGCATCGCTAGCCGTCTAACCACCGCAGTGTCGCCCGATTGCTACAAGACAGCGGACAGTGGAGAAACGTGGGCGATCTATGCACTTCCTTCGTCCTGGTACCAGCTTAATTGTGTTTCGGACGGCGCTCGGGTTTGCATTCTTGCCAAAGACCCTTTCTTTTCCGGGTCGATTAAGTCTTTGGTGTCGAGCAACGGAACGAGCTGGGTTACTACCACCGTGTTGTCGGGAAGCACCTCTGAACGATATAACAGCGACCACGGATTGGCGGGCAATGGCGTCAACTGGTGCGTTGCAGGGTCATGGCTCGGCGTTAACTACGTCAGTCGTCTGTCCGTTTCAGGCGGATCGTGGGTCGAGCAGGCTTTGCCTACCTATATCGGTGGCACTCCTTACGTCGTAAATCTTGGCGGGCGATTCATGATTTTCCATGATACGTCAACCACGTATTACACCAGCGATGATGACGGGGTGAGCTGGACCTCCAGGACGCTGCCGTTTGCTGGTCTCGCAGCGGTGGCCTATGGCGGCTCTGGCAATGCCCACGGTATCACCAACAACGGACATTCATATTCGGCCAGCAGCGACTCGGGAACCACCTGGTCGACGCCGACTTTCATTACCGCGCCGTCCGACGCATGGGGCGCTATCGGGTACTGCAACGGGTGGATTCTCGTACAACGGGCGCAGTATCTGGCGTGGTCGGAAGACGGCGTTTCGTGGACCTTATACCTTAGCAATCATGGCTTGGGGATCAATTATTTGGTCACCACAGACCCTGTGCCGAACGGCAATCAATTTTTTGTGCAGGGCGACCAAGCCGGATATGCCTACCTCGTCGTCAGTGCACCATCGGCAGGGACGGTCATCATCTCCGATCCTGTCACGTTGGGCAGCGTCGTCTCTGCCGAATGCCTGCAATCTGGTCTGTTAACCGCTGGCGACATCGACGTGACCGCGCTCACGTCCACGGTGCGAGGCTATCGCATCGGCAGCGTCGGCGCCATCCGTGCGGCTCTCGAACCGTTGCAGGCGTCCTGGCCATTCGACGTGGTGCAACATGGATACCAGATCACGTTCGTGGCTCGCGGCGGGGCATCCGTCGTCACCATTCCCGCCGCGGATCTCGACGCGCGTGGTGCTGGCCAGGAGCCCGGCGTGCAGATCACGAGTAGCCGGGAGATGGACTCGCAGTTGCCTCGTCGCGTCACGGTGCAGCATCTCGACTATGACCGCGAGTACAACGCCGGCACACAGTACGCCGAGCGGCTGAACACGGCGGCGATCAACGCCCGGGTGCTCGATCTGCCGATCGTGCTGACTGCGACCGAGGCGGCCGGGAAGGCGGAAGTGCTGCTCTATCTGTACTGGCTGGAGCGCTATGACGTGGCCGTCACTCTGCCGCCGACGTACAACCAGTTGGAACCGGGTGACGTGGTGACGCTGGTCACGCCCGAGGGAAACGTGAGCCTGCGCCTGACGGCGATCCATTACACCAGCGACGGACGGCTGGAGTGCCAGGCGAAATACGCCAGTGCGGCGATCTACACGCCGACCGCGGTGGGATCCTCGCCAGCATGGACCGGGCCGACCACGATCACGCCTGTTGGCGCATCCGTCTATGTCCTGCTCGACGTGCCGATGATCAACAGCGCGCAGTCCGGGCCTTCCTTCCTGGTGGCGATGACGGGCGCGCTGGCGGGATGGGGTGGTGGCGTGCTGATGCAATCGACCGATGCGGGCAGCACCTGGGCGAGCCTGCAGGACTTCGGGCCGCCGGGGTCGTCGATGGGCATCTGCACCAACAGCATCGGCGTCGTCGAGCACCGCATGGTCGACAGCGCCAGCCTGCTCAATGTCACGCTGACACAAGGTGCGCTGTACAGCGTGACGCAACTCGCCTTGCTCGGCGGTGCCAACCATTTTGCGTATGGGGCAGACGGAAGGTGGGAAATCATCGCGGCGCAGACCTGCACGCTGGTGAGCGGCACGAGCTATGTGCTGCAGAACCTGCTGCGCGGGCGGTTCGGGAGTGAGTGGGCGATGGGATTGCACGCCGTCGGCGATGCGCTCGTGCTGCTCGACACCACCGACGTGGCGGCCATCGCGATGAGCGCCGGCACGATCGGCCTGTCCTACCTCTACCGTGGCGTGACCGTCGATCGGGACATCAGCACCGACAGCAACCGGGCCTTTGCGTACCAGGGCGTCAATCTTCGGCCGCTGTCGCCGATCGCGCTGACCGGCAGCCGGGACCCTTCGAGCAACGACTGGTCGCTGACCTGGATTCGCCGCACGCGGGACGGCGGCGAGTGGCGGGACTACGTCGATGCCTCGCTTGGCGAGGCCAGCGAATCGTACGCCATCGACGTCTACTCTGACGGGACCTATACGACGGTCAAGCGGACGATCTCGGCGAGTTCGCCGTCCTGTGTCTACGCCAGTGCTGATCAGGTCAGCGACTTCGGCGCCAACCAGGCGACCCTGTATCTCAAGCTCTACCAGATCTCGGCCACCGTTGGCCGGGGATACCCACTCACGACTTCCATCACGAGGTAGACCATGGCCAGCAGCACCACGAATCTGGATCTCATTGCGCAATCGCAGTCGTCCAAGGAAATCACGGCGAACGCGCTGTTCGACGCCGGCAGCCCGGCGACGCTGTTCGGCCGGCGTGCCAGTCTGTGCTCCGGACTGAACTGGTTCTACTACGGCGGTGTGATGCTGGTCGACGGCGTGCTGACGACAATCAGCAACAACGTGGCGGCGCTGGCGCTGAGTGCGTCGACCACGAATTACATCGAGGCCACGCGCGCGGGCGTGGTGTCGAAGAATACGGTGGGTTTCACCGGCGGATCGATTCCGCTCTACACCGTCGTCACCGGGGCGGCCTCGGTGACTAGCTACACGGACAACCGGGCGTGGGTGGCGCCAGCCTATCTGCCGGGCAATGGCAGCGTCGCGGTGACCGCGGTCGACGTGGATCTGACCGCGCCGGCCAATGCGGACAAGGCGCGTTGTTCGTACCTGACGACGACCGGAGTGCTGACCGGAAACCGGAACGTCATCGTGCCGAACAGTTGGCAGGCCGTCATGTTCTGCAACAACAGCGGGGCGTTCACCACCACGTTCAAGACGGCAGCGGGAACTGGCGTGGTGGTCGCGCAGGGCAAGCGGGCTGTTCTGGTCGCCGACGGCACGAACGTCGTTCGGGTGACGCCGGATACCTGACCGGGGCAACAGGGTCGTTCATTTCGGGAGACATGGTCATGCAAGGAGTGCAGGTCGAGCGGCGCAAGATGGTGACGCTGCCGCAGGAAGAATTCGAAGCGATCCTGGAGCGAGCGGCGGAGCGGGGCGCACGGCATGCGCTGTCGGAAGTCGGCCTCGACGGGCCCGAGGCGGCACGCGACATCAGCGAACTGCGTAGCCTGCTCGATGCGTTCAACGAGGCGAAGAAGACGGCGGGACTGACGATCGTCCGGATGCTGGTGACGGGTCTGGTGATGGCAACGCTCGCCGGGGCGTTCGTGAAGTTGAAGGTGTTCGGCGGGGGGCAGTGAGGGGTTAGCGGAGGCAGCGGCGTGCCGAGTGCACTCCTGATGATCACGAATAAGATCGCGAATCAGGCGCGGCAATGAATGCGGCGCCGATTGCCCACGCAATGAGCGAGGCGAGACTCGGATGCTTCCTAAAAAACTCGATCTGCTGGATGCAGCGAGAGACAAGATCGCGCGCAAAGCACGGTACTCCTCTCATCGCGTTTCTATCCATGGGGCCGCGGCGCTCCGCGAAGGAAGTTTCTTAGGAACTACCGGGCCCAAATGAGAAGTTAACGCCGTCGGTCACTTGATGCCGGGCGATGAGATCCCCTCGGCACCGTTGTTTACCTTGGATGGCAATGCTCGCGGCGCTCTGGTCGACGGTAGAAGCGCCCGGCATCGCTCCCCGGAGGGATGCCTCAGCAATCATCCTTACTGACATAGTTGTCCCGCCAAGAGGAAATGGGCTCTGATGAAAGCTTCGGGCGAGGCAGGGATCTTGTGATCTTTCCTACCTCGAGGAAACTGAGGCCGTAAGCGACAGTCAGCCGGTCATAGTCCTGGTGCCGCAAGCCCGGGGCCTCGAGATTCCTCGGTGGCTGGATGGGGCGGGGGTTGGCTTTCAGCCATGTGGCGTTAGGGTGACTTTTCATCTCCTCCTGCAGATGGGTGTAGAAGGACATGCGCATGCCACCACCACAGTAGAATGCGGGAATGTCGACCAACTGGCTTCGACTGATAAGGCCATCTCTCCATGCACTCCAGTAGCTCTTCCCGCGGACTTGGCGCACGAGCCTCTTCATGAAGAAGTGATCGTCGGGCGTCTCCTCCCGCGGCGACAACTGGAGACCGATCCCAGAGAAGTATTCGGTGAATTGATCGGGAAGAGGCATCTCCCTGTCGGTCGGGAACTTGAGGCCGGCCAACGCTGCCAATAGCGCCTCGCTTCCTGCGATCTTGCCAAGTTCCTCCTGCCACCAACCCACGCGGTGCCGGTGCAGGTTCATCACGCCGTGGGGCTCAACGACCGAGGTAAGAAATTCGAAATCCCACCTGCCGCCCTTGGCCGGCTTCACGTGGAAGAGAGCGGAGTCTACCGAGCCGGCACCCACGTCGGTGAGCAGGTATATGTTGGGAGCGTTCTTGTCGAATCGGCTGGAGTTCACGAAGCCGTAAATCTGCGCCGCGACCTCGGGCACGATCGACACCTCCACATCCTCGTCTTCGGAGAGGATGCCGGGATCTATACGCGCTCGCTCCGCCTTCAACAGGGCGTCCTTTACGGAAAGAGCCGAAACCTCCTCCTGGTCGCCGGCCGCTAGCCATGCGGCTTGGCCAACCTTGGTGAATACTCGGAAGAGTTCGTCATCGAGGTGGTAGGCGATGGGCAATCCAATCGCCAGTTTCCACACCAGGCGCGACCGCCGGTAAACGTCCCGCTGGGTTGTGAACAACCACCCCCTCGCATGCCGGATCACCAGTGCGAGGAAGGCAGCAACGCGTTCTTGCTGCGGAGCACTGCTGGGCGCAGCGATAAGCGCAAGCTTGAGGTCCCGGTGCGCCTCGCCTCCATTACCAAGAGAATAACATCCACCTGTTTCATACAGGCGGGAAGGCAACAAGTAGCGCTTGACCCCATCACCGTCCCGAAAGGGGACGGCAAACGCCTTTCCCAGTGCTGAATCTCCTATTACGGTCTTGACACTGGATGTGCCGAAATCCAGCCCCAGGACGAGTTCCCTTGCGTCTGTTCTGCCGTCGCCACACTGTGTTGACCGCCCGGTGGCACAGAACGCCGCGAGAATGGGCAGCGCTTCAGTCTGCGCTACCCCGATGAGGAGTCGGGCTCCGGGGTTCAGGTGGAGACGAAAGCCCGGCTTGGGGGCCTTGTCATGCTGGGGGACCCCAGGGGTGCCGTAGCAACTCAAGTCCAGCGGGCGTGACTTGGCCTTCTCCGGCCTTGGATGCGAGCGCCACCAGCGCTCGCACACCTCCAGAAGGCTAACCGTAGGTGGTTGACTCTGCGCTTTGGACACTTGCGGACTCGAAGATCCCTCGTTCTCGGGATGTGGCTTGGAATCTGCTGACTTCTGCATCGTGGATCTGGGGATCTTCAAACCCCTCGTGGCAAACGCCATCCTTATCCGTCTTGCGATCAAGTTAGCCACTACTAAGCCCTCAACAGGGTCGTCACCGCACCCGGATCACGCCACCAGAAACCATGCTCTGGTCGGCCTTGACCAACTCCTTGAGGCGTAATTCCGCCATCCGCGACTCGATCTTCGCTGTCAGCTTCTTCAAGCGTCCTTCTTCGGCTGGTATCAGTCGCTTCTGCCTCTCGTTTCCGTAGAAGCGGTAATGCTGAATTCGATTCTGGAATTTTCGCGTCTGGGCTTCGAGATGGAACTGCAGCGTGTTGATCATAAAGCCGATCCGGTCTCGGTTCTCGCGAATCTGCGCATCCCTGAAATCGCGAAAATGTTCCTCGAGTTGCGCACGGATGTCATCCAGCAACCTCGCAGCCCGATCATGATCCACCGTGCCTACAGCTTCGAGCCAATCCTTACCTTCCAGGCCGGCAGAATTGACCAGGAACTCAGCGTCATCGCCATCAAGGTGGAGTTCATCCGACATTCTTGTCGCCATGTACTCCAATCTCTCGATGTCCCTCGCTCCAGACACCGTCCAGCGTGCAACCGAATAAACATATTCGCCTGGCGAGACACGCCCAACCACGGCAGCCAGAACATCGACGGCCGCCACCGGACTGTACAGGGGGCCACGCCCTCTTCGCTTCAACTGGTCTCCTACGAAACGCACTAAAGGATGGTCCTGGCCAACCCTCTCCAGGCCGGGCCGAGTGCTCCCTAGGCGGTTCTCGAACAGCAATCTTGGCGGCGTCTGGCTCTGGATGCGCGTCGCGCTCTGGATACGTTCCGCTTGAAGGAAATCGGAAAAGGCAACCCGCATCTCGATTGAAGGCTCGAGGTGGCAAATCAACTCTGATTCATCCGACTCAATCAGGCGGGTTCCTGGGAACTCTTGCTCCAAGAAATCTCTGGAGTAGGCGAGAAGATCCTGCCCTCGTAGGTAGCGTCCGAGATCCCGTGCTGCGCGCACCTTGTTCTGGATGAAGTCCCCATGGGCAATCAGCTGGGTTGCTTCTTCTTCCAATTGGGCCTGTTGCCGATTGACGGTTTCGATCGCTACGCTGGCCCTCTCGATACGGGCACACTCCTGCTCCGGCGTCAGCCTGTGAGAAAGCAGCTCATAGCTCAGCTTGCGGATCTCTTCTCCAAGCATCGCCTCCAGGCTTCCTAGAGCTTGTCTGAAAATATCGAGCCTGGCAAGCAGCCGATCATGGATGCGTTCGTCAATCGTGTTTTCGAACACCAGATTCCAGATCAGTATCCTCTCCATTTCCTGGCCGATCCGGTCTATACGGCCGATACGCTGCTCAATCCTAGCGGGATTCCAGGGCAAATCGTAGTTGATGAGGAGGCTTGAGAACTGCAGGTCGACACCTTCAGCAGCCACCTCGGACGAGATGAGGATGTTCGGTCCCTCCGCGGTGGCGAAACTGCGGAGGACGGCGTGTTTGTCCATGCCGCCGTGCAGCACGGCCGCCCGGATACCATCCCCCTCGAGGCGTCTTGCCAAGTAGCGCAGGGTGTTGCGGTAGTAGGAAAAGAGGACGATCTTCTTGCCGGGATAGTTGGCCCAGTACTGCTTGAGGTTCTGGACCAGCAAGTCGTACTTACTATCACCTTGCTCCAGTGCACGGTAGTCGCCAGCTTGGCGGGCAATTCCTCTCAGTGTGGAGAGCAACGGACCAAGGGTCGGCTTTCCCAACCGTTCGTCATCATCCCCGAAAATCTCATAGGCCTCGCTCTCCAGCTCTAATTGGGAGTCGGCCGCGCTCTCGATCCATCCTCTACAGGCCGCTGCGATGCTGCTCGACATCTGCCTCTGCGGGATGGTGAGCATGAAGCCTTCCGAAATGTTAATCTGCGCGCAATAGTCTTGGACCGCCTCGGTGACGCGGTCGTAGAACCTCCTCTCAGCTTTATTCATCGCCACGCGGATCGTGACCGGATCGCGCTGGACGCGCATTTCCTGGACATCCCGCTTCAGGGTACGGGTCACCACCTTGGCAAGCGGATTGATCCGATCGAGTTGGTCGGCGATTTCGGAACGACCCCGTGGCGTCGACATCACCTCGTCCGACGGCGGGTTCGCGATCAGGTGTTCAATCTGGGAGTTGTCGTCGAAGAGGCGATCGCTTAACGCCAGTCGGAGGTTCTCCAGAAATTCTGCCTGCGTGACGCTGCCTGCTAGTACGCTGTCCCTGAGCGCCAGGATCGGTGCGTTGGCACGCAATGCGGAATCGAAGGAGGACTCGTATGGAAAGGAATCGGCATCCAGCAGGTGAAGCAGATTGAAGAGATCCCGGCTACGCAATTGGATAGGGGTGGCGGAAAGCATCACCACGCTCTGAACCACCGGACGCAGCAACTGCGCCAGCTTGTTTGTTGCCGTCTCTTCATTCCTCAGATAGTGTGCCTCGTCGATGATGAGCATGTCGAGCAGGGGCTCCTCAACCTCTGCCTCGTTGAGAAAACGGGCAAGCTTCGCGGTGCTCGCTTGGCTCGGGTTCTGGTCATCATCCCAATCGCGCGCGGGCCGGAGCCCCTGCATGCTGGCAATCAGCGCGAACTGTTGCTGTGGGCGCGCCCTCGCCGTGTCCAGATGCTCAAGCAGTTCCTTCGCATCCACGATGTCGGCCCGGACTCCGAAACGATCCGCCAACTCATCACGCCACTTCTCCCGCAACATGGCGGGGCAAACCACTAAGAGGCGTTTGGCCTCGACGCGTGCTCGCAACTCTGTCCAGATCAAACCGGCCTCGATCGTCTTGCCGAGGCCTACTTCGTCTGCAATCAGGATCCCGTTGCAGGGCGAGTCCAGGAACTGGAGGACTGGCTTGAACTGGTAGGGAAGGAATTCGGTGTTGGTAGTGTTAAGACTGTAGATCAGATTCGCCAGCCGGCCGCTGAGGCGATAGTAAGTGATGGCACCCCGCAGGTCGGCCACCCGACCATAACGTCCAGCCTTTACCATCCCGTACGGGCCGGTCGCTTCTTTGTCGATCTTCTCCAGTTGGCCCTCGAGCACGAACTGCTCGTCGCCGTCCAGAAAATGGACCAAGATCCTGAGACGACGGGGCGGACCATCCGTTTCGTTGCCCAGGATACCGATCCGCCCAGGATTGGCTATCAGTCTTACCTTGTCACCGGGCTGCACAGACCACCTCGCCCATAAAGAATGTAGGCTTGCGCACTGAACCGACTCTCACGAGGAAGATCACCGCAGTCGCCACCTTTACCGGTCACCTCATCTCTTTGCACAGGGTTCGCGACCTGTCGTCCGGCTCCCACTGACCCAAGTCCCGCAATCAACCGCCGCAGCTTGTGATTCGTCGTGCTTGGCTCTTGGAGCAGCTGTCACGACAAGTCTCTGACAAGGCACGACTACGGACACTGCCCTTGACTTCTGCCAACCATGCGAGTTCGCAGCCGCCGACTGGCTTCCACCGGATGACTTTGTCAAAGCATTGATTGAGCGAACGCGAGTAACGGTGGCTAGATGTGAGCTTAGCGCAGGACGGGATCTGTTGCCAACGTTGTTGATTGGTCAGGACGGACTAGCGAAGCTCGTGAAAGCGGTGGCGAACCAGATCCTGGAAGCAGGTGAGCGAAGCGTTGGGAGAGCGGAGCGAAACGAGCGCAGGGTTGCCGTAACGGATGCCGGGGGGAGACGCTGTACACGCTTGAGGCGCAATTGCCGTCCAGTACCTCCGGCTGCCGGAGTGAGTGGATTCGGTGACCGGCCTGGTTGCGCTGGGCCGCACGGGACATCAGCGAACTGCGCAGTCTGCTCGATGCCTTCAACGAGGCGAAGAAGACCGCCTGGCTGACGATCGTCCGGATGCTGGTGACCGGGCTGGTGATGGCAACGCTCGCTGGGGCGTTCGTGAAGTTGAAGGTGTTCGGGGGTGGGCAGTGAGCTGTCATGCCATCCAGTACTGCCGGTTGCAGGAGTGGGCGGATTCGGTGACCGGCCGCAGGCGTGGGCGGCTTGATCTTCAGCTGTGGTCTGCCGGGCCGGGCGATCGTGCGCTGGGTCTTCAACTTCATCGAGAAGAACCGGGATGCCGGGATCGATGAGGTGGCCAAGGAAGTGAAGGATGTTTTGTGATGGACGTGAGCGGCTTCAGCGATACGATTGGGCCGGGGACGAAGGCATTAGCCAGAGTGACGGGCGCACCCGCCAGTTTCACGGTGGCGGAAGCCGCTTTGGAATCGGGATGGGGATCCTCTCAACTTGCCTGCCAGGGAAAGAACCTGCTCGGGGTGAAAGCGGATTCGTCGTGGCACGGCGATGTCCTTGTGCTTAACACTCGGGAGTTCCTGCACGCCACGTGGGTGATGGTACCGGCGCGCTGGCAAAAGTACGCCGGCTGGCAGGCCTGCATGGACGATCACGCGGCCTTTTGGCACCAGCAGGGTGACCGGACGTACGGTCCCTGTGGTTGGTCCTGTGGTTCTTCAGCTTGTGTAGGACTCTATTGGATGCTATAATTTTAGATTGTTGCGCTGCAACAATTGACGTGCCCAAAGTGCGCTATCTTTTCCTATGTAGCATAGCGCTGTGGAACCTCACACAAGAACGTACGGAACGTTCCGTTCATGGGAAACAGCGCAGAAAGTGCCGCTGATCGCATCGAAAGCGTAGTGGTCGGTTAGTCTGCGAGAACTAACGGCCAACTTTGTAAATAGTTTGATGTAGCGCTACGCCTCGGTGTCATGTGGTGTCGGGGGTAGGGCTTGTTTTTCGCTTCTTGGAATGGCGCACGCGCCACCTTGAGCGTCACGAGAGGAGAACATCTGTGGAAAACACGCGTAGTCGCTTGCGCCAGCTGATTGATGAAAAATGCCTGAAGGTGTCGTCTACGCCAATCCGACTTAGTACTGGGGCCCTTTCGCATTTCTATTTTGACTGCAAAGCGGTCACGCTCGATGGCGAAGCATTGTCTCTAATTGCTGACGAGTTCTTGCAGGAAATTCAGTTCCTTCCAGAGATGCCTATTGCGATTGGCGGCCTTACTATGGGGGCGGATTTCATTACGGCTGTCGTAGCAATGAGGGCTTTCGAGCGCGGTCTTCAGACGGTGCATGGCTCTGTCGTTCGAAAAGAACCGAAAAAACACGGCACGATGAATCACATCGAGAATGAACTGCCAGAGGGCACGCCTATTGTTGTTGTCGATGATGTGATCACAACAGGGAACTCGACGAGGATTGCTTGCGAGCAGTTTTTGGCGGCTGGGTACAAGATTGTCGGCATCATAGCTCTGGTTGACCGCGAGCAAGGGGGTCGTCAAGCGCTCGAACTGCAGTTCGGAGTCGTTCGATCCGTTTTCAGAAAGAGTGACTTTCCGCGGATTGCTGATAATGAACAACAATCAACAGATCATATCGCAACTGCGCGAGCAGCTTGATTGTGGGCTGTCCGTCCACTCCGTGGATGCGATAATTCAAACGTGTAAGGGGTTCTTGTCGTCTAACTCAGCACAACCGGACGATCTTCTCCTGCCGGTATTTGCGCTAAAAGCGGTGTTCTCGTCAGTCAAACACATCGCAGATGATGAGGGTTTCCCTGTTGCCGACAAGCTCGCCGCCCTTGAGCAACGTTTTTGGCCTATATTGAAACGTTGCGTCGATGGTCTCGAATGTTACGGTAGTGAGCAAACCAGCAAGTTTGATTTGGCATTGACGTCGGCCATTAGGGAACTGTTCTGATTCGGCCTCGGATACAAATGGGTCTATGTCGTTTGGTGTGGAACGGGCCGCCGGTCGCGACTCCTGGCACCGATGCGAGGGAACTGGCATCAGCGGAGTTGGGAGCGCAAAAGCGCGTTGAGGGCTCTGTCAAGGGCGGGCGCAGCCCGGCGAAGCGAACCCTTTACAGGGGCCGAAACGCTAATATGCTCAAGGGCTTGGGGCTGGTTGCGGCTTTTCGCGGCCGGCCCCCGAGCCCGTCCGGCGGCGAGGACTTCCCCGCCCTCGGGGGCGGGGTTAGGGGTGGGGGGAGCCATACGATTCGGCAAGGGCATTCGGGTCTTCTGGGCGCTTTCCACACGGAACGACACAAACCCATACAAATATCCTGGTAGCAACGGTGTCCGGTTGCAATGACCGTTAGGAGGGTTTCGAGCGATGATGGTACTCATAATCCGTGGACGTATCGTCATCACAACGCTTTAATGAGCGATGCCCAAGCATGATAATGACTTCCTTAAATGGTTTGGTGGCCGGTTACGAGAGATCCGCCACCAAGAAGGTCTATCACAAGAACAACTGGCGGAACTCGCGGGAATTGATCGCACCTATGTTGGCGGCGTTGAGCGAGGTGAGCGCAACCTCAGCATCTTAAACGTCAAGAGGCTTGCTAATGCTTTGGGCATCAACCTAAAGGAGCTGTTTGACGGTGACTTCCAACGTTGATTACCTTTCCAGGATTCTCCAGCGACTTAGAGCATTTCGCCGGGAAGCAGGGCTTACTCCTGCCCAAGTTGAGGAGCACCTCATTCTCGGTCCTGGTTGGGCGAGCGCCATTGAAGCCGGAACGATTTACCCCAGCCTTGATGTGGTAGCGTCCATGCTTTCTGTCTATGGCAAGACGCTTAGTGACCTTGCGGAAGGGGCGATCGGCAGCGTTCCACATATCAAACGTTCCATAGCCGCGGAGGGAGTCGGCAATGATCTAGACATCCACTTCGCCTACGCCAAACACGATGCCACACATCGACTCCTGAACGCCACCCTCGATCAGTTTAATCAGATGATTCTCACGCTCCGAAACGGGCTGGCCCAGCTTAGCAGCCAGAACGTCAGCGATGAGCAAGAGAAGGCGATAAAGACGGAAAGTGTGGCAAGTGCTTTTCTCAGAGCGGTTGAACTTTGGCCTTCTGCTAATCCATCGGATGTATGGTGGTTCCTTGTGTATCGGGCCTACTGCGATCAGTACAACCACCCGTCTGAACACTCGCGGCTGGATTTCACACAAAGTTGGAAGCGGACCGGCGGCTGGGCCCTTGAGCGAATTCTTGAGAGGCACTACGGGCCAGCCTTGGCGGAACACGAGATCAACCTGGTAATTGCTGATGGTGAGCGTAAGGTTCGACTCCTCGGTGGAATCAACATTGGTCATCGACTTGAAGCGGACAAGATGGACGTTTTGTTGACGGTCCGCAGCGGTGCGGCCGAAAGGCTGATTGGCGTGGTTCACGTCAAGGCAAGCTTTGCGGAGAGGCGGACAGACGATGTCCCGATGAGCCAAGCTCTTGTTAAGGCAGGCTACATCTCGCCGTTGTGGACGATGGATTGTAAGAGCACGCCCTCAAGCCGCCCGGTCAACCGCGGCGAGTTAGGCGCAACATTCGACGGCCGAGGCGCTGATGGCAGAAGCGCGAAGCGGAAAGACATCGAAGATGATGGCTTCTTTTCCGCCTGCTTCTCGTACAACAAGAACACCCTCGCAACTCCCGCCGCCTATCGGGCGAGGGCGCGTGTATTCGTTTGTGATTTCTCCGACCCGAATGATGCATTCACAAACTTCATAGTGTCCGAGCGCCACCAAGTCAAAACAAGGCTTGGGATTTGATGTTGCCGATCTCTGCCAGACGTATATTGGAGGCTTCAACCTGTTCGGGTTCAATCTCGAAGCCGATGTAGGAACAACCCAAGCGCAGCGCTGCAATCCCTGTAGTGCCGGAACCTGAGAAGGGGTCTAGCACCAAGATATCCTTACCGAAGGTTCCGTAAGCATCAATGCAGCGGACGGGAAGTTCCTCTGGAAAGCGCGAGAAGTGCTTGAGCCCGTCGATCTTCTCGTTGGCGAACTCCCATACGCTCTTGACCGGAGGCGCCACGCGGAAATTATGGCGTTCTTCCTTGGTCAGCAAGTAGATGGGCTCATGATATCGATGCGGTCGCCTGCAGCGCCCCTCCGGCATTGGGTTCTTCTTCCGCCAAATGACTTCGCCACGGTATAGATAGCCTGCATCAATGAGGCCCAATACCAGGCGATACGGCAGGGCAAGCAGGTTTCCGTACCGCAACCAGCCTTCCTCTTTCTCGATGAACGCCTTCCGCTTCATGCGCGGTTTGGTGTATGCCGAGTTGTGGGCTGGAAGCCCGTTCTTGTCCACGCCCAAGGTGCTGAACTGTCGGTCATCTGCTCGCCAGTTGACTGGGGTGTTGTAGGCGTCGCCAATATTAATCCAAATAATTCCCTCTCGCTTGAGCTTCGGGAGAAGGCCAGAGAAGACACTCGTGAGGAAGGCAAGGTAATCCCTCGGGTCTTCCTCAACCCCCGTTCCGCTCGAGTGGCGCTGCCCCCAATACGGTGGGCTAGTAACAACCACGTCGATGGATTCGTCGGGCAGATGAGGGATCAGTTCGAGGCAGTCTCCCTCATAAACCATATTTGTTTGGAATGTGCCTATGATCATCTTTGCTCCTAAACGGGCGATCGCTATGATACTTAAAGTCATCATACAGCGTCAACCGCCAGGTTGGCAAGCGTCATCGAGAGGGCCGCTCAAGTCACGCCGCCTCGGTGATTGCTTGAAGTTGGGTATCCTGAGTGACTCGGGCAATTTGTGCGGCAATATGGAGCAGCCACCTCTAGCGCCTGACCCTCAGCTTGGCGAGAATTCTCTTGTTTTCAACGAACAAGAGCATTCTTCATGGTGGAAAGCCACGTGGTTACGGCCCTGATCAGCAAGTGCGCCGAACTGGCTGGGCTGATCGAGCATCATCAGAAGGAAATGGGGTGCCTGGCGGATGATCTGGCCCACCTCGACGCGACCTTCAAGCTGTGTTCTCCGGAAATCGACCTGCGGACGATCCGAGCCAAGGCCCACAGGATGCGGAGCCACTTCGTCCGGCAGGGGGAAATGCCCGCGCATGGTTCTGGACATCTTCAGCGAGGCTCAAAGCGTGGCGCTGAGACGCCGCCAGATCGGCGAAGCGTTGGCGGCACGCAAGGGCCTGGAAGGGGCCAAAGTCATGATCGAGCCGATGCCGCTGAGAGCCGTTGGAGTGGCTGCTGCTCCATAGTGCCGGTATACTACACGGACAAACGCCCTCAGCAGTACTCACCAGTACTCACATGCCCCGATAGGGAGTTGTGATCCAGGGTGCGATTGCACCACCAAACAAGAAGACCAACCCCTCATCGGGTTGGTTTTTTTTGCGTACTGCCGCGTGCTGGCGCGGGTTGGTGGGGGTTCCTGTGGACTTCGAGTTTACCCTCGGGCGCCCGTTCTTGGCAGTTTTCACTCTCTCGGGGCCATTCTTCTCCCCGGCCTCGCTGCCCGCTAGAGGCCGAAGTC
>NZ_JAPUVQ010000103.1:0-24576 GCF_029255145.1 Accumulibacter sp.
CAGACCAACCTTGGCCTTGAACTCCGGCGTATGTACCTTCCGCGTAGTGGCTTCACTCATCGCTTCTCGCTCCTATGATGGAGCACAGCTTAAACCACTGTCTGATTTCCGGGGACCACTATACTTGTCGGTTTGCCTCGTCTATAACATGAAATAGCTCCGCTCAGATCGATAGGCACCGGCCCTTTGACGTTTACCTGGAGATACGGTGCTTCCGATGAATGGCCTTGCCTTTTTGCAAGGCGGCGATATGTATATATCATCATCCACCGCAACGGAGAACAGCATGACAAAAGTCACCGACGGCATGGCAGTCCTTTTCCGCGACGTCCGCAACAAGGACGAGGCCGACATCTCTGTGGACCTCCCCTCGACCGGAAAGGAAGATGTCTGTCGAAGAATTTTTCGGCAGGCATCTCCTTGGGAATCCCCGTCAATTCAGGCTTGCTTCATCGCTTTCAACAGAAAAGGTGAACGGCTTGGAACTGGCCGCGGTTTTTGGGAGCGACGGCAAGCTGACTACAGCATTGCCTTGACGGCCTCGGCTTCGTCGGTCAGTTCCTTGAGCGTCTTGTTGATCTTCTCGCGCGAGTAGCCGTCGATCTCGATCCCCTGGATGATCTTGAACGAACCACCCTTGCACTCGCAGGGGAACCCGAAAACGATGCCGGCCGGGATGTCGTAGGAGCCGTCGGAGGGAACGCCCATGGTCACCCATTCGTCGGAACCGAGGACCCAGTCGCGCATGTGGTCGATGGCGGCATTGGCCGCCGAAGCGGCGGAGGACAAGCCGCGGGCGTCAATGATTGCCGCGCCGCGCTTGCCAACTGTCGGCAGGAAAACGTCGTTGTTCCACACCGGATCATTGATCAGCGCCTGCACCTTGTCGCCGTTCGAAGTGCAATTGCGGTAGTCGGCGTACATCGTCGGCGAGTGATTGCCCCAGACCACCAGCTGTTTGAAGCTCGCCACCGGCCGCTCGGTCTTGGCGGCGAGTTGCGAGAGGGCGCGGTTGTGATCCAGGCGCAGCATGCCATGGTAGTTGGCCGGATTGGTGCGGCCGACTTTCCTTGCTGCCGAGCCGGCGATCAGCGCATTGGTGTTGCACGGGTTGCCGACGACCAGCACGCGGACGTCCTCCTTGGCGTTCTCGGCAATGGCTTTGCCCTGAACGGTGAAGATCGCGCCGTTGGCGGTCAGCAGGTCTGCCCGCTCCATGCCCGGGCCGCGCGGACGCGCGCCGACCAGCAGGCAGACGTCCGCGTCCTTGAACGCGACGTCAGGGTTGTCGGTGGCGAACATCCCGGCGAGCATCGGGAAGGCGCAGTCTTCGAGTTCCATGATCACGCCCTGGCAGGCTTTCTGAGCTTGCGGCAGGTCGAGCAACTGGAGTATGACCGGTTGATCCTTGCCGAGCATTTCGCCGGAGGCGATCCGGAAAAGCAGGCTGTAACCGATTTGGCCGGCAGCGCCGGTGACCGCGACGCGCATGGGGGCTTTGGACATGATGCGGCTCCTGATTGGTGTTAGTGATGAGCGAAAATTGAACGGCAATACTGAACGGCGGGTTGCGCAGAAGAGGGCACGATACGATCGGCTTCACACCCGCAGGCCGTTCTCCGTGGGCGGCGCCAAACCGTCGGAATGATAGAGCCCAAACGCGCGAAGTGTCAAATCTATCTTATATCTTATATATGATATTTATAACAGGGACACCATGGACGAGAGCGCGAAATTATGCTGAAATGGGCGTCCATGAACCGCTCGACGTCTCTGCATTCACCGACCTTCAGCCCGCTCTATCGGCAGATCAAGGAATTGATCATGCGCAATCTGGAGTCGGGCGAGTGGGGGCCAGGCGACCCGATCCCGAGCGAGTCAGAACTCGCTGGCCGCTTCGGCGTCAGTCAGGGAACCGTCCGCAAGGCCGTTGACGAGATGGCTGCAGAGAACCTCCTGGTGCGACAGCAAGGCAAGGGAACCTTTGTCGCGACGCACAAGGACCCCGGTTCGGCGTTCCGCTTCCTGCGCCTGGTTCCGAATGACGGGGTGCTGCGGGCCTCACGCAGCGTTCCACTGGAATGCTGGCGGGCAAAAGCCGGGCCCGACGTTGCGCGTACGCTGGCGATCGAGTCGGGCGCGCCGATTACCATCCTCCGACGCCTGTTGAAGCTGGACGACGAGCCGGTGGTCTTTGACGAGATCTATCTTCCCAGCGAACTGTTCCCAGATCTCTCGCTGGAGCTTCTCGGGTCGGGCGAATCCCTGTACGGGCTTTTCGAGAGCCGTTATGGTGTCTGCATGATCCGTGCGGACGAACGGCTGCGCGCGGTGGCCGCCGACCGGGTCAGCGCCGAACTGCTACAGCTCGCCGAGGGGAGTCCCCTGCTGCTGGTCGAGCGGGTGACCTTCACCTACGGCAACAAGCCGGTCGAGTGGCGCCGGGGCTTCTATTCGACACGCAATCATCATTATCGCAACGAGCTGGGGTGAAAGCTCTCAATGCGCGTTTCGGGCAAGTCAGGGGCGTCTGGATGGTTTATAATCGGACGTGGTATTCGGGGGTCAAGCGGCACGCATGCGGCCGTATTACACATGAGGGATGACGTTCATGGCAGAGCTGGCAATCAAGAAAAAGCGTCCAAAAAATCTGGACTTGCCCACCATCAGGCTACCGCTTCCGGGGGTCCTGTCTATCCTCCACCGGGTCAGCGGCGCAGCGCTGTTCCTGCTGCTGCCCTTTCTTTTATGGCTGTTTCAGAGCAGTCTGACGTCGCCGGAGACCTTTGCCAGCTTCAAGGAGGTGGTCGGACACCCGCTGGTCAAGATTGTTCTGCTGGGTCTGATTTATTTCTACATGCACCACTTCTGCGCCGGCATTCGCTATTTGCTGCTCGATCTGGACAAGGGCGTAGACCTCGCGTCGGCCCGTCTTTCGAGCAAGATCGTGTTCGCCGTCAGCATCGTCCTGACCCTGATCGTGGGAGCTAAAGTGCTATGGTAAATCGCATTCTTGTCGGGGCGCATTACGGCCTCAAGGACTGGCTCATCCAGCGTGCCACAGCCATCCTGATGGCCGTCTACACGGTCATTTTCCTGGTCGTGGTCGGTGCCGTCGGTCCGAATTCGTTCGAAACCTGGCGCGGCGTGTTCGCCGGCGGGTTCATGAAATTCGCAACATTCCTGTTCTTTGTCAGCCTTTTCTACCATGCCTGGATAGGCGTTCGGGATATCTGGATGGATTACGTCAAGCCGGATGGCCTGCGTTTGCTGATGATGATTGCGACGGCGGCGGTGCTGGTCGGTTATACCGGCTGGGCGGTTCAGATCCTGTGGAGAATGTAAGTGAGCAAGCAAAGCATACCGGTACGTAAGTTCGATGCAGTGATCGTTGGCGCCGGCGGTTCGGGGCTGCGTGCAGCGATTCAACTTTCCGAAGGCGGCCTGAAGACAGCCGTCCTGTCAAAGGTCTTCCCGACCCGTTCGCACACCGTCGCGGCGCAAGGCGGGGTCTCGGCTTCGCTGGGCAACTCCGAGGAAGATCACTGGCATTGGCACATGTACGACACGGTCAAGGGTTCCGACTGGCTCGGTGACCAGGACGCGATCGAGTACATGTGCCGCATGGCCCCCGAGGTGGTCGTCGAACTCGAGCATTTCGGCATGCCCTTCGACCGTACCGACGAAGGCAAGATCTACCAGCGTCCCTTTGGCGGCCACATGTCGAACTTCGGCGAGAAGCCGGTACGCCGCGCCTGTGCCGCTGCCGACCGCACCGGGCACGCGATGCTGCACGCGCTGTATCAGCGGAACGTGCGCGCCAACACGCAGTTCTTCGTTGAATGGATGGCGCTGGATCTGATTCGTGACGAGTCAGGGCAGGTGCTCGGGGTCATTGCGCTGGAAATGGAAACCGGCGAGGTGGTCGCTTTTCACGCCAAGGCGACGATCTTCGCAACCGGTGGCGCTGGCCGCATCTATTATTCTTCGACCAACGCCTTCATCAATACTGGCGACGGTCTGGGGATGGCGGCGCGTGCCGGCATTCCGCTTGAGGACATGGAGTTCTGGCAGTTCCACCCGACCGGCGTAGCCGGCGCGGGCGTGCTGATTACCGAAGGGGTGCGCGGCGAAGGGGGCATCCTGCGCAACTCGGACAACGAGCGATTCATGGAGCGCTACGCGCCGAACGCCAAGGACCTGGCTTCGCGCGACGTGGTTTCGCGCGCCATGGTTACCGAGATCAACGAGGGTCGTGGGTGCGGACCGAACAAGGATTTTGTGCTCCTGGACATCACCCACCTCGACCCGGCGACGATCATGAAGCGCCTGCCGGGAATTCGCGAGATTTCGATCCAGTTCGCTGGCATCGACCCGATCAAGGCGCCGATTCCGGTGGTGCCAACGTGTCACTATCAGATGGGTGGCATTCCGACCAATTACAAGGGGCAGGTCGTTGCTTCCGACGGGGCTCCGGTCAAGGGCTTCTATGCGGCCGGTGAAGTGGCGTGTGCTTCGGTGCATGGGGCCAACCGGCTGGGGACCAATTCACTGCTCGATCTGCTGGTGTTCGGCAAGTCCTCGGGCGATTCGGTCATCGACGATATCAAGTCGGGTGCGGTGGCGCTCAGGGATTTGCCAGAGGGCTTTGCCGAACGGACGATGGCGCGCCTGCATCGTCTGGAGACGCAGACCGGTGGAAGCAATGTCAACGAGACCCGTCTCGAACTGCAGCGCACGATGCAGAAGCATTGCGGCGTTTTCCGTTTCAAGGAGATGCTGGTCGAAGGCGTCGCCAAGATTCTCGAGATCGAGAAGGCGGTGGCCAGGACCGAGATCAAGGACAAGTCGCAAGTCTGGAACACGGCGCGTGTCGAAGCGCTGGAACTCGACAACCTGATCGAGGTGGCCAAGGCGACGCTGGTCTCGGCCGAGGCGCGCAAGGAGTCGCGTGGGGCGCACGTCCGTGACGACGCACCGGATACCCCCCAAAATCCGAACGGACGCGACGATGTCAACTGGCACAAACACACCCTTTGGCATCGTGAGGGGAGCCGTCTCGGTTACAAGCCGGTGATCATGACTCCGCTGTCCGTCGAACCCATCGCGCTCAAGACGCGCTCCTACTGATCGTACGCCACGGAGTCTATGATTATGGCCACCAGTACCATGCTGTTCAAGATTTACCGCTACGATCCCGACAAGGACGACGCACCCTACATGCAGGACATGTCGGTCGAAGTCGATTTCGCGATCGATCGCAAGTTGCTCGACATCCTCACCCGGCTGAAGGCGAGCGACGACACCCTGTCGTATCGTCGCTCGTGCCGCGAAGGTATTTGCGGGTCGGATGCCATGAACATCAATGGCAAGAACGGTCTGGCCTGTCTCACCGACATCAGCGATCTCAAGCAGCCGGTCGTGCTGCGGCCGTTGCCGGGCCTGCCGGTGATTCGCGACCTGATCGTCGATATGACGCAGTTCTTCAAGCAGTACCACTCGATCAAGCCTTACCTGATCAACGAAGGGCCGCGTCCCGAACGCGAGCGCCTGCAGTCGCCCGAAGAGCGCGACGAACTCAATGGTCTCTACGAGTGTATTCTGTGCGCCTGCTGTTCGACCTCGTGCCCGTCATTCTGGTGGAATCCGGACAAGTTCGTCGGTCCGGCCGGGTTGCTGAATGCTTACCGATTCATCGCCGACACCCGCGACCAGGCGACCAACGAACGTCTCGACGATCTTGAGGATCCTTACCGTTTGTTCCGTTGTCATTCGATCATGAACTGCGTCGACGTCTGCCCGAAGAATCTGAATCCGACGCAGGCGATCGGCAAGATCAAGGAAATGATGGTTCGTCGCGCGATCTGATGGACGAACGGGAAAGACTCAACCGCCTGCGCTGGCGCTGTACCCGCCGCGCCATGCTGGAAATGGACCTGTTGCTCGGCGACTTTCTCGACAAGAAATTTTCCGCGCTTACGGCCGAGCAGGCGGATGCGTTCATCGTCCTGGCCGACATGGAAGACCTCGAACTGTGGCCGCTGATCAACGGCAGCCGCGAGTGCGCCGATTCCGTGCAGGCTGACGTCCTTGCCTTGCTGCGCCACGTAAGAGTCAAGTAAGGGAGCTGCCATAGTCTGGCAGTTTCCAGTTTTTCACTTTCCAGTTGTGCCCTCAAAACCTGACCGGGGATTAACCAATGACGACCGAACGCAAAGCAATTCTGACTATCGAAGGGCGTGATCCCGTCGAGTTTCCGATCATGACGCCTACTCACGGCAATGATTGCATCGACATTCGCACCCTGGGCGCCAAGACCGGCTTATTCACCTACGACTCCGGCTATCTATCGACGGCAAGCTGCAAGTCCAAGATCACGTTCATCGACGGCGACAAGGGCGAACTTCTCTATCGGGGCTATCCGATCGAGCAACTGGCTCAGAACTGCAACTTCCTGGAAGTCGCCTACCTGTTGTGGCATGGCGAGTTGCCGAGTCCATCGCAGAAGGTGGGCTTCGAGAAGAACATCAAGCGGCACACGATGGTGCACGAGCAACTGGTGAAGTTCTACCAGGGCTTCCGGCGTGATGCGCACCCGATGGCCATTCTGGTGGGTGTGGTCGGTGCCCTGTCGGCCTTCTACCATGAGGCGGAAGACTTCTCCGATCTCGAGCACCAGAACATCAGCTTCAACCGCATCGTTGCCAAGCTGCCGACGATTGTCGCCATGGCCTACAAGTACCATGTCGGGGAGCCGTTCATGTACCCGCGCAACGACCTCGATTACACCGCGAACTTCATGCACATGATGTTCGGTACGCCGTGCGAGGAGTACATACCGAATCCGGTCCTGGTGCGCGCGCTCGACACCATCTTCACCCTGCACGCCGACCACGAGCAGAACGCTTCGACCTCGACGGTCCGGCTGTCCGGGTCTTCCGGCGCCAATCCCTATGCCTGTATCTCGGCCGGCATCGCCTGCCTCTGGGGTCCAGCGCATGGCGGCGCCAACGAGGCCTGCCTGCAGATGCTCGAGGAAATCCACGATGTCTCGCGCGTCGGCGAGTACATCGCTCGGGCCAAGGACAAGAACGACAGCTTCAAGCTGATGGGCTTCGGTCACCGCGTCTACAAGAACTTCGATCCGCGCGCCACCCTGATGAGGAAGGTCTGCAACGAAGTTCTGCAGGAACTCGGTCTGGAGAATGACCGTCTGTTCAAGCTGGCAATGGAACTCGAAAGGATCGCTCTCGAGGACAATTACTTCATCGAGAAGAAACTTTATCCAAATGTCGATTTCTACTCAGGGATCGTTCAGAAGGCGCTTGGCATTCCGACCACCATGTTCACCTGTATCTTCGCATTGGCCCGCACCGTTGGCTGGATGACGCAATGGGAAGAGATGATCAACGATCCGGAATACAAGATCGGGCGTCCGCGTCAGCTCTACGTGGGTGTGCCCAGGCGCGATGTGGTTCCGGCGGACCAACGCTAGGCTGACGGACTCCGAAGGGCGGCAGACGGTAGCCGCCCTTTTTTCATGCTGTGGTCTAGCGCCACAGGTTTTCGCAATCCGAACCAGGACCGTGACGACAGGTAACTGCCATGATGAATCAGCTTTTTGGTAACTCCCTCCTCTTTGGCGGCAACGCGCCCTTCGTCGAGGAGTTGTACGAAAACTATCTCGACAATCCCGGTTCCGTCTCCGAGCAGTGGCGCGACTACTTCGACAAGCTGGCGCAGCTTCCAGGAACCGTCGCGCGCGACGTTCCGCATTTGCCGGTGATCAACGCTTTCGCCGAGCAGGCCAAGAGGGGCGGCTATCGCGCCGCTGCCGTGGCGCCGGCGGATGACAAGAAGCAGGTCGGCATCTTGCAGATGATCACCGCCTATCGCTTCGCCGGCGACCGCTGGGCGAACCTGGACCCGCTGAAGCGCACGCCTCGCCCGGACCTGCCACAGCTCGATCCCGCGTACTACGGCCTTTCCGATGCCGACCTGAACACCATGTTCGCGGTCGGTTCGTTCAAGGGCGTTCCCGAGCGCGCCACCTTCGGCCAGATTCTCGACGCCCTGAAAGCGACTTATTGCGGGTCGGTCGGCGTCGAGTACATGTACCTCAGTACCCTGGCCGAGAAGCGCTGGGTTCAGGATCGCCTCGAACGCATCCACTCCAAGCCCAGCTATACGGTCGAGGAGAAGACGCGGATGCTCGAGCGCCTGACCGCTTCTGAAACGCTCGAACGCTACCTGCACACGCGCTACGTCGGCCAGAAGCGCTTCTCGCTCGAAGGTGGCGAGTCGCTGATTGTCGCGCTTGATGAACTGATCCGGGTTGCCGGCTCCGGTGGGGTCGACGAGATCGTCGTCGGCATGGCCCATCGCGGTCGCCTGAACGTTCTGGTCAATACCCTGGGCAAGGCACCTGCGATGCTGTTCGACGAGTTCGAGGGCCGCAAAGCGCAGGATCTGACGGCTGGCGATGTCAAGTATCACATGGGCTATTCGTCGGACGTGTCGACGCCGGGCGGACCTTGCCACCTGACGCTGGCATTCAACCCGTCGCACCTCGAAATCGTGAACCCGGTGGTGGTCGGTTCGGTTTATTCGCGGCAGCGTCGTCGCGGCGAGGATGGCAAGGACAAGGTGCTGGCGGTGCTCATTCACGGCGATGCCGCCGTCGCCGGGCAGGGCGTCAACCAGGAAATGCTCAACTTCGCGCAGACGCGTGGCTACGGCGTCGGTGGGACGGTGCATATCGTGGTCAATAACCAGATCGGCTTCACCACCTCGGACCCGCGTGACTATCGCTCGTCGCTATATTGCACCGACATCTTCAAGATGGCCGAAGCGCCGATCTTTCACGTCAACGGCGACGATCCGGAAGCGGTTGCACTGGTCACCGGTATCGCCATGGAGTACCGCCGGACCTTCAAGAAGGACGTCGTCGTCGACATCGTCTGCTATCGCAAGCTCGGCCACAACGAGCAGGACGAGCCGATGGTCACGCAGCCGCTGATGTACAAGAAGATCCAGATGCATCCGGGCACGCGCAAGCTCTACGCGGACAAACTGGTCGCCGAAGGGGTCATCGGCCCGGAAGGTCCGGACGAGGTTATCGCCGAGTACCGCGCGCACCTCGACCGCGGCGAGTTGTTGTATAACCCGGTGCTTGCCGGTTACAAGCACCCGATGACCATAGACTGGACGCCTTACCTCTCGCCACAGTACATCGAGACTTGTGACAGCCGGGTTCCGCTTGGCGAGTTGCAGCGGTTGTCCGAACGGCTGACGACGCTGCCGCCGAACTTCACCCTGCACAGCCGGGTCAAGAAGATCATCGACGATCGTCGTCAGATGGGCGAGGGCAAGCTCCCGGTCGATTGGGGGATGGCCGAAAACCTGGCCTACGCGTCACTGCTGGTTTCAGGTTACGGGGTGCGGATCTCTGGCGAAGATGTCGGGCGCAGCACCTTCTTCCACCGGCACGCGGCTTTGCACGACCAGAACCGGGAGAGTTGGGACCGGGGAACGTATTATCCACTGGCGTTCCTGCAGGAAAAGCAGGGCGGTTTCCAGTGCTATGACTCGGTTCTTTCCGAGGAAGCCGTCCTGGCGTTCGAATACGGCTATTCGACGGCCAATCCGTTCGAACTGGTGGTCTGGGAAGCGCAGTTCGGCGACTTCGCCAACGGCGCGCAGGTGGTGATCGACCAGTTCCTGGCCGCAGGTGAAGCCAAGTGGGGTCGTGCCAGCGGCCTGGTCCTGCTGTTGCCGCACGGCTATGAAGGGCAGGGTCCCGAGCATTCGTCGGCGCGCATCGAGCGCTACATGCAGTTGTCTGCCGAGATGAACATGGAGGTCTGTCAGCCGACGACGCCGGCGCAGGTCTTTCACCTGCTGCGCCGGCAGGCGGTGCGCAACCAGCGCAAGCCGCTGATCGTCTTTTCGCCGAAATCGCTTCTCCGCCACAAGGACGCCACATCCAGCCTGGAAGAGTTGAGCGAAGGCGAATTCCAGCGGGTGATCGGCGAAGTCGAGCCAATCAACGCCAAGAAGGTCACTCGGGTCATCTTCTGCTCGGGCAAGGTTTACTACGATCTGATAGCGGCACGCCACGAGAGGAAAGTGGCGCATGTCGCGATTGCCCGTCTCGAGCAGCTGTACCCGTTCCCGCAGGCGTCGTTCCACGAGGAACTGGCGAAGTATCCCAAGGCAACGGAGATCGTCTGGTGCCAGGAGGAGCCGCGCAATCAGGGACCGTGGTACTGGATCGCCTCGCGCCAGCACCTGTCGCGCGAGCTCAGCGACAAGCAGCACCTGTTGCTGGTCTCCCGTCCAGCGGCGGCTTCGCCGGCAGTTGGTTATGCCAGCAAGCACAACGCCCAGCAAAAGGCTCTGATCGACTCCGCGCTTGGTGAGATCGAATACAACAAATTGCCCTAGAACGGAGAGAACATGATCATCGACGTCAAAGTTCCACAGCTTTCGGAATCAGTCGCTGAGGCGACGCTGGTTTCGTGGCACAAGAAGGCCGGCGAGGCCGTCGCACGGGATGAGAACCTGATCGACATCGAGACCGACAAGGTGGTTCTCGAACTGCCGGCACCGGACAACGGTGTGCTCGTTGAAATCGTCAAGGGCGACGGCGAAACGGTGGTGGCCGGGGAGGTCATTGCGCGGATCGATACGGCTGCCCAGGCCGGTACTGCGGCAGCACCCGCTGCCAAGGCGGCGCCCGCGAAGGCGGCCGCGCCAGCGCCGGTCGTCGCTGCCGGCGCGGCGCCCGCGGCTGGCGTGGCGATGCCGGCGGCACGCAAGATCCTTGACGAAAAGGGGATCGCCGCTGGCGACGTTGTCGGCACCGGTCGTGGCGGTCGCATAAGCAAAGCCGATGCGCTGGCTGCACAGCCGACGCCGACGCCAAGCCCCTTCGTCACCTCCGTTGCAGCTGCCCCGGCTGCCAGCACCAGCGCTGCACCGCCACTGGCCGCCGCGCCGACGGTGACCGTGGCGCTCGGCGACCGTCCGGAACAGCGCGTGCCGATGTCTCGTCTGCGCGCGCGCGTTGCCGAGCGCTTGCTGCAGTCGCAGGCCAGCAATGCCATCCTGACCACCTTCAACGAAGTGAACATGGGTCCGGTCATGGCCTTGCGCAAGCAGTACGGCGAGCGCTTCGAAAAAGCGCACGGCGTTCGTCTGGGCTTCATGGGTTTCTTCGTCAAGGCCGCGGTCGCTGCGTTGCAGAAGTTCCCGATCATCAACTCCTCGGTCGACGGCAGCGACATCGTCTACCACGGCTACATCGACATCGGGATCGCCGTTGGCAGTCCGCGCGGTCTGGTGGTGCCGATCCTGCGCGACGCGGACCAGATGTCGATCGCCGATATCGAGAAGAAAATCGGGGAGTTCGGCGCCAAAGCCAAGGACGGCAAGTTGTCGATGGAGGATCTGACCGGCGGTACGTTCTCGATCTCGAACGGGGGTGTTTTCGGTTCGATGCTGTCGACGCCGATCATCAACCCGCCGCAGTCGGCGATCCTCGGCATTCACGCCACCAAAGACCGTCCAGTTGTCGAGAACGGGCAGATCGTGATTCGTCCGATCAACTATCTGGCGATGTCCTACGACCACCGCATTGTCGATGGCCGCGAGGCGGTACTCGGCCTGGTGACCATGAAGGAGGCCCTGGAAGACCCGGCCCGCCTGCTGCTTGGCGTCTAAGGCATCACAAACCAGGAAGGAGGGCACGGAGGTACAGAGCTGAAGTCTCTGTAGACTCCGTGCCTCGGTGTCTCTGCGGCTGGAAAGGGAATCTATCATGTCCAAGCAATTCGACGTTCTCGTTATCGGCGCTGGCCCCGGTGGTTACATAGCCGCCATCCGGGCGGCCCAACTCGGCTTCAGTGTTGCCTGTTGTGAATCGAATGCCTATGCCGACCCGAAGGGCGAACCGCGTCTCGGCGGTACCTGCCTGAACGTCGGCTGTATTCCGTCGAAGGCCCTGCTGCATACCTCGCATCTCTTCGAGGAGGCGGCGCACGGCTTTGCCGATCAGGGGATCGGCGTCGGGACGCCGACCATCGACGTGACCAGGATGGTTGGTCGCAAGGACGCCATCGTCAAGCAGCTCACCACGGGTATCAAGGGCTTGTTCAAGAAGAACAAGGTGACCCTGCTCAGCGGCCATGGCGCCTTCATTGGGCGTAGCGGTTCGGAAGGAAGCGAGCTGTGGCAGATCAAGGTCGGCGCCAGCGTCGTCGAGGCCCGGCAGGTCATCGTTGCCACTGGCTCGCGGGCGCGTCACCTGCCGGGCGTCCCGGTCGACAACGAGATCGTTTGCGACAACGTTGGCGCGCTCGATCTAGACGCCGTACCGAAGAAGCTTGCGGTCATCGGCGCGGGGGTGATCGGCCTCGAAATGGGCAGCGTCTGGCGCCGCCTTGGTGCCGAAGTGACGCTCCTCGAAGCGCTGCCCGAGTTTCTGGCGCTGGCCGATATCGAAGTTGCCAAGGAAGCGGCCAAACTGTTTGCCAAGCAAGGCCTGCAAATCATTACCGGTATCGAGATCGGTGACGTCAAGGTATCGCAAAAGGGCGTCTCGATCGACTACACCGACAAGGACGGCCAGGAGCAGAAGCTGGACGCTGACCGCCTGATCGTCTCGATTGGCCGCATCCCGAACACCGATGGTCTGGACGCCGAAAAGGTGGATCTTAAACTCAACGACCGCGGCCAGATCGAAGTCGATGCGCACTGCCGTACCAATCTCCCCGGCGTTTGGGCGGTGGGCGACGTGGTGGCCGGCCCGATGCTCGCCCACAAGGCGATGGAGGAGGGCGTGATGGTCGCCGAGATCATGGCCGGTCAGGCAGGTCACTGCAATTTTGACACCATTCCGTGGGTGATCTACACCAGCCCGGAAATCGCTTGGGTTGGCAAGACCGAGCAGCAGCTGAAAGCCGAAGGCGTCGCCTTCAAGGCGGGCAAGATTCCGTTTGCCGCGAACGGCCGCGCGTTGGGAATGGGCGACCCGAGCGGTTTTGTCAAAATCCTGGCGTGTGCGAAGACCGACCGCATCCTCGGCGTGCACATCGTCGGCGCCAACGCTTCCGAGCTGATCTCCGAAGGTGTCGTGGCGATGGAGTTTGGTGCCGCCTCGGAAGATCTGGCGCGGATCTGCCATGCTCACCCAACGCTTTCGGAAGTCGTTCACGAAGCGGCGCTGGCTTGCGACAAGAGACCGTTGCACTTCTAGTCAGGCAGCCGGTTCGGCGGCAGTGGCGGACGAGCGAGGGGCGGCTGGCCGCCCTTCGCTCCCGCGGGCCCTTGCGAGCCTCGGTTCGCGACTCGCTAGCGCGACTTTCACGGTAGCCGACCGACCACTTTGGTGTTGGTCTACAAAGGCAAGAGGCCTCGTCGTTGGCTTCGCACGGCCGCCTCGTGGCTTGGTTTCGTTCGTCCACCGGTCACCCCGTCGACCGTGCTCAATTCCCCCGAACCGCAATACTGTCGACCAATTTTACAGTTCAGCGTTTGTTTCCTCGGGCACAAACAGTAACCAGCTAATTTAAATAGAATTATGCAACATGGCACGGTTAGTGCTTATAGATCCATCGTTACCCGTGCCACGACAGAAAAGCCCTCGCTGGGTTCGCCACCGACACCACACTACTGAAAGGATCGCCATGAAAAACTTACAGATGGGCGCCGGCGGAATCGCTGGCGCAGCGCTTTCGCTGTTTCTGCTGACTACTCCCGCGCACGCAAACCTGATTGTAAATGGCAGCTTTGAAGCCTCTCCGTTCACTGCGAACGGCAACTACGAACTTGGTCTCACGGACAGCGACGTTCCGGGATGGCACATTCCGGCCAGCAACGGGACCTATCCGTGGGGCCTTCAGGACGGCGCCTTCGGTGCGTTCACGCCGTTCGGCAATCAATGGGTTGTTCTGGGGCTGCACACCCCGAAGACCGAGTACTCGATCGAGCAAACCTTGAACGGTCTGATTGTCGGGAATACCTACAACGTGAGCTTCGCCATCGCCAGTGAACTGGACTGCTGTGCTCAGCTCGAACTCTCGTTCACGGGTTCATCGACCGCCGCCTCGATCTTTACGGCGCCAAACTCGGGTTCGTACTGGACGGACTGGGCGACGTTCAATACGAACTTTGTCGCAACCAACAGTTCGGTGACCTTGAACTTCAAGAATCACAATCCGACGCCTGGAGCAGGCTACGACCTCGGGCTGGACAACGTGGCGGTGGAAGGAGCGGCATCCGTTCCGGAACCCGGCGTCCTAGCGCTTCTCGGCCTTGGTCTTGTCGGTTTCGCAGCCTCTCGTCGTCGCCAGTAGTAGTTGGTTTCCAAAGCCCGCATGCGGGCCAAAGATGCGGGAGATTGCGGTTTGTTCTTCTGCTGAGCACTGGTGTCACGACAGCCCCGCTTCGGCGGGGTTTGTCGTTGGTGAAGATGAAGATCGGCGGACTCGTGGCCAGGCGCTCTGATCGTGACCGCCGTGATGAGCGATAGGCCATCGACACGCAGGCGGCAGGGCATCGGATGCCGTCGATGACCATCGATATTCGGGAGCATGGCGCGACGACCGGGATGCCGGTAAGCGTTTGTCCGCCGTGATGGCGTGACTTCGATCGCCAGACAAGCAGCGCCGGCCCGCTGCGACTAGTCGCCGCAGAAGGGATTGCTGCGTCGCTCGGCACCGAAGGTGGATAGAGGTCCGTGCCCCGGCAAAAAGGTCACATCGTCGCCGAGCGGCCACAGGCGCTGGCGAATCGACGAGATCAGGGTGTCGAAATCGCCTTTCGGGAAGTCGGTGCGACCGATGGATCCCTGGAACAGCACGTCGCCGACGACCGCCAGACGGTCCGCCCGGCTGAAGAAGACGATATGTCCGGGCGTATGCCCCGGGCAATGAAGGACGTCCATCTCGACCTTGCCGAAATGCACCGTATCGCCGTGCTCGAGCCAGCGATCCGGGGTGAAAGCGCGCACTTCCGGGAAGCCGAACATCCGGCTCTGCGCCGGCATGCCGTCGATCCAGAACTGATCTTCGCGCTGCGGCCCTTCGATCGGCAAGGATAACCGTGCCGCTAGCTCGGCGACTGCTCCGGCATGATCAATATGACCATGGGTGACCAGGATCTTCTCGAGGACCACGCCTTTGCTCTCGACCGCGCGCAGGATGCGAGCGACGTCACCACCCGGATCGACAACGGCGGCACGCATGCTTTGTTCGCACCACAAGAGACTGCAGTTCTGCAAGAAGGGAGTCACCGGAATGATCTGGTATTTCATGGGCAAGGGTCGTCGGGCCAGCGGTTGCGAAGAGCGCGCAGTATAGCAGAGCAATATTCGGCGCCGCGGTTCGGCAGTCGTCGCGTAGCGCGTTTCCAGAGCTGGGCACGGGCGACGTCTTGCGCTGGTGGGTGGTCGTCAGCCGAACAGGCGACCAGGCGACCAGCACCAGCTTTGCCCATTCGCCAGGTCAGTCACGACGCGGGCCGGGCCAGCACCTTACTTCAGCGCCGATATCGGAGCGCCAAAGTTGATGTGGAAGACCTGGCCGTCGATCACCAGCGCCGGAACCGATTGCACGCCGACGGCCTCGGCCTCGGCGACGCGGCCGGATTGTTCACCGAGATGCACTATTTCGACCTGATAACAGGTCGGATCGAGCGCCAGTGCGACGCGCTGCTCGGCGGCGACGCAGACCGGGCAGCCGGCGTGGTAGAAGATGGCATTGTTCATGGCAAACTCCTCTGGATGATTGGATGGCTTTATGCATCGAGTCGATGCATCATAACTGTAGCGTCCCCCAGCGGTGCTTGTCAACAAATGCATCGAGGCGATACATTATTGCAATGACGCAGACCGTATACATTCTCGAACGCCTGGCCGCGGTGATTCACCAACTGGTCCGCGCGGATGCGGCCGGTCACGGCTTGTTGCCGGTGCATATGCAGGTCTTGAGCTTTCTCGCCCAGGCCAATCGTTACAGCGACCTGCCGATTGCGGTGGCCGACTACCTGCGCATCACGCGCGGGACTGTTTCGCAAACCTTGAGCCTGCTCGAGCGCAAAGGGTTGATCAGCAAGAAAGCTGATCCGCGGCATGGCAAGCGCATTCATCTGACCCTGACCGCTGACGGAGCAGAGGTCCTGGCTGCCGGTTGGGCCTATCGGCTTGATCAGGCTCTGCTGGCGTCGGGCAGTGACGCGCAGGCCTTCGCTGACGATCTGCGCAGCGTGCTGGGCACCTTGCAGGGGCTCAACGACCACCAGGCCTTTGGTCAATGCCGGCAGTGCGCCCATTTCCTGAGTGGCGACGCGGGTCACCGCTGCGGCCTCACCGGTGAAGCGCTGGCGACCGAACAAACGATCAAGATCTGCCGCGAGTGGGCCCGCGAGAAGCCCGGCACTGCCAGCGGCGCCACTTGAAGTCGATGTCTCGCCATGTCCACCTTCTGCCGGCCACGCCGGTCGCCGCCGTGCGCGTACGCGAGGCCGCCGCGTGCGCTTGATCGGACCGCGGTCAATCACCTTCCGGCTGACCTTGCTCTTCGCATCGGCGGCGGTAGCTGTCTTGCTGCTGCTCGGCTTCCTGATCGGCCACTCGCTCGAGCGGCATTTCGAGGAGCAGGACATGGAGGTGCTGGCCGGCAAGCTGCAACTGGCGCAGCACGCCCTCGAAAAGGTGCGATCCGGCGCCGAACTGGATCGTCTTGGGCAACAGCTCGACGATTCGCTGGTCGGACACGCGGGCCTGTCGGTGACCGTTATCGGTCCGGCGGGACAGACGCTGTTTGCCTCCCACGGCGCCGATTTCCCGCCGGCATTGCTCGCGCGACGCACGCCGGCAGAATCGCGTGGCCCGAGCGTCTGGACGAGCAGCCAGGGACAACCGCTGCGCGGTGTTTCGGCCGCGGTGCCAACGGGGATCGCCGGCGCGCCTCCGGCAGTCGTTGCGGTGGCCGTTGATATCTCGCACCATCAGCATTTCATGGCTTCGTTCCGAACGACGCTGTGGTCATTCGTCATATTGGCGGCGCTGTTGACCGGCTTCCTCGGCTGGATTGCGGTTCGCCGCGGGCTCGCACCGCTGCAGGAGATCACTAGCCAGGCCGCCGGGATTACCGCCCAGCGACTCGATTGGCGGCTGCCTGCCGAGTCGGTGCCGGTCGAACTGGCGGAACTGGTGCTGACGCTGAACGA
Organism: Accumulibacter sp.; assembly: GCF_029255145.1. GTDB lineage: Bacteria > Pseudomonadota > Gammaproteobacteria > Burkholderiales > Rhodocyclaceae > Accumulibacter. The sequence goes on from NZ_JAPUVQ010000103.1 coordinate 17,233, forward strand.
GATGCTGGCCCGGCTCGAAGACTCGTTCCGGCGATTGTCCGATTTCTCGTCCGACCTGGCGCACGAACTGCGCACGCCGGTCAGCAATCTGCTCACGCAAACACAGGTAACGCTGGCGAAGGACCGGACCTTGGACGAGTACCGGGACATCCTGGCTTCGAATACCGAGGAGTTCGAGTTTCTGGCGCGGATGATCGCCGACATGCTGTTCCTGGCGAAGTCGGAAAACGGCCTGATCGTGCCCCACCGGGAAGCGGTCGACCTGGCCGCTGAAGTCGGCCGCTTGCTGGAGTTCTACGAGATTCTGGCCGACGAGAAACAGCTCGAGCTGAGTTGCTCGGGCAGCGGCGTCGTTATTGGCGACCGGCCGATGTTGCGGCGGGCGATCAGCAATCTGTTGTCCAACGCCGTTCGCCACACGCCCGTCGGTGGAAGGATCGCGGTGCAGATCGACGACGGTCACGCCATCGCCAGCTTGTCGACCAAACGGCCGCTGCTGAAACTTGCGGTGGAAAACACCGGTTCCGGAATTCCGGCCGAACATCTGGCTCGCCTTTTCGACCGCTTTTATCGCGTCGACGCGTCGCGCCAGCACCTTGGCGATGGCGCCGGCCTCGGCCTGGCGATCACCCGTTCGATTCTGCGTGCGCATGGTGGCGAGGTATCGGTTTTTTCGGAGCGTGGGCTGACCCGCTTCGAGCTGCAGCTGCCGTGCGCGCCGCCTTGCGGCGATCAGCATGTTGACCAGGCCTGACGCAGGGGGCATGCTGGCGGCGCGGCAGAGAACCCTGCGCTTCAGCTGGCAGAGGCGTTGCGACTGGCGCTGTCCTCAATCGATCAAGACAGGAGAACGAAATGCCGAAAGCACCTAAAGCTGCAGTTTCCGAACCAGCTTCTTCACCAGCGTCCGCAGCCGCTCCCGGCGAAGCCCCGGCCTTGCGCTATTGCTGCCAGCCGGTCCAGTATCCGCGGCAGTTCGATCCCGCAGTCGATGCGCTGCGCTCACGGGCGATACTGGCCGGTGGCAAGAAGTGGGTCAATGGAACGCAACTGACGTTCTGCTGCTACAAGGCCGGCGATGCCGTTCCCGACGCCTGGAAGGGCAAGACAGCCGACATTGAAGAAGTGCGGCAGGCTTTTCAGAGCTGGTTCAAGTTGGGCATAGGCATCAGTTTCAAGGAACTGTCGCGTCCAGAGGATGCCACGATCCGGATCGGTTTCGACCCGGGGGGCGGTTCATGGTCGTACGTCGGGCGCGATAACCTCAATATTCGAGACCCCTTCCAGCGCACCATGAATTTCGGCTGGGCGCTCAATACCCCGTACGGCCGCGATACCGCGATGCACGAAATCGGTCATGCGCTGGGTCTGGAGCACGAGCACCAGAATCCGTTCGCCGGCATTTCCTGGGATACCGATGCCGTGCGCCGCTTTTTCCAGGGCCCGCCCAACAACTGGGATGCGCAGACCATCGACTGGAATATCCTGCGCAAGATCAGTCCCGCAGAAGTGAAAGGGACCAATTGGGATCCCGACTCGGTGATGGAATACGCGTTCGGCCCGGGTCTGATCACCGAGCCGGCGGCGTACCGCGGCGGCCTGCAGCCCAAGGGCGGGCTCTCGGCGGCGGACAAGGCGTGGATTGTCGTGTCGTATCCGGGGGTCGGGCCGACGCAGGAGATTCCGGCACTGGAAGTCGGGCTGTCGCAAAAGCTGGCGATCAAGGCTGGCGAGACACGGGTCTTCAATTTCACGCCGACCCGAACGCGGACCTACAGCATTGCCACCTTCGGCAGTGCCGACACCCTGATGGTGCTGTTCGAGGTCCGGACCGCAGGCAATGTGCAGATTGCCGGCGACGATGACAGCGGTACCGACCGCAACGCAAGAATCGACCTGCGCCTGATCAGCGGCCGCCGCTATCAGATCGGCATCCGCCTGTACTACGCGCAAATGGCCGCGGAAACGGCGGTGATGGTCTGGTGAGAGCGGGTTGGCCGCGGTGGCGGCAGCGATCGTCGCGGGCCGCGTCCGGTCGATGACCGCCCCGCACGAGAGCGCGCTGTTCGGCGAGGTGCCGGTGCTGATCGTCCGCCCTGGCGGAGCGGATGGAGCAGCGAGCCGGGGGAAGGCGACAGCCCTGCCGACCGTCGTGTGGTTTCACGGTTTTGGCGCCGACAAGGAACGCCACCTGCCCGAGTTACAGCGCTTTGCCGCGGCGGGTCTGCTGGCGATCGGCGTCGATGCGGTCGGTCACGGGCAGCGGCGGCTGCCTGACTTCGAGCGCCTGGTCGCGCGCTCGCCGAGCGCAAGCGCTGCCCTGTTCGAGTCGTTGCTGGCGCAAACGGTCGCCGAGGTGCCGCGCTTGATCGATACCCTGGTCGACCGCGGGCTGAGTGACCCGCAGCGGATCCATGTCGCCGGGGTGTCGATGGGGGGCTGCATCGTCTATGGCGCGATCGTCGCCGATCGGCGCGTCGGCGCCGCTGCCGCGCTGTTGGGGTCGCCTGCCTGGCTGTGCCCGGACGGCGTTGATTTCCCGCTCGATCGCTTCTTTCCCACCGCGTTGCTGTCGATTGCCGCCGAGAATGACACGGTCGTCCCGCCGGCGGCGGCGCAGGCCTTGCACCAGCTCCTCGTCCCTGCCTACGCTCGGCAGCCGGACCGTCTCCGCTACCGCGTCATCCCGGGTGCGTCGCATCTCATGCTCCCGGAGCAGTGGGCCGGCGCTGTCGGGCAGGCCAGCGCGTGGCTTTCCCGCTTCTGATCCAGGCGTCGCCGGCCAGGGTCTCCTGGCGAATGCCGAGGTGCACGCCGATGCCGCCTGCCGATGACCAGCTGGTCGCCGGATTTCAGACGCGCTCGATGACCATCGCCACGCCTTGCCCAACGCCAACGCACAAGGCGCACAGCGCGTAGCGGCTGCCGCGGCGACGCAGTTCCCAGGTTGCGGTCGTCACCAGGCGTGCGCCGGTCATACCCAGCGGATGACCGACGGCAATCGCGCCGCCGTTCGGGTTGACGTGCTCGGCCTGGTCGGGGATCGACAGCTCGCGCATGACCGCCAGGCACTGCGCGGCGAACGCTTCGTTGATTTCGATGACGTCCATCTGGTCCAGCGCGAGCCCCGTCGTCGACAGGACCTTGCGGATGGCGGGGACCGGGCCGAAGCCCATGAGCCTGGGTGCGACGCCCGCCGCGGCCATCGCCACGATCCGGGCACGCGGCGTCAGGCCGTGCTTCAATGCCGCCGCTTCACTGGCGATGAGCAGTGCGCAGGAGCCGTCGTTGATTCCCGCCGAGTTGCCGGCGGTAACGCTGAGTGCCGGGCCGTTGATCCCTTCGCGCGTTGCCAGTCGGGCCAGGGTCATTTCCGGACGCGGGTGCTCGTCGGTATCGATGACCATCGCCTTGCCCTTCTTCGGGCTCATACGGACCGGGATGATTTCGTCGGCAAAGCGCCCGGCTTGGTTCGCTGCGCCCCAGCGCTGCTGCGAGCGCAGCGCGAAAGCGTCCTGGTCGGCGCGCGAAATGCTGAACCGGGCGGCGACGTTGTCGGCCGTTTGCGCCATCGAGTGCGTGTCGTGGAGCTTCTTCATCAGCGGGTTGACGAAGCGCCAGCCAAGCGTCGTGTCGTGGATCGCGGCCGTGCGCGAAAAGGCGCTGTCGGCCTTGGCGATGACGAAGGGCGCGCGCGACATGCTTTCGACCCCGCCGGCAATCATCAGCTCGGCCTCGCCGGCCTTGATCGAGCGCGCGGCCAGGCCGACTGCGTCGAGGCCCGAGGCGCAGAGCCGGTTGACCGTCGTACCGGCGACCTCGACCGGCAGGCCGGCGAGCAGGCCGGCCATGCGCGCGACGTTGCGGTTGTCTTCACCGGCCTGGTTGGCACAGCCATAAATGACGTCGTCGACCAGCGACCAGTCGACGCCTGGATTGCGTTCGATCAGCGCGCGGATCGGCAGCGCTGCAAGGTCATCGGCACGGACGCCGGACAGCACGCCGCCATAGCGTCCGATCGGCGTTCGGATGGCGTCACAGATAAAGGCTTCGTTCATTTACGGCATTCCTTGCGGTGGTCGAGCAGGGGCGCGTTTGCGTCGACGTGGGGACGGGGGAGTGGTCGCCAAGGCTTCATTGCGGGTTTCCTTCAAGCTCGCTGGCCGCGGTGCCCGCCGCCAGCGGGTCGCCGTCGTCGGCCTCAAGGCCGGCGATCACTTCACCGGCGATGCGATACGACTTGCCGCGGAAGAGCGCGATCAACTGGCCGTGATGGTTGCGGATGGTGGTGTCGTAGACGCCGGTCCGTCCCGAAAGCGATCGTTCCTCGCACTCGGCTTCGAGCACTTCGCCCTCGCGTGCCGGCCTGAGGACGTCGATGTGGCAAGCCGAGGCAACGGCGTTGCGGTTGTAGCTGTTGCAGGCGTAGGCAAAGGTCGAGTCGGCGAAAGTGAACAGATAGCCACCGTGGCCGATATGGTGGCCATTGACCATGTCTGGTCGATCGCACATCGTCAACCGCGAGTATCGCGGCCGGACAATGAGCAGACGCTGATCAATCAGCTTGCTGTCCGCGTCGCGGCTGTACATTGCCTGCGCGGTCTGCGCCAGAGCTGCCGCCGGGTCGGCGGCTTCGCCGTCGGGCTCAGCCATGAAAGGGCTTCCCGGAAAAGACCTTGCGCGCCAGCAACGGCGAGATCCGGTAGCGGTCCTCGCCGTAGCTGGCGGCAAGGTTGGCCAGCACCCGGCGGACCCGCCGCAGACCGATCTGCTCGGCCCAGGCCAGCGGCCCCAGCGGGTAGTTGGCGCCCAGGCGCATCGCCTGGTCGACGGCGGTCGCGTCGCAGACCTTCTGATTCACCGCGTCGGCGCCCTCGTTGGCCAGCATGCAGACCGTTCGCATGACCGCCAGGCCGGGCACGTCGGCCAGTTGCGAGACCGCGAAGCCCGCGGCCTGCAGCAGTCCGACCGCAGCATCAGCGGCGGCCTGGCTGCACTGTTCGGCGGTGGCGATGGCCAGGCGCGTGGCGCGTCCGTAGTCGAGCGCCAGATCGACCAGTACCGTGTTCGAAACGCCCTTGCGGGCTGCGCGCTCGCTTGCCGGGCGGCCGTCGGTCACGTACAGCGCCGCGCCGCCGGCTTCGGCGAAGCGACCGTCGGGCGAGGTGTCGGCACGGTGGAACGGCAGGCCAAGGGTCCGCAGGCGGCTGCTTAGCGCGCTGGCCGGCGGACCGTCGGCGAAGATCTGGACCGCACACGGAAAAGCCCGCATCGGCAGGCTGCGCGCTGGCAGCTCGGGCGCGCCTTCGCCGTAACGGTAGAAACCACGTCCGCTCTTGCGGCCGAGAAAGCCGGCAGCGACCAGTTCCTGCTGAAGCAGCGAGGGCGCGTAGCGGGGGTCATTGAAAAAGGCGCTCCACACCGACTTGTTTACCGCCAGGCTGACGTCGAGCCCGATCAGGTCCATCAGCTCGAATGGCCCCATGCGAAAGCCGCCAGCTTCGCGGAAGATGGCGTCGAGGGTGGCGGCGTCGGCGGCGCCCTCGGTGAGCAGACGCAGGGCTTCGCCGTAGTAGGGACGGGCGATGCGATTGACGATGAAACCCGGCGTCGAGCGCGCCATCACCGGGGTCTTGCCCCAGGCCAGCGCGGTGGCGCAAAGCGTTTCGGCGAGCCTGGCGTCGGTGGCCAGCCCGCTGATCACTTCCACCAGCGGCATTCGTGGCGCCGGGTTGAAGAAGTGCAGCCCGGCCAGCCGCTCCGGCGACTGCAGCGCCGCGGCGATGGCCGTCACCGACAGCGACGAGGTGTTGGTGGCGAACAGACAAGCCGGCGAGACCAGCGCCTCCAGGTCGCGAAACAACTGCTGTTTGGCAGCAAGGTCTTCGGCGATCGCCTCGATCACCAGGCCGCTGTCGGCGAGCTCGGTGATGCGGGTCGCCGGCAGCAGCCGGGCTGCCGCGGCGCTCGCGGCTGCCGCGTCGAGTTTTCCCTTGCCAACCAGTTGCGCGAAAGCCCGCTGGACGCCCGCAATCGCCTGGTCGACGGCGCTGGCGCTGGTGTCGAGCAGTCTGACGCGATGGCCGGCAGCGGCGACCAGCTGGGCGATGCCGCTGCCCATCGCGCCGGCACCGACGATACTGACGACTTGGTCCTTGGCCAGCGCCTGGTCCACGGTGCCTGTTCCTTTTCCCGTTGCGATTCCGATTCCGATCCTATTCGCCGGTGAAGTTGGGCGCTCGCTTGGCGACGAAGGCGGCGACTCCTTCGCGATAGTCGTCGCTGCGGCCCAGTTCGCGCATCACGTCGCACTCGAGGTCGAGCTGCGTTTCGAGCGGGTTATTGACTCCGGCACGCATCACCTGGCGGGTGCGCACCAGCGCGCGGGTCGGCGCGCTCGCCAGCTGCGCGGCGATCCGGTCGATCGTCGGAGCCAGCTCGTCGTCGTCGACGCAGTCCCAGATCAGTCCCCAGGCGGCGGCCTTCTCGGCCGGCAGTTTGTCGGCAAGCATCGCCAGGCCGACCGCCCGCGCCATGCCGACGCGTTGCGGCAGGAACCAGCTGCCGCCGGTATCGGGGATCAGCCCGATCTTGCTGAACGCTTGCAGAAAGCTGGCCGAGCGCGCCGCAACGACGATGTCGCAGGCCAGCGCCAGGCTGGCGCCGGCCCCGGCGGCGATGCCGTTGACCGCGCAGAGGGTCGGCATCCGCAGGTGCTGCAGGCGGCGGACCAGTGGCTTGTAATTCTTTTCGATCGTCGCCGCCACGTCAGGCGGCTCGTCGCCGCCGGAAACACCGCGGTCATTGAGATCCTGCCCGGCGCAGAAAGCACGCCCGGCGCCGCTGAGCACCAGCACGCGGGCGCTCAGATCGGCCGCCAGCGCGTCGAGCGCCTGGCGGATCTCCTCGTGCATCTGCTCGGTAAAACTGTTCAGACGATCCGGGCGGTTCAGGGTCAACCGGGCGATTCCGGCGTCGACGGCGTAGGTGATGGTGGTGAAGTTCATCGCTTGCTGTTCAATATTCTCAGAGATGGTAACGGCGCTGGACGACGCGAAAGCGGTTGGCGACAACAGCGGCGTCGGCGTACGAGGCGTTGGCGGCGGGGTTGCCACCAGTGCCATGATAATCCGAGAAGGCGGTCGACTGGTTGACGAAGGCGCCGCCGGTCAGATTGATCGATAAAGTGGTCCCCATAGTCAAGACAAATATCAACGCAGTTTAAGTTCAGATTTCCTGATCCCGGCCGGGAATGTAGGTAGAATTCCGGAATTGCGAGTAGCACTTTATTTCGAAGGCCATAATTTTCGTATGGCATAGACCAAGCGTCGCTAGGAGTGCAAG
>NZ_JAPUVQ010000104.1:0-10965 GCF_029255145.1 Accumulibacter sp.
GACGGCTTCGAGAGAAACCTTGCTTTCAGCTACCGTGGCGACCCTCATCAGCAATACCTCCAACCTCATAATCTACTGAAAGTATCGCATACAACGGTATGAACAATAGAGAATATCGCCTTATCTTCCGCCGGCGTGGTAAAATCAAAGTCTTATGGAACTCATGATCAACGGCGAAAGCCGCCAATTTCCTTCGCCGCTGACGGTGGCCGCTCTCGTCGAGGCGCTGCAGCACAGCGGCAAGCGGATCGCCGTCGAATGCAACGGTGCGATCGTTCCCCGTGGCCGTCATGCCGAAACAGTTCTGGCCGACGGCGACCGGATCGAGATCGTTGTCGCCGTCGGCGGCGGCTGAGCCTCACTCGGAAGAGAACGACGCATGCACGCTGCTCTCAACGGCCTGACGATCGCCGGCAAGACCTATCGTTCCCGTCTGCTCGTCGGTACCGGCAAGTACAAGGATTTCGCCGAGACGCGGGCAGCGATCGACGCCTCTGGCGCCGAGATCGTCACCGTCGCCATCCGGCGCACCAACATTGGCCAGAATGCCGGCGAGCCGAACCTGCTCGACGCGCTGCCGCCGTCGCAGTTCACGATTCTGCCGAATACCGCCGGCTGCTATACCGCTACCGACGCGGTGCGCACCCTGCGTCTGGCACGCGAACTGCTTGATGGTCATCCGCTGTGCAAATTGGAGGTGCTTGGCGACCCGAACAATCTGTTCCCGAACATGCCGGAAACGCTGAAGGCTGCGGAAACGCTGGTCAGCGAGGGCTTCGAGGTGATGGTCTACTGTGCCGACGACCCGATCCAGGCCAGGATGCTCGAGGAGATCGGCTGCGTCGCGGTGATGCCGCTGGCTTCGCTGATCGGCTCCGGAATGGGTATCGTCAACCCGTGGAACCTGCGCCTGATCATCGACAACGCCAAGGTGCCGGTGCTGGTCGACGCCGGCGTCGGCACCGCTTCAGACGCGGCGATCGCCATGGAGCTGGGTTGCGACGGGGTGCTGATGAACACCGCCATCGCGCACGCCCGCGATCCGTTGCTGATGGCCAGCGCGATGAAGCAGGCAGTCGAGGCGGGGCGGGCGGCCTTCCTCGCCGGCAGGATGGCGCGCAAGTTCTATTCGGCCGATCCTTCGTCGCCGACCACCGGCTTGATCGGTTCGTAGCCGTGGACGGTCAGCAGGCCGATAGCGCCGCCGCACGGCCGGCGCATATCCGCAGTTACGTTCGCCGCCAGGGTCGCGTGTCGAGTGCGCAGCAGCGCTACCGTGAAGCGATGATGGGCAGCATCGGCGTTCCCTACGTGGCGGCGCGTCTCGATCTCGATGCGCTTTTCGGCCGCGCGGCGCCGCGGATTCTGGAGATTGGCTTCGGCATGGGCGAGACGTCGGCGGCGATCGCCGCCGCGCACCCCGAGAACGACTACCTCGGGATCGAAGTGCACACCCCGGGCGTCGGCAGCCTGTGCAAGCTGGTCGCCGAAATGGGCCTGACCAACCAGCGCATCGTCCAGCACGACGCGGTCGAGGTGCTGCGCGAGATGATTGCCCCGGCGACGCTGGCCGGGGTGCACGTCTTCTTCCCCGATCCGTGGCCGAAGAAGCGCCACCACAAGCGGCGCTTGCTGCAGCCGCCACTGGTCGGCTTGTTGGCCAGCCGCTTGCGGCCGGGCGGCTATCTTCACTGCGCGACCGACTGGCAGGACTATGCGCAGCAGATGCTGTCGGTCCTGTCGTCCGAAGCGTTGCTGGAAAATACCGCCAGCGACTTCGCGCCGCGCCCCGGGCACCGCCCGCAGACGAAGTTCGAGCAACGCGGCCTGCGACTCGGGCACGGCGTCTGGGATCTGGTCTTTCGCCGTCGAGCCGGTTCAGTCCACCAGCCGGAAGGGGACCAGCAGGATGAACTCGCGTGAATGCGCCCAGTTGATCTTGCCCATCGCCCAGGCGGCCTTCACGGCGGCCTTGTCGAGGATCGCATGGCCGCTGCTGCTGGCGATGTTGATGTCGGTGATCTGGCCGTCTGCGCTGACCGTAAGAATCAGGCGAACCTCGCCTTCGATGCCGCGGGCGACGGCTTCCGGCGGATAGTACAGGTGTTCGGAGAGTTTTCGCTGTGCCGCCGCAACTTCGCGCTTGGGAACGGCAGTCGGCTGCGAGCTGTGGGCAACGCCGGAGGTCCGGGGTGGTCTGGCGGCAACGGCTGCCTTGGCGCTTTCGAGGGTGTTTTTCAGCAGCGCTTCGTCGTTGGCAACCGCTGGCTTGAGCGGCAGACGCAGCGTCGCCTGCAGCGGTGGCTGCGCTGGCGGCGTGTTGCGCTGGAGGGCTTCCGGAAGGAGCAGGCTGGCGTGCAGGGCGAGCGATAGCGCGAGGGCGAGGATCAGGCGGGACGGCATCAGCCCGACATTGTGAACCAAAACCGTGCAACACGACACCGCGCCGCCGCCATCCAAGCCTGCCTGGCCGGTACCGATTGGAGGACCTTGTGAAACATTTCGTGAAACAGCTGCTGCGGCAACTGCTCGGTAGTCCTGGCAGAGTGCTGTTGCTGACCGTCGTCTTGCTGGCTGGCCCGGTGCGGGCACAGTTACCGCCGTCGGTGCCCGACCCGATTACCTTCGGCTACGCTGTCGAGCGCGGCGACCTGCGAACGGTGACCCGCTGGCTCGACCAGGGGCTGGACCCGGAGTACCAGGCTGCCCAGATCGGCACCGGTCTGATGGTCGCCGCCTGGCATGGCAGGATCGAGATGATGGCTCTGTTCGTCGAACGCGGCGCCGATGTCCGGCGTACCAATCGCAACGGCGAGCAGGCACTGCAACTCGCGGCCTGGGGCGGGCATCGTGAAGCGGTCAACTGGCTGCTGGAGCACGGCGCGCCGCTGGATCGCCAGGGCAACAACTGGGGGGCGCTGCATTATGCGGTGTTCAACGGTCACCAGCAGCTGGCCGAAGAGCTGATCGCCCGTGGCGCCAACGTCAATGCCCGCTCGCCGAACCTGTCGACGCCGTTGATCCTGGCCGCCCGCGAAGGTCGCGACGGGATGGCGCGGCTGTTGCTCGAAGCGGGGGCCAATCCGAAGTCACAGAACGACTGGGGCGATACGCCCTTGACCATCGCCATGCGCTACGACCATCTGCGGCTGGCGAAGATGATTTCGTCGCCGGAGGAGTTTGAAATTGCGGTCAAGGCGCCGAAGGAGAGTTTTGGCGAAGCGCTTCGTTCGGCAGCGGTGCCCAGCGAGATCGACGAGATCCTGAAGGAGATCCGCGCCGCCGAAGCCGAAGGGAGGCCGAGCGAGGCCTTGCACAAGAAGCTCCAGGCCACCGCCAACGCCTTGCGGCGCGCCAGTCCCCCGCCGCTCGCGGCACGCCAGATGCCGCGCCCCTACGTGCCGCCGTCAATGGTCATCACCGCTCGCCGCGGGCGGCCCGGTGCCGAGCGCGCGCAGCTGATGGTCGATGGCCAACCCGCTGGGCAAGCCGGTGCGTCGACCGCCGCGAGCGGCCCCGCCGGCGCCGGGGGCAAGGCGGCGAACCGGCCCTCCAGCGAGCAAAGCGCTGCCGCCGCGCAGGTTTCCGATCTGCTGCGCCAGATTCGCCTTGCCGAGGCCCAGGGGCAGCCCGCCGACGAACTCAGGCAACAGCTTTACCAGGCCGTTGCCGGCATGCAGAAGTAGTCACTGCCGGCCTGGCGACGCTGCCCGCTGTCTTCCTTCCGGGTCAGGCCCGTTCGACGAGGAAGCGTTCGAGCAGTTGATTGAGAAAGCGCCGACCGCGATCGCTGGGGGCGATGCGCTGCAGTTGGCGCTCGATCAGGCCGTCGCGTTCGGCCTGTCGCAGTTCACGCTCGATGCTGAGCAGCGGCAAGGAGGTGCGCAGTTCGAACAAGGGTGCATCGAAGCCCTGCAGCAGGCGCAGCGCGTTGAGCATGAATTCGAACGGCAGGTCGCGCGCGGCGACGGCGAACTCTTCCTGGAGCGGCTTTCCGGCGGCGACCTGGGCCAGGTACTGCTCGGGACGCTTCCAGCGCATTTGCCGGAGCACGCGATCGTGCAGCGTCAGCTTGCTGTGCGCGCCGGCACCGATCCCCAGGTAATCGCCGAACTGCCAGTAGTTGAGATTGTGCTGGCAGTGATGGCCGGCGCGGGCGAAAGCCGAGGTTTCGTAGTGCTGGTAGCCGGCCGCAGCCAGCCTGCTCTCGATGGCGTCCTGCATGTCGGCACAGCTGTCGGGATCGGGAAGCGTTGGCGGACTGGCGGCGAAAGCGGTGTTCGCTTCGATGGTCAGCTGATAGCACGACAGGTGTGGCGGCGCGAAGGACAGCGCCGCGTCGATGTCCGCCAGCGCCTCGGTGACGCTCTGCCCGGGCAGCCCGTAGATCAGGTCGAGGTTGAAGTTGGCGAAGTGGCTGGCGGCGGTGGCGACCGCCTGGCGAGCCTGCCGAGCGTCGTGCGCACGGCCGAGCGCCTTGAGGTGCCGTGGGTTGAAACTCTGGATGCCGATCGACAGGCGATTGATGCCGGCGGCTCGAAAGGCGGCGAATTTGCCGGCTTCAGCACTGGCCGGATTGGCCTCCAGGGTGATTTCGGCGTTCGGCAGCAAGGGCAGGCGGCTGCGCAGGGCGGCCAGCAGGTGGTCGACGCCGTCGCCGGAGAGCAGGCTGGGCGTGCCGCCGCCAAGAAAAACGCTATCGACCCGGCGCCCCCAGATCGTCGGCAGGGCGCATTCGAGGTCGGCGACCAGCGCCGCCAGGTAGTCGTCCTCGGGGATCACCGCCGGCGCTTGAACGTCGGTGCCGGATGCGGGCAGCGGATGCGAGTTGAAGTCGCAGTACGGGCACTTCTGCACGCACCAGGGAATGTGCACATAGAGCGACAGCGGCGGCGGTGTTCGGAACTGGATTTCGCGGCGCGCCGCTGGCCCGGAGCGCGGTGCCGGGATCAGTGGGATGACCTTGCCTCGCCAGGGCTCGGGCATCAGCGACGCGCCAGCAGCCGTTCGACGAGCCGGGCAAGCGCCTGGCCGCGGTGCGAGCGGCGGTTCTTTTCGGCGGCGTCGAGTTCGGCCGAACTGCGGTCGAGTTCGCGGACGTAGAACAGGGGGTCGTAGCCGAAGCCGTCCTGGCCACGCGCCGCCCGCAGAATTTCGCCGTGCCATTCACCCTCGGCGATGATCGGTTGCGGGTCGTCGGCGTGGCGAACAAAGACGATCACGGCGACGAAGTGCGCCGTGCGCTGGTCATTCTCGCCGAGTTCACCGAGCAGTTTTTGGTTGTTGCGAACATCCGACTTCGGTTCGCCGGCGTAGCGTGCCGACTGCACGCCCGGCGCGCCGCCCAGGGCGTCGACACAAAGCCCGGAATCGTCGGCGAGAGCTGGCAGACCGGTCAGCAGCGATGCGTGGCGAGCCTTGGTCAGGGCATTCTCGACGAAGGTGCAATACGGCTCTTCGACCTCGGGAACGCCGAGTTCGCCCTGGGTAACCAGTTCCCAGCCGAGCGGCGCGAGAATCGCGTCGAGTTCCTTCAGTTTCTTGGCGTTGTTCGAAGCAAGGACCAGTTTCATAGTGACAGCGACGCTTTCTGGTGGCTGATCAGCCGGCCGATGCCGGCGTCGGCCAGGTCGAGCAGTTCGCTCATCTGGCCGCGTGTAAAGGGCTCGCCTTCGGCCGTTCCCTGCACCTCGACGATGCCGCCGCCGCCGGTCATCACCACATTCATGTCGGTGTCGCAGTTCGCGTCCTCGGCGTAGTCGAGGTCGAGCACCGCCAGCCCGTTGTAGATCCCCACCGAGACCGCGGCGACGTGATCACGCAAGGGGTTGGCGGCAATCCTGCCCTTGCTCAGCAGTTGTTCGCAAGCGTCGTTGAGCGCCAGCCAGGCGCCGGTAATCGCCGCGCAGCGGGTGCCGCCGTCGGCCTGCAGAACGTCGCAATCGAGCGTGATCTGGCGTTCGCCCAGCGCCTTGAGGTCGGTGACCGCGCGCAGCGCGCGGCCGATCAGGCGCTGGATTTCCTGGGTCCGGCCGCTTTGCTTGCCTTTGGCCGCCTCGCGGCCGGTACGGGTGTGGGTAGAGCGCGGCAGCATGCCGTATTCGGCAGTCACCCAACCCTGCCCGGCACCCCGCAGAAAGGCCGGCACGGACTCCTCGATGCTGGCGGTGCACAACACGCGCGTGTCGCCCATCTCGATCAGCACCGAGCCCTCGGCGTGGCGGGTGAAGCGGCGGGCAATGCGGACATTGCGCAGTTGCGACGGTTGACGGTGACTGGGGCGCATGCAATTTCCTATTTTGAGTACTTCTGAATGGTCGAGCGGATCTCTTCAATGGCCAGTTCGATCTCCTCTTCGCTGAGTTCGGTCTTCTGGCCCGGGTTGCGTCCGAACCCGGCCATTCGGGTGGTAACCGTGTCGCGCGACATCGACTTGGTCGAGATCAGGCTGCTGCTGCCGCTGCTCTCGTCGACGTAGCTATCCTGCCAGCGTACGGCGATCATCGACAGGTTGTCGGCCTGCGGTCCGCCGCGGGTCTCGGCCTGACCGAGCAGCAGCGGCACGGTGCGCATCAGGTTGCCGGTTTTCAGCGAGGCCGCCAGGATTGGACCGGGCAGTCCGCTCCAGACGCCGTCGGTGCACAGCACCAGTACGTCTTCGGCTTCGAGCGTCGTCTTGTGCGAAAACTCGATCTCCGGCGTCTGCTGGCCACCCAGGCAGCCGTAAATCTTGTTGCGATCGGGATGATCGCGGGCCTCGTCTTCGCTGATCACTCCCTGCTCGAGCAGAAGCCGCACCCGTGAGTGGTCCTTGGTCTGCGCCAGCACTCTGCCCTTGCGCAGCAGATACAGCCGGGAATCACCCGAGTGCGCCCAGTAGGCGATGTTGTTCTGCACGATACAGGCGACGCAGGTGGTGCGCGGGGAGTCCGCCAGGCGGTGTTTGCCGGCGAAGTCGAGAATGCCGCGGTGGGCGTTGAGCATCCCCTTCTGGAGGAACAGGAAGGGGTCCCGGATGCGCGTCCTGACCTCGCGCTGGAAGGCCTCGGTCACGGTCTGGACGGCGATCTGCGCCGCCACTTCACCATAGTAGTGACCACCCATGCCGTCGGCGACAACCAGCAGCAGGCTGTCCCGCGAATAGCAGTGTGCCAGCCGGTCTTCATTATTGGCACGCTTGCCGGTGCGGCTTTCCTGGTAGATGGTGAATTTCATGGGTTTCTGGATTTCTTCAGTTTGCCGACCATCTGGCCGAGCCAGGTTTCTTTCGGCGGTAGTCGTGGCACGGGCGCGATGACCGGTTCGGTGAGCGCCTTCTGCAGCGCGAAGACGCTCTGCGGGCGGTAGCGATGGTTCAGGCACAGGCACCAGTCGATCGTTTCGAGCAGCTGGTCCGAGTACTGGCCTTCCCAGCGGACCATCGCCGGCACCAGACGGTCCCTCTCCAGACGGGCGTCGGCCGCTTGTGGCGTGCTGCCGGCGATACAGGCGTACATCGACGCGCCGACACTGTAAATGTCGCTCCACGGGCCGAGCAGATCGCGCTGGTTGTAGTGCTCCGGCGAGGCAAAGCCGGGCGTGTACATCGGTTTGAGCATGGGCGTGTCGCAGGCCAGGGTCTGGCGTGCCGCACCGAAGTCGATCAGCACCGGGACGTGGTTGTTGCGCATATAGATGTTCGACGGCTTGAGGTCGAGATGAAGCAGACGATGCGAGTGCACTTCGCGCAGGCCATTGAGCATCTTGGTAAAGACGTTGCGGATGAAATTCTCGGTGACTCCGGCCCTGTTCTTCTGGATCAGTTCCTGCAGCGTCCGGCCGTGTTCGTACTCCATGACCATGTATACCGTCTCGTTGGCACGGAAGAAATTCAACACGCGGATCACGTTCGGGTGAGAAAGGCCGGCCAGCGCCCGGCCTTCTTCAAAAAAACACTTCATTCCATAGCGGAAAGCGGGCAGGTGGTCCTCGGCGATCACCGGTGCGGTTCGGCCTTCTCCGCGCAGGGCCAGGGTGTTGGGCAGGTACTCCTTGATGGCGACCCGCGTCCCCTGGCTGTCAATGGCGACATAGACGATCGAAAAGCCACCCAATGACAGCTGCTGCTCGATACGGTATTCATCGAGCTGGAAAGCCGGGGGAAGGGGGTGGTTCGCTTGTTGCACCATCGCTGTCAAGGCTATCATCCAGGGGGTCGGCCATTGTCCGGTCTTTGGGGGTGGGCTGTAAAGCCGGCTGCAGATCCGCCTCCGTCCACACGTCAGGAATTCAATGATCTACAGTATGACCGGCTATGCTGCCACGATGCGCGCCGTCAAAGGTGGCGTATTGCACATCGAGCTGAAAAGTGTCAATTCCCGTTACCTGGATTATCACTTCCGAGTCTGCGACGAGTTGCGCATCGTTGAACCGGCGCTGCGCGAGTTGATCGGCACGCGGCTGGCGCGCGGCAAGCTCGAGTGCCGGCTGGCTTTCGTTGCCGCGACAGGCGTCGCCGATCAGGCAGGCCTGAACGCCGACCTGCTCGAACGCCTCAAGCGTTTCGATACCGAGGTGCGGCAAGCGCTGCCACTGGCGGCGCCGTTGGCGGTCGCCGACGTTCTGCGCTGGCCCGGCATCTTTGGCGATGACGGGCTGGATCTCGAGAGCGTGGTTCCAGCCTGCCTGGCTCTGGCCAGCGACGCTCTCGACGATTTCACGGCGAGCCGGGCCCGTGAAGGCGAGAAACTGGCTGCCGTGATCCTCGACAAAGTGGCCCGCATGCGCGCCTTGCTGCGCGAGGTCGAACCGCGCGTCCCGGCGGCGCTGACCGCATTCAACGAAAAGTTGCAGCAGCGTCTGCTGGACGCCTTCGCGACCGTGGACGACGACCGCCTGCGCCAGGAGGTGGCGATCTTTGCCGCGCGCATCGACGTCGCCGAGGAGCTGGCGCGCCTGTCGACCCACCTCGACGAGGTCGAGCGGGTGCTCAAGGCTGGCGGCGCGACCGGCAAGCGCCTGGATTTCCTGATGCAGGAACTCAATCGCGAAGCCAATACCTTCGGTTCCAAGTCGCTGGTCGCCGAGCTGTCGCAATTGGCGATCAAGTTCAAGCTGCTGATCGAGCAGATGCGCGAGCAGGTGCAGAATCTGGAGTAGGGAGTGCCGACGATCAATCCTCGAAAGCAGCATGTGGTCACGCGGGCTAATCGCGGTGAGCATTGGTGGCGGCATGGGCGGCCAGCGCATCGCGGTTGCCAGAGACCGCTTTGGCGCCGTAATCCTGACCAGCCGCATGCCAGGTCAAGCCGGACGTATGCTCCAGCCCGATCGGATGCTTGATCCGGCGCAGCGCCTCCTCGGTCCGCCCGCGGCCGTGGTACGGATCGGCAAGCGATGCGGCCGGAAAGAGCACCGAATCCAGCAGTGAGGCCATCGCCCGCTGGACGCAGCCATTCGGCGCCATCGTTAAACCGAGGCATACACCCCAGCATTCCTCTCCGGATAGCTCTCGTACACATGCTCGAATACCGCCGAGCATTTCTGGTGGTATAGCTCAGGCGAATAGGCACGAGGCAGGGCGGTGTCGAGGGTATCTTCGATGGTCAGCTTCAGCTTTGACCGCGCTGCCGCCTTCTGCCGCCAGTTCAGGACCAACAGCGCCTTGAGCCGCGCCTGCAGTTCGCGAGCAGCCTTCTTCACGGCGGCCCGTTCCTCGGCCGAGAGTTCCGGCGCCGGTCGCATCAGGATGTCAAAGACGACCAACTCTTCTTCGCTCATGTTCTCGCGCACATGCCGTTCCTGCTCGTCGTCCAGGCTGTTGGACAGCTTCACCAGTTCCTCGAACGAATCGTCGATACTGCGGCTGCCGGCGTTGTAGTTTTCGATCAGCGCCTCGAACTTTTCGACGAAGTCGGCACGTGTGCGGTTCAACTGGATCACCTTTTCCGGTTGGGCGCGGATGGCGGCCGTTAGGGCTTCCAGCTCGGTTTCCTGTGCCTGGATTCCTTGAAGCGTTGCGCCAGCGCGTCAAAGTTGATCTTGGACAGGTCAAGTGGCGGCGGCCCCGACTGGCGGATTTCGTGGCCGGTGATCGATTCGTCGAGCAGACCGTTGATTTCCCCAACACCGGCGAAATGTCCGCTCGGCTGGGGTTCAGCCTGGAGCGGATGGCGTCGGCCAGGGTCGTCAGGCAGCCGACACGACTGGCGAATTCCAGCGCCGAAGGATGGGGCTTCACGGCACGGTAAAACGCACTGAGCAGCCGCGCATGGGCCAAGAAATCGCGCCGTAGCGGGTCGGGCGAAATCAGCGCGTTGATGCCTTCCTGGATGCGTGACAGGCGCCCCATGCTGCCGGCGCCCGGCGCCTCCATCTCGCTCAGCATCACGCCGTGCGCGGCACAGGAGGCCGTGGCATCCTCCACCGCCTGGCGCAGTTCCTCGACGAGTTGCTGCTTGTCCTTGACCGCGCAGTTGACCGACCCGTTGCCATCCTTGCCGGCCCCGTAGATCGCCAGCGCCTTTTCCAGCGAGGCGAAGACGTTGGCGTAATCGACGATGGTGCCGCTGTGCTTGCCGGGGAAGACCCGATTGGCGCGGGCTATGATTTGCATCAGCGTGTGGTTGCGCATCGGCTTGTCGAGCTACACCGTCGAGCAGCTTGGCGCATCGAAGCCGGTCAACCACATGGCACAGACAAAGCCCAGGCGCAGCGGGTCGTCGGTATCCAGAACTTCCCCGACATCGAACTGCCGACGATCACCATCGCCGCGACCTACGAGGGCGTCGCACCGGCGCAGATGGAAACCGAGGTGGCACGCAAGATCGAGGATCAGGTCGCGTCGCTCGGCGGCATCGAGCACATCACCACCACCCTCACCGACGGTTCGGCGTCGATCAAGGTCGCTTTCAACATCGACAAGAACGCCGAGGTCGCACTCAACGAAGTGCGCAATGCGATCGACACGGTGCGCGCCGACCTGCC
>NZ_JAPUVQ010000105.1:0-16791 GCF_029255145.1 Accumulibacter sp.
CGGCTTGTCCGCCATCACCCCCCAGCAGAAGGATCTGTTCGAAACCGTCGCCCTGCCCGAGCCCTCCGCTAGACGCCTGTAGTGCCAATCTTGCACCCGTGAATTGCGCACAAACAATCACTTAGCCGTATTTTTGTCGAACTCGGGTGGCCGGCATTCGGCTCCAGAGCGTCCGGGAATTCGCGCGGCTCAGTAGTTGACCTGTGTCGAGCGGCGAGCAGTGGCACCTGCTTACTGACCGCCTTGCGATCCGCCGATGGTCAGCAAGCGAGCGCGAATCCGGCGCGGTGTCGGCTGGGCAGCCGGCTTCAGATCGTCTCCAAGAGTCACTCGGTCTGCCGTCGCGGCGTTGCCACAGCGCATCCCTGCGGCGAAAGGCATCAGACTCGGCGGTTCTTGTGAATCAATCGCCTGACGATACCGCGCAGAAGCTTCTTCGATTCACTGCCCAGATGCTCTTCGTTACGATAAGCGAGGAAGAATCTCAGACGATCCGTTCGCGACCATCCCTCGGCACATCGATATAGAGAATACAAATCCCGGGTAGTAATGATCGACTTGATCGGCCGCCACTTTGCTTTCTCCAGGTCGATGAGACGAGCATCGACAGCACCGTCAGGCCCTTCCTTCACAAACACGTGCTTCAGATACAAGCAATTATGTTGCAGTCTCGCATCGTGCATGCTGCGCAGGGTCTTGGCCACTCTGGAAATGACCTGGCCGCGCCTGCTGGTGCCAATCTGGCTAATCGGGTTGTAGCACTGCGCATCAAATGGCTGGTAGCCTTCAAGCTCCCTGGTAACCACGATTGCTCGCAGCTTGCCATCAACAGTCTTCTGGCAATAGTAGATTGGCTCCAGTGTCGGCACGCCGAGCCTGCGAAAATTGAGCAGATTCCGGAATTCCCTTTCGAAAGTTGCGGTGAGCCTGAAGAAATTTCTCCACGAGCGGAAGAAATGATTTTCCTGGCGCTTGATGAACACTCCGACTTCCGTTCCATCTGGAAGAGGAATGGCCGTTTTAACGACACCGCTCCAACCACCTCTTCTATAGTTCGGTGGCTCGAACCAGTCGTCCTTATTCAGATCCCACAACGCTTCAAAAGTGTCAAGGTGATTATGTTGCAGTACAGGCAACC
The DNA here is from genome assembly GCF_029255145.1 of Accumulibacter sp. Classification (GTDB taxonomy): domain Bacteria; phylum Pseudomonadota; class Gammaproteobacteria; order Burkholderiales; family Rhodocyclaceae; genus Accumulibacter. Next base: position 1,139 of record NZ_JAPUVQ010000105.1, read on the forward strand.
ACTCGTCGTTGATATATTCTTTGAGCACGGTAAAGGACGCCAGTCAAATCTTCTTGAGTACATAGGTGCGCCACATGTGGTAGTACTTTATGAAGTCGAGACTTGCTTCGACCCGGAAACCGTTGTCCTTGAACTCCTGCTCGATGACCTTTGCCGGAATGACCAGTCGGTTTTGATACTGATGCGCATCTCTGGATTTTTCTCGCCTGCTCCGGACCCAGGACTTGTAGTTGCCGTCCACCCACAGCGAAATGATCACCGACGCCGATGCCACCCGATGGAACTCCTTGAGCAAGGTCGTGCGGTCTGCCGACTTTGCCAGATGGTGCACAAAGCGAATACAAAAGGCACATTCCACAAAATCATTGGGCACAGGCAAACTGAACGCAGAAGCCTGAAACGAAGACTCAATCCGTCTGCTGATTTCGGGAGGCCGATACTTCAGACCAGCGTCGATCATGCTCTGACTATAGTCGCTGGCATGAATGATGCGGCCTGGCTCCTCAGCCAGTACATCCCAGAACCTGCCAGTGCCACACGGCGCATCCAGAACCGACTTCGGCTTCCCCGCAAGTTCCAGGGCCTTTCTGGCGATCTGATGGTCGCGCCAGTTCGAAAGCTTTCGCCAGAACTCATTTTCATGCTTGTCGAAATAATACTTGGCATGTGCTTCATCGTATTTTTGCGAAAACTCGAGATCCGGGACTTTTTGGCTTTCCATGTGGAGGTCTTGACAAATCGTTGGCGGGCGTCTCGATCGAGACGATCCGCCCATTATAGGGCAAGACGGGGCCCTTCGAGACCCGCTTCGCTCGCTTCGAGCCTCGCTTCGCCGCAATCGTTCGCGCCCCAATGTTGCAGTCGGGATAGCATGGAGCGCGGGAAGCGCTGGGAGCTTTAGGCCTTTGCGAGCGGCAGCGATGTCGGCGCCGGTGTATCTTCGGCCAGCGGCCCCGCAGCCAATACAGCACGCCGGCTTCGGATCGCGAGTTTCATTGACGCACAACTGCGCCACTTGCACGATGTCGGCCGCCAGAGGGTCCTCCAGCGCGAAGCTGGCACGGCCCCCTTCACGGATCGTCTCATCGATCACGCCGGCGCTTGGCGTCAGCTCGAAGACTTCCCGCACGAGCTCGCGAATGCTCGCTCGCGAGAGGCGCATTCGCAGCGCGAGCAGAACCGTGGCCCCGGCCAGGCGAGGACCCACCAAGCGCAGTTGTCGTCCATCTGATAGCGATCATGCGTACTCAGGCGCATCTCGTCGTTGCTACGGTGTCGTCGTCTGGACCAATGTTCATGCTGCAAAGTCATGCCAGTGGCGGCTTCTCTTGAGGTGTGGCGAACGGTTGCGGCAGGCCTGTACCGGGCCCCGCCAGCCTGCGCGAGTGCGCGCCCGAGGCTTGATCGATCGCCTTCGGCCGGCTATAGTCCGGCCGCGGTCTGGGTACCGCCTGGTTTTTTTTCTAGCGGCACGGCGTTTCGCGACGCCGCCGCGTTCAAGCTGCGGCAGACTCCTTGCCGTGGCGGGTCTTCACAGGGAGTGGTCATGTTCGATTTCTCGCGCCGCCTGGCGCTGAAGGGTGCGCTGCTGTGCGCGCTTGCCATCGCCTCTTTGCACACCGCGATCGCCGCCGAAGCCGTGCTGCGCGTTTCGGCGATCCCAGACGAGGCGCCGACCGAGCTGCAGCGCAAGTTCGCGCCGCTCGGCAGGTATCTCGAAAGAGAGCTGGGGATGAAGGTGTCCTTCGTGCCGGTGTCGGACTACGCGGCGGTCGTCGAGGCGCTGGCCAGCGACAAGCTCGACCTGGCCTGGCTCGGTGGCTTTACCTTCGTGCAGGCGAGCATTCGCACCAAAGGCACGGCGATTCCGCTGGTGCAGCGCGAGGAGGACGCCCGCTTCACTTCGAAGTTCATCAGCGCCGACGAGAACATCAAGACCCTGGCCGATACCAGGGGCAAGGTCTTCGCCTTCGGCTCGCCGTCGTCCACTTCCGGTCACCTGATGCCGCGTTACTTCCTGATGCAGGAAGGGATCAATCCCGACAGGGACTTCAAGAACGTCGCTTTCTCGGGCGCGCACGACGCGACGGTCGCCTTCGTCGCTGCCGGCAAGGCCGACGCCGGCGTGCTCAATGCGTCGGTGTGGGAGAAGCTGCTCGAACAGAAGAAGGTCGATCCGAAGGTGCGCGTGATCGCCACGACGCCGCCTTATTTCGACTACAACTGGACGGTGCGCGGCGACCTCGACCCGGCGCTGATCAGGAAGATCTCGGCCGCATTCCTGAAACTCGATCCGGCGAACCCCGAGCACGCCGAGATCCTCGCCTTGCAGAGGGCCAGCAAGTTCATCCCGACCCGGAAAGAAAACTACCAGGGGATTGAGCAGGCGGCGAAAGCGGCCGGCTTGCTGAAGTAGCGCGCTTGTTCCGCCTGCACGACGCCTCGTTGGCGCACGCCAACGGTTTCGTCGCCCTGCGCGAGGTGACGCTGGCGGCGCGCGCCGGCGAGCAGATCGCCATCGTCGGCCCGTCGGGCGCCGGCAAGACCAGCCTGCTGCGCGTGCTCGGCGCCGCGCTGCGTCCGACCACCGGCCAGCTCGACGTGCTTGACGCCAACCCGTGGGCGCTGCCGGCCGCACAGCTGCGCCGCTTGCGGGCGAGGATCGGCGTTGCGCACCAGGCGCCGCCTTTGCCGCCGCGCCAGCGGGTGGTCACCGCGGTGCTCGCCGGTCGCCTGGGGCAGTGGCCGTGGTGGAAGGGTGTCGCCTCGCTGGCCTATCCGCTGGACATTGCGGGCGCGGCTGCGGCGCTGGCGCGGCTGGACCTCGACGAGCGGATTTTCGATCGCTGCGACCGGCTCTCGGGTGGGCAGTTGCAGCGCGTCGGCGTTGCCCGCGTGCTCTATCAGCAAGCGCAGCTGATCCTCGCCGACGAGCCGGTCTCGGCGCTCGATCCGACCCTGGCGCGGCAGACGGCGCAGGTGTTGACCGCCGATGCCGCGGCGCGCGGTGCGACGCTGGTCGCCAGTCTGCACGCCGTTGACCTGGCGTTGTCGTGCTTTCCGCGGATTGTCGGGCTTCGCGACGGGCGGATTGCTTTCGACCGGCCCGCCGCCGCGGTCGACCAGGCCTTGCTCCGCAAGCTGTACGCCAGCGAAGGAGGGCAGTTGCCGGAGTTGTCGGCAGTGCCCGCGCCGCTCGCGCCGTCCAGCGCGCTGGGCTCGCACGCATCGTTCGCGCGCTCAGCGCTCGCCAAGGTGCGCGACCGGGCGCCGCAGGCTTCCGACACCGCATCCGTACCAGCCAGCGGCTGCTGGCGATGAGCCACCCGCGCGACCCGGCGGCGCCGGCGCGCGCCGCCGGTCTGCTAGTGGCGATCGCCCTGCTCTGGCCGTTGGCCGTGATCGGCGAGTTTCATCCGTGGGCGCTGTTCGAAGCGCGCAACCTGCGGGTGATGGGGGGCTTCCTCGCCGGCTTTCTGCCGCCGGCCAGCGATCGCGAGTTTCTCGCCTGTCTGGGACGCGCGACGCTCGAGACGCTGGCAATCGCCAGCGCCGGCATGGCGCTGGCGATTGTCGTCGCCGTGCCACTGGCGATCGCCAGCACCCAGGCGCTGTCGATATCGCGGATCGGTCCTGGACCTGGGCGCCGGCGCGGAGAAATGCTGCGTGCGGTTCTGCGAATGCTGCTGGTCGTCCTGCGGGGCGTTCCGGAGCTGGTCTGGGCGCTGCTTTTCGTCCGCGTCTTCGGCCTCGGGCCGGCGGCCGGAGTGCTGGCCCTGGGACTGACCTACGGCGGCATGCTGGCCAAGGTCTATGCCGAGATCCTCGAATCGGGCGATGGCCGGCCGGCACGCGCACTGCTGGAAGCCGGCGGCAGCCGGCTGCAGGCCTTGTTTTACGGGCTGCTGCCGGGGAACGCGCAGGAACTGACGTCCTATACCGTCTATCGCTGGGAGTGCGCGGTTCGTGCCTCGGTGGTGATGGGTTTTGTCGGCGCCGGTGGCCTCGGGCAGCTGATGGACCAGTCGATGAAAATGCTCAATGGTGGCGAGGCGGCGAGCATTCTGCTGACTTTCCTGGTGCTGGTGCTGGCCGCCGATGCGCTGTCGTCGCTCTTCCGGCGGCAGCTCGGCGATGCCGGCACAGGCCAGCGCGCGGCGGCGATCGGGCCGCCGTCGCTGGCCTTGCTGGCGCTGCTCGGTGCTGCCGTGGTGGCCAGTTTCGTCTGGCTCGATCTCGGGCTCGCCGCGCTGCTGACCCGCGAATCGGTCGCGTCGATGGCCGCCTTCATGGCGTCGTTCCTTCCGCTCGACCTGTCGGTCGACTGGTTGCTGAAAGTCGGCAAGGGATCGCTGGAGACGGTCGCCATCTCGTTGCTCGGGACGCTGCTCGCCGCAGCCTGTGGTCTGCTGCTGGCCTTGCCGGCTTGCGGGCGCCACGGGCGGGCGCTGGAGCACGGTACGCGCCTGCTGCTCAACACCCTGCGTTCGGTTCCTGAGCTGGTGTGGGCGACGCTGATGGCGCTGGCCGCCGGGCTTGGCCCCTTTGCGGGCATTCTGGCGTTGACGCTGCACACCAGTGGCGTGCTCGGCCGGCTGTTCGCCGAATCCTTGCAGAATGCGCCACCGGCGCCGCGTGAGGCGTTGCTCGAAGCGGGGGCGCCGTCCGGAGCGGCCTTCCTGTATGGCACGCTACCCGGGGTGACGCCGCAACTCGTCGCCTACGCGCTCTACCGCTGGGAAATGAATATCCGCATGGCGTCGATTCTCGGCTTCGTCGGCGCCGGCGGTCTGGGGCAATTGCTCTACGTCGAACTGTCGCTCTTTCACTACGCGCAGGCCAGCACGGTGATCGCCGCCATGCTGCTGCTGTCGGTGGCGGTCGATGCCGCCAGCGCGCGGCTTCGTCGCTGGCTTGCCTAGACGCAGGCGGGCTGGCCGATAGCCGGCGAAAAGCGGCTGACGAAAGTGGTGACGAGCCGGCGATACGGCGTCGCCCGGATGACCGGTCATGGCCTCCGGGCTACAGCGCCAGCTACTTGGGCTGCGGAACGACGCGCAGATAGGGCTTGAGCGTTTTCCAGCCGTCCGGGTACTTGGCCTTGGCTGCCTCATCGGACACCGTCGGCGGGATGATAACGTCCTCGCCCGGCCGCCAGTTCACCGGCGTGGCGACGGTGTGCCTGGCGTTGAGCTGGACCGCGTCGAGCGCGCGCAGCACCTCGTCGAAATTGCGCCCGGCGCTCATCGGGTAGGTCATCGTCAGCTTGATCTTCTTGTCCGGGCCGATCAGGAACACCGAGCGCACCGTCGCGTTATCGACCGCCGTGCGGCCGGCGGCGTTGCCGCTGGCGTTGGGGTGGATCATGTCGTAGAGCTTGGCGACGACCAGCTCGGTATCGCCGATCAGCGGGTAGTTCAGCGCCGTTCCCTGCGTTTCGGCAATGTCGCCGGCCCAGCGCTGGTGGTCGTCGACGCTGTCGATCGAGAGGCCGATGACCTTGGTGTTGCGCTTGTCGAATTCGGGTTTGAGGCGTGCCAGGTAGCCCAGCTCGGTGGTGCATACCGGGGTGAAGTCCTTCGGGTGCGAGAACAGGATCGCCCAGCTGTCACCGATCCATTCGTGGAAGCTGATCGTGCCCTCGGTGCTCGGGGCGGTGAAATCCGGCGCTTCGTCGCCAATGTGAAGTCCCATGCTGTGCTCCTTTCAATCTGAGTGGGGAAACCGGATGCGGACGCATTCACGACCGAAGAAGCGATGCGGCTGCTCCTTCGGCAGGCTGACTGTAGCCGCACACCGGTGGCTGGTCAAGCCGGGGAGGGTGGCCCGGGTTACCCCGGACCGAGGTGGCGTGGCGCGAGTCGGCGCGGCGCTGGCGGCTCTCCCTCTTGCTCGTCCTGGCCAGCGTTGGACTCAGGCTTGCGATCCCGAGTTCACCGGATAGCCGGCGACGCGCCAGGCCTTCATGCCGCCGTCGAGCGCCACCACGTTGGCGAAACCCATCTCGTGCAGCGTCGCCGCCGCCAGCGTGGACACGTAGCCGAGTTCGCAACAGACCAGGATGCGGCGGGTGGGGTCGGGCAGCTCCTGGTTGACGCGCAACTCGAGCTGACCGCGTGGCAGCAGGCGCGCGCGCGGGATGTGGCCGCTTTCGTAAGCGTCGCGCTCGCGCACGTCGAGGACGATCAGGTCGTCGGCGGTGGGCTCTGCCGACGCGGCGGCCTCGACGCGCGTCTTGAGTTCGTCCAGCGACATGAACGGCACGCGCGCGGCCGCCTCGGCGAGCAGCTGCGCGACCGATTTCCCGCCGCTCATGTTGGTCCGCAGCGCTTCGGTGACGTGCGTCGGCATCGACAGGTTGAGGTTGCACATCATCTCGACGAAGGCCGCCCGGTCGCGCGCCTGCAGGCGCGGATTGGTCGCCAGCTCCTGCCCGATGGTCGATTGCTGGCGCCCCTTGTAGTCGTGCGCGGGAAAGACCCGGGTCGCCGGGTCGAGCGTCAGGATGCGCCGAAACAGACTGTCGTGCAGTGCTTCGGGGTCGCCGGTTGGCAGGTCGGTACGGCCGGTGCCACCGATCAGCAGGGTGTCGCCGGTGAACAGATGGTCCTCGACCTGCAGGCACATCGAGTCGCGGGTGTGGCCCGGCGTGTAGATCGCCCGCAAGCGCAGCTGCCCGATCAGCAGCATTTCGCCGTCACCGATCCGCAGGTCGACAAACGGCGCGGCGCTGGCGCGGTGCATCACCACCGGCACCGCCAGGCGTCGCGCGAGTTCGCGGGTCGCCGAGAAATGGTCGGCGTGGGTGTGGGTATCGATCAGGTAGCGGATCCGCAAGCCGTCGCGCGCGGCCAGCGCCAGGTAGTGGTCGATCTTGCTGATCTCCGGATCGATCAGCGCCGCGGAGCTGCTGTCGCTGCAGCCGACGAGGTAGGACTGGCAGCCGCCAGTGGCGATTTGTTCGAGAATCATCACACCCTCCTGTAGCGCTCTGACGCCTGACAGCCCGCCGATCCTTGCCTTAGCGGCGTCGCGATCGGGGGGTTCGAGGAAACGCCTTGCCGGGGAGTTCAACGCTGGTCCCCGCCGACCAATGGTAGCGCAAGTCGTGGCGCAGATCGTAGCGCAGATCGGCGCTGCCGGCGTCCCGGACCGTACCGTGCGCGCGCTGGCACCGGCGAGCAGGGCTTGGAGTGCCCGTCCTTCGCGTGGTTTGCCTATACTGGTTCTGTCGAAGCGCGAACCGCGTCGCCTGAGCGACGGAACCCGACCGTGTGTGCCGGGTCGTAGCGACGTCGACGGCCGGCGCGGGCACGGCCGGATCACCGGGCAAGGGAAAGCTGATGGGCAAGCTGCGATGTCGTCCGCGAGGACGATCGCCGACCGGCACTGCTGCTGGCTGGCGGTCGCTGGCCGGGCTGGTGCTGGTCGCGTTGACGGTGATCGTGACGATGACGCGCGCGGCGCCCGCCGCGCCGGCGCTGGTGCTCACCGTCCAGGACGCGATCGGTCCGGCCAGTGCCGACTACATCGTTCGCGGCCTGCAGCGCGCGCAGCAGGAAGGTGCGCCAGTCGTCGTGCTGCAGATCGACACCCCCGGCGGGCTGGACAGCGCGATGCGCCTGATCGTGCAGGCGATTCTCGCGTCGCCGGTGCCGGTGGTCACCTACGTCAGCCCGCAGGGCGCGCGCGCGGCGAGCGCCGGCACCTACATCCTCTACGCCAGTCACCTGGCGGCGATGGCTGCGGCCACCACGCTCGGCGCGGCGACGCCGGTGTCGATCGGCCTGCCCGGCTCGCCGGCGCGACCCGACGCGCCGGCGCCGCCGCCGACCGCGCCACCGGCTCCGGCGGTCGACGCCGCGCCAGCGTCTCCCGCCGCCGCGGCGCCGACCACGCCACCCCCGCCCCCCGTCACCCCGGTGGCGGGCGACACGATGAAGACCAAGCAGGTCAACGACGCCGCGGCCTTCATCCGCGGGCTGGCGCAGCGGCACGGGCGCAACGCCGAATGGGCCGAGCGCGCGGTCCGCGAAGCGGTCACCCTGACCGCGTCCGAGGCCTTGCGCGAGCAAGTAATCGACGTCGTCGCGTCCGACCTGCCCGACCTGTTGGCGCAGATCGACGGGCGCCGCGTGCAGCTGCAATCGGGAACCGTGACGCTGGCCACCCGCAGCCTGGCGACGCAGGAGTTGCCGCCCGATGCGCGTCATCGCCTGCTGTCGGTGATCGCCAACCCGAGCTTCGCGCTGATCCTGATGATGATCGGCATCTATGGGCTGATCTTCGAGTTTTCGTCGCCAGGCTTCGGCGTTCCCGGGACGGTCGGCGCGATCTGCCTGCTGCTGGCGCTGTTCGCGCTGCAGATGCTGCCGGTGAACTACGCCGGTCTGGCCTTGATCGTGCTGGGCATCGGTTTGCTGGCCGCCGAGGTGATGACCCCGGCCTTCGGCGTGCTCGGTGTCGGCGGTGTCGTCGCCTTCATGGCCGGAGGTCTGCTGCTCTTCGACCGTGACGTGCCAGGACTCGGCGTGCCGCTGCCGCTGCTCTTCGGTCTGGCAGCCAGTTCCGCGGCGATGGTGCTGCTGGGCGGCGGCCTGGCCTTGCGCGCGCACCGGGCGCCGGTGGTCAGCGGGCCGGAGGAAATGATCGGCGCCACCGGCGAAGTCGAGATCGTCGACGGTGAGCAGGCCTGGGCGCGGGTCCATGGCGAAAGCTGGCTGGTGCGCGCGGCGACGCCGCTGACGCCGGGGCAGCGGATACGCGTACGCGCCATGCACGGCCTGACACTCGAAGTGCGGCCAATCGACGATTCGCCGTCCTTCGCGCTTCGCCCTCTCGACGATTTACCGCCATCACCAGGAGAACCTCGATGATCTTTGACCTCAATCTCGGCCTGGGCAGCATCCTGCTGCCGCTGTTGCTGATCGTGCTGTTCAGCTCGCTGCGCATCCTTCGCGAGTACCAGCGCGGCGTCGTCTTCCAGCTCGGCCGCTTCTGGAAGGTCAAGGGTCCCGGCATGGTGATCGTCATCCCGGGCATCCAGCAGATGGTTCGCGTCGACCTGCGGGTGGTGACCATGGACGTCCCGCCGCAGGACGTGATCTCGCGCGACAACGTCTCGGTCAAGGTCAATGCCGTGGTTTTCTTCCGCGTCGTCGATCCGCAGCGGGCGATCATCCAGGTCGAGGACTTCCTGATGGCCACCTCGCAGCTGGCGCAGACGACGCTGCGCGTCGTCCTCGGCAAGCACGAACTCGACGAGATGCTCGCCGAACGCGAGCGGCTGAATCTCGACGTGCAGAAGATTCTCGACGCGCAGACCGACTCGTGGGGAATCAAGGTCACCAACGTCGAGATCAAGCATATCGACCTCAACGAGTCGATGATCCGGGCCATCGCCCGCCAGGCCGAGGCCGAGCGCGAGCGACGCGCCAAGGTGATTCATGCCGAGGGCGAAAAGGAGGCCGCATCGGCGCTGCTCGAAGCGGCGACGATGCTCGCCCAGCGTCCGGAGGCGATGCAGCTGCGCTACCTGCAGACCATGACCCAGGTCGCCGGCGACCGGGCGACGACGGTGGTTCTGCCGCTGCCGCTCGATTTGCTCGCGGCCCTGAAACCGCGGGTACCGGCAGCAGCCAGCAGAGCACCCAGCAGCGCGGCGGCCGAAAACGGCTGATCGCAGCCGATGGCGCTCCTGCCGATCAGCGTGGTGCCCGATCAGGGCGCCTGGTCGCTCAGCAGGAAGTCGGTCGCCTGCCGCCACCAGGTGTCGTCGAGGCGGCCAAACCAGTCGTTGTGTCCGGCGCCATTGATCACCGCCAGCCGCTTGGGTTCGCCGAGCGCCGCGTAGAGCGCCCGGCCGAACTGCGGTGGCACGATGCCGTCGTCGGCGGCAATGGCCACCAGCACCGGGCGCCCGAAGGACGCCAGGTGGGCGACGCTGTCGTAGCGGTCGCGCAGCAGCCACTGCACCGGCAGCCACGGGTAATGGTGAGCGGCGACGTGCTCCAGCCGGTCCCACGGCGTGATCAGCAGCAGCCCGGCGACCGCCGAACGCTGCCGCGCGCTGGCCGCCGCGGCGACGCCGGCACCCAGCGACTCACCGATGATCAGCAGCGGTCCACCGTACATCCGGTGCGCCAGCGCAATGGTCTGCTCGGCGTCGGTGACCAGACTTTTTTCGCCCAATTCGCCGGCGCGTGGCCCGTACGCCGGATACTCGGCGAGGATCACCCGCAGACCGAGCCGGGTGAGGCGGCCGACGTAGAACTGGCGGTGACCGGCGTGGCCCGCGTTGCCGTGGAAAATGATCGCCGTGGCACGCGCTGGGCGGTCCGCCTCGGCCAGCAGGCCGTGGAAATCGGTTGCTGAAGGCCACGGCGAAAGGCCGCCCGAGACCATCTCGGCGACGCTGGCCGGTTCGGGAAAATAAAGGAGCCGATCCTGGAACATGCTGATTCCGGTGAAGGCGATCAGCGCAGCGACCAGCGCGATACGCCCGGCCGCAGAGGCGGTGGCGATCGCCCGGGTGCGCGCGTTTCGGGCGCTGCGCGTGCCGGACGGTGTTCGCGGCGGGCTTGCAAGACCGCGTTCACTTTCGGCCGACAAGGCGCGCGTCTTCGAACAATGAGGCGATTTCCACCCGGCCGATCTCGGGGTGATCGGGCACCACGTAGAGGATAGGAGTGATCAGTTCCTCGAAGATGCCGCGCAGGCTGCGCGCGCCGGTCTTGTATTCGATGGCGATTTCGGCGATCTGCTCGAAGACCCGCGGACCGATTCGCAGCTCGACGCCTTCGCCGCGGAAGATCTCGACGTACTGGCGATAGATCGAGTTCTTCGGCACGCTCATGATGCTCACCAGCATCGCCTTGCTCAGTTGGTGCAGGTTGGCGATGACCGGCAGGCGGCCGGTGAATTCCGGAATCAGGCCGAACTCGAACAGGTCGGTCGGCTTCACGCGCTTGTTCAGGCGGTCGAGAATGTTCTGGTTGTCGTCGGCGGTGGTGGCGATGAAGCCGAAGCCGTGCGTCTTGGACATGATGTTCTCGAGACCGACAAAGGCGCCACCGCAGATGAACAGGACATTGCTGGTGTCGATGTACTGGTTGTCCTTGAGCTTTACCGGCGAGCCTTCCATGATCTTCAGCAGCGCGTGCTGGACGCTCTCCCCGGAAATCGCCCCCGACTGGGCATTGGTCGCTTTCAGCTTGTCGATTTCGTCGATGAAGATGATTCCGTGCTGGGCCTTGGCGATGTCGTCGTCGGCCTTGTCCACCAGTCGTTGCAGAACCGCCTCGATTTCCTCGTTGACGTACTTGGTCTGCGCCAGCGAGGTTGCGTCGGCGGTGACGAAGGGTACCTTCAGCATCCTCGACAAGGTGTCGCAGAGCAGCGTCTTGCCGGTTCCCGAAGGCCCGACCAGCAGCACGTTGCTCTTGGCGATCGCGCCCTTGTCGTGCGCGAAGGTGGCGATTTTCCGGTAGTGCGAATAGACCGCGACGGCCAGAACCTTCTTGGCTTCCTCCTGGCCGATGACGTACTGATCGAGATACCTGACGATCGCGCTGGGTGTGGTTTCTCTGGCTAGCAAGCGGGGACCCCGATGTCGATTGGCGGTTGCAGAAGGTTGCCGACGATTGCCGCAGCGCGGCCTGAAACTGCGGCGGTCAACGCCACGCAGCCGGTAATGCCGCAATCTTAGTCCGAAAGCTGCGCCGCCGTCGTCAGTGCTTGCCGCGGCCGCGGAGCAGCGCCAGCCAGGACAGCGGCGCCAGCGCCGTACAGATCGCCACGCCCGCCGCCAGCGCGCCGCTGCCGCCGGTCAGGCCGTGCCCGACGGCAATGCCGACCAGCGCGGCCATGGTCATCTGCACGAAGCCCATCAGCGCCGATGCCGAGCCGGCCATTGCCGGATACGGCGCCAGCGCCCGGGCAATGGCGTTCGGCATCACCAGTCCGGTGGCGACGGTGCAGAAGAACATTGGTCCGAGGATCGCGGCGATGCTGTGCACGCCGGCGATTTCCAGCACCGCCATGCTCGCTCCGGCGATCGCTCCCAGCCAGGCGCCGCAGGCCAGCAGGGTGTCGCCACCGAAGCGCCGGACCAGCCGGCCCGAGCTGACCGAGCCGAGCAGGTAGCCGGCGACGACCAGGCCGAAGGACATCCCGTAGACCTGCGGCGACAGTCCGTAACGATCGACGAGGACGAAGGGCGACGCGGAAATGAAGGCGAACAGCGCGCTGTAGGAAAAAGAGAAGGTGAGCACGTAACCCAGATAGCCGCGGTCGGCGAGCAACTGCCGGAAGTTGGCTAGTAGCTGGCGTGGATTGGTCGCTCCGGGATGGCGATGGACATTGCTCTCGGGCAGCAGGCGCGCGACGGCGATGCCCTGAACCAGCGAAACGAGCAGCAGCACGGCAAAATTGGCTTGCCAGCCGAAGAGCACCGTCAGGAAGCCGCCGAGCGTCGGTCCGAGCAGTGGCGCGATGGCCATCGCGCCGCCCATGTAGGCAATGATCCGCGCCGACTCGGTGGCGCCCCAGACGTCGCGAACGACCGCCCGGGCGAGCACCGGGCCGGCGCAGGCGCCGACCGCCTGCACGAAGCGCGCGCCGATCAGCAGCTCGATGCTTGGGGCAAGGATGCAGCCGATGGTCGCCAGACAGTAGATCGCCAGCCCGCCGAGCATCAGCGGCCGGCGGCCGAAGCGATCGGAGAGCGGACCGTAGAGCAGTTGTCCGCAGGCAAAGCCGGCGAGAAAGACTGACAGCGTCAGTTGCACGCCGGCCGCGTCGCTGGCAAACACCCTGGCCAGCGTTGGCAGCGCCGGCAGGTAGAGGTCGGTCGACAGGGGGCCGAGCGCGACCAGCGTGGTCAGCAGGAAAGAGAGGCCGAACGACGGTGGTGGAGCAGTCATTGCGCAGCGCGGTGCGCGTTCGGCAGGTCGCCCAGCAGGGGAGCTATCGATGGATGTCGACCTGGCGCGCTCGGCGCGGCGCTACTTGCCCTTGAAATCAAGAAACATCTTGAAGCAGCGGGCGAACGCCAGCGGCGTTTCGCAGTTCTGGTTCCACAGCTCGGCGGTCACCGAGAAGGCGACGTCGCCGTCGGCCTGGCGATCCTTGACCCAGACCAGACGCCGATCGCTGAAGACGCCTGTCGGCAGGTGGCTGCGGATGAACTCCCAGACCTCGGTGAGACTGTCAAAATTGCCCAGATCCCCGGCGCCTTCGGCACCTTGCTCTTCTTCAACGAAAACCTGATAGCGCATCACCGCCTCTACAAAAAAAATGGGTCCGATCCTGATTTGCCGCAACTGCTGGGGGTCGCAAGCGGTTCACGGCGGCGCCCACGGCGCGCCATTATTGGCGAAGGCGAGCGAATAGTCCATCCCGCCGCGCAGCTCCCGCCGTGGCGGCCGTGCGCTGCCCGCCACGGGCACGCAGCACCGGCGCCGGCACGCATTGTCACGGGCCCAGCAGCGCCGCCAGTTCGTGCTCTTCGAAGCCGGCGGCACGGCGGGCTTCGAGATTGAAGGGCCCACGCAGACGCGGCGCGCGGTAGCGTTGCGCGAGTTCGGCGTAGCACTCCAGCGGCTCCAGCCCGCGTCGTTCGCAGAGCCAACGGTACCAGTGATTGCCGATCGCCACATGGCCGATCTCGTCGCGCAGGATGATCTCGAGGATCGCCGCACCGCGGTCATCGCCAACACCTTGCAGCTTGTCGCGAATCGGTGGCGCCGCGTCGAGGCCACGCGCCTCCAGAGTCCGGGGAACCAGTGCCAGGCGCGCCAGAAGGTCGCCGCTGGTCCGCTCGGCCATCTCCCACAGACCATCGTGCGCCGGAAAGTCGCCGTAGGCGAAGCCCAGCGCTTGCAGGTGCTGGTGCAGCAACTCGAAGTGGTCGGCTTCTTCGCGGGCGACGCCGATCCACTGGCGGTAGAAGTCGGCCGGCAGGTCGTCGAAGCGCCAGACGATGTCCAGCGCCAGATTGACCGCGTTCAGCTCGATGTGGGCCAGCGAATGAAACAGCGCCGCACGTCCGGCGACGCTGTTGACCGGTCGCCTGGCGAGCTGCGCCGGTGGCACCAGTGGCGGCCTGACGGCCCGACCGGGAAGCGCTTCGCTGGCCAGCCGGCGCCGATCGGGCTTCGCCATCTGCCGCTCGTCGACGGTCGACGCGATCGCCGCGATCGCCGCGACCGCCCGGGCCGCCGCACACTTCTCGTCGTGCGATCGCAGCAGCAAGGCGTCGAGAGCGAGCTGTCGCAGGTTCATGGTGCGGCCTCCAACGCTCCGGCCTGCGGCGAGCTGACGAAGCCATAGCGTGCCGGTACCGACGAGCGGCGCAGCACGGCCACTGGCAGACGGCAGCCCTGCCAAGCGAGCGTCAGCGTGCTGACGCCAGCCCGTTCCTGCCCGATCGCCGCGAGCAGCGCCGCATCGTCGGCGGCCGTGCCGTCGGGCAGGCGCAGGTGATGGAGCAGGGCCGGCAGGTCGCGGTCGCAGAGCAGCGCGACTCCTTCCGGGATTTCGAGCAGGAGATTGCCCTCGTCGTCGATCGCGGCGCCGCGGACCTCGCCGACCGTTTCGCCGAGCTGCGTTTCGAGCCTGTCGGGCGCCGCCAGGTACAATACCCATGGCGTGTATTCGAGCTCGACGAATACCCGTTGCGGACCGTTCTGGACAAAGTAGTTGCCGGCCCCGTCATGCCCGTACTGGCGATCGAGAAACGCCTTCAGGCCGGGGTGGCTCAGCGTCTCGCCGCGCAACCGCCAGCGGCCGCGCCGGTCCAGTGATAGCCAGCCGTAGCACGCCGGAACCTTCGGCCAGTGCAGGATGGCGCTGAACTCAGGATCGCGAAGGGGCATGGCCTGCCGCTGCTCCGGGCCTGGGCGAGGCCTGCCGGCGCAGCGGACCGCTGGTCGGCAGGGCGCCAGTGGTGTTCATCAGAGCAGTTTCTCGATGTCGCCGGCGATGGCCTCCGGCGAGGTCGCCGAGGCATAGCGCGCGGTCACCTCGCCCTGGCGATTGACCAGGAACTTGGTGAAATTCCACTTGATCGACTCGCTGCCGAGCAGGCCTGGCGCGGCCTTCTTCAGATAGCGGTAGAGCGGGTGCGTGTCGTCGCCGTTGACCTCGATCTTGGCGAACATCGGGAAACTGACGCCGTAGTTCTTCTGGCAGAAGCTGGCGATCTCGTCGGCCTCCCCCGGCTCCTGCGACCCGAACTGGTTGCACGGAAAGCCGAGCACCTCGAGGCCGCGTTCGCGGTAGCGCTGGTAGAGCGCCTCCAGGCCTTCGTACTGCGGGGTGAAGCCGCAATTGCTGGCGGTGTTGACGATTAGCAGGACCTTGCCAGCGTAGGCGCCGATGGACTGGTCGCCACCAGCGAGGCGCTCGGCGGTGAATTCGTGGATCGCTGCGTTCATGACTATCGCTCCAGGAGAGGATGGGAGTCCGGGGAAGAGAAGTGTACCTGCACCGCGAAGTCGCCGCCAGTGCGCGCCGCTTCCTGGTCGGTCAGCAGTTCTCATTTCAAATTCCATGGTGGCGGGTGGTGAAGGTACGGACTGTTGGAAGGGGTAAGTCAGCCGGTGTCTGGGGCGTTGGGAGCGAGGCGCTGCTGCATGAAGCGCATGAGGTGA
>NZ_JAPUVQ010000106.1:0-38797 GCF_029255145.1 Accumulibacter sp.
AAGAACCTCGTCCAGATTAAACCAAACCGGTCATCCCCCAGAAAATTCACGCAAAAGCCACATTTATCACATGCTTACAAGAACGGGGTATGACTTTGTTCTGATACGTTGAGAGCATTGGATAGTGGACGCGTCCACAGGGCTTCATGAGCGTTGGCACTGAACTTTTTCCCCTGATCCCTCAACGCTCACGGAAGTTGACCCACCGTTGGCACGCGCCAACACCCAGGTTTTGCCTCGGAGCGGAGACAAGGGGCTGCGGTTTTTACATCCCGGCGCAGAGCACCCTCGACCCCTTGTAGAGGCAAGTGCGCGCTGGAATGGCTGTGCGCGGCATTCTCGCGCGCACAACCATGACAATTGGGCTGGTCCGGTTTTGTGAGCAAGAGTGGGGCAATTCCTGAGCGCGTCAAGGCTGAGCCGGGGTTCCACTTGCTCGGGGCTCTACTTGTCGGTTTACCCCTACCGGGTTAGCAGGTGATTGGTGTTGCCCATGACGGGCGCCGTTGCTATCATCCGCACCCTCTCGCCATGAACGGATCAACCGTCCTGCCGGGTTGGGGCGCGAAAGTATGTCGTCGATCGGGGAACGCCCTTTGATCTGCCTAGCTGCGTGCAACTATGTGCGCGATCAGATGGCGAGGTCGAAGCTCGACTAGCGCCCGCCGTGAGGTGCCGCGTGCACATGGCCAATTTAGGCGCTCAACACACAACACCCGTGCCATTTCAGCAGTTCCCTGGGGCCAACGTCAAGATTGACAGCACTTGACATGAGTACATATACTCACCGTCGCGCCTGATCGCGCCCCTCGCAGGCTGTCGGACTTTCCGAAAATTTAATTCACGTGTGGAAACAACTACTTAAAAAGCGATCATGATTCGCAGCGGCCGCCAAATAATGCGTGTCGCATTTTTTTGAGTTAGTTTCGCCGAGAAGTCTGGCTCACAACGGTATAAATGGCCGAGATGTCTGACAATAACGCTAGCAAATCACCGTGTTGCATATAGCATAGCCGAGATTCTTAAGTCCAACTGCCTGCTAAATTCTTCTCTCTTGAAATGGAGTGGCTTGACAAGATGGGGTTGTGGCTCACCCGTGGGCGGATTCAACCGGTATTTGGCCGCCGGAGAGAAGCATGATCTAAGAAGCGCTATCGCTCTGGAGCGACACTCGTCACCTTGCTTTGAAAGTAAGGGACGCCTCAGTGCTTGCGCGATCGTCACTTCCCAAAATCTTAATGTGGTGCTTTCGTCGTAGGAGCCCGATTGCTTCCGTTGCGGGTTCTATCTTGATACCGATGAGGAAAACAGTTGACAGTTCTAGCAGGATTTTTTTATCGGGGCCAGACGGCGGGCAGTGATCAGACCCTTCGCGCCGATCTTGTCGCAACTCTGTCCAGAAATCCAGCCGATCGAATTGAAGAGGTCCAGTCGGGCCGTTGCTTTCTTGCCAAGATCGACATCGGCGCCTTTGGCGCGTCAGGTGTGTGTCGCGGCCCGGATGGGGCCACGACCATGCTTGTTGGCGACCCCATCGGCGAGCAGCGCGCTGCCGATCCTGCCCGGACGAGGGCAGCGGACGCACAAGAGATTCATCAGGCGTTACTAGTTGGCAACCTCACCCCACTGAGCACGTCGCGCGGAGCTTTTTGTGTCGCTCATCACGACGAAGCACGAGGTCGACTGATTTTAGCCACTGACCGTGCTGGACTACGCCCCATGTATTTCTGCAATGACGGGGAGCATGTCGTTTTTGCGACGGCGCTGCGCATTCTCGAAAGCATTCCGTCGGTACGGAAAGTTCTTCACCTCGCCGGATTCGCCGATCTTGTGCATTTCGGCACGGAGCTTGGTAACCGGTCCCCCTACTTGGGCATCAAGAGGCTGCGAGCCGGCGAAATGCTGGTGGTAGGAGAACGAGAAACCAAGACTTCTTTTTACTGGAAGTGGGACGATCTCCAGGAGTCGTCGGAGTCCCCTGATCGCTTGGCGCAAACCGGTGCCGACGTCGTGGCAGAATCTGTGTCCGTGCGGACCGGCACCATACGGTCCACAACGTCGATGCTTACGGGAGGCCTCGACTCGCGCGTGATCGTGACCCTCCTGCGAGAGCGGGGTATCGATGTTCGGTCGATCAATTTCTCCATTGCCGGCTCACAGGACCAGACGTTCGCCCGCCAGTTCGCCGAACTCTCTGGCACACAGCATGAGGAGCGGCCTAGTCCGCCGGGCACATCTTATCCGGATATGTCAGCTCTGCTGGTCAAGCATCTTCGAAGTGGGGACGAGAATCATCTCAAGAATCCCGGGCGACTGGTTTGGCACGGGTTCGACGGCAGCTTTACTCTGGGTTATGTTCACGTACTGCCTCAAATCGTTTCTCTACTCCGCGACAATCGTACCAGAGATGCTGCTGAATCATACCTCCGACACAAGCGAATCGTCTGGCCTCGTAGCACCAAGGCGCATTACGCTGCGCGCTTTGGTGCGCTGGCGAAGGAAGCGATCGAGAGCGGTTTCTCCGATAGCCACTTCCCGGATCCAGGCCGGCGATTCTATCACTTTCACTTTTCACAGGAAGCCCGCGCACTGATGCGTGGGCATTTTGAGGACATTGATTTATCGCGAATTGAATATTTGACGCCATTTTACGATATGAAGCTGATTGAGTTCATGCATTCGGTTCCTATCGAGTATGCCTTCAACCATGACTTCTATATGAAGGTGGTTTCTAACTACCCGGAATCGATGTTGTCATTGCCTTGGCAGACCTACCCTGGTCATCAACCCTGTCCGTTGCCGATTCCGAGAGAACTTGAAGGTCGAACGCAGTGGGAAAAGGGTAGGGTCGGCGCCGCTGCCCGTTTCCGCAGCAAGCTGAGCAACCAGCGCGGATGGGAGATTCTGACCGCAGGTGAATTTCCGCACGAAATCATCTCGCGCTTGCAATTCAGTTTTGCGTATTTAGTGCAATTTTTGCTTTCGAAGGACTACACTTATGCAACGAAAATGATTGGGCTGCTGCAGCGACACTTGGCGATTGCCGGGGGCCACCTGGATGATCCGATCTGAACTGATTCTCGGATCGTTTGCGTCCGCGTTCGCTGCCGCTGTTTCTCTGCTTGTTTTGCCGGCTGTTCTACGGCCCCCGCTGACGGTGCCGACAGTCATTTCGAGACGAGTACGTTTTTGCTAGTCGGGGCTGCGGGAAATAATGGCGCTATTTTGCACAATTGTAATCTCCGCTTGTCTCTGTATCGATTGTGTATTGTAGCGCTCCGACTTCTCAGGATGGCCATCAGGCTTGAGGCCGCGATCGCAAAGCAACTCGCAACAATCCACAGGATGTCGTGATGAATAATCAGGTTTCCGCTAAGGCTGACATTGCGCAGATCCGTATCGGCTTCGTTGGCGACTTCGGACTTGGTACTGCCCATACTAAACTTCTCGCGGAACTTGGGGATGAAGTGCTGCACTCCGAGGTGCTGGCACTACTTTCGAGTGTCGATCTTCTGATAGGGAATCTTGAATGCACAATTCAGGATCGGGATGCGAGTGGGGAGCTTACCGCCAATCTGTTTGTTGCGTCCAGCGTTACGACCGCATTGGTTCGCGTCCCTAATCTACATCTATGTTTGGCCAACAATCATATTGCTGACTACGGTCTCTCTGGACTAAAGTCCACACTCGATACCCTGTCAAGAAGCGCCATTCCGCATTTCGGTGCCGGTTGTACTTACGCAGACGCAGTGTCGCCGCACGTTGTAGACGTGCGCGACCGAACCGTCGGCTTCGTTTGCGGGGCGGAGTTCGCGTACGCTAATGCCACTGCTCACAGATTTGGCTCGGCGCCGATGGACATGGCCCGTCTGGTGCACCAGGTCCAATCCCTCAAGAAGCGCTGTGATTTCGTTATTGTCATCCTTCATGCAGACCAGGAATTCGTTGATCACCCGTCACCACGACGGGTTCGCTTCTCACGACGGCTTGTAGATTGCGGCGCCGATGCCGTCATTCAGCATCATCCCCATGTTGTTCAGGGCATGGAGACCTATAAGGGCAAGACGATCGCTTATTCGCTAGGTAACTGGGCATTTGCGATTGGAGAGTACCAAGGCGGATATCAGCAGACGCGCTATGGTGCTTTTCTGGCTTTGGAGTTGGGACCGGTGGTACAGGCCGCAACCGTCACTCACGTCGCAATTGACCATCAGTTCCATCGGCCCGCTGAGCTCTTACCGGGTGAAGTGCGCTCGCAGGTACAGCGCTTGGAAGAACTGTCGGCGGATCTGAAACGTCCGCAGGTACTGCGCGGCTCTTGGCGGACGACTTGTCGGCTTGCGCTGTTGGACGAGGCAATGGGCTTATATTATATGTTGCGGAAGAATGGTCCCTGGGCCTGCGTCAAGAGGATACGCCATCTGGTCGCCGAGCCGCTGTTCCGTCACCAACTACTCGGCGTCCTCACCCGTGGTTGGCTATAAGCGGCTTGTGTGGGCCAAGCCGCATTGCCAACCACTTCGGGCAAGTTCAGGACTGCAACGCCGGTGCTCAGAAGCACAGGAGCCGGAGTCTCCAGAGATTTCGCTAGACGAAACAACATGTGCCGACCAAAATCAAAGATGGTTCGCGGCTTCGGCTTGTTGGGATACGGTCACTCACGGTAAGTATCAGTCTGGGACACTTTCCGCTTATTATCGAGCAGGAGATTCTGCTGAATGAGATCAATGCAGTCCGCCAATTCAAAACTCTCGGGGTGCCCCACCGCATCTACGAGGTCTCCGGTCTCTCTTTTGCCGCGTTGCCCGCCGCGCTCATTGGGACGACGCCCGCATGACGCTGGCACGACTGCGCGCTACCATACGTCGGGGGAATATCAATGACTTACCAGCGCGGGAGATACAAGTATCTGAACTCAGTCTACAAATCGCGTCTTCCCTTGATGGTAGCGGCTAGCGAAATCAGATTTCACAGCAAGACGGCGGCGCGCCCGGCATGAATATGTCAAACGCCCTTTCCGGCCTGAAGCAAACCGTGAAGTCCTTCGTTCATCGCGCGCGGCGCACCTACTTCAAGACCTTCCGTCGATTCGACGCCAACGATTTCCGGATTGCTCTAGAGGCTACCGGGCTGCGGCCGGGCGCGCGGGTCATGGTGCACAGTTCGGTCGACCGTTTCATCGGTTTCGCGGGAACGCCGTTGGACGCCCTCCGGGTCATTCAGTCCGTGGTCGGTGAGAGCGGAACGATCATGATGCCGACCATGCCGTTTACCGGACTGGCCAGCGACTATGCGAAGTCAGAGACTTTCAACGTTCGTCGCAGCCCGTCGCAAATGGGGATACTGACTGAGTTGCTGCGCCGGATGCCGGCGACCGTGAGAAGCATACACCCGACTCACCCGGTCGCGGTATGGGGACAAGACGCCGAAGAGATCGCCGCCGGTCATCCTGCCGCCAGAACACCTTGCGGCAGTGGTTCGCCTTTCCACGAGTTGCTAACCAGAGGCGGCAGCATCCTCCTGATCGACGTTGACATCCAGGCAATGACTTTCTTTCACACGCTGGAGGAACTCTACGAGGACAAGCTGCCGCACTCCCCGTTCACCACGGAAGTCTTCCAGCTCGCGAGCATTGACCGTAACGGCACCCGGATTCCGACGGAAACAAGGCTTTTCGACTCAAGGGTTGCCCGGATTCGCGTCCTTCGCCGACTGATCCCGCCCCTCAGGAGCATGGGTGCCTGGCGCGAGGCACGCGTGGGCGGAGTCCGACTGGTTCTGCTCGACTGCGAGAGCATAAGGCTGGCGTATCTTGGCCTATGCGATAGTGGCGTCCACTGCTACGACTTTGCTCGACTGGCTGCGGCTCGCTGACCCCTGCCACGCCGCTCCGCGCGTTCCTGCCGCCGGAAGATCAGCGCTTGCGCGCGCGCGGCGTGATGATGTGAATGTACCGCCCAAACGACATGAGCATGTCGTGCCCGTCCCAGAAGCGGCCGAACTTCAGGGCCTGACCGATCGGCACGATACGCTCGACGCCGCGCGCCATCAGCATGCCGGCAAGATTTTCAAGTTGTCGCCGGGCGAAACCGAAATACGAAATGGTCTGGTCGCGGCGGGTGATGAAGGGAACCAGGTGCTCGAGGCTCTCGACCGCAGCTTCGAAGAACAGGCCGCCGCCACAGTGTTCGCGCGAAAAGCCGTCGAGGCTTGACACCACCAGGCGCGTGAAGTACCGGCCATGCACATGCGCCGACAGGGCCTGATCTGCTGCCACTTCGCACGAGAAACCAAGGCGCCGCACACTGACAGCCGGTTGGGCCATGTAAGCCCGGCGCTCAAGCTCGCCTTCGAGGCCGAGCCAAAATAGACTTGATGCCGCCGCAACGTCGTTTTTGCCGCCACACCATACAACCAGGCGTGGTGAAGAGCAGGCCATCTGGTCGAACCAGAATGCATCGTTGAAAAAATCAGCCGCTATCGCCGGGCGGTCGGCTTCGGCGAGCGCCAGGTAGGCGCCGGCGTCGAGGGCGGCCAGCGAGTATCGGTCGGGGAAGACAAGTTCCACGGCATGGGGCGGCAAGGGTGTCGCTCGTATCGTGCGCACGGTGTTGTCGCCACCCCAGACGACGCGGCAATCGCACAGCGCGGTCAAGGCAGCGTTGATCTCAGCGTCGTGGCCGTAACGGACGACGCTGACCAACCCCTCGAACGAACCGCCCGCGTCGATCTGGCGCCCCAGCAAGTCGACCAGAATATCCGTTTGCGGCGACGGTCGGTCCGAGAGTCTGATGATGTTGGTGTTGCCCATCAAGGCCGCGAGGACCAGCGAATAGACGAAAATGGTGTCCACGTTGCCGGGAGGAATATGAAATACCGTTCCGCGGGGCATCACCACCGTATCCGCTGGCACCGCAGCGTGAAACTCCGCCCGCAGCCGCTCCAGCTCGGCCGGCCTCATCCAGTACGCCAGCGCTGTCAGCTCGGGATAGCGGGACGCTTCGCGGCTCTGGAAGATGGCGCGCGAAAAACGACCAAAGAATTCGAGGAGGTCCGCTGCAAAGGGTGTCCGCTCCCCGTGCAGGCCCCGATGCCGGCGCGCGAACTCTTCGACGTCCATCACCCCCGACGCCGGGATTACCGCATTCAGTTTCATCCGCCCACCGTCGCCGCCAACACATCGCTGCAGCCGCGAAGCTCCGCGCGGGGTATCCTGCCGATCACCGAAAACGCCTTGCCCAATCGCCCACTCTGCGGATTATCGACATGGTGGATAATCCCCAGATCTTCGGTAAGCAGCGAATGTCCCGGGTACGAGAGTGGCAGCGCGCTGCACACCTGGATCAGCCCGGGCTCGCCGACCGGCAGCACTTCCAGCGTCAGCGGATCGCGAATGATCACGTCCGCGAAATTGGGCGCGTAGAGCAAGCCGTCGTCGCCTTCGAGATAGACGCTGCCCACCTGCTCGACCATGCCGTAGAAATTGTAGATTCTCTTCAGGCCCGTGGCCTCCCGAAAGCGACGTCTGAACTCGCCGTTGTCCACCGCCTGTTCCACCAGCTTCTTCCATCCGCCGCTGTGCACCAGAATGCCATTCGAGAGATCAATCAGCAGCGGCGCGATGACCTCGAAAAAGCGCTGCCAGACGAGGTAAGTGAAGCCGAAGATGAGAAAGGGCTCCTGACCATGACGTTCCAGGAACTCACGCAGCCCGTCAACGCTGAGCCTGGCGTCGTCATCGAGGGCATAGAAGTGCTGGCGGCCGAAGGTAAGCATGCCGAGCAGTCCGGCCGCGCGGGCGTTGAACTGGCGCCGGTCCTTGACGATCCCGTCGCTCTCCACGAGGATCATCGGCAGGCGCCGGCCGCCGAGGACATGCGTCATGATCCGGCTTAGCGCCAGTGTCTGCCTGCGTGCCGTCTCGCGGTCGAGAAAGATCCGGCTCGGGACCTGGCCGGTGGTCCCGCTCGAATGCATGATCTTGAAGACTTCGCTCTCCGGGATGCTGCGCAGGGTCCGCGTCTTGAACAGGCTGACCGGCAGGAAGGGCACATCGGCCGGAGTCTCGATCTGGCGACCGCCCGCGAAGATGAGGTCGACAATTTTCCGGTAGTCTGCGCACGCCGACCGGTGGCGTTCGGTCAGTTCGCGAAGCTGCGCACCGAGTACCCGGTCCTTGTCCGCCTGCGGCAGACTGAACTGGGGCGCGGCCAGAAGTTCGTCGAAGTTCATGCCAGCCTGGACAGCGTCGGATAGTCGATCTTGCCGTTCGCCAGCGTCGGCAGCTGCTCGATGCGGCGAAAGTCGAAGCCGTGATGGCTCATCCCGAGGCGAACCGACAGACGCGTTTTCGCCGCCTCCAGCTGCTCCGGCGCGTCGAACTCGCAGAAAACAACGATGCGATCCTTGCCCTCGACCGCGGCTGCTGGACCGTAATCAATCACCATGGCCTCGATGTCGTCGAGATTCAGCCGCAAGCCAAATACCTTGGCGTCACGTTTGGCGCGTCCCAGCACGTACAGGAATCCGTCGTCGTCCAGGTAGCCACGATCGCCAGTCAGCAAGCGCCCGAGCAGATCATCACCCCGCTGCAGGTCGGTGCGTTGCAGTGCGTATCCCATCATGACGTTCGCACCACGGTACTCGATCTGTCCCGGCGAACCGTTTGGCAACGCGTCCCCTGACTCGTCGAGGATACGCAGCTCACCCCCCGGCAGTGCCTTGCCGACGGACCCCACTTTGCCTGCCAGGAGTTCGGCGTCGAGGATGGTCATGCGCGCAGTGGCCTCGGTTGCCCCGTACATGATCCAGAATTCGCCGCTGCGGGCGGTGATTGCCTGGTGCATGTCGGCGATAACGGCGTCATCAAGCTTGCCGCCCGCTTGCGTAAACCGCAGCAGCGTGGGGACGTTGAGCTGATCCAGGCGCAAGCGCCGCAGCATCATGTAGGTATAGGGAACTCCCGAGAACGAATTGATCCCGTGCTCCCGGATCGCATTCCAGAACGGCGCCTGCAACAGCGAAGCCGTACTGAGCATCAAGCTGGCACCCGCCTGCAGGTGACTGTTGATCACCGAAAGACCATACGAATAGTGCATCGGCAGGTGCGCGACCGCGCGGTCGGAGGGCTCGATGCGCAGCGTCCTGGCAATCGCCTCCGCATTCGCCGTCAGATTGCTCCGCGAGAGGCGGACAAACTTGGGGCTGCCGGTTGTTCCCGAGGTTGGCAGCAGCACGCACAGATCCGGGTGCAAGGGCTCAGGAGTGGCGTTCTCGGCTGACCATAGCCCGTTTCCGGCAGCGCCCACGTAGCCCGACTCGGGGTCCACGCCCAGCACGAAGTCGGGCCGATACGATTCCACCAGCCCGCTTCGAAGTTCGACACTCAGATCCGCATTGAGCAAGGCCACGACATGCCGGGACTCCAGCAGGGCGAGATACCAGAACAACGAGTCCACCTCATTGCGGGCAAACAGGAAAAACAGTGCCCGAGGGAGATCCGCGATCACTCGCAACCGGAGCGCCACCTCCTCGTGCAGCTGCCGATAGCTCCAGGAACGTCCGGTGGACGCACAGATCACGGCCGGCTCGCCGCTACGGGTGCGGTTTTCGAGATCAAACATCGTCAGACGACCATCCCGCCGTCGATGCCAAGGATCTGTCCGGTGACGTACGAGGCAAGGTCGGAAGCGAGAAACAGGATGCCTCCGGCAACGTCGTCCGCGCTTCCGGCACGCCCCATCCCGATGGAGTGAATCACGGCATCGCGCTTCGCCGGGTCGAGGGCGCGCGTGAGATCGGTGTCGATAAACCCTGGCGCAACGGCGTTGACACGGATGTTCTTGGCTGCCAGTTCTTTCGCCGCGGCAAGCGTCATGCCGATAATCGCCGCCTTCGACGCGCCATAGACCGTCTGCCCGGCAAACCCGACGCGTCCGATGATCGAACTCAGGTTGATGATGGACCCCGACTTGCCACGGCTCATCAGCCTCGACGCTTCCTGCAGGTGCAGGAGCGCCCCGGTCACGTTCACCGACCAGACGCTGGCCACCAACTCCGGAGTGACCATCCCCAAGCGCGCGTCCCGCATGACCCCGGCGTTGTTGACCAGCACGTCGAGCTTTCTGAAGGTCTCGAATATCTGCCCATACAAGGCTTTGATCTGTCGGGGATCGCCAGCGTCGGCGGCAAGGGCGTATACCTCGCGACCAGTGGCGGCCTCGAGCTCCGCCCGCCGCTCCTCGAGCCCGCCATCCGCGCCCCTGGCATTGAGTATCACACGAGCCCCGGCGGAGGCGAATTTGGCAGCGGTAGCCCACCCGATGCCGCGCGTCGAACCGGTAACCAGACAGACCCGCCCTTCCAGTGAAATCATGTGGTCACGCCGTGCTTTGCCAGGATTTCTCGGGCCTTCGCAAAGCTGCTCATGTCGATCACGTCATCGGTATCGATCATGATGTCAAACTCGTCCTCGAGCGCGGCGATCAGCGCCATGTGCGCGACCGAATCCCACCCCCGTGTTTCTCCGTAGATCAGGGCATTCCAGTTGGAATTCTCGGGCAGGTTGAACGCGGTACGAAATACACTTTGCAGTCGATCTAGCAACGATGGCACGAAACGGTCTCCCAATGATTTAACGAGTCTTGAAACACATGATACCTTATCGGCGCGGCCTCTGACCGAGAGCCTGCCAATTCGACGGCAGCTTCGGCCGTCAGCGGCCGGCAAGCCGGCGCAGATAAATACGCGCCGGCTTCTCGACGTGATTGTAGGTCCAAAGCGTTGTCGCGGCAACGACGAGAAACGACATGCAAAGCCATGCCAGACTGAGCGCCGGACTGGCATCAATCCCATAGCGGGTATAGTCGAGTGGCAAGAAGCACAATTCGAGAACAATCATGTGCACCATATACAGCGAGTACGAAATTTCGCCAAGATACACGACCGGCCTCAGGCCAATAAATCGCGAAACCGCGCCCTGTCCCATGGCCAGCGACAGGATAAGTAGCGCAACCGCAGGAAGAGCGGCAAACGAGGACCGCCAGAAAAAAAGAGCACTCAATAGCCAAACAACGCTTATCCATTCCAGCGCTCGCCATGGCCAGCTTTCCAGTTTTCCAGACCGGTACGCTACATAAACAAAGCAGCCCGCGACGAAACTGAAAAAAGTCCGGATTACGCCAAAGTGGTACGTTGAATAGGTGCTCTCCAATCCCAGCAGGCGGAAGGATACCACAAGCAGCAATAGCGACAGCGCGGCACAGATCAGTGCTCGAACGCCCCATTGCAACCGTGAGAGCAGATACGCGATCAGCGGGAACAGCAGGTACATGAACCATTCCGTGCTGATCGACCAGGCGAGAATGTTCCACGACTCATTTGGCGCCCACCCCCACGACTGCACCAGAAACAGATTGGCAGCGAAAAGATCCAAGCCAAAGCGCGGCCGGCCATCCATCGGCTTTCCAAGCGCGACCGTAAAGAAAAAGAAAGCAACGACAATCGCAAGAGTGAACAGATGCACCGGATAGATTCGTGAGAAACGCAAGTAAATGAACGCGCCTGTCGCCTGCCAGGTCATTTTCCGGAAATCCTGCAGATGCACATGGCACAGTATGAATCCGGAAAGCATGAAGAATATATCGACGCCATACCATGCCAACTCGAAAAACGCGATATCGGAAAAGCCGGTACCGGCGTAAAAATGCGTCCGCGCATGCCACATTACTACCCACAGCGCCGCGATTCCGCGCACGCCCGTCAGCGCGGGAAGGCGCTCAGCCGGCTTGGTCACATCAACAATAGCGGACAATTACTCGCTCCAGAAAATCATGTTCACGATGAGTTCAGTGACTCATCACAGGTTTCCAAGTGCATTCAAAATGACATAAACCCACAAACGATACGACGCATTGCCCTGCGCAATGCCCCCGCCGCGAAGGAGCGTATGGTGAAATCCGCTGCCCCAGGCACGCAAGTTGCAAACTCCATAACCCTCAGATTATCGCTAAATATAGTGCGAACCACGAAATGCCCTTACGCCGCGGGATCGCGCCGAGACCAAGAAATCGGGCTGACTGCCAGACGCTAGACATTCGAGCGCTCCTTGGCATGGATTGCCCCGAGCTAGTCCGGTTGGCTGGTCAAGTCAAGTTCGAGCAGGTTGGCATCAATGCAGAACTTGGCAGCCCAGTTGAGGTACTCCCAGCGACCGTAATCGCCATTGACCGGAAACGAGCCCTTGACTCCACCGCGAGTTTCGACCGGGCCGTCAATGCTGATCGTACGGCGAACATAACGCGTCGCGCGCTTGCCTGCCGCCAGATAATTGGCATTTCCGGTCAGGCGGTAGAGCAGGAACAGACAGTGGGCGATCTGTACGGAGCCGGTAAGACATACGAAATCGACCGCCGGTTTGAAGTTTCGGTCAAGCCTGCCGGCGAGGTAGCCGTCGCCATCGATCCTGTCGACTAGACTGTCAGCCGTGCGAACCGCCGCAGCCAATAGATCGGCCCGACCGGAAAACAAATGGCCTTCAATGACTCCCCGGAGAACATAGCCGATGGTGTGCGTCAGGGGCCTGTCGGGGTCCGACAGGCAATTCGATGCGAACCAGCCGTTCGCCTGTTGCTTTCCGATGGCCCAATCCACCTGGCGAAGGCCGGCGCTGCCGTAACCCTTGCCCGGGGCAAGCCGGTCGGCTTCGAAAAGACCCCAGGCGACATGCGTTTCATAGGCCTTTTCACCGGGCGCGGCAAACGGCGTCGGGTGCTTGCGCCAACAACCGTCGGGATCGAGCGAATCGCGCAGCCACGCCGCCGCCGAGTGCATCGCCTCCATGTACCGTGGGTCATTGTATTGGTCCGCACCGGCAGCCAGGCCCATCAGGATCTGACCGGTGTTGAAGGTGACCGGCACGCGCGGTAGCGAATCGACAAGCCCGCCCTGGAACCCGCCTTCGGGAAACTGGATGGCAACGCACCAGTCCAGCATTCGTCGCGCTCTCGCATGAAGGTCAGCGCTGCCGCGGCGCCGAGCGAGCTCGATGATCGTGGGAATGATGTAGCCGGTGGTTTCCGGGTAGGAGGTCGCCCAGCCCTTGGTCAGGCTGTAATGGCGGGCGACGCCGCCGTCCGCCGATGCGGAGTGGTCCTGGGCAGCACACAGCCACCCCGCACACGCCTCAATGACGGCGTCGGGACCTGGATCGGTCGCCGCGAGACCTTGGCGATCCTTCTCCATTTCGATCCTGGCGGCTGGAGAAATCCTGGGTGGTGACAACTTGCGCTTGATGTTTTCGAGCAGGCGGATCATTGATACCTCTTGAGCATGGTAGGCAGAAATGCCGCTGATGAAGCAGCCTCTTTGCTTTTGCGAAACGCCATCGAGTGGCAGACCAACTTGCGACACGAGCGACCCATCGGGATGCAGATGTCGTTTCGCGCCATCCGGGAATCCCCGACCCGCACGCAATCCACCCTGGACGTAAACACCGCCCGGCGCGGCGTGATCGCGGCAGGGCGAGCCGGTGCAACAACCAACGGCAGTCCGCCGATAGCCATTCCACGATCAGGCTTGACCAGCATCACGAGGCCAATTGCGCGGATCGCAAGCGCGAATTCTGTAACAGGTTTCTGGCAAGCCTGGTCCCGAAACGAAAGCGGGTTCGATCCCACGGGGTGAAACGAGGCAGTTGCATCAGGTCACTTTGCGCATCGGCCACGCCCCACGCTGTCGTTACCGCCGCGTCAAAACCCAGGTCGCGGATAATTTCGGCGTCCTCCGCGCGATAGTCGACATCCGGTTTTCCATTGGGATAAGCAAACAGGCCAACGCGCTCCTGCAGGAGCGATTCCAGGAATCGCTTGCTCTCGGTAACCTCGGCCCTTACGTCGTCGGGTTGCAGCCGGGCGAGAATGGGGTGCGTAGCCGTGTGTGCACCAATCGACATGCCCGCGCGGCGCATTATCCTGACCTGTTCCGCGCTCATCATCAGATCCGGTGGTAATCGTGCGCCCGACACCGCAGCAATGTAATCAACGACCCTGAGACGTTCCCGGGAACCGCGATACTTGACATCGCTCAGAATGCCGATAATCGCCTGGCGAATGGCATTGGCCGAAGTCAATTGATGCACCCCAAGCCCCTCGCGCGAAAGATCAAGACGGGACTCTTGGCAACGGCGAACGGACTCAATAATAGTGTCATTCCACATCCGCCCACCATCAAGATAAGCCGTGGCAATGAAAAACGTCGCTGTCAGACCATGGGCCTGGAGAATCGGCATGGCGACCGTACAATTATCCGCATAACCGTCGTCGAAAGTGATTGCCGCCGCCCTCGGTGGCAGCGTCCTCTCCTTCAGCCGAACAACGGCCTGTTCGAGGGGGAGAACATTGAACCAGTCCTTGATCCAGCCAATGGTTCGATCAAAATCAGCCGCATCGAGATCCCAGTTCAGAACCGGGTCTCGATGCGCGAGCACGCGATGAAAAATCAGGATCGACAATCGTCCGGACCGCCCACCAGGTGACAAAACACCCGCTATTGATTTCACGATCATACCGGTGCCCGCGACGCTTTGACCGGCAGGTCCGATGGTTTGCCGGCACTCGCGGACCCGAGCGCACCGACCGCCGCCGGTTTCCAGCCGCTTTCGCGCAACCAGCGCTGCGTGACGACGAGAATGACCATGATGTTGTAGGGCAAGTCGAAATACGCGAGACTCAAAAAGGCGCCACCTGCCAGGTAACCAACCAGCGAAACCTGGAACATTCCGGTCAGGTGAAAAACCCAAGCCACTCCAGGTTGCCCCCTTGTTTCTCTCCTCAGCTTTCCGGCCAGACGAAATGTCAGCCCCCAGATCAATAGAAACAGAACTAGCCCAACATAACCATGCTCTCCAAGTACTGAGAAATAGATGCTATGTGCGGCGAAGGCATTTCTCCAAGTCTCCGGAGCGTACAGCGTGTAAGTAAGTGCGTTATAAATTTCATAACCGCCGCCAGACAACCGGTGATTCGCCAAATTAAAGCAAAACTGCCATGCAATGAGTCGATCTTTTGCGGAATTGTCCTCCTCGTACGTTGTTATCGTTGCCATACGGTTACTCCACGAATCCGGCATGAACGAAATCAAGCCTATCGCGACGGCGACAACTACTATGCCGACCAGCCCTTTTCTATTTGAGCGGTACCAAAACACCGAGCCCATGGCCGTAATCGCCAGCAGCGCCCCCCTCGATTGTGATCCCAATGCAGAAACAGCAGACAACAACATCAACATTAACAGACCGAAACGCACCCACCGATGGGTAGACACCACACGCAAGTAATACATCATCGGGATAACCATGATCGTAGCAACGGCGAGCGCGTTGTTATCCCAGAAAAATGAGTCCTCCGGGCCCCACACACGGTATTCCCCGCCGGTCGTAATCGTAAACAACCCACCCTTGAAACTGTAATAACCAACCGACAGAACGTTGACCCAAATGAATAGCTCAATATGCTTTCGTTCATGCAGAGCCATCAACGCCACGGCTGTCATGAGCTGAATCTTCAAGACCTTGTTGAGCTGATCCCATGATCCTAGAGGATTTATGGCAAATGCCGTGGTCAGACACATCCATACGACAAATAGAACCAGGACGATAACGGGAGGCGACCACGGCATGCGCAATTTGTCGCGCGTGAAGACCAACGACAGGAGCGCCGCGCCCGCAGCTACAGCGGCAACTGGCAGTGTCGATGCAAAGCCAAAAGCAAGTCTGTGGGGGTTCATGATGCTGATCCAGGTCCACAACATCACGGCGACCCAAGTATGACGAAGAGCGAACGGCAAGGCCCCCAGAATAATGCCGACAAGCAGCAAATCACGCATTTACACTTTCCTTAACACGCCCACGACTCCCCGCACTAGAGCTTTCACGCCCACCATTGCCTGCTTCCCGTGGAAACTGTGACACGACAACTGCAGATGCACTGGGAGCGGTGGTGACGCCTAGCAAGGTCGAAGTTTGTCCTTTGCGAGTACCTGACGTCGCCTAACTGGGCCAGACGCGCACCGCGCCTCTCGCATCCGGCTGGGAAGGATTGGCCGGAACTCAAGACAGCCGATCAAATTCCGGTCGTACAACCAGAGTTCAGATAAGCGAGCCCCCTCGAATCGTGTTTCCCGCGCATGCCGAGCGCTAGCGCAAGCAGGGGAGTCGCTGGTGGCGCGATTTATCGCTGCACCAGACAGCAAGTGAGGTGGGGCCAAGCACGCAGCCTGCCCACCACCACTCGCTGCCGTCGAGAACCTGCCTCTTGTTGTCAGCCACCGTCAAGACCTCCACATCATCATCGATGAAACCCAACAAGTTATCTGACACCCCGCACGAACTACTGGACGCGCGCGATCACCGAAGTAGACTTTAGTGCGCCAGATCATAACCCACATTCCCTGACAGCCTGAACCGCAGTCACTCCCTGCCTTCTCGTGCGATCGGCCAAGACCCGTTTGGACCACTTCGACCGCTTCGGCCACCCTGCTCGCCTGCCATCCAGAATAGGCTCGTGGCGCGCCGGCAGCGAGGAACTGCGTCACGCTTTGCCCATCGAGCCGGCACTGCGCCACTTTCAAACCGCGGCCCCCCCGCCCTGTGCCACATGCAGCTGGCTGACCTTGCTCACCACATAGCGATACTTGCCGCTGGCCTCGGCTTCGATTGCTTCCGGATATTCGATGTCGAGTCGTACGCCCTCGCCAAGCCTGGCGCGAAAAGCCGCGCGGATCTGCTGCTCGGCCGACGACTGCTGAAAGCTGCCATCCCTCACCAGTTGCAAGCGACAATGCTGCAGCGTCTCCTGGATTACCTTGAAGCCGTTGACCCCGGGCATGTCGCGCAGGACGATGGCGATCGCCACGGCGAGGACGATCGAGCCGTCTTCCGCCAGGAGCACATCGTTGGTTCGGCCACGCACCTCTTTGAGCAAGGGCAGGCCGCGGCCGCAGGTGCATGGACGGTCGTCGAGCACCGCCAGATCGCCGTTCCTGTAGCGGACGAACGGAAAGCCGGTGCTGTACAGATGGGTCACCAGCACTTCGCCGGGTACGCCCGGTGGCAAGGGCCGGCCCTGCGCGTCGACGACTTCGACGATGATGTCTTCAGCGGTGATGTGCATTCCGTCACGGGGGCAGGCGTGGGCGATGAATCCTGAATCGCGGCCGCCATAGCCGTTGGCGACGGGACAGCCGAAGACCCGCTGCATGACGTCTGTCTGATGCGGATACAGCGTCTCGGCCGTGCAGAAGGCGACCCGAATGCCGAGATCGTTCAGACGGATTCCCTGCTGCTCTGCACGCTGGGCGATCAGCGTCATCGACGACGGATAGCCGAACAGCATCCGGGGCGCAAAGCGGCGAATCTCGGCGATAAAGCGATCCATATCGGTTTGCGACATCGCCGTCGCCGGCAGCAGCCTGCTGCGCAGCAGGCAGTCGCGCAGTTGCTTGACGCGATCCTGCCGGGTCAGTTCGATCGGGCTGGACCAGATCACCAATTCCCGGTCGCCGATGTCGACATCCCACCAGCGCGTCGCCCGCCACTTGGCAGCGACGTCGTGACTGATGCGGGTGTTGCTGATGTTGAAACGCAGCGGATCGCCCGTCGAGCCGGTGGTCGAAAACAGCCTGACCGGTTCGGGCAGCTCGGAACGCAAGCGCTCGAACTCGCTGCGGATAATGTCCTTGGTCAGCAGCGGCAAGCGCGCCAGATCGCCGATGCCAGAGATCGTGGCCGGATCGAAATCGAGCGCGCGAAAGAGATCGCGGTAGTACGGCACATGGGCGGCGCACTCGCCGAGGAATTGGCGCAGCCGGTCAAGCTGCAGAACCCGAATCGCCTCCGGCTCAAGCCACTGACTGCGCTCCAGCGCACCCTTGACGGCGACCGTGCTGTGCTTCTTCAAGTGCTCGTGCAGCGGGAACAGCAGCTTCGCCGCAAACGATGTGTAGACCCCCATCAACTCCTCCGCGTGGCCATCGAGACCGCATGTCCTGATCAGGGCCTGACGACCGAATGCGTCAGGCCGGGGCGATCACTACCGGTCCAGGTGACGATCGATGCTCGACAGGTGGGCGTCCCAGCCATACCGCGCGACGACCTGCTGACGGGCGGCAATGCCCATTGCCGCCGCACGTTCCGGCGCCCGCAACAGCGCCTCGACTTGTGAAACGTACTCGGGGACGCTGCCGGCGGTCAGGAAGTCGCGCCCGGCAACGGCGTCGACGGCGGCGGCGCACTCCTGCGAAGCAACGACCGGCAAGCCCATGGCCATCGCTTCGAGAACCTTGTTCTGAATTCCGCGCGCCAGGCGAAGCGGCGCGACGACCGCCGCGGCGTGCTGCAGGTACGGGCGGACGTCGGGGACCGTCCCGGTGACGACGATTTGCGCACTGGCCAGCGCCTGGACGGCGGGCGTCGGGCTGCGTCCGACAATGTAGAAGCGAAGCCTGGGCCAATTCAGCCGCAATTGCGGCAGCATTTCGGCCGCGAACCAGCTTACCGCGTCGATGTTCGGCCAGTAGTCCATGGCGCCGGTGAATACCAGCGGCAACTCGTTTTCGCCGTACGGTGACGGCAGCGCATGGGCAGGCGAGAAGTAGTCGGCGTCGACCCCGTTGCACATCGCTTCGAGCCGGCCGTCGCACTCCGGAGCCAGCCGGCGAAACAGATCGGTCTCGTTGTCGGTGACGAAAAACGATCTTTCGGCTTCCATTGCCACCGCACGCTCGAAAGCCAGCAGGCGCTCGCCTTCGCGCCGGTAGAGCCAGGACATCGGCCAGCGGTGATTGGCCGCATACTGGGTCCACTTCGCCGAATCGACGTCAACAAAGTCGACCAGCTTGCGCAAGGCCGGGCGACCCCGGACATAACTCGCCATCACCGAAGAGAAGATCACCGCCGCGTCGATCGGCTGCTCGTTCAGCGTCCGCTCGACCCACGCCTGTAGGCCGGCGTTGCGATAGTAGGGGAGCGTCAGCGCCTCCCGGCCGAGCAGACCGCGCAGACTCAGGAGCCGGGCAATGCGTGGCGACAGACGGGCAATGTGCAGGCCGGCGCAATACCGCGACACCGTATCGACATGAACCTCGTCCTGCGGGTCGTCGATGAAGGTGCCGAGGAAGACCCGGTGGCGAGCCGCCAGATGCTTCAGCAGGTGATACGAACGAACCTTGTCACCCTTGTTCGGGGGATACGGCAAACGGTGTACGAGATACAGGAGATTGGCCATGCTATCGCTCAAACGGTGTCAGGCAAGTATCCGGGCCGACGCGAGACAGCGCGGCAATGGTGCGTCGCGATCAAACGGCGGCACTGCGGCCAAACCGGCCCAGGGCCAGGCGATAGGCCTCGCGATAGCGCGCAACACTGGCCACCCAGGTGCGCTCGACCTCGACGAAGCGCCGCGCCTGCGTGCGAATCTGCGGCCAGGACTGGCGCCGCGAGAGGATGTCCTCGATCGCCGCTTCC
Organism: Accumulibacter sp.; assembly: GCF_029255145.1. Taxonomy (GTDB): domain Bacteria; phylum Pseudomonadota; class Gammaproteobacteria; order Burkholderiales; family Rhodocyclaceae; genus Accumulibacter. Next base: position 19,520 of record NZ_JAPUVQ010000106.1, read on the forward strand.
AGCGCAGCGGCATCGCCGGCGCGAAACAGAAAGCCGGTTTCGCCGTGGCTGATCAACTCCCGGTGCCCGCCAACGTCGGAGGCAACGAACATCCGTCCCTGCGCCATCGCCTCGAGCGGCTTCAGCGGCGTGACCAGTTCGGTGAGGCGCATCGGCAAGCGCGGGAAGGCCAGCACGTCGATCAGTTCGTAGTAGCGCTGAACGTCGGCGTGCGGCACACGGCCGGTGAAAATGACCTGATCCTGCAGGCCGGCGGCCACCACCTGCGCCTTGAGATTGCTCTCCTGCGGCCCGCCGCCAACCAGCAGAACGCGCAACTGCGGATGCCGGGGCAACATCCGCCGTGCCGCCTCGACCAGCAGGTCAAGGCCTTCATAGCCGTAGAACGAGCCGACGAAGCCAAGGACGGTCGCACCATCGAGTCCCAGCGAACGACAAAGCGCCGGATCCGGCTCGGCGCCGAAGGCGAACAGGCCAACGTCCACCGCGTTCGGGATCACCGTGATGCGATCCGGCGACAGGCCGCGCTGGACGATATCGCCACGCAGGCCCTCGCAAATCGTCGTCACCTGATCGGCACGGCGAAGCGCGAAAGTCTCCATCGCCCGCGAGACCCGGTAGCGCAAGCCGCCTTCGACCGTCGACCCGTGATCGACCGCGGCATCCTCCCAGAAAGCGCGGACCTCATAAACGACCGGCAAACGGTGACGGCGGCCGACCCACAGACTGGGCAGTGCGTTGAGCACCGGCGAATGGGCGTGGATGATATCCGGCTGCGTCGCCCGGACGACCTGGTCGAGGCGGGCAGCGGTCAACCGCATCTGGGAAAACAGGCCGGTGCCGACGGCGCTCGGCGTGCGATGGAAAAGCCAGCCCTCGACATCCTCGTGCAGCACGCTCCCGGCCCCCTGTTTGGGGGTCGTCAGGTGAACGGTCTGCCAGCCCAGCGCGCGCTGCTGGCGCAGGATCGCCAGGGTGCGGAAGGTGTAGCCGCTGTGCAGCGGCAACGAGTGATCGAGGACATGCAGGATCCGCAGACTCATCGCGATCCCTGCAGCTCGGCGACAATCGCCGGTTGATCGAGCGGAGCGTCGAGCACATTGCGCAGGAAGGCCTCGAACATCAGCACCGTCCACAGCGGCGCGCTGTAGTCGCGCGCACCCGATTGATGGGCATCGACGAGATGCCGCAGATAATCCTGATTGAACCAGCCGGTGGCTGCCAGGCGCGGGCCGAGCACCGCTTCACGCACCCGTTCCTTGAGCGGGCCGCGAAACCAGCGTGCCAGCGGCACGGCAAAGCCCATTTTCGGCCGATACAGGATGTCGTTCGGGAGGCTGGGCTCCATCGCCTTCTTCAGCAGAAACTTGCCTTCCTTGCCGCGCACCTTGAGTTCGGACGGCAGCGTTGCCATCCATTCGACCAGTTGGTGATCCATCAGGGGCTCGCGCACCTCCAGCGAGTGAGCCATGCTGGCGCGGTCGACCTTGGTGTTGATGTCGCCAACCAGATAGGTCTTGAGGTCCAGGTACTGGATCAGCGCCAGCGGATCGTCGGTACCCGCCCGTCCGGCATGATGGCGAAAGACGTCCTGGGCGCTGTAGCCGTCGATTTCGCTCCGAAAACGATCGGTGAACAGTTGCGCGCGCATCGGCCCGCGCATGATCGAGACCGAATGGAAGTAGGCTTCGACCGAGTCCCTGGCCAGACCTTCGAAAGTCGTCTTGGCGCGAAAGACGCGCGGCGCCCAGTCGGCTTTCGGGTACACCCGACCGAGCAGACCGAAGACGCCCCGCCGCACGCTGTGCGGCACCGCCGAGCGCATCCGCTCTTCCATCAAATGCAGCCGATAGCGGCGATAGCCGCCGAAGGTCTCGTCGCCGCCGTCGCCCGAGAGAGCTACCGTCACGTGCTTGCGGGCCAGCTGGCAGACCCGGTACGTTGGAATGGCCGAGCTGTCGGCATAGGGTTCGTCGTACAGCCTGGCCAGGGTATCGATCAGGTCGAAGTCGTCGCTGGCCACCGTTTCGCTGTGATGATTGGTGCGATACTGGTCGGCGATCTGTTGCGCGAAAACGGCCTCGTTGTAGGCCGGATCATCGAAGGCGATCGAGCAGGTATTGACCGGATCGGCCGAGAGCCCGGCCATCAGCGCGACGACCGCGCTCGAATCGACGCCGCCGGAGAGAAATGCGCCCAGCGGCACTTCCGCAATCATCCGCAGGCGAATCGACTCGCTGAGCTTGTCGTTGAGCTGCGCGCACGCCTCCTCGACCGTGCACGGGCTGGCCAGACTGAAGCGCAGGTCCCAGTATTCCTTCGGCTCGGCAACCGGCTGGCCGCGACGCAGGGTCAGGGTATGCGCCGGCGGCAGCTTCCGGGCCTGACGAAAGATCGTTCGCGGTTCGCACACGTAACCCAGCGCGAAGTACTCTTCGACGGCCAGCGGATCGATGTCGCGCGCCAGTCCGCCGTGCGCCAGCAAGGACTTGAGTTCCGAACCAAAGAGGAAGGTGCCGTCCGGCAGCAAGGCGTAGAAGAGCGGCTTGACCGCCAGCCGGTCGCGCGCCAGAAAGAGCGTCTCCTGGTTGCGGTCCCACAGGGCAAAGGCGAACATGCCGCGAAAGCGGCGAACGCAATCCTCGCCCCAGGCCTCCCAGGCGTGGACGATGACCTCGGTATCGCTGCGCGTATGGAAGACGTGGCCAAGAGCCTGCAACTCGGGGATCAGCTCCTGATAGTTGTAGATTTCGCCGTTGAACACCACGCAGACGCTCTGATCCTCGTTGTACAGCGGCTGCTGGCCGGTCGACAGGTCGATGATCGACAGCCGCCGGTGACCCAGACCCACGCCCGCTTCGACGTGCAGCCCGCCTTCGTCCGGGCCGCGATGGTGTTGCGATTCGTTCATCCGCGTCAGCACCGCGCGATCGATCTCGCGCCGGCCACGGGTATCAAACATTCCGGTAATGCCGCACATGGTTTCGCTCAAGCTCCTTGGTGAATTTCTGCGGTCGCCTAGCGGTGCAGCAAGGCCGTGCGGTCTGCCTTGCCGGTGCGCGCGTCGAGCAACTCGTCGTACAGCGCCTGGTGCCGTTCGCGCATCGCTTCCATGCTGAACCGCCGCTCGACCAGCGCCCGCCCCGCCTCGCCGGCAGCGCGGCTACGATCGGCGTCCAGCGCGTGGGCGGCGATCTGCTGCGCCATGGCCTCGACGTCGGCCGCCGGCACCAGTTCGCCAGTACGGCCGGCTTCGAGCAACTCGCCGTTGCCGCCGACATCGGTCGCGATCACCGGCAGGCCACTGGCCATCGCTTCCAGAATGGTGTTCGAGATGCCTTCGGCCAGCGAGGGTAGCACAAAGCAGTCCAGACCACGCAGGATGTCGGGCACGTCGTCGCGCTGCCCGGGCAGCCACGCCAGCTCAGCCACGCCGGCATCGTCGAGCAGTGCCTGCGCTTTGGCCCGCAGCGGCCCGTCGCCAATCATCACCAGTCGCAGACGACTCGCGAGTTCGGGGAATGCCGCCAGCGCACGAACGAAGGCCGCCGCCAGGGTGGTCTGATCCTTGACCACCTGCATCCGGCCGACGGTACCCACCAGCCAGCACCCCGGGTCGGGAAAAGGGCAGCCGGCAATCGGCGGGCGAGGCCGCGCCGGATGAAAAAGCCTGATATCGACGCCGTTGTAGATCTGCTCGACGCGGGCCGGCGAGATGCCGACGCGACCGGTCAGATAGTCGGCTAGGTCGCGCGACAGGGCGATGTAGCGGGTCACGAACGGGCTGTACAGGCGACGCAACCATTGGTACTTTTTGTTGGAGCCGTCCAGATCACCCACATCGCGGCCGTGCTCACCGTGAATCCGGACCGGGACGCCGGCCGCCCAGGCCGGGACGGCAACCTCCAGGGCCGCCAGATTGCGGCTGTGCACGATCGCCGGTCGCAGCTCCCGGAAGAGTCCGAACAGGCGCGGATAGAGCCACAGCGTGTGACCCGGCTTCTTCTTCAGCGCGATGAAACCGACGTCGTCACGCACGATGCGCTTTCGGAAATCGGTGATCTCGGTCAGCGAAATGACGACGTGCCGATAGGCGTCGCGCGGCATGTGATTGATCAGATTGACGACGCCGTTTTCCAGGCCGCCGACATCGAAGCGGAACACCACGTGCGCGACCAGCAGACGCGCGTCGTCCACCGGCATCATCGGGCATCCATGGTCTGCCGCAGCGCGGTCTCGATCGCCGGTCCGGCGGCACGGGCGAAATCATCGAGGACGGCATTGCCCGCGCCGGCCTGCTCCTGCGGCGCGTAGAGGACGATCACCGCGGAATCGTCGCCCTTGCCGGTGAGCCGTGAAAGAGCGGTGTAGACCTTGGCCATGGCATCGCTGGCCGTCCAGTGTCCATTGACCCAGTACCACTGCCAGACCACCAGGCGCGCCGCCGCAGGTCCACGCAACTCGCGCGTGCGGACCTGGATCTTTTGCTCTGCGAAGCCGATTTCACGCGTGCCGCTGGCCACCTTGACCCACAGCGGATCGTCGCTGCGCACCATCACGTTGGCCGAGCTGACCATCTTGTGCTGCTGGTCCTGGTTGCGGTAGTAGGCCAGGAAGAGCTCCGCCGTACGCCCGTCCTGCTCGAAGCGCGCTTGCGTGCGTGCGACATAGTTCGCGTATTCTGGTTGCCAGTCGTCAGGGTCGCTCGGCACAGCCTGCCAGCCGGCAATCGGCCCGAGCCGCGCAAGCTCGCTGACCTGCGGTGTCCTTTGCTGCTCGATTTGCCAGAGGCCGAGCGTGCAGCCACCGCCCACCAGCACGGTGAGTACCGCGGCGACCACCGAAGGCGCGGTCGTCGCCACCGCAGCGGCGCCCGCCGGGGCAAGGTTCGCGACCGGCGCGACCTGGTCATCATCCTCGCGCCAGCGCGCACCGATCCAGAACATCGACAGGATGACCACGCCAAAGAACAGCCAGCCGTAGATCAGATGGTCGACGCCGACGGCAAGCTTGTTCCCCGAGAGGTGGCCGATCATCACGATCAGGTAGGCCCGAACCCAGTTGGCAACGATCGGAACCAGAAAGGAAACGATCACAAAAACAACCCGTCGCGTCAATGAGCGATAGGTAAGATACGCAAACAGCGTGCCGACGGTGACCGAGGCGATGAGGTAGCGAACGCCGCTGCAAGCCTCGACCACCGACCAGCTGCCGGTCGGAATGACGAACCTCAGGCCTTCGCTGTGCACCGGGATGCCGCTCAGGCGCAGGCCGAGAACGGTGAAGTGCGCGGTCCAGTCCATCAGCGTCGGCAGCGCGAAGTCGCCGAAGGGGACGGCGAAGAACAGGAACAGCAGGGGAAAGGTGATCCGCCGTGCGACCTGCCAGCCTAGGACCGCCGGCACGGCAAGAACCAGCATCGCCACCAGGGCAAACTGCGAGACCACGTTGACCGCCGCCAGTTCGCCAAGCAGCCAGGCGAAACCGACGCCGGCAAACAACAAGACAGCGGCATAGCTGTGGCGGGGAGGCAGCGCGGCGAGGCTGGCACGCATGCGCCAGATCAACCACAAGGTGATCGGCGGCACGATGAAACCATGGGCATAGGTATCGGAGCGTTCCCAGATGCTGGCCATCGCCAGCGCCGTTTCGCGAAACAGCAGCACGGTGATCAGCACGGTCAGCGCGACTGCCGGCAGGGCGACTGGCCAGCCCGGGTGAGCGGCGACGGATGTCAGGCTTGGGGTGGGCTGCCTCATGGACGGGCTCTCAACAGGATGGTGCGGTAGTCATCAGTCAAACAGGGAAGCCGCTGATTTGCGCGGCACGCGCTAACCGAGGTTGCGAACGATGAACGGCCCCAGCCAGTTGGCCAGGCCGATCGGCAGCCGCCGCCAGGTCTCGATCAGCAGACGGTACTTGGCGTTCGACGGGTTGTTCTGCGGAATGGAGTCACGGCGGTAAAGGCAATACTCGTAGAACAGCGGCTGTGGCTCGAAACCCCAGTTCTTCTTGAAGGAATACGAGCCGGTGCCCTGCTTGCTGCGGCCGTAGTCGAAAACCTTGACGCCGCGCTCGCACGAGCGCCGCATCAGCTCCCAGTACTTGAAGTCGTTGGCCGCCAGATCGCGGGCCGACGGCTCGTCACCGGCGTAATAGGGCAGCACCTCGTCGCGAAAGTAGAAGCTCAAAACGCCACTCAAGGGGCGCCCGGCACCGTCTACGACCGTCAGCGCCTCGCAGTCGGCGCCGAACACCCGCTGCAGAGCTTCAAAATAGCGCCTGGGCAGCGCCGGCGTCCCATGCCGATGGACGTTGTCGGCGTAGAGGGCGAAGAAACGACTGCAATCGCCGTCGATTTCGCTGCGCAGTCCGTTCTTGATTCCCTTGCGCACCATCGCCCGCTGTTTGCGCGGGATGGCCAGCATGTTGGCTTCCACCTCCGGCGCGAGTTCCTTGCGAAAACGCACGTAAAGATCCTGCAACGGCCATTCCGGATGACGTTGCCGCAGATTGCGCAGTTCCAGATGGTCTACACCCAGGCGCCGGGCGATCGCCTGCGCCTCCAGTTCGAGCGCCTCGCCGGCCGCCGCGCTGTTCGCCGCGACGCCGCCATAGACGGCAAACGGCAGCGAGACCAGGGTGTTGCCGAACAGCACGCTCTTGACCTGCGCCAGCGGCAGAACGGCCTCGATGACGCCCGAACGTTCGGCGTAGAGGAAGAGCGTTCGATGGCCAAAGACCTCGCCGACGATCCGCTGCCAACCGGCCTTGTGGAAAAAAGTGGCTTCCGGACATGCGTCGACGAAAGCGTCCCATCTGGCGACGGCCAGGCGATCGTCCGGATTCAGGCTGTTGACGGCGAGCGGCGCGCTGGCGGCGACCAGCCTGGCCACTTCCTCGATCGTGTTGTTCATCAATTCACCATGGCCGCCCGAGTGCGCGCGTCAAGGAACACTTCGTCCATTCGCCCCCAGCGGAAGTCGGCGAGCAAACGCCTCAGGCGGCCTTCGGTGTGCTGCAGGTTGAGGTAGTGACGAAAGCGCGTCTTGGCACTGATCCCGGGGACCCGCGGCTGCCCGGCGTCGATCTCCCAGGGATGGAAGTAGAAGATCGCCGGCTGACGATCCAGCTCGTTGACCTTTTGCAGCAGCCACCGCGAAACCGGATACGGCAGCAAGCGGAAGTAGCCACCGCCACTGGCCGGCCAGTTGCGCTGAAAGAAGCGAGCGGTGGTCACCGGCAGTTCCAGCAAGCCCGCGCGCACCTGGTGCGCGAAGCGTGGCGCGTCCGGCATCCCGTAGTGATCGTGGCGAATCGGATAGATGCTCGAACTGTAACGGTAACCCGCCCGCTCGAGACAGTCGAAAGCCCACAGATTGCCTTCGCCGATCGAAAAACTCGGCGCCCGATAGCCCTTGACTTCCTGACCCGAGAGGTCTTCCAGCAGCTTCTTGGCCGACCCGATGTCGGCCGAGAACTCGGCTTCACTGAGCTCGCTGGCACGCTGGTGACCGTAGCCGTGACTGGCCAGCTCGTGTCCTGCCTCGACGATCCGCCGAACGAGCTGCGGGTAGCGCTCGGCGACCCAGCCGAGGGTGAAGAAGGTCGCCGCGGTCTGGTGCTCGTCGAGCATCAGAAGAATGCGGTCGACGTTGCTCTCGACCCGGCACTCGCGCGAATCCCACTGCTCACGGGCGATATACGGGGCCAGCGCGGAGACCTGGAAATAGTCTTCGACGTCGATGGTCATGGCGTTGGTGATCGCTGCCATTTTTCTCAACGCGCTCCCGCTATCCGACGCGCTGCGCGTGGCGCGCCAGCAGCCACGCCGAGAGGTCGGCGGCGATTCGCTCGGCCGCCCGCCCATCCCAGAACTCGGGGATGCGCCCGCTCTTGCCGGCCCCCGACAGGATCTCGTCGACGCCCCTGCGGATCGCCTGCGGATCGGCGCCGACCAGGGTATTGGTTCCCTGCTCGATGGTGATCGGACGCTCGGTGTTCTCGCGGATCGTCAGGCAGGGAACGCCGAGCGCGGTACTCTCCTCCTGCAGCCCCCCCGAATCGGACAGGACGAGTTTCGCACTGGCCAGCAAGCCGAGCATTTCCAGGTAACCCTGCGGCGGCAGAAGGACGATGCGTGGGCTGCGCAGCAGTTCGCCCAAGCCGAAGCGTTCGATGTTGGCGCGCGTGCGTGGATGCATGGCAAAGACCAGCGGCAGCCCGTCCGAGACTTCGCGGAGCACCGCCAGCAGCGCTTGCAGGGTGTCCGAACGATCGACGTTGGACGGACGGTGCAGCGTCACCACGCCGTAGCCGGAAGCGTCGTCGATCACCGCCGGGTCGCCACCGGCGATCTGCAGGGTCTTCGCCGGTGCTTGCGCAAACTCCCGGTTGGCGAGCAGCGAGTCGATCATCACGTTGCCGACGAAGCACACGCGCTCCTCGGCCACCCCTTCGCGCGTCAGGTTGGCGAGCGCGCTACGCTCGGTGGTGTACAGGCGGTCGGCGATCTGGTCGGTGAGAACACGGTTGATTTCCTCGGGCATCGCTCGATCGTGGCTGCGCAGGCCCGCTTCGACATGCACCACCGGCACGTCCTTCTTGGCGCAAACCAGCGCACAGGCCAGCGTCGAATTCACGTCGCCGACCACCAGCACGCACGAAGGCCGCTGGCTGTCCAGGACCGGTTCGAAGCGCTTCATCACTTCCGCCGTCTGCACCGCGTGCGTCGCCGAACCGACTTCCAGATTGATATCCGGACGCGGCAGGCGCAGATCGGCGAACAACCGATCGTTCATGTCCTTGTCGTAGTGCTGGCCGGTGTGCAGCAGCAGGGTCGGCAGGGCCGGCCGGTGGGCACCGAAGGCGCGGAGGATCGGCGCCATCTTCATGAAATTGGGCCGAGCGCCGACCACGCAGACCACCGGACCCAGATCAGAGGGCCATTGCTCATCAGTCAAGATCATTTTCCTTCATGTTTTGCGCGCACCGAATCAACCAGTTGCTGAATCAGCGACAGAACGGCTGCGTTGCTGCGCTCCAGGCGAACGATGCTGCGCTCGATGCGGATCAGGCGCTGCTCCACATGGCCGCTCTTCAGATCGGCAATGGCGCGCGACGCACGCTCGGCCGTGCTGCTGTCGAGTTCGAGTCGCGACAGGTCGATGTCCAGAATGCCGCTGTCGGTAAGCTGCGGGGTCGCCGGGGCAGTGGCCTCGTGGCCGATATCGCTCGCGCTCATCGACCTTGAAGACTGCGTTTCCTCGCGCAGTTCCTTGGCCACTTCTTCAACGTCGGCACGTGTGAACGCGCTTTTCCCGGTCAGGAAGCCGGACAACAACAGTCGATCGCAGTGGGCGTTGATCCGTCGCGGGATCCCCCCGCTGGCCTCGAAAACGGCTTCGAAGGCGCCTGCGTCAAAGCGCGGCGAACCTTGCGAACCGGCGCACTTGAGGCGGTGCTCGATGTAGGCCTGGGTCTCGTCCTGATCCATCGGGCCAATATGACAGGCGGCGATCACGCGCTGGCGCAATTGCTGCATCTGCGGGCTCTGCATGACCTTGCGGAACTCCGGTTGGCCGATCAGGAAACTTTGCAGCAAGGCCTGCGTGCCAAACTGGAAGTTCGACAACATCCGCAGTTCCTCGACCGCACGCGGCGTCAGGTTCTGCGCTTCATCGACGATCAGCAGGCAACGTTTCCCCTGGCTGGTGACCTCGACCAGAAAAGCCTCGAGCGCCAGCAGCAGCTCCGACTTGCCGACGTTCCTGGTGCCAACGCCAAACGCGGCCGCGACCATCCGCAAGGTGTCCTCGGCATCGAGCTGGGTGCTGACCAGCTGCGCGGCGACCACTTTGTCGGAGTCGAGGTCGTTGAGCAGACCGCGAACGATGGTCGTCTTGCCGGCGCCGATCTCGCCGGTGACGACGATGAATCCCTCGTTCTGATTCAGGCCGTATTCGAGGTAGGCCATGGCGCGGCGGTGCTGCTTGGAAGCGAAATAGAACGAGGGGTCTGGATTCAGTTGAAACGGCTTGCTGGTCAAACCATAGAAAGACTCGTACATGACTACCGATCAAAAACGGTGAGAGATGCCGCCGGTCAGCGCGCTCTCCGTGTAGCTGCTCACACCACTGGAAACCACCCTGCGCGCGCCGATGTTGGCACTGGTATTCGGCGAGAAGCTGGTCGACAGCACCAGATAGCCGCCGGTCGTCTCGGTTTCCGGCGAGTTGGCGGTGAAGGTGCTGCTGCGCTGCTGGTTGAGCGCGAAAGAGAGCGACGAGATACCGCTCAGCTTGTGTGACCAGACGATGCCGTAGCCGCGTTGCAGGGTCCGGTTGGGCAAAGAGAAGTTGTTGGTCGCGCCGTTGATCAGGCTGAGGTTCTGTTGCTCGCTACGGGTCGCGGTGAAAGTGACGGTGTTGCGCACCCCCATCAGGGCACCGGTCAGCTGCATCAGATTCTGCACGTTTGGACGATTGGTCAGGTAGCCATCGACGACCGAGCTGTTGGCCGGAACGCCGCTTTCGAGAAGCAACTGCGCAACCTGCGCCGCGATCGCCTCCGGCGGCAGTCCGGGGTTGGCCGCCGAGATGATCGTATAGAAAGCATTGTAGTTGTTGCCCTGCCCGGTGTTCCCCACCCCGGGTGGCTGCAGCGAGACGTCCTTGCTCGCCAGGAAGGAGAACATCGAACGTGGCCGCCGATGACTGAACTCGACGTTGTATCCGGTCCCGAAAAACCGGTTCTGGACCAAGGCATGCAATTTGGTGCGGTTGTCCGGCGTCCAGTCAAAACCCCCACCACGCGTGAAGTTCGACTGCTGCTGCAGGCTGACGTAGTCGTTCGACTCCTGGCCGCCAATCAGAGACACCTGGATCTGCGGATTGAAGCGGTACGACAGGGTCACCATGTAGCGCGATGCGTCGTAGGTCCGGCCATTCGAGTAATCGTTATGCTGGCTCATCGCATCCAGCGCCCAGGTGACGCTGTTCCAGCGCGTGCCGCCCTTGAGGGCGCCGGTCCACTCGGTGGTATCCAGGTTGGACGCCAGATTCGATTGCGAACTGGTCGTCGTCGCCCGATAGCGCAGCAGGTAATCAGCCCAGTTGAGCAGTCTGCCCTTGAGGTACGGCGAGAGCGCGTAGCTCGACGTCTCGGTCTGGTTTTTGTTGACGTTGGCGGTACTCGGCGACACCGCACCAAAGGCGGACAGGTACTGCTGCGAGATGGTCCCGGTACCATCGATGAACAGCAGGTCTTCAATGGCCTCGATCGTCCCGATCGCATTTAGAGAATTCAGGTGATTGTTGGAATTGCTCTCGCGGGCATAGAGTTGTTCGGTCAGGACGTAATTGAGCCGCAGCTTGGCCCGGCTTCCCGTGCCCTCGATCGCGATCCCTGGCGAGATCGCCGAAACCAGATCGCTGGTCTTGTTGGTGGACGTGAGGAAGACGTTGTCGGTCAAGGTCTCGTTAACCGCCAGGGTCGGGGTGATCCGCCACTTCTCGGCGTGCGCCGGAACGGCGGTGAACAACGGCACCAGGCCCAGCAGCACGGCCGAGCGCAGACCGCAACGCTCTCGGCACCCTTTCAACGGGGCCTGACTGGCTGTTGAAGTCGCCAGGAAGCGCCGAGCGCCAGCGGCATGCCGCGGCCGCTCAAACGCCATCTGAGCCATAGCCATAGTTACCATAACCGTACCCGTATCCATACCCGTATCCATCCTGGGTGCTGGCTCTCGCCTGGTTGAGCAACATCAGCTTTACCGGGCACGATTCAATGGCTGCCAGGGCGTGCTTGAGGTCACTGCGAACCGTGCTCTCAGCCTTCACCACGACCACTACCTGACCCATGTGGGTCGCCAATGCACGCGCCTCGGTGGTCATCAGCAGCGGCGGCGAGTCAAAGATGATGATCCGGTCGGGATAACGGTTGGCCATCTCTTCGAGCAGGCCGACCATCGCGTCGCTGGCCAGCAGTTCGGTCGCGCGCGGGTGCTGCGTGCCGCTCGGCAGAATGCTGAGTGTTTCGACGTTGGTTTTCAGCAGAACCTGCGAGAGCTCGACCGAGTCGTCGGTGATCACATCGAGCAGGCCGCGCGACGGCGGCAAACCGAGCATCTTGAGCACCGACGGCTTGGGCACATCGGCATCAACCAGCATCACCGTATTGTCCAGTTCCATGGCGATGCTCATCGCCAGATTGATCGCCGTAAACGTCTTGCCCTCGCCAGACAACGCGCTGGTCACCATGATCAGGTTGCCGCGCTTGATCTGCGTCGCGCCCTTGCCCATGGCGTTGGCGATCAACGGCCGCTTGATCACCCGGTATTGATCGGCAAGCTGCGAGCGCGGAGCATCCGGACTGATCAGGCCGCTGACGGTGAGCGCGTTGAGGTCCAGCTCGATCCGGCGAGATACCGTCGCCGGCGCTCCCCGAGGCGCGGCGTCGCCGGTCAGCACGGCGCGTTGGCGCTTGAAATCCGCCGCCAAGGCGGACGGGCGAGGGAAATCGGGCGTCACTTCGGCAGGCGCCGGCTCGCCGTCGGCGACAACCGAACCGGGGACATCCACACCCGCCCGGCGCAGCTGTGCCAGACGCTTCGCGGCTTGTTCGATGAGGCTCATCTCTTTTCCTCAGGCAGTACGGACGGAAAAAAGGAACAAGGCCAGGAGCCCCGCACCATAGGCGCCGACCAGCGAGATACAGGCCGCGGCAAAGCGCAACAGGTCCCTTCTGTCGCGGCGCTTCGTCAGTTCATCGGTGAGCATCGACACCGTCCCCAGCAAGGGCAGGCCGCAGGCTTCGCGCAAAGCCCGTGAATCGAAAAATACCGGGCGAAGCTGACTGGCAGCAAAGGTGACCGCCACCCCGGCAGCCAGGGCGAGTAGCAGGGTCAACGGCAGAAACAGGGTACGGTTGGGCGCCACCGGCTTCGGCGACACCCGCGGCGGGTCGATCAAGCGGAAATCGACGCCGACGGTGTTGTTGATCTCGCTCCCCATGTTCGCCGATTCGCGCCGCTGCACCAGTTGTTCGTAGTTCTTCTTGTTGATATCGTAGTCGCGGTTGAGCTGGGCGAACTCGGCCTCGATCTGAGGCATCATCTTGACCGCCTCTTTCATCTGGTCGTAGCGGGACTGATACTCGGCGACGCGGGTGCGCAGGGCGGCAACATTCGCTTCCGCTTCGGAAACCGAAATGCGCAGTTGCTGGTGCACCGGATTGCTGTTCACCGAAGTCGCCGGGCTGGCCAGCGCCGCCTTGCGTCGGGCGGCGACCTCCTTGCGCTTCTCTTCCTCAAGGTCCTTGATCAGCCGACGCGTGCTGACGACGTCGGGATGCTTGTCGGTAAAGCGCTGCAACATGGCGTCCAGATTGCGCTGCATGACGTCCAGCCGGCCGTCGAGTTCGGGAATCGAAATCCCCGACATCGACTCCTGGCTGGCATCCGGCAGCAGCGACGGCTCCTCGCCGAGAATCTGCCGCTTGAGCACATCGCGGGACTGCTCGGCCTCGCGCAAGGCGAGCTTGCTCTGCTCAAGCAGCGCGCCCATCTCGGTCATCTTGGCGAAATGGTCCTTTCCTTCGGAGCTCTGGGTGTCCAGGTGGCGCAGCTTGAATTCCTTGAGCCGCGCCTCGGCTTCCTCAAGCTTCTGTTCATACGAGGTGATCTGTTCGTCGATGAATTTCCGGGCCGATTCCGAGTCCCGGCGCGCATCGCCGAGATTGGACTCGACGAAGATCGACACCAGCGACTGCACCACCCGTTTGGCGCTCTCGGGCTGCGTGTCGCGGTAGTTGATGGTGTAGATGTTGTCGCGCGTGGTGTTGGCGATCTTCAGCGACGCCATCAATTCCTCGGCCAGCGCGTCCTTTTCCGCCTTGGACTGGATCTTGAGGTCAAGGTCCGCCATCCGGATCAGCTTCTCGACATTCGGCCGGGTAATCAGCGTCCGACTCAGCATCATCACCTGCTGATCAAGATTGGGCTGGGTCACCAGGCCGGTCATCAGTGGACGGAGAATCGACTGGGTGTCGACAAAAATTCGCGCCGATGCCTCGTACTTGTCGGGTATCGCCAGCACGGCGGCGACACTGGCGACGCCGACGACCCAGGCGACGACAACCCCCAGCCAACGGCGTTTCCACATTCCGCGCAGGATCGTTGTCGCTTGTCGAAGCAGTTCATCCATCGGATTCAGACTCTATCGGTATCGGTTGCAGGACTGTCCACCACTTCCTGTGACGCGACGGACAGCAGAAGAAGCATCCTGACGCTAGCGCCAGACCAATCAGAACCAGCTTTGCGGAATGATCAGCACGTCGCCCGGCTTGACGTCGACGTTGGCGGTCACGTCACCGCGCCGGATCAGATCGTTCAGGCGAACGCTGTACTGTTTGTTGTCATCAGACGCGCGCACCAGCGTCGCGCCATTGCCGTCGGCAAAATCGGTCAGCCCCCCGACCGAGATCATCACGTCGAGCAAGGTCATCTTCTGCCGGTAGGGCAGCGCCTGCGGTTTCGATGCCTCGCCGATCACCCGAATCTGCTCGCTCTGACTGCCGATAAAGGTATTCACCACGACCGTCACCACCGGATCCCGGATGAACGTGCCCAGCGCTTTTTCCATGTCGCGCGCCAGCATCGTCGGCGTCTTGCCCATCGCCTGCATGTCCTCGATCAGCGGTCCGGCGATCAAGCCATCCGGACGAACCGGAACCGCCATCGAAAGCTCGGGGTTGCGCCAGACGATGATATTCACGTTGTCGCCAGGGCCGATGATGTAGCGGTAGTCGGGCGAAGCGGCGGCAACCGGCGCCGGTGGATAGGATGATGCGCAACCCACGACAAGCGCGCCCAGCGCGCCGAGCACAACCCAACGAAACGCGGCGCCGAAAACATGGTGCAGGCGTGTAAGCATGATCCTCTCCTTTTTAGTCGCCGGCCTGGAAACGGGTTGCGGCAAATCCCCAAGACATTGCGCTGACGGGTATCGTGAAGCGCGCCACAGTATAGTTGAATTGTCCCTGAAGGCGAAAGTGACGCTCCCGGCCGGCCAATTCGCTCATTTCGTTCAAGACTCACCTCTTTGCGGCAACAGCTCGCCGGCGGCGGCAACGAACGGCGCCAACGACCCCCCGAATCGCCGAATCGCCGAAGCCGCACGCCGGTCGCAGCGAGCGGCCGGATGGTGCGGGCGCGCCGGACGCCCTTCCAGCACCCTCCTGGCATCGCACCGGCGTCGGCCTCGCTTCCCGGAAGACTACCGGTCCTGCTTCCTGATCACCGTCGCGCGGCTGATCACCAAGTGCAGAATACCGGCTTCATTGTGTCGGACAGGAGAAATAACGCACACTTCGCCAAGTTTCTTTAGCCCGACTTCACCGGCGACCGAGGAGCATTCTATAACATGCTGATATATCGTGAGAACAACAATGCCGCGTGCTTGCCTGTGGTCATCGCCTGGCGACCAGCAGCGGTGAAGCGCGTGCTGGGCCCGCGATGATCGAGCAGGCGATCATTAGCGACCAGGAGTTTCTCCTGTTTCAGCGCCTGATCCACAAGCTCGCGGGCATCAATCTGGCCGACAGCAAGAAGGTGCTGCTGGTCGGCCGCCTGCAGCGCCGCCTCCGGGAACGCCAGCTCGACAGCTTCGGCCAGTATTACCGCCAGCTCACCAGCGGCCAGCACCCCGATGAAGTTCAGACAATGATCGATCTGCTGACCACCAACGAGACCTACTTCTTTCGTGAATCCAGGCACTTCGACTTCCTGCGCGACGAAATCCTGCCGACCCGGCGGTTGGGCGGCAACGTTCGTATCTGGAGCGCCGCCAGCTCAAGCGGCGAAGAGGCCTACAGCATCGCGATGCTGCTCGCCGAAAGACTGCCGCATACCCCCTGGGAGGTTTTCGGGTCCGACATCAGCACCCAGGTCCTGGCCAGGGCGCGGGCCGGCCTCTACCCGCTGCAGCGCAATGAAGGAATTCCTGAAGCGTGCATGCGCAAGTACTGCCTGCAGGGAGCAGCTGCCGGCCCGGGAAACTTCCTGATTGCGCCGAAGATTCGCCAGCAGGTGCGCTTTGCTCAGGTCAATCTGACGCAAGTGATCGATCCCGGAATCGGATCTTTCGAAGTCATCTTCCTGCGCAACGTAATGATCTATTTCGATGGCGAAACCAAGCGCAAGGTGGTCGCCAATCTGCTGCCGCGGCTGCTCCCCGGCGGCTACCTGCTCGTTGGCCATTCGGAGTCGCTGCATGGGATCAGCGATCGGCTGGCGCAGGTACGACCGACGATCTACCGGAAACCGGAGTGAATGCCGCGAGCGACGCTCGCCGTGGCTCGGCGCAATAGCGACCCTGCGGCCTGTGCGGCGGCGTTCAGCGGATCATTTTCGCCGGCAGCCAGGTGACGATCCCCGGAAACCAGTAGGTAATCGTGACCGCCACGCACATCAGCACGAAATACGGCGTCGCGTAGCGCGCGATCTCGCTGATCTGGCGACCGGTCATCCCCTGCAGCACGAACAGATTGAAGCCGACCGGCGGCGTTATCTGCGCCATTTCGACCACCAGCACGATAAAGATCCCGAACCAGATCAGGTCGATGCCGGCGGCAGTCACCGTCGGCAGCAGCACCGCCATGGTCAGCACGACCATCGAAATGCCGTCGAGAAAGCAGCCCAGGGTAATGAACAGGACGCCCAGAACGAGCAGCAGCAGGCCCGGCGCCAGTCCGAGCGAAGCGACCCAGGCGGCCAGTTGCCGCGGCAGGCCGATGTAAGCCATGGCCAGCGTCAGGAACGACGAACCCGAGAGGATCAGCGCGATCATGCAATACAGGCGGGTAGCGCCCATCAGGCTGTCCCGGAAGCTGGTCCAGGGCAGCGAGCGCTGGAGCAGCGCGATGATCAGACTGCCGACCACGCCGATGCCGGCGGCCTCGGTCGCCGTCGCGACACCGGCGTAGATCGATCCGAGGACGGCAGCGATCAGCACCACCACCGGGATCAGGTTCCGGGAGGCCGCAAGCTTCTGCGCCAGCGTCGTGCGTTCGCCGATCGGCGGCACCTGTTCGGGATGGCGCAGCGCCCACAGCACTACCCAGCCCATGAACAGCGCAGCCAATAGCAGGGCCGGCATCACGCCGGCGATGAACAGCCTGGCGATCGACACCTCGGCCGCCACCCCGTAGACGATCATGATGATCGACGGCGGAATCAGCAGCCCCAGCGTGCCGGCACCGGCCAGGGTACCGATCGCCATGTGCTCGGGATAGCCGCGCCTACTCAGTTCGGGCAGGGTGATCTTGCCGATCGTCGCGCAGGTCGCCGCCGACGACCCCGAGACCGCGGCAAAAATCGTGCAGCCGATGATGTTGGCGTGCAGCAGGCGGCCGGGAAGCCGCTCCAGCCACGGCGACAGCCCCCTGAACATGTCATCCGAAAGGCGGGTGCGAAAAAGTACTTCACCCATCCACAGGAACAGCGGCAGCGCGGTCAGCGTCCAGCCCGAGCTTGACCCCCAGATGGTGACCGCCATCGCGTCGCCCGGCGGGCGCGGCGTAAAGGCCAGCATGCCGGCGTAGCCGACCGCCGCCAGTGCCAGCCCGATCCAGACGCCGCCGGCAAGAAAGGTCAGCAGCACGACGACCAGCGCCGCCGCGATCAACACGTCCATGCGGCCGCTCCGGTCACTCGATCCGCGCCGCTTCGCCGCCGGCCTTGACCAGCCGCGCTGGCGGACGACCGAGGCTGATCAGCAGCAAATCGTCGATGAAGGCCAACAGCAGGATCACGGTGCCGACCGCCATGGCCAGCTGCGGAATCCACAAGGGCGTCGCGTCGACTCCCTGCGAAATGTCGTTGAACTGCCGGGAGTTGAGCACCAGGCGCACGCTGTACCACGCCAGGGCGCCGCTGACCAAGGTGCCAAAGGCCAGCGCAAACCATTCGAGCATTCTCCTCGGCGTCGCCGCGAGGCGCTCGACCAGCAGCGTGACGCGAATATGTTCGCCGTGCTTGAAGGTGTAGGCCAGCGCCAGGAAGCCGGCGGCAGCCATGCAGTAGCCGGCGTAGTCGTCGGTACCACGAACGTAGATTCCCAGTTCGCGGGTGACGACGCCGGTGATCACCATCAGCAGTACGCCGACCATGAACAGCGCCGCCACGGCACCGCTGCCGCGATAGATCAGGTTGAGCAGGGTTCGCATCGCCGGCCGCGGAAGTCGGGCCACCGCCACCGGCGGCCCGACTTCCGCGCGTGGCCTATTTCCTGACCGCCTTGCGGTAAGCGTCGTAGACCTGCTGACCGTCCGGACCAGCCTGTTCGAGCCAATCCTTGGTCATCTTGTCGCCGATTCTGACGAGATCCTTTTTCAGATCGGCCGAAGCCGGCAGGACCTTCATGCCGTTCTTCTTCAGCTGCTCGACGTACCACAGGGTCTTTTCCTCGGAGATCTTCCAGCCGCGCAGCTCCGCGGCTGCCGCCGCCTTCAGCAGAGCGTCGCGGGTCGGCTGGTCGAGGCTGTCGAACTGCTTCTGGTTCACGATCACCACGTTCTTCGGCAACCAGGCCTGGACGTCGAAGTAATAGCTCAACTGTTCCCAGCTCTTCGAGTCGTAACCGGTCGAGGCTGAAGTGATGTTCGCGGAAACGACGCCGGTGGTCAGAGCCTGCGTCAGTTCGGCGGCCTGCACGGTCACCGGCTGGGCGCCCATCAATTCAATCATCCGGGCGACGGTCGGGCTGTAGGAGCGAATCTTCACGCCCTTGAGGTCCGCCGAAGAATTGAGCGCCACCTTGGAATAGATCCCCTGCGGTGGCCACGGCACCGAGAAAAGGATCTTCAGTCCCTGCCTGGCGAATTTTTCCTCGATCCTGGCGCGCGACGCCTGCCACAGCGCTCTGGCCTCAGGGTAGCTGCTGGCCAGGAAGGGAATGGTGTCGAGGGCGAACAGCGGATCTTCGTTGGCCGCACCGGAAATGATGATCTCGCCGACCTGCGCCTGCCCGCCCTGGACGGCGCGCTTGATTTCGTTGGCCTTGTACAGCGAGCCGTTGGCATGCACCGTGATCTTCAGCTTGCCACTCGTCGCCGCGTCGACGTCGG
Source organism: Accumulibacter sp. (assembly GCF_029255145.1). Taxonomy (GTDB): domain Bacteria; phylum Pseudomonadota; class Gammaproteobacteria; order Burkholderiales; family Rhodocyclaceae; genus Accumulibacter. The sequence goes on from NZ_JAPUVQ010000106.1 coordinate 38,645, forward strand.
CGGCAAACTTCTGGATGTTCTCGGTGTGGAAGTTCAGATTTCCTGATCTCGGAGGAAACCCGGTTGGCACTTTAGACGAGGGCGAAGGTCATTCTTGCCCCGGTTTCCGGATGCGGGAAATCTTGCAGGGTGAGTTCCTCGAGGAGCGCGGCG
>NZ_JAPUVQ010000107.1:0-46425 GCF_029255145.1 Accumulibacter sp.
ACCTATCCGAAGGAGCCTTTGCTGGCGGCCGTGGCGCAGGCGCTGCAGTTCGGTCTGTTCGACAGGGGTCGCCTGGAGCACATGATCCTGCAGCAGGTGGCGGGGGATTTCTTCAATCTGGACGATGGAGGTGATGATGCGTGAGCGTCTGAAGGCTTTGCTTGGGCAGATGCGCTGGTCGGGGATGGCGGCGGTGCTCGATGCGGAACTCGACCGGGCCGAGCGGCAGGGGACGCCGGTTCCGGAGGTGGTCTTCCGTCTGCTCGGCGCGGAAGACGCGGCCCGACGCGAGAAGAGTCTGGCTTATCGCCTGAGCCAGGCGCATTTGCCTTTGCCCTGGACTTTGCAGTCGTTTCCTTTTGCGCGGCAGCCGAGTGTGAACAAGGCGCAGGTGATGGCGCTGGCCGGACTGGAATTCCTGCGCCGGGGCGAGAACGTGTTGTTGATCGGTCCGCCAGGGACCGGCAAGTCCGGGATTGCGGTGGGGCTGCTCAACCAGTTGTGCCGCATGCCGCTGATCGCCATCGATGAGCTGGGGTACCTCAACCTGAAGCCGGAACAGGTCAACGCGTTCTTCCGCCTGATGGATCAGCGCTATAGCCTGGGGCTGTCAACGCTGATCACGACGAATCTCGATCTGCCCCGCTGGTACGAGTTGTTTTAGAAGAAGCCGCTCGTCGATGCGCTGCTCGACCGGCTTCAGCACCGCTGCATCATCGTGCGCGTGAGCGGACCCTCTTTGCGCAGTGAGCCAGGAAGCGCCCCGACGATCGCGACCGCGGCCTCGACAGCGGCGGCTAAACGCTCGGCGTCGAGGCGTGCTTCTGAAAGATGCCGGGAGGTTCTTCGAGAGCGGAACCGGGACGCTCATTAAACACGCCAAGGCGAGAGCCGAAGAAACGGGGCGGCCCTTCCGCCATCTTGCGTCGGCGCCCGCATCGAACCAGCCGCGTGATTGCCAAGGTCACCAACTCTCGCCTCTACGGCGTCGCGCAATAGAGACAAATCCTGCGGGGGAATTTCATAAAGGTTGCAGCACATGAAATCTTACATCCGTACCAAGGGGTACGAATCCTGGCTGGAACACTGCCCAGCGTGCCACCCGTTCTTTTTGGTCCACTAACGCAATCATGCCTTTGGCGTGTTTGGTTTAGAGTATTGTTTTCTGGCTGGCGTCGGCCTTGGGAGCCTTTTTCGGGACCGTCTTCTTGGTAGCACGGGACGTAGAGAATGCATGATTTCGGGAGCGATCAATGAGTGAAACCCTGTTCGGCAACCCCTCGCTGCCCGCCTTCCTGCTGGCCAGCCTGGTGCTCGCGGCGACGCCCGGGCCGGGGGTTTTTTACATCCTCGCGCGCACGCTGGCGCAGGGCAGGCGGGCCGGGCTGTGTTCGGTCGCTGGCGTGGCGATGGGCAACCTGGGCAACGCCATCGGCGCAGCGGTCGGTCTGGCCGCGCTGCTGGCAATCTCGTCGTTGGCGTTCGCCGTCGTCAAGTACGCCGGCGCCGCCTACCTGGTCTATCTCGGAATCAAGGCGCTGGGTGCGCGCTCGACAGCGGAAGAGGCGACTTTCGGCGAGGCCGCGCTGGCGCCGATCTTTCGCGACGGTTTTGTCGTCGCGCTGCTCAATCCGAAGACGGCCTTGTTCTTTGCCGCTTTCCTGCCGCAGTTCATCGATCCGGCGGCTTCGGCGCTGTGGCAGAGCGTGTTCTTCGGTTCGCTGTTCGTGCTGATTGCGGTCGTCACCGACAGCCTCTACGTGCTGACCGCAAGCGCCGTGTCGCCGGCCTTGAGCCGCCTCGACGACGCGCGCGGGGTCGCCCGCTACCTGAGCGGCAGCGTGCTGATCGGGCTGGGGGTGCTGGCGGCGCTGAGCGGGTCGCGCAGCGCCGAGTAAGTGGCGTCGGCGAAGCCCTCGCACGCGCTGCGGCGAGGCAGCACAGCTCTCAGCCGGCGGCTTTCGCCGCGCTGGCCGCAGAACGCTTCCTGACCCCTGCCGACGCAGACGGCGACGGCCCGACCAGGCGACGTGCTTCGGCGACGATGGCCGCCACCGTGATGCCGAAGAACTCGTAGAGCTGCGGCGCCGGCGCGGATTCTCCGAAGCGGTCGATGCCGACCACCGCACCATTGCTGCCGACGTACTTCCACCACAGGTCGGGATGGCCGGCCTCGACGGCGACGATCGGGATGGCCGGCGGCAGCACCTGCTGCCGGTACGCCAGCGGCTGCAGGTCGAAGCGCCGCGTGCAGGGCATGGCGACGACACGGGTGGCGATGCCTTCCTGTTCGAGGGCGGCCTGCGCTTCGACGGCGAGGCCGAGTTCGGAACCGGTACTGACCAGCACGACGGCCGGGGCGCTGCTGCTCGCCTCGCGCAGGACGTAGCCGCCGAGCTTGATGGCGGCGATCTGCTCGGCGGTGCGTGCCAGCGCTGGCAGGTTCTGCCGCGACAGCAGGAAGCACGATGGGCCATCTCGCCGTTCGAGGGCTTGCGTCCAGGCGACGGCGGTTTCGACGGCGTCGGCCGGGCGCCACACGTCCAGGCCCGGGATCAAACGTAAGGATGCCGCGTGCTCGATCGGCTGGTGTGTCGGCCCGTCTTCGCCGAGGCCGATCGAATCGTGGGTATAGACCATCAACTGCCGCAGCTTCATCAGGGCAGCGAGGCGAATCGCGTTGCGGGCGTAGTCCGAAAAGACCAGGAAAGTTGCGGTGTAGGGAATGAAACCGCCATGCAGCGCGAGACCGTTGGCGATCGCCGTCATGCCGAATTCGCGGACGCCGTAGCTGACGTAGTTGCCGCCGGCTTCGCGGTTGGCGGGGCGCGTGCCGCTCCAGTTGGTGAGATTGGAACCGGTCAGGTCCGCCGAGCCACCGAGCAGTTCGGGCAGCGCCGGGGCGATCGCTTCGATAACGTTCTGCGAAGCCTTGCGGGTGGCGACGGCGCTGGTCTGTGCCGCCAGCTGATCGAGCAACTCGGCGACGCGGTCGTGCCAGTCGGCAGGCAGTTCGCCGAGCGTCCGCCGCTCGAACTCGGCGGCCAGTTCGGGGTAGGCGGTGCGATAGGCAGCGAATTTCGCCGCCCAGCTCTTCTCGGCGGCGGCTCCCCGGGCGCGCGCGTCCCAGCCGCCGCGAACGTCGGCCGGGATCTCGAACGGCGCGAACGGCCAGTCGAGCTGTCGGCGGGTGTCGGCGATCTCGCTGACCCCCAGCGGCGCGCCGTGCACATCGTGCGTGCCGGCCTTGTTCGGCGAACCGAAGCCGATCATCGTCTTGCAGCAGATCAGTGTCGGCTTGCCGGTCTGCGTCCTGGCGATGCGGATCGCGGCTTCGATCGAATCCGCATCGTGACCGTCGCAGTGCGGCACCACGCGCCAGCCGTAGGCCTCGAAACGCTGCGGCGTGTCGTCGGCAAACCACGGCTGCACGTGGCCGTCGATCGAGATGTCGTTGTCGTCGTAGAAGACGATCAGCTTCGACAGCGACAACCGCCCGGCCAGCGAGCACGCCTCGTGCGAAACGCCTTCCATCAGACAGCCATCGCCGATGAAGGCGTAGGTGAAGTGATCGACGACCTTGTGTCCGCTGCGGTTGAAGGTCTCGCCGAGCAGACGCTCGGCGAGCGCCATGCCGACCGCGTTGGCAAGACCCTGGCCGAGCGGTCCGGTGGTCGTTTCAACCCCCGGCGTGAGCCCGGCTTCAGGGTGTCCCGGCGTCTTCGAATGGAGCTGTCGAAAGCGCTTCAGCTCGTCGATCGGCAGGTCGTAGCCGCTGAGGTGCAGCAGGCCATAGAGCAGCATCGACCCATGCCCATTGGACAGCACAAAACGGTCGCGGTCGGCCCAGCTCGGGTTGGCCGGATTGTGCTTGAGGTGGTGGCGCCAGAGCACTTCAGCAATATCGGCCATACCCATCGGCATTCCCGGGTGGCCAGAGTTCGCCGCCTGGACGGCATCGATGGCGAGAAAGCGCAGTGCATTGGCGCAGCGGCGGCGTAACTTGCGGGATTCGGTGGGCACGGCGACCTCCTTCAATCAGGGCACGGAAACAGTCCTTGAGCAGCGAACCGCTGCCCGGCTTTAGCGCGAGCGGCGCTTCTTGTCCATCAGTTGCATGATCATCGGTGTGAAGATGATCTGCATCGCCAGACCCATCTTGCCGCCCGGACAGACGATGATGTTCGGGCGCGACATGAACGAGTTGTCGAGCATGCTCAGCAGGTAGGGAAAATCGATCCCGTGTGGATTGGCGAAACGGATCACCAGCAGGCTTTCGTCGGGCTGCGGGATGTCCTGCGCGATGAACGGGTTGGAAGTGTCGACCGTCGGCACCCGCTGGAAATTGACATGCGTCCGGGAGAACTGCGGGCAGATGTAGTTGATGTAGTCGGGCATCCGTCGCAGGATGGTGTCGACCACCGCTTCGGTCGAGTAACCGCGCTGCGCCTTGTCGCGATGCAGCTTCTGAATCCATTCCAGATTGATGATCGGAACGACGCCGATGCACAGGTCCACGTACCGTCCGACGTCAACCCGGTCGGTAGTGGCGGCGGCGTGTAGACCCTCGTAGAACAACAGGTCGGTGCCTGCCGGAAGATCGGTCCACTCGGTAAAGGTTCCCGGCGGCGCGCCATACAGTTCGGCTTCGGTGTCGTCGTGCACGTAGTGACGACTGCGACCACGGCCGGTCTCGCCGTACTCGCGAAACAATCCTTCGAGTTCCGCGAGCAGATTGGCCTCGGGTCCGAAGTGGCTGAAATGGTGGTCGCCGGCCAGGCCGGTCTCGATCATCTGGGCGCGCATCTCCTGGCGGTCGTAACGGTGAAAGCTGTCGCCCTCGATGATCGCGGCATCAAGCTGTTCGCGCCTGAAGATGTGCTGGAAGGCGCGCGTGACGGAGGTGGTGCCGGCGCCTGAGGAGCCGGTAATGGCGACCACCGGGTTTTTTATCGACATGCGGGGTATCTCCTTTTCGTTACCGTGGAAGTCGTGAGCGTCAGAGAAACAGTTGCGGCCGGCGTAGTGTCGGTCAGTCGTCTCGGAACAGGGTTCGCGTCGAGAACAGTGGCGACCTGAATGGCTGGTCCTCGCCGGTGGCGTGCTCGCGATGATAGCGTTCGATGCGCTCGACCTCGTCGCGCGACCCGAGAACCACCGGCACCCGCTGATGCAGGCTGGTCGGCTGTACATCGACAATGCGCTCGCCACCGGTTGACGCCAGACCGCCGGCCTGGGCGACGATCAATGCCATCGGGTTGGCTTCGTACATCAGCCGCAGACGTCCCGGCTTGGACAGGTCCTTGCTGTCACGCGGATACATGAAAACGCCACCGCGCATCAGGATGCGGTGCACTTCGGCGACCATCGACGCCACCCAGCGCATGTTGAAGTCCTTGCCGCGGACGCCGCCCTGGCCGGCCAGGCACTCGCTGACGTAGCGCTGGATCGGTGGTTCCCAGAAGCGCTCGTTCGAGGCGTTGATCGCGAACTCGCGCGTTTCAGGCGAGATCCGGAGATTCGGATGGGTCAGCAGAAACTCGCCGATGTTGCGATCGAGCGTGAACCCATGCGTGCCGTTGCCGACGGTCAGCACCAGCATCGTCGACGGGCCGTACAGCGCGTAGCCGGCGGCCACCTGCGATGACCCCGGCTGCAGGAAGTCGGCCACGCCAGGCCCCCCGTCACCAACATGCTCGGGGCAGCGCAGGACCGAAAAGATGCTGCCGACCGAGAGGTTGACATCAATATTCGAAGAACCGTCGAGCGGGTCGAAGACCAGCAGGTAGCGACCGCGAAGGTTCCCGGACGGGATCGGATAGATGTCTTCCATTTCCTCCGAAGCCATCGCCGCCAGGTGACCGCCCCACTCGCAATGGCGAAGGAACGCCTGGTTGGCCAGCACGTCCAGTTTCTTTTGCGCCTCGCCCTGAACGTTTTCCTGCCCGGCATCGCCAAGGACGTCGGCCAGCGATCCACGCGACACGCCCTGCGCAATCGCCTTGCACGAGCGCACAATGTCGCTGATCAGCATCGAGAAGTCGCCAGCCAGCGCCGGATTGCGGCGCTGCTCCTCGACCAGAAACTTGTTAACGTTGGTGCGTCCGCATAGCATGGTGCTACTCCAGAAGATGAAATGTTTCGTAAGTCGCGGTACGAACCTGATTCTAGCGGCCTGATCGAAAAACTCTAGTTAAAGGTATTGTTCGTTTTGTTTAAGAAAAGCTAATTAATGAGAAACGCCACGATCCGCCAGTTGCAAATCTTTTCGGTGGCCGCCGGCCACCTGTCGTTTGCGCGTGCCGCGGAGAACCTGCATCTGACGCACGCGGCGATCTCGCTGCAGATCAAGCAACTCGAAGACGTTTGCGGCGCGCTGCTGTTCGAGCGCATCGGCAAACGCGTCTTCCTCACCGAGGCGGGCGAGATTCTGCTCGAACATGCACGCCAGATTCTGCAGTCGCTGAAAGACGCCGACGAGGCGCTGCTGGCCTTGAAGGGCTTGAAGGGCGGACGCATCGCCGTCGCCGTCGCCAGCACCGCCGAGTACTTCGCGCCGGGACTGCTGGCGCAGTTTCGCAAGACGCAGGCCGACGTACGCATCCGCCTGCTGATCGACAACCGTGACACGGTGAGTCGCCTGCTGGCCGGCAACGAGGTGGACCTGGCGATCATGGGCCGTCCGCCCGCGACGCTCGACGCCACTTCCGTAGCTTTCGCACCGCACCCGCTGGTAATCGTCGCCAGCACGGAGCATCCCTTGACCCGGCGTGCAAACGTCGCCGTCGAAGACCTCGCCAGCGAAACGCTGATCGTTCGCGAAGCGGGGTCGGGAACGCGCTCGGCGATGGAGGAGTTCTTTCGCGACCGTTCGATCAAGCCACGGATCGGCATGGAAATGGGCAGCAACGAAGCGATCAAGCAGGCGGTTGTCGCGGGACTGGGGATCAGCTTCATTTCCCAGCACACGCTCGGACTCGAACTGAGCGCCGGACGTCTGGGGATCCTGAAAGTGGAAGGAACGCCGGTGATGCGTCGCTGGCATATCGTCCGCCACCGCAGCAAGCACCTGACTCCCGCGCTGGCCGCTTTCTGGGACTTCGTTCTGGAATTTGCGCCGGCCTACCTGCGCAAACTGGCCTGACCGAAGACCCCGGGAAGCATTCCGGCATACCGCTGGAAAGCGACTCGAGCGCGCCGGCAGCCGACGCTTTCCCCGGTCAGGCAAAGCCGGTGCGGACCGTCTCGGCGAGTGGCAGGCGCGAGGGTTGCAGGCGGTGCACCGGGAAGACGATCCTGGCGATGCAGCCGGACTGCTCCTCACCGCTGGCGCCAACCGTGTTCGGCCGCAGACTGGCTGCGGCTTGATGGACTTCGGCGATTTCACGAACGATCGCCAGGCCGAGCCCGCTCCCCTCGCCGTCCCTTCCCTCGGCCCGGTAGAAGCGGTCGAAGACCTTGTGCGAGTCTTCGTCGGAAATTCCGCTGCCGCTGTCTTCGACCTCAAGCAGGGCGAAATCTCCCTGGGTGACTACGCGTGCGGTAACCCGTCCGCCAGCGGGCGTGTAGCGCAGCGCGTTGTCCAGCAGATTGTTGATCATTTCTCGCAACAGAAACGCATTGCCGAGGATGGGCACTGCGCCGGCGGGCTCGTAACCCAGATCGATGCGCTTTTCGAGCGCCTGGACGACCCATGTCTCGACGATTTCGCGCAGTATGTGATCGAGATCGAGCACTGCCAGCGTTTGCGGCGAGTGCCCACTGGCCTCGGCGCGCGCCAGCGCCAGTAACTGGTCGACCAGGTGCGAGGCGCGGTCCACACCGGTCAGAATCTGCCTGAGGGCATGCCGCAACTCGGCCGGGTCACGCTCGCGCATCGCCAGTTGCGCCTGCGTCTTCAGGCCGGTGAGTGGCGTCCGCATCTGGTGGGCGGCATTGGCGATGAAGCGCCGCTGCGCGTCGACGTTGTGCTGCATGCGCGCCAGCATCGAGTTGAATGCTTCGGTCAGCGGCCGCAATTCCTCGGGGACGCGACCCAACGAGATCGGCGAGAGGTCGGCTTCACGGCGCGCCTCAATGCGGTTCCGCAGCCGGGTCAAGGGGCGCAATCCCTGCGACAGGCCGAACCACACCAGAACGACGGCCAGGGGAATGATCACGAACTGGGGCAGGATCACACTGGCAATGATCTTGTTGGCCAGCTGCGAGCGTTTTTCGGTCGTTTCCCCTACTTCGATCAGCACCCAGCGGTCGGCCGACTCCGCGCTGCCGAACAGGTACATGTAGGCGACGCGCAGCGCCTGCCCACGGTACTCGTCATCGCGGAAATGAATCTCGCCGTGCTCATTCTTCAGCGCGCTGCCAGGAAGCTGCGGCGCCGGCAGTTCCGGGTCGCCGGCGATCAGCGCGCCGTTACCGTCGAGCAAATGAAAATAGACGTTGTCGATCTCGTCGGAGCGCAGGAAGACCTGTGCCATTTCCGGCAGCGCCAACTGCGGATAACCCTTGTCGAAAACGACCTGGCGCGAGATCGCCGACACATGTTCGCGCAGTGACTGATCGTAGGGGTAGCTGGCGACGCTGTTGGCGAAATAATGGGTGAAGGCAATGCTGATCGGCCACACGAACAGCAGCGGTGCCAGCATCCAGTCCAGGATCTCGCCGAACAGCGAGCGCTGAACGTCAGGGTCTTGTCTCTTCCGCAGGTTTCTCAAGGTAGTATCCGAGACCGCGCACGGTGGTGATATTGACGCCGGTGGCTTCGAGCTTCTTGCGCAAGCGGTGGATATAGACCTCGATGGCGTTGTGACTCACCTCCTCCCCCCAGCCGCAGAGGTGATCGACGAGTTGGTCCTTGCTGACCAGCCGCTTGGTCCGTGACAGGAGGATCTCGAGCAGCCCAAGCTCGCGGGCGGAAAGATCGAGCATCTGGCCATTCACCAAGGCACACCGATCGGTCTGATCGAAAGTCAGCGCGCCGCACTCGATCAGCCGTGCCGTACCCGACGAGCGGCGGCTCAGCGCCCGCACACGCGCCTCCAGTTCAGGCAGCTCGAAGGGTTTGGCCATGTAGTCGTCAGCGCCCAGATCAAGCCCCTTGACCCGATCGTCGATGCCATCAAGCGCGGTCAGGATCAACACCGGCGTTGTCGACTTGCGGGCGCGCAAGCGGCGCAAGACGTCCAGTCCGGGCAGTCTGGGCAAACCCAGGTCGAGGATCACCAGATCGTACACATTGGTCATCAGGGCGGTATCGGCATCAATGCCGTTAGCCGCGCAATCGACTGCGTAACCCGCCTTGCGCAGTGAGCGGCAGAGGCCATCGGCAATGATTCGATCGTCTTCAACGAGGAGGATACGCATCGTTCTCCCTTCCCGGCCCGGCGTACGTAAGCTGCCTGTAAGCCCCAACCCCTAGGCTACGCACGCTGTTCTCCATTTTATGGTCTTGGGAGTTCTGGTTCCGACCAGAACCCGGGGAGGATCCGGCTACCCACCGGCTACTCCCCGCCATCTTTTTTTCGTGGTCAGCAGTGCCGGGCCTGCGGGCATTCGGCTCCCGCGCACAGACTGCCAACTTTACGAGTGTAACATGCTGCGCCGGTCGTCTTCTTGCGTCGGCGCGGGATCGCGCAGAAGACTCGGTGGCGAGTTGGCCAGGGATCGCTCAGTCCCTGTCGTCGTCGGACTCGGGCCCAAGAGCGCGTTCGGCCAGCTTCACCCAATAACTCACGCCGACCGACAAGATCTCGTCGTTGAAGTCGTAATGCGGGTTGTGCAGGGTGCAGCCGCCGCTGCCGGGGCCGTTGCCCAGCCAAACGTAGCAACCCGGCTTCTCGCCAAGCATGTACGCGAAATCTTCGGCGCCCATCGAGGGAAGTTCCTTGTCGCGCAGCCGGTCGGGACCGAGCAGCTCACGCACCACGGCCCGGCAGATTTCGGTTTCGGCGGCGCTATTGACGGTCGGCGGATACCGATGATCAAAGCGCACCGAGATCTGCGCGCCAAAGGCGCTGGCGATCCCGCTGCATAGCCGCTCGACTGAACGCTCGACCAGCGACTGCGTAGCCGGATTGAAGCTGCGAATGGTGCCGCGCAAAACGGCGTCGTCGGGGATGATGTTCCACGCTTCACCGGCGTGAATCTGCGTGACGCTGACCACGGCCGACTCGCAGGGGTGTACGTTGCGGGCGACGACCGTCTGCAGCGCCAGCACCAGCTGGCTGGTGACGACCAGCGTGTCGACACCCTGGTGTGGCATTGCCGCATGGCAACCTTGTCCACGCACGAGAATTTCGAAGGCGCAGGTTCCGGCCATCACCGGACCCGGCATCACCGCCATTTCACCGACCGGGATGCCGGGCCAGTTGTGCAGGCCGAAGACGGCACCCATCGGAAACTGCTCGAACAGACCTTCGGCAATCATCACCGCTGCCCCGCCCTCGGATTCCTCGGCAGGCTGGAAAATGAAGTGGACCGTGCCGTCGAAATCGAGAACATCGCGGTGCTCCGCCATGTAGCGCGCGGCGCCGAGCAGGATCGCGGTATGGCCATCATGACCACACGCATGCATCAGTCCGGCGTTGGTCGAACGGTGCGCGAAGTCGTTCTTCTCTTCGAGGGGAAGCGCATCCATGTCGGCGCGCAGCCCGATCGCGCGGCCACTGGTGCCCTTGCGCAAGCTGGCGACGACGCCGGTCCTGGCCAGACCGCGATGAACCCGCAGACCGCAGCTGTTCAACTCGCGGGCAACCAGATCGGCGGTTCGCAGCTCGTTGAAAGCGAGCTCCGGATGCGCGTGAATGTCGCGCCGAATCGCCGCCAGATCGGCGAGAAAAGGGATCTTCAAAGCAGCCATGAACCTGACCTGATAAGCTGGGGCATTCAGTGTAAGCGAGACTGACTTGCTGGTGGAGCCAGGCATCCGTTATGCTTGGCGGTATGCATCTCGTTCTCATCAGCGGCCTCTCCGGTTCCGGAAAATCGATTGCACTCAAAGTGCTGGAGGATGCTGATTACTATTGCGTCGACAACCTGCCGTCACAGTTGTTGCAGCCGCTGGTCGCGCAACTGGATCAGCTCGGCTACGACCAGGTCGGGGTAGTGATCGACAGTCGCGGCGGCGACAGTTTGTGCACCCTGCCACCGCAGCTTGACGCACTGCGCGCCAAGGGGGTCGACTTGCAGTTCCTGTTTCTCGACGCCCAGGACGCCACGCTGATCAAGCGCTACTCCGAAACGCGCCGTCGGCATCCGTTGGCCAGCGACCGCTTGACGCTGACCGAGGCGATCGCCGAAGAGCGCGTTCGCCTGGCCGGCTTGGCGGCACTCGGTCACCACATGGATACCAGCGTCCTGAAGCCCAGCGCTCTGCGCGAATGGGTACGCCAGTTCGTTGCCACCGATGCTTTCCCGGACTCCCCGCAGGGCGGGCTGACGCTGCTGTTCGAATCGTTCGGTTTCAAGAATGGCATACCGCTCGACGCCGACCTGGTTTTCGACGTCCGCTGCCTCCCCAATCCGTATTACGAACAGAATCTGCGCGCGCTGACCGGCCTTGACGCACAGGTGATCGCCTTTCTCGAGGCCGAGCCCGAAGTGCTGCGCATGCGCGGCGACATCGCCGGCTTCGTTCGCGACTGGTTGCCCGCCTACGTTCGCGACAGCCGCAATTACCTGACCGTTGGGATCGGCTGCACCGGCGGCCAGCATCGCTCGGTCTACCTGGCCGAGCGTCTGGGACGCGAGTTTCGCAGTTGCGCGCGGGTACTGGTGCGTCACCGCGAATTGCCGCCGCCGGCGATGACTGCTCTCGGCATCGCCTGATGCGCTGGCTCGGGCTGCTCAGGCCCGGCGACTGGCTGCTGGTGGCGCTTGGCCTGCTGTTCTGTGCGCTGAGCATTCCGCTGGCCTGGCAGGCGGGCGTCGCCGACAAAGCGATCGTCAGGCGTGGTGGCGAATTGTTCTCCGAACTTGACCTGTCGCGCAACGGCCGGATCGACGTTCCCGGTCCGCTCGGCACGACCACCGTCGTGGTAGACAAACGTCGGGTACGCGTCGCGTCCGATCCCGGTCCCCGCCAGTACTGCGTCCGCCAGGGCTGGCTGGCGCGCCCGGGAGAAATCGCCATCTGCGCTCCCAACCAGGTCAGCGTCGAAGTCCAGGGAAGCAAGCGCAGGTACGATTCGCTGTCGTATTGAGGGCGGTCAGATGACAGCGATGGCACCACATCACGCGCCGGCTTGCGATCGGCACGGATGGCGGAATCCGGGTTATAATCCGACGCTCAATCCGAGGGGCGCTGCAGGGCTGTCGTTCGACAGTTTCAGGCTCGGATTTCTCAAACGGCGCTCATCCAACCAACCCATGCCGGGCATGGGAAGATGGGTGGGCCCAGGCTGAAGTCCTTCGGCAGGCACACACCGCTTTCCATCCCGCGCAAAGTTCTGAAGGAGAACTGCCGTGCTGGATACTGTTCGCCAAACGCAAGACTACGTAATTGCCGACCTCGGCCTCGCCGACTGGGGCCGCAAGGAAATCCGCATCGCCGAAACCGAGATGCCTGGCCTGATGGCGATTCGCGAGGAATTCGCTGCCGCCAGGGCGCTGCAGGGAGCGCGCATTACCGGTTCGCTGCACATGACCATCCAGACTGCCGTGCTGATCGAGACGCTGACCGCCCTCGGCGCGGAAGTGCGCTGGGCGTCGTGCAACATCTTTTCGACACAGGACCACGCGGCCGCCGCGATTGCCGCGTCGGGCACGCCGGTCTTCGCCGTCAAGGGCGAGTCGCTGGCGGAGTACTGGGATTACACGCACCGGATTTTTGATTGGCCGGACGGCGGCTTCAGCAACATGATCCTCGACGATGGCGGTGACGCGACGCTGCTGCTGCACCTTGGCGCCAAGGCTGAAAGCGACCCGTCGGTGCTTGCCAAGCCGACCTCGGAAGAGGAAACCATCCTGTTCGCCGCGATCACGGCCAAGCTGGCCAGCGATCCCGGCTGGTACTCGGCGCGCCTGGCGGCGATCAAGGGCGTCACCGAGGAAACCACCACCGGCGTCCATCGCCTCTATCAGATGCACGCCAGAGGCGATCTCAGGTTCCCGGCGATCAACGTGAACGACTCGGTCACCAAGTCAAAGTTCGACAACCTCTACGGCTGTCGCGAGTCGCTGGTCGACGGCATCAAGCGCGCCACCGACGTGATGATCGCCGGCAAGGTCGCCCTGATCGCCGGCTACGGCGACGTCGGCAAGGGTTCGGCGCAAGCCATGCGCGCGCTCTCGGCGCAGGTCTGGGTCACCGAAGTCGACCCGATCTGCGCGCTGCAGGCAGCGATGGAAGGCTACCGCGTGGTGACCATGGACTACGCCGCCGACAAGGCCGACATCTTCGTCACCTGCACCGGCAACTATCATGTGATCGACCATGGTCACATGGCGAAGATGAAGGACCAGGCGATCGTCTGCAACATCGGCCACTTCGACAATGAAATCGACGTCGCCGCGATCGAGGGCTACCAGTGGGAAGAAATCAAGCCACAGGTAGACCATGTGATCTTTCCCGACGGCAAGCGGATCATCCTGCTGGCCAAGGGTCGCCTGGTCAACCTGGGCTGCGGCACCGGGCACCCGTCCTACGTGATGAGTTCGTCGTTCGCCAACCAGACGATCGCCCAGATCGAGCTGTTCACGCGCACCGCCGACTACCCGATCGGCGTCTACACGCTGCCCAAGCATCTCGACGAAAAGGTCGCCCGCCTGCAACTCAAGAAACTCAACGCACAGCTCAGCGAGTTGTCCGACGCACAGGCTGCCTACATCGGCGTTCCCAAGGACGGTCCCTACAAGCCGGACCACTATCGCTACTGATCGAGCAGCCGCGGGGGAATCGTGATGCGGCTGATCGTGCTCTGGCTGCTCAACGCCTGTGCGCTACTCGCCGTCGCCTACCTGATGCCATCATCGATAGAGGTGGCTTCGTTCGCGGCGGCGATGGCCGCGGCGCTGGTGCTGGGGCTGGTGAACGCCGTCCTGCGTCCCCTGCTGGTGCTGCTGACCTTGCCGGTCACGCTGCTGACGCTCGGACTCTTCCTCTTCGTCCTCAACGGCCTGATGTTCTGGCTGGCGGGTTCGCTGCTTGAAGGCTTCGTCGTCAGCGGCTTCTGGCCGGGGGTCTTCGGCGCCATGCTGTACAGTATTTTCTCGTCGATCCTTTCCTCGCTGTTCGCCGGGCGGGAAGGCCACAGATAGCCTCGTGATGACAGACCACATTCCTACCTTCAGTCTCGAACTGTTTCCACCGCAGACCCCCGAGGGCGCGGAAAAGCTACGCGCCGCGCGTGCGCGCATGGCACTGCTCAAACCGCGGTTCTTCTCGGTCACCTTTGGTGCCGGAGGTTCGACGCCCGACCGCACGCTCGAAACCGTGCTCGAGATCCAGCGCGAAGGTCATCAGGCGGCACCACACCTGTCATGCATCGGGTCGACACGCGACAGCATCCGCAGCATCCTCGAACAGTATCGGGCGCAGGGAATCCGGCATCTGGTTGCGCTGCGCGGCGACCTGCCGTCGGGGATGGCCAGACCCGGGGCGTTTCGTTACGCCAACGAACTGGTCGAGTTCATCCGCACCGAGACCGGTGACTGGTTCACCATCGAAGTCGCTGCCTACCCGGAATACCACCCGCAGGCCAGAAGCCCGCAGGACGACCTGCTGGCATTCAAGCGCAAGCTCGACGCCGGCGCCAATTCGGCGATCACGCAGTATTTCTACAACTTCGACGCCTACGCGCACTTCGTCGACCAGTGCCAGACGATCGGCATCGACGTGCCGATCGTTCCGGGGATCATGCCAATCAGCAGCTACAGCAGCCTGGCCCGCTTCTCGGACAACTGCGGCGCGGAAATACCGCGCTGGATCCGGAAACGGCTGGAAAGCTACGCCGACGATAGCGCATCGATCCGCGCTTTCGGGCTCGACGTGGTGACCGGACTGTGCGAACGTTTGCTGGCCAGCGGAGCGCCTGGGCTGCATTTCTACACGCTCAACCAGGACGCACTGACCAGCACGCTCTGGCAGCGACTCCGACTGTCATGAGCCGCTGACCATGGCTGCGCGCGAGCTACCGGTAATCGTCCGCTATGCCCTCGAACTGTTCGCGCCGCTTGGCACGCTGCGGGTCAAGGCGATGTTTGGCGGCTGGGGCTTCTACTGCGACGACCTCTTCTTTGCGATCGTTGCCAGGGACGTTCTCTACCTCAAGGCAGACGCCCAGAGCGCGGCGACCTTTGCCGCCGTCGGCGGCGAACCCTTCCGCGTGCGGTACAAGGATGGCCGCAGCGAAACGATGAACTACTGGACGGTCCCCGAAGACGCGATGGAAAGTCCGGCCGGGATGCAGCCGTGGGCGCGCGCGGCGCTGGCCGCGGCGGCCCGCAATCGCCAGCCTGGGAAGTCGGCCACGCGGACTGCGGTGGCGGGGGTCAAGCGGTAGCCGCGGAAAGCCGATAAAGGCGTCCCCGTTCACCCGCCGTCCGGGCTAGAATTGGCCGGTTTACGGGCGCTGACCACTCGACGAGGGCGCATGAAGGATTATTACGCAGTGCTGGGCGTACCGAGCGATACGTCCGGCGAACAGCTGAAACAGGCTTATCGCAGGAAGGCCTCGCAACTTCACCCCGACCGCAACGACGCGCCCGACGCTGCCGACCGCTTTCGCGACGTACAGGAAGCGTACGAAACGCTTTCCGACGCCAGCCGGCGGCACGACTATGACGAGAATCGACGCCGCAATCTGCTCGAGAAGCCGCTTGAAACCGCTCGGGAGATCTGGACCAACTATCTGGAAGGAGTACTGCATTGAGGCTGTCGCCATTCTTTGAAGAGCTGAAATCTGCCTACGAGGCAGAACTCGACGACCTGATGACCGACTCGGCGGGCCACGACGTCCTGGCGAAAAGGCTGCGGCAGAAGCGCAAGCAGCTTCCCGATCTGCTGCCGATGATCGCGTGCAATCCGGAAATGGTGGCCGTCGCCTTCCACGATGGCATGGACTTCTCGGTCCCGAACTCGGCGGTGATGCGTGACCTGCTGGCACAGGAACCCGAAGACCTGCCGCCCTGGGAAGTGCTGCGGGAAACCGTTCACCTGCAACCCTGGGCCGCGGAACTGGCGGAAATCGTCCTCAAGGATCCTGACGGTGAGCGCTTCCTGGTCGTCACGGCGTGTCTGGAGTACCTGCACGGCCGCGCCAGCGCCTCCATCGAGCCGAGCCCGGGGCAGCCCCGCGACGACTTCGACGAGGAGGATCCCGACGCCGATGTCGATCTCGAAGAAGCCGGCGCGGACTGGCTTGCCGAACAGGGATTCGACCGCAAAGACCGCTATTCTGGAGATAGCTGATGAGCCATCCGGTCCTGGTGAAAGCAGAGAAACTGATCAGCGTCGGCGATATCGTCGGCGCCGAAGCGGCCCTGACATCGCTGGTCGACAGCGACGGCGACGGCGCACTGGTCATTGCCCTTGACGATTTCGCGGCCAAGGACCTGTTGGCCGTTCTCCGCGACTTCGATTCCTCGAAGGAATCGGTGGTCAGCCTGCTGGTCTTGCCGGAACAGTTTGCCCGGGCGATCGTTCTCGAACGGCGCTACGGCGACGCCAGTCACGAGCGCCTGCGGTCTACCATCAATGCGGTCATCTTCCGCGCCGATAGCGATCCAGGCGAGTTTCTCGATGCGATCGGCGAAGTCGAAGGCGGCTGCGAGACGCTGGCCGATTACCTGAGCGATCGTGCCGAAATCGTCGAGTATTTCTTCCGCACCGGCACCTTCGGCTATTTCGACGACGGCGACGAAGCGGCTGCCGAGCTGACCGACGACGAGCGCCTGGACGAGCTCTCCGACCCCGACGCCAATCGCCCATTCCTCAGTCACAGCGAAGTCAGCGATCAGGACTGGATGCAACTGACCTGGACGCTCCGCTACCAGCATCCGGAGATCTTCCGCGAGGTGCTGCTGATCCTGCGGGCGCGAGCACGGAACGAGGAACCCGAGGAGGCCGAAACGGCGGGGCGTGCCAACGAGCAGCGGCGACCCCCGGGTGAGCCAGAGGAAGAGTCCGCGCTGTAGAGCGCCGACGACTGCCCCCATCGGCCCCGACCCGACCTTTCCGGCAGGACAGCCTTCCACCGATGCCTGATGACCGCCGCCAGATCGCCGTTTTCGACGACCGGCCATTTTTTGAAAGAGCACTCGCTCTCGGCGTCCGCAGCGGCGTGCTCGGCGACGACAGCATCACCAGCATCCGCAACGACGGAGCGAAGGGAATGGTGCAGATCGCCGAGTATTTCGGCACCCAGTACCTGCGCCCGAATATCGAAGAAGCGCGCATCCGGATCGTCAATCTGGTCAGCCTGTTCCTCGAAGAAAGCAGCGCCGGCGATCTCGAACGAGCGGCGCGATCGCTGCGCGACAACACCTTCCTGTCGCATTCGCGTGGCGGCTCGGAATTGCTCAAGAGCCTCTGGGCCATGCCCGAGGATAGCTCGTTCGGGATCCTCGTCAGGCAGTCGCAGAGGTCGTTTCTCGCCGACTGGTCGCTCAAGAGCCACGCCGAGTACCGGCAGGCCCGCGAGCAGCGGCAAGCGCATCAGGTGACGATAGCCGCCGCGCTGTGGTTTGCCGAACGCCTCGGGACGCCCGCAGCGGAGATTTCGACGGTCGCTGTCGAATCACTCATCCGCACCGCCATGCTGCTTTATCTGAGCGGCAGCACGACCGCTGCGCTACCCAATGCTGCCGAGTTCGTGGACATTCTTGCCACCCTACGCAAGAAGGGAATCCCGGGCAAGGGCCGGAAGCGCATCGCCGAGGTCTTCAAGTCCCTGCCAGAGTCTTACCAGGCGGTCGCCAGGCGCGAATTGAAGAAGGTCGAAAGCGAGGACCTGCCGAGAATCGTCGATCCCTCGCAGGCGATGAACCGGCTGATCCCGGAGTTGGAGCCGCTGTACTACTTGCGCGATTTCGGTCCCGAGGATGCCAGCCAGTTCGACGCCGCCGTCTCGGCGGACTGGCAGAAGATCACTGGCGGGAAGATCGACGACAATTCGCTGCTGACGATCTTTCTCTGTCTGGCGACCGACACGCCGCCCAAGGCGGCACTCAGCAAAGTCGCCGCAAGAAACGTGATCCGCAAGGTCCGGGCCGATGGCCTGCAGCGCCAGCCGGTACTGGTCTTCATCCGGGCATTCGCCCCTTATCAACTGCAGCAAGACCTGGAAGCGCTGTGGGACGAACTGTTCCCGGAAGTCGAAAGCGCCCTGTCAGACCCGTCCGATACCGCGCTCGACCGCGCACTGGCCTTCCTGAAGGAAAACTGCGTCGTTCGCTGATCCGCCGCGTGTGCGCCCGCTGCCCAATCCCCACCTGCGCCCACGCGCTGGCCTGACCACCAGGCAGCCGCCGCCGCTGCGGCGCTGGCTCAGTGTCGCGAGATCAGCCACACCCCGGCCAGGACCAGCGCAGCACCCACCATCTGGCTCAAGGACAGCGGCTCGTCGAGCAGCCACCAGGCGAAAGCGATGGTCAGCATCGGCCCCAACGTTCCGATCATCACCGAACGGGCTGCGCCAATCCGACGGATCGCCGCCGACTGCAGGAACACCGGCAGCACCGTGGACAGCAGTGCCATGGCCACCCCGTAAGCGTAGATTGGCAGCGGCTGGCGCAGCGTCGACAACGGTTGCGTGGCCAGGAAGTGAAGCTCGGTGGCCAGCGTCGAGACGAGCATCGCCAGCGCCGTGAAGCGAGCCGAACCGAGCCGCTGGATCATCGGCCCGCTCCCCGCCAAATACAGCGCGTAGGACAAGGACGAGGCAAAGATGAAGGCCGAACCGACCAGCACCGTAGCGGTTTCTCCAGAGAACTCGAGGTCGTGGAAGAAGACCAGGCCGATTCCGGCATACGACAACAGCAAGGCTCCGATTTCGCGCCGCTGCAGCGTCTTGCCCATGAACAGCACACCGATCATCACCGTCAAGGTCGGGTAGGTAAACAGGATCAGGCGTTCGAGGCCAGCACTGATATAGCCTAGTCCGATGAAGTCGAGGATACTCGCACCGTAGTAGCCCAGCAGCCCGAGGACGCTGAGCTGCAACCAGTCGCGGCGCGGCAGCGGCGGCGCCGCGCGGCTGGCGTGCAGGCCGATCGCCAGGAAGAAAGGCAGCGCAAACAACATCCGTAGCGACAGCAGGGTGACCGGGTCGACCGGCACGGCCTGCGGGACCGCATAGGCGAGCTTGACGAAGATCGCCTTGAACGAGAAGCCGAAAGCCGCCACGACCGCCAACGCGACGCCGTGGGTTTCGGAGGACCAGTGTTTCCAAAACATAGCAAGGCCAGCAAGACGTTGCGGACGCCGCAGGCGACGCATAAGGGGCGCCCACTGTACTTCAACAGCCCGCGGCCGGCAAACCCGCTCGCTGACCGGGCGACCCGCCAACAGGCCCGGCGTCCGCCGACGCCGCCTGCGGTCCCGTACAGAGTGCCCGGCTGGCTTGACAAAGCCTGTCCCGGGCAGGTAAATTTGCCCCTGCCCGAGCCTGAGCGCCGGGTTCGCGCCGATTTGACGTAAACAGATTGCGGGCGCGTTAAAAATTCCGCTAAAGCGAGGCCCACACCAAGACCCGTCGAGCTTTGCGCCGACGGGTTTTTTGTTTTTGCAGAGCCGCGCCAGACCAGCCACCAAGGGATACCCATGCAGCCTGACCGTACCGCCGAACTGAAGACCTGCCTCGAACGGAACATCCTCGTCCTCGACGGCGCCATGGGCACCATGATCCAGCGCCACGGGCTGCGCGAGGCCGATTACCGCGGCCGCCGCTTCGCCGACCACCCGCATGACCTGAGAGGCAACAACGACCTGTTGCTGCTGACCCGCCCCGAGCTGATCCGCGCGATCCATGCCGAGTATCTGGCAGCGGGCGCCGACATCGTCGAAACCAACACTTTTAACTCGACCAGCGTTTCGCAGGCCGATTACCACCTGCAGGCGATCGTTCACGAGCTGAACTTCGCTGGCGCGCAACTGGCGCGCTCAGTGTGCGACGAATTCACCGCGCTCGACCCGGCCAAGCCGCGCTTTGTCGCCGGCGTTCTCGGACCGACCTCGCGCACCGCGTCGATCTCGCCCGACGTCAACGACCCCGGCTATCGGAATACCAGCTTCGACGAACTCGTCGAGACCTACCTCGAAGCGGTCCACGGGCTTTGCGAGGGCGGCGCCGACATCGTCCTGGTCGAGACCGTTTTCGACACGCTGAACGCCAAGGCGGCGCTCTTTGCCGTCGAGCAGTATTTCGGGCAGGTCGGTCGCCGCTGGCCGGTGATGATTTCCGGAACGATCACCGACGCTTCCGGCCGCACCTTGTCCGGGCAGACCGCCGAGGCTTTCTGGAACTCGCTGAACCACATCCGGCCGCTCAGCTTCGGGCTCAACTGCGCGCTCGGCGCCGCCGACTTGCGCCAGTACGTCGAGGAGTTGTCGCAGATCTGCGACTGCTTCGTCTCGGCGCACCCCAACGCCGGTCTGCCGAATGCTTTCGGTGGCTACGACGAAACCCCCGAACAACTCGCCGCGGAAGTCTCCGACTGGGGCCGCAAGGGCTTCGTGAACATCGTCGGCGGTTGCTGCGGCACCTCGCCGGAGCACATCGCGGCGATCGCCGGGGGCGTCGCCGGGGTCGCGCCGCGCGTCATCCCCAAGCTCGAATGCAAACTCCGGCTATCGGGCCTCGAACCGTTCAACGTCGGCAAGGACTCGCTGTTCGTCAACGTCGGCGAGCGGACCAATGTCACCGGCTCGAAGGCCTTTGCCCGGATGATTCTCGAAGGCCGCTTCGACGATGCCCTGGTGGTTGCCCGTCAGCAGGTGGAAAACGGCGCGCAGGTGCTCGACATCAACATGGACGAGGCGATGCTCGACTCGCGGGCGGCGATGGACCGCTTCCTCAAGCTGATCGCCAGCGAACCCGACATCTCGCGCGTGCCGATCATGATCGACTCGTCGAAGTGGCAGGTCATCGAAGCCGGACTGAAATGCATCCAGGGCAAGGGGATCGTGAACTCGATCTCGATGAAGGAGGGCGAAGAACAATTCCTGCGGCAGGCGCGGCTGGCGCGCCGCTACGGCGCGGCGGTGGTGGTGATGGCTTTCGACGAAAGCGGGCAGGCCGACACCTTCGCCCGCAAGACCGAAATCTGCGCGCGCGCGTACCGTCTGCTCACCGAACACGCCAACTTCCCGGCCGAGGACATCATCTTCGACCCGAACATCTTCGCCATCGCCACCGGCATCGAAGAGCATGACAACTACGCCGTCGATTTCATCGAGGCCTGTACGTGGATTCGTGCCCGGCTGCCCGGCGCGCAGATCTCCGGCGGCGTTTCCAACGTCTCGTTCTCGTTCCGCGGCAACGACGCGGTGCGTGAAGCGATCCACACCGTTTTCCTGTACCACGCGGTCAAGGCCGGGCTGTCGATGGGTATCGTCAATGCCGGCATGCTCGGCGTTTACGACGATCTCGACCCGGCCCTGCGCGAGAAGGTCGAGGATGTGGTGCTCAACCGCAGGCCGGACGCCGGCGAAGCGCTGGTCGAGTTTGCGCAGACCGTCAAGGAGGGCAAGGCCAGGGATACCGGCCCGGACCTCCGCTGGCGCGAGCTGGCGGTAGCCGAGCGCCTGACGCATGCGCTGGTCAAGGGAATCAACGACTACGTCGTCGCCGACACCGAGGAATGCCGCGCGGCGCTGGCGGCGGCCGGCAAGCCACCGCTGGCGGTCATCGAAGGGCCGCTGATGAACGGCATGAACGTCGTCGGCGACCTCTTCGGCGCCGGTAAGATGTTCCTGCCGCAGGTGGTCAAGTCGGCGCGAGTGATGAAACAGGCAGTCGCCCACCTGATTCCCTATATCGAGGCC
Organism: Accumulibacter sp.; assembly: GCF_029255145.1. GTDB lineage: Bacteria > Pseudomonadota > Gammaproteobacteria > Burkholderiales > Rhodocyclaceae > Accumulibacter. Next base: position 21,983 of record NZ_JAPUVQ010000107.1, read on the forward strand.
GAGAAGCTGCGCACCGGCGTCAGCAGCAAGGGCAAGATCGTCATCGCCACGGTCAAGGGCGACGTGCACGACATCGGCAAGAACATCGTCGGCGTGGTCCTCGGCTGTAACGGCTACGACGTCGTCGACCTCGGGGTGATGGTTTCCTGCGACAGGATCCTGCACGCCGCCCGCGAGCACGGCGCGCAGGCGGTGGGACTGTCAGGCCTGATCACGCCGTCGCTCGAGGAAATGACCCATGTCGCCGCCGAAATGCAACGCCTCGGCTTTGCCGACGGTATCGACGGGGACAGCGCGGTGCCGGTACCGCTGCTGATCGGCGGCGCGACGACCAGCCGCGTGCACACCGCGATCAAGATCGCTCCCAGCTACGCCGGACCGGTGGTCTACGTTCCCGACGCCTCGCGCGCCGTCGGCGTCGTCACCCGGCTGCTGTCGATCGACAACGCCTCCAGCTTCAAGGCCGAGCTGGCTGCCGACTACGAGAAGCTGCGCACCCAGCACGCCAGCAAGAAAGGAATCAAGCTGGTGACCCTGGCCGCGGCGCGCGACAACCGTTTCGCCTGCAACGGTGATCCGTCGTACCGGCCGGTAGCACCGAACAAGCCGGGGCTGCACGTGCTGCGCGACGTCGACCTGGCGACGCTCGCCGGCTATATCGACTGGGGGCCGTTCTTCCAGACCTGGGACCTGGCTGGCAGCTACCCGAAGATTCTCGACGATGAAATCGTCGGCAGCGCCGCACGCAGCGTCTTCGCCGACGCCCAGAAAATGCTGGCGACGATCATCGACGAGAAATGGTTGAGCGCCAACGCCGTTTTCGGCCTGTACCCGGCCAACGCTGTCGGCGACGATATCGAGATCTACGCCGACGAATCGCGCAGCACCAAGCTGATGAGCTGGCACAACCTGCGGCAGCAGCACGAGCGCCCCGCCGGCAAGCCGCATTACTGCCTCAGCGACTTCGTCGCCGACCGCGGCACACCGGACTGGATCGGTGCTTTTGCCGTCGGCGCCGGCTTTGGGATCGAGACCAGGCTCGCCGAATTCGCCGCCGCCAACGACGATTACCACGCGATCATCCTCAAGTCGATCGCCGACCGCCTCGCCGAAGCGTGTGCCGAATGGCTGCACGCGCAGGTGCGCCGCGACTACTGGGGCTACGCCAGCGATGAAAGCCTGGACTGCGAGGCGCTGATCCGCGAGGACTATCGCGGCACCCGGCCCGCCCCCGGCTACCCGGCCTGCCCCGACCATACCGCCAAGGGCGCCCTGTTCGTGCTGCTCGACGCCCCCGGCAACGCCGGCATGGAACTGACCGAATCGTTCGCCATGATGCCGGCGGCGGCGGTCTCGGGCTTCTATCTGGCACACCCGCAGGCGCGCTATTTCGCGGTCAGCAAGATCGCCCGTGACCAGCTCGATGATTGGGCAGCGCGCGCCGGCTTCAGCACCGCCGAAGCCGAACGCTGGCTGGCGCCCTTGCTCTAGAGCGAAGAACGGGCGGCGCCACGCGGTGAGCGAGCGACAGCTTCCCGATTTCGTCGAACGTGACGTCGATCTGACGACGCGGACGACCCTGGCGCTTCCCGGCCGCGCCGCGTTGTACGCGGAAATCCGCGACGCCGGGCAACTGGCGATGCTCGCCGGCGAGAACGCGCGGCGTCGCTTCGTTCTCGGCGCCGGCAGCAACCTGGTGCTGACCGGCGACTTTGACGGCCTGCTGCTGCGGATGGCGATTCGCGGCCGCGAGCTGATTGGCGACGACGAAAGCGCCTGGTACGTGCGCGCTGGCGCCGGTGAGAACTGGCATCAACTGGTGCTGTGGACCCTGGCGCAGGGCTGGCCGGGACTCGAGAACCTGGCGCTGATTCCGGGCACCGTCGGCGCCGCGCCGATCCAGAACATCGGCGCCTACGGGCTGGAAGTGGCCGAGCGCTTCCAGTCGCTCGAAGCCGTCGACCTGGCGACCGGCCAGACGCTGCGGCTCGATCACGCCGCCTGCCGCTTCGCCTACCGGGACAGCGTCTTCAAGCAGGAGGGCTGGCACCTGAACGGCCAGCGCGTGATCACCCGGGTCACCTTCCGCCTGCCGAAAGCCTGGCAGCCGCTGACCGGCTACGGCGAACTGGCAGCAGAAGCCGACCGCCAACAGATCCGCCAGCCGCATCCACAGGCAGTCCCGAACGCGCATTTCCGGCCGAATTTGCGCTCGAATCCCGGCCCCACTCCTCGCCAGGTCGCCGACGCGGTGATCGCTGTCCGCCGCCGCAAGCTGCCCGACCCCGCTGCACTCCCCAATGCCGGCAGTTTCTTCCACAATCCGCAGGTCAGCGCAGCCCTCGCCGAGCGCCTGGCCAGTGCCCATCCCGGGCTGCCGCGTTACCCGCAGGCCGATGGTCGCGTCAAGCTTGCTGCCGGCTGGCTGGTCGAGCACAGCGGCTGGAAGGGCCGCGACCTCGGCCGGGTGGGGATGTACGAAAAACAGGCTCTGGTGCTGGTCAATCGCGGCGGCGCCAGTGGCGCCGAAGTAGGCGCCCTGGCGAGAGCCGTCCAGACCGACGTCCGCGAACGCTTCGGCGTCGAACTGACGCCCGAGCCGGTCTTTCTCTGAGCAAGGCGCCAGGCACCCGGTCGATCATGATCCTGACGCGGTGGACCACCTTGCCTCCGGCTGTCACCGCGAAAGACGGGCTTCTGCCGACTCGAGATCATTGTCCTGCACTATGATGCTGATGCGAGACCGGTCTGCTCCTGCTGTCGCTTGCCATCCGTCGCCGTTCCCGCTATCGAGACCATCGATGAAAATCCTCTCGCCCGTGCTGTCGAGCATCATCTGCATCGCCCTGGCGTGCGCGCGGCCGGCGGCGGCCGAGCTGTCGCCTGCCGAGGTTTATGCCCGCGCTGCACCGGCGGTCGGGACGGTTGAACTGCTGAACGCTGACGGGGTAGCGATCGATCTGCGCAGCGCGGTCCTGGTGGCGAAGAACCGCTGGCTCACGGTCTGCGAAGGGCTGGCGACCGCGGCGTCGCTAAAGGTCTCCTCGACCTCGCAGCGCCTCGACGCACAGCTTGTCGTCCGCGATGCGAGACGCAACCTGTGCGCCCTGGCGACGCCGGAAGCGACGCTTTCGGCCACTCCCTTCGCGATCCGGCAGGAGGCTCCTCCTGCCGGGCTGCGGGTGTTTGCCGTTTCGAACGCGCTGGGCCTGGGGGTCGGGATTTCGGACGGGCTGGTCGGCGGCGTCAGGTCATTTCCGGAGGGTTCGTACATCCAGTTTTCGGCACCGGTTTCGCCGGGTTCGCAGGGTGGCGCATTGCTCGACGAGGCGGGCAGCCTGCTCGGGATCATCGAGTACCGGCACCGCAGCGGTCAGAACGTCAACTTCGCGGCCCCCGCCGCCTGGATCGGCGAAATGGAGGCCCGTGCGGCGGCCGATCGGGAGGAGAATCAGCGTCACGAAGAGGCTGCCAGGCTGGCAAGAGACGGGCGCTGGACAGAGCTGAATTCGCTCGCCAGCGGGTGGACCACGACGACGCCCGAGTCGCCCCAGGCCTGGCGTTTTGCCGCGCAGGCAGCGGCACAGCTTGCTGACACGGCGCAGGCGGTGCATGCCTGGCAAGGGCTGCAGCGCCTGGCTCCGGACTCGACCGAGAGCGGCATCGGCCTCGGCACTGCCCTGCTCAGGCAGGGGCAAGTCGAGCAGGCGCTGCTGCTGGCCGAGAAACTGGTCGCGCGCGACGCTCAGGACGCGTCGATCTGGTTCCTGTACGCCCAGGTGCTGCGCGCGGCAGGCAAAGCCGGCGAAGCCGAAGTGGCCTGTCGTCGTGCGACCGAACTCGATCCGTGGCTGCTCTACGCCTACGCCGGCCTCGCCGCGCTGGCTGAGGAGCGTGGCGACGTCGCCGCGTCGCTGGCGATCTGGAGCCGCCTCTCGGGGCTCTACCCGGACATCCCCGGCTTTCGCTATCAACTGATTCGCGGGCAACTCCAGGCCGGTCAGCCCGCGCGGGCGTTCAAGGCCTTGACCCAGCTTCCCGCGGGCGAAGCCGAAAGCGCGACCGCCCATTACTGGCAGGGGATCGTGCTGCGCAAACTGGGACGGCCGGTGGATGCGGTTACCGCGCTGCGCCAGAGTATCGCCAGGGCCTTGCCGGGGGACGCGCAGACCTGGATCGCGTTGTCGATAGCGTTGTCCGAACTGCGGCGTCACCCCGAGGCGATCGAGGCGGCGGAAAACGCCTTGAAGGCCGATCCCGAAAATCCCGAGGCGAAATTCTGGCTGGCGGTGCAACTCAAGGACGGTGGCCGCGCGGCCGAGGCCGTCGCCATTGCCAGCGGGCTGCTTGCCAGCCGGCCAGCCGATCCCGCGGCTTGGCGAGTGAACGGTTTTGCGCTGGCCATCCTGGGCAAGAGAACCGAGGCGATCAGGTCCTTCGAGAAATCGCTGGAACTCGACCCCAGACAGGGCAAGGTCTGGGCGGCGCTCGCCGAGACCTCTTACGCAGACGGCCAGGACGAAGCCGCACGCCGCGCCTACGAGCAGCTGCGGACGGTCGATCCGGAATACGCGCGCCAGGTGTACAGCACCCTGATCGTCACCTACGAGGAGCGCGCCAGGTGACCGGGCCGACTGCCGCCTGCGCTCTCTCGACGATGCTGCTCGCGCTGGCGTGCTTCGGTGGCGCCTTGCCAGCTACCGGCGCGGCGCTGTCGCCGGAGCAGGTCTTCGCGCGAGTCTCGCCGGCAGTGGTCACCGTTCGCACCTTCGACGACCAGGGGGCGGAAATTGCCCAGGGCAGCGGCGTGGTCGTCGCGCCCGAACAGGTGGCAACCAACTGCCATGTGCTCCGCGAATCCTCGCTGATCCGGGTCGAGACAGCGGCAACGGGCGCGGCGGGAGCAGTAGACAATGAGGGCAAAGCCGGCGCGCCGGGTCTCGCCAGCCGGTGGACGCGTAGTGACGCGACCCGCGACGTCTGCCTGCTCTCGGTCGACGGCTTGCGCGCCCGCCCCGGGGCGCTGCGCAAGGCCGACTCGCTGGTCGTCGGCGAGCGGGTGCTGGCCATAGGCAACGCGCTGGGCTTCGGGCTCAGCGCCAGCGCCGGGCTGATCGTCGCCACGCAGATGGCAGACGGCAATGCTCGGCTGGTAACCAGCGCCGCCGTCTCGCCTGGCTCCAGTGGCGGCGGCCTGTTCGACCTGGAGGGACGGTTGATCGGGCTGACGACGGCGATTCTCGGCACCGGCCAGCGCCTCAACCTGGTGCTCTCGGCCGACGGTGTCGACCAGTTGCAGGTGCGGGGCCAGCTGCCTGCGCCCGCGAATGCGGTCCCCGGCCCGGAACCACGCTGGCTCGCCGACGGCGATGCGCTGACCGTAGCCGCCGACTGGCAGGGGCTTGAAGCGCACGCCCGCCGATGGATCGGATCACAACCGACTTCGGCGCCCGCGCGCGTCGTCCTCGCCAGGGCGTTGAGCGAAACCGGCCGCCGCGAGGAAGCCGCTGCGGCGCTTGACGCGGCCCTCGAACTCGATCCCCATTACGCCAACGGCTGGGACCAGAAAGCGCTGCTCCTCGACGGCCAGGGAAATCGCAGCGCCGCAAGAGCGGCTTTGGTCCGATCGCTCGAATTGATGCCGGGCGGTGCGACCCCCAGGCGGATCGAAGCGCACTGGCTGCTGCAGGCGCGTCGCCTCCAGGAAGCGCGCGAGGTCGCCCTGCTCGCCGTCCGGCTCGACGCCGGCAACGCCGGTGGCTGGAGCATGCTCGGGGCGATCGACGACGCGCTCGGACGCCATGCCGACGCAGCCCGTGCCTACCGCGTCGCGCTGCGGCTCGGCCAGCAGGATCCGGAACTGCAGCAGAAGCTCGCCCGCTCGCTCGCGCAGCAGGGCAAGAGCGACGATGCCAGGACCGGCGCGGTGCCGCAGGGTAGCTCCTTGTCGCAGGCACAGACCTGGCACACCATCGGATCCGGCGAGCTTGCACGCGGGCGCCTCGGTCCCGCGCAAGAGGCCTTCCGCAAGGCACTCGAACTGGCGCCTGAGTTGTCGCCGGCATGGAACGGACTGGGCACCACGCTGACGCGCCTCGACCGCCTGGCCGACGCCGAAAAAGCCTACGACAAGGCCCTGCAGTTTGACCCGAGGAATGTCGAAGCGCGCGCCAATCGCGCCAACGTGCGCCGCGGACTGGGGCAACCGGCGGCAGCACTTGAAGACGCCAGGCAGGCGACCAGCGAGGCACCACGCGAGGCGCACGCCTGGCGCGTGTACGGCATCGTCAGCATTGAGCAAAAGAATTATCCGGAGGCGGTGATCGCCTTCGGCAAGGTGGACGAACTCGAAAGCTCAACTCCCGACGACCTCGCTTCTCTTGGGGAAAGCCTGGCCGCCGTCGGCCAGCTGCCGGAGGCGCTGGCCACCTTGCGACGGGCGGAAAAACAGGATCCGAAGCTGCCTCGCCTGCAGATCATCATCGCCAAGGTGCTCGGCAATTCGGGCGACACCGCCGGCGCGCTCGGCTACCTTGAGCGTGCCGTCGCAGCCGAGCCGAGCAATGCCGTTGCCTGGAGCAGCAAGGGCTACGCCTTGATGCGCCTGGGACGGTTGCCGGAAGCCGCTGACGCGCTTGAGACTGCGGTGCGCCTGGCGCCGGATTTGGTGAACGCCTGGGTCAATCTAGGCGAGACCCGAATGCGCCAGGGCAAGCTCGGACGCGCAATCGAGGCGCTTGAGAAAGCCGTTGCCCTCAACCCGGAGGCGCTGGATGGCCGGCTGTACCTCGCCCAGTCGTATCTGGGCTCGCGCCAGGCAGCCAAGGCCCGCGAACAATCGACGGCGGTGCTGGCGCGAATGCCTGACCAGCCAGCCGGCCTGGGAATCCTGACCATGGCCTACCTGATGGAGGGCAATGAAACAGCTGCCGCGCCGCCGTACGCGCGGCTGCGAGCGATCGACCCGAACGCCGCGCGGACGCTGAAGGCGCAAGCGACGCGCGCCGGGCTGTCGCTGGCCACACGGCTCCCGGATTGAGCCACGGCGGCACGTGCGCTGGTCGATGCGTTCGGGCAGCCGCCGCTCGGGCCCATAATCCGAGCAGCAAGAGCAGCGCCCCGAGACCGATCAGCTTGCCGACCAAGATCAGCCGTCGCGTCATCTGTTCGCGCACCGATCGCCGCTGCTCGCCGCGGGCACGCACCCATGGCCAGCAAACGAATCGCAACCACAGCAGCAGCGGTACGCCGGCCAACAGCCCGGACCACGACACGCCGCGATCGCCAAGGCGCAGGAAAGCGCCCTGGTCCTCGAACGCCGAACGCAGGACAAAGGGCGTAGCCCGGTCGCTGGTGGCCAGCACCGTGAACCGGGCCCCCGGCGCCGCCCGGATGTACTCGGCCCGGCCCACCGGCAGGCGAAGCTGCTGCGGCGACTCGGCGATCCAGCCGTCGAGCGCGTGGTCGGTGAAAACGCCGAACGAGGAAACAGGCGGCGGCAATACGGCGGTGACGAAAGTTTCCTGCCGCGCGGGATCGGTCCGGGCAGCGAGTGTGCCCTGGGCGAACGCACCGCGGATGATCAGGAAGGCGATCAGCAGCGTGCCGCAGGTCATCAGGAGCGCGCTCGGCACCCCCAGTGAACGCATCCTGCGGGTCTTGCGAAGCGCGCGCGAAAAGATCGCCAGGCCGCGTGCGTGCTGCGCCAGCAGCACCGGTGCAGCAGCGCTGGCGGCGAGAACCCGTCGCCCTTGCTCGTCCCACACCTGGAACCCGGTGGCCGATTCGAGCGCTGCCAAGAGCGTGGCGAGCACCTCGCCGAGACCCGCTGCCGCATCGTTGCCCAGCTTCTCCACCGCGGCCGCCTCAATGGTCAAGTGGGCCACCAGCAGGCGGTCGTAGACCCGGATCAGGAGCGGGCCGCGCGACCAGCGCCCGGCCAGCACGCGGTAGCGGTGAAAGCGTCGTATCATCGTCTCCGGATCGGCGTCAGTACCGACAACGTCGGCCAGGTCCCCAGTCTGCACCGGAATCGACCGCAGCGCGGGCAGCAGCGCCTGCAATCGTTCGCCAACGCGCTGGTTGCGCGCGGACAGGGCGCTGCAGGCTTGGCCGCTCTCATCGACCGCCCATGGGTCCCATTCGACTGCAAGGTCGACACTGTCGGCAACCGAAGAGATCGACCGGTCGACCAGAGTAATGGTCAATCCATAGCTATCCTGCATGCGCTTCCCACCTGGCAAAGTCTGGACGAACCCGATTATGATCACAAAGCCGCTTGCCGCGAGCTGCCGCTGGTGGCGAAACCCCATCGCGCTGTTATCCGCGGTCTGCTGCCCGGTGCTGGCGTACGCCGCCAGCGACGCCCCGGGGCGATTGCTGCAGCCAGCGGCCGTCGTCATTCACGTTCATGACCAGATCACCGACCAACGCTTCGTGCCGCTGCTCGTCGCCAGATTGGCAAGAACACTCGCCCCGGCGATCCGGACAAGCGCCGCGAAAATCGACCTCGCGCCCTTTCGGCCCTGGATCGGAGCGATCGATGCACACGCGCTGCTGGACGCGTTTGCTGGCCGCTTCGACTGGCAACGCGACCCGGCGGCGATCCAGATAGTCATCATCGACGACGATATCCGGCTCAAGCCGTCGCGTTTCAGCTTCGCGGCAAGCGCCGGTGACGCCGGCACGCCCTTCCATCTGTCGATCGTCTCGCTCGCGCGTCTGCAGCGCCTTGCTGGCGATGACCGCCGCGACAGCAACCCGGACCGGACGGCCGAACGCGCCTTCAAGCTGATCGCCAAGAACGTCGCCAGGCTCTCCGGGTACGGTGGCAGCACGCTGTGCCTGTTCGCTTTCCCGCGTAGCCTCACGGAGCTCGACGCCACCCCGGAGAGTTTTTGCGAGCCAGACCTTGCGGCACTCGTCGCCGCCGGCATCGCGCGGCCGATGCCGCGATGATGCCGCTCGAACCGCCTGCGTGGCGTGCTGCTGAACAAGCCGGTTGTAGTAAGGTGCCGCCCTGGCGCTCCTGCGCTCTGGCGGGTCGACCATCCACTCGGCAAGCTACTCGACAACCCACCCGGCGCCAATCTCAATGAACGTCACCATCGACATCGTTTCCGACCTGGTCTGCCCGTGGTGTTTCATCGGCAAGCGCCGTCTGGCGGAAGCACTTGCGCGGGTCGAGGACCAGCGGCCCGGAACAGGCTTCCAGGTCAACTGGCTGCCGTTCTTCCTCAACCCCGAGACACCGCCCGAAGGCGAACCGTATCGGGCCTTCCTGGAAGCCAAGTTCGGCGGTGCGGCCAAGGTCGCCAGGCTGCAGCGCACGGTGGCGGAGGCCGGCAACGACGTGGAACTTGCATTCAACTTCGAACGTATCGTGACCCGCCCGAACACCTTGCGGGCGCACCGCCTGGTCTATCGCGCGCAGGCGATCGGGCATCGGCAGGCTGCGGTGGACGCGCTGGTCGAGCGGCTGTTCGCGGCCCACTTCCAGCGTGGCGAGGATATCGGCGAGCTGACAACGCTGGCCGAGGTCGCCGCCGCCTGCGGTGATCGCAAGGAGGAGGTGCTGGCCTATTTGGAGAGCGGTGCGGGCGAGCGGCAGGTCAGGTCGCTGGCCGACAAGGTCGGCGCCTTGGGCGTTACCGGCGTGCCCTTCCTCATCATCCAGCGCCGCTTGACCGTCTCCGGTGCGCAAAGCGGCGAGGTGCTGGCGGCGGCGATCATCCAGGCGATGCGCTAGCCGCGCTGCCGCAAGCACCTGCCCGCGGGCGGCGTTCTCGCCACGCGAACGCCAGCGTCCTACTCGACGGTCACCGATTTGGCCAGGTTGCGCGGCTTGTCCACGTCGGTGCCGCGGACCAGCGCGACGTGGTAGGCGAGCAGTTGCAGTGGCACCACGTGCAGCAGCGCCGACAAGGCGCCGTAGTGCTCGGGCAGATGCAGGACGTGAATGCCGTCCGACTCCTGCATTTCGCTGTCGGCGTCGGCGAAAACGTAGAGCTCGCCGCCGCGGGCGCGTACTTCCTGCAGATTGGACTTGAGCTTTTCGATCAGCGCGTCATTGGGCGCGACGGCGATCACCGGCATGTCGCGGTCGACCAGCGCCAGCGGGCCATGCTTGAGTTCGCCGGCCGGGTAGGCTTCAGCGTGGATGTACGAGATTTCCTTGAGCTTCAGCGCGCCTTCCATGGCAATCGGGTAATGACGGCCGCGCCCGAGGAACAGTGCGTGCTGTTTCATCGAGAAGCGCTCGGACCAGTCACGGATCTCGGGCTCGATTTCGAGGATCTTGCTGACCGCAACCGGCAGGTGCCGCAGGGCGTGCAGCTCGGCGACCTCGGCCTGCTCACTCAGACGACTGCGCAGCTTGGCCAGGACCAGGGTCAGGAGATAGAGTGCGGCGAGCTGGGTGGTGAACGCCTTGGTCGATGCGACGCCGATTTCCGGTCCGGCGCGGGTGATGAAGCGCAGCGTGTTCTCGCGCACCAGCGACGATTCGGGGACGTTGCAGATACACAGCGTGCGCGCCATGCCGAGCGACTTGGCATGCTGCAGGGCAGCCAGGGTGTCGGCGGTTTCACCCGATTGCGAGATGGTCACCACCAGGGTCTGCGGATCGGGCACCGAGTCGCGGTAGCGGTATTCGCTGGCGACTTCGACCGAACACGGAATGCCGGCGATCGATTCAAGCCAGTAACGAGCCACCAAACCGGCGTGATAGCTCGTTCCGCAGGCGATGATCAGCACCTGTTTGACGTCCCGCAAGACCTCTTCGCTGCTGGCACCAAACAGGCCGGGCTGGATGCTGTGCGCCGTGCCGAGCATCTCCAGGGTGTTGGCCAGCGCCACCGGCTGCTCGAAAATCTCCTTCTGCATGTAGTGGCGGTACTGGCCGAGTTCGACCGCGTCGGCCGAGAGTTGCGATTCGCTCTCGGCGCGCTCGACCGGCGTGCCGTCGACGCGGGCGATGCGGTAGCTGTCGCGCATCAGTTCGGCGCAGTCGCCGTTCTCCAGATAGACGATCCGGCGCGTCACCTGCAGCAAGGCCGAAGCGTCCGAAGCGGCATAGCAACCGTCGTCGGTCAGACCCAGCAACAGCGGCGACCCTTCGCGCGCCACCACCACCCGGCTCGGGTCGGCCTCGCGCAGAACGGCCAGCGCGTAGGCACCCTGCAATTGGGCCAGCGCCTGCCGAACGGCGGTCAGGAAGTCGGGCGCGGCCTTCAGTTCGTGGGCGATCAGGTGAGCGACGACTTCGGTGTCGGTATCCGAGGTGAATTCGTAACCGGCGGCTTTCAGGCGCGTGCGCAGCGCCTCGTGGTTCTCGATGATGCCGTTATGGACGACCGCCAGACCCGCCGAGATGTGCGGATGGGCATTCCGCTCGCTGGGCACGCCGTGCGTTGCCCAACGGGTATGGGCGATGCCGGTGAAGCCAGCGACCTGCGAACTGTCGGCCTGCGCGGTCAGCTCGGCGACCCGGCCGACCGAGCGCAGGCGCTGCAGACCGTCGCCATTGATCAGCGCCAGACCGGCCGAGTCGTAGCCGCGGTATTCGAGCTTGCGCAGACCTTCGAGGAGAACCGGGACGATATTGCGGCCGGCGACCGCAGCAACGATGCCACACATGGTCAGCTCACTTGTTCGCTTTTTGTGGCCGTTTCCAGCCGGAAATGGAAACCTGCCGGGCACGCGAGATGGTCAGCGTGTCTGGTGGTGCGTTCTTGGTCAGCGTCGTTCCGGCACCGAGGGTTGCGCCGCGACCGACGGTGACCGGGGCGACCAGCTGGGTATCGGAACCGATGAAGACATCGTCCTCGATGATCGTCCTGAACTTGTTGGCGCCATCGTAATTGCAGGTGATCGTGCCAGCACCGATATTCACCCGGCTGCCGATGATCGCGTCGCCGACATAGGCCAGATGATTGGCTTTCGACTGCGCGGCGACCTTGGCATTCTTGAGTTCGACGAAGTTGCCGACGTGGACGCCGGCGGCGAGCTCGGTGCCGGGCCGCAGTCGCGCAAACGGACCGATCACGCCATCGGGCCCGACCACCGCGCCGTCGATGTGGCTGAAAGCGGCGAGGCGCGATCCGGCGCCGATCGTGGCGTTCCTCAGGACGCAGCAGGGGCCGACTTCGACCGCTTCTTCGAGCACCACCCGGCCTTCGAAAACGCAGTTCACGTCGATGAACACGTCGCGTCCGCAAGAGATCTCGCCGCGCACGTCGAGCCGCGCCGGATCGGCCAGGCGAACGCCCTGTTCCAGCAGGCGATCGGCGGTACGGCGCTGCGCGACGCGTTCGAGTTCGGCCAGCTGCGCCTTGCTATTGACCCCCAGCACTTCCCATTGACCCTGCGCCGACACCGTGCGGATCGGTACGCCGGCAGCGACCGCCAGACCGACGATGTCGGTCAGGTAGTATTCCTGCTGCGCGTTGTCGTTCGACAGGCCGCTCAACCACTCGGCGAGGCGAGCAGTCGGCAGCGCGACGATGCCGCTATTGACTTCGCGGATCGCTCGTTCCTCGGCCGAGGCGTCTTTCTGCTCGACGATGCGCACCACCTGATTGGTGGCGTCGCGGACGATTCGCCCATAGCCGCCCGGGTCGGCCAGTTCGACGGTGAGAATCGCCAGCGCGTCGCGGGCGGCGTGCACCAGCGCCTGCAGCGTCGCCGGCTGGATCAGCGGCACGTCGCCATAGAGAACCAGCGTCGTCGGCGCGTTGGACAACTGCGGCATCGCCTGCTGCACCGCGTGGCCGGTTCCCAGTTGCGGCTCCTGCAGTGCCCAGCGCAGGTCGGGTGCGTCGATGGTGGTCCGCACCGCGTCTCCGCCGTGTCCATAAACCAGGCAGATGGTCCGTGGCGCCAGGCTGCGGGCGGCGTCAATGACATGCGAGACCAGCGCCTTGCCGGCCAGCGGATGAAGAACCTTGGGCAGGTTCGAATGCATGCGCTTGCCCTGGCCAGCAGCGAGAATGACGATATTCATTGGCTAACACCCAGTCATACGGTAGGGGCCTGGCGCTGTCGTACAGCCCCGGGGCAAGACAGTACCACCGGCAGCCCTTGCGGGGCCAGCCCGGCGGGCGGCGTCCGGCCGCCTGTCGTGCGGCGCGGCAGCGGGCCGCACTGCGCCGTATTGTTTCAGGATCGGCGCCGAGGAAGCGACAACAATGTCACGGCGCAGCACCCTTTTCGGCAGGCACCGCACGCTCAGCGCGGTAGCTCGGAACTACCCATCAGGAAGGCATCGACTTCACGCGCACATTGCCGGCCTTCGCGGATCGCCCAGACGACCAGCGACTGCCCACGCCGCATGTCACCGGCAGCGAACACTTTGGCGACGCTGGTCGCGTAACAGCCGTCGCCATCGGTGGTCGCCCGGACGTTGCCACGGGTGTCGAGTTCGACCTCCAGTTGCTCCAGCAGTCCCTGTCGCACCGGCGCCACGAAACCCATGGCCAGCAGCACGAGGTCGGCGGCGATCTCGACCTCGCTGCCCGGGACTTCGCTCATCCGGCCGTCTGCCCAGTTCACCCGGACCAGTTGCAAGCCCTTCAGCTTGCCGTTTTCGCCGATGAATGCCTTGGTCGAAACGGCGAAATCGCGCACGCAACCCTCTTCGTGCGAAGACGAAGTGCGCATTTTCAGCGGCCAGTAGGGCCAGGTCAGACTCTTGTTCTCGCGTTCCGGCGGCTGCGGCATCAACTCGAACTGGGTCACCGACAGCGCTCCGTGGCGGTTGCTGGTGCCGACGCAGTCCGACCCGGTGTCGCCACCGCCGATCACCACCACCCGTTTACCGGTGGCCAGGATCTGCCCGGGGACGGCGTCGCCGGCGTTGACCCGGTTCTGTTGCGGCAGGAAGTCCATCGCGAAATGGACGCCATCGAGTTCTCGACCCGGTACGCTCAGATCGCGAGGCGCTTCGGCACCGCCGGCGAGAATCACCGCGTCGAACTCGGCCAGCAAGCGCTCGGCCGGGAGCGCGTTGGCGCCGGTACCGCCGACGTCCTGGTTGACGCGAAACTCGACGCCCTCGACTTCCATCTGCGCCATGCGGCGGTCGATATGCGATTTTTCGAACTTGAAGTCAGGAATGCCGTAGCGCAACAGGCCGCCAATCCGATCGTTCTTTTCGAGCACCACGATCCGGTGACCGACCCGCGCCAGTTGCTGCGCGGCAGCCAGCCCAGCCGGGCCCGAACCGACGACGGCGACATTCTTGCCGGTCTTCACTTTCGGCGGTTGCGGGACGATCCAGCCTTTTTCCCACCCCTTGTCGACAATTGCGTGCTCGATCGATTTGATCCCCACCGGGTCGGTGTTGATGTTCAGCGTGCACGCCGCTTCGCACGGCGCCGGACAGATCCGGCCGGTGAAATCGGGGAAGTTGTTGGTCGAATGCAGGACCGCCAGCGCCTGCTGCCAGTGGCCCCGGTACACCAGGTCGTTCCAGTCGGGAATGATGTTATTCACCGGGCAGCCGGTATTACAGAACGGGATGCCGCAATCCATGCAGCGCGCACCCTGGACGCTGGCCTGTTCGTCGTTGAGGGTGACGATGAACTCGCGGTAATGCTTCAGACGCGCCTCGGCGGGCTCGCAGACCTCCGCCAGACGCTGATACTCGATGAAACCAGTCGGCTTACCCATGCTTATGCTGCCTCCAGTTGCTTTTGCGCCGCCATCTCGGTGAGCGCCCGACGGTACTCGTGCGGCATGATCTTGACGAAGTGTGCGCGATGTTTCGTCCAGTCGTCGAGCAGGCGCCGCGCCTGCAGGCTGCCGGTCCAGCGGTGGTGCTTTTCGATCAGCCCCTTGAGCAGGACTTCGTCGATCACCCCGAGATGCCGGACGTCCACCTGGCCGTGACCTTCGAGGTCGTCGCCGGCGTCGCTGCCCAGGCGCGCCGCGAACTCCTCCTCGACGGGTTCGAGCGACACCTGCGCCATGTTGCAGCGTGACTCGAAGCTTCCATCCTCGTCGAAGACGTAGGCCACCCCGCCAGACATGCCGGCGGCAAAGTTGCGGCCGGTCTTCCCGAGCACCACCACCGTGCCGCCGGTCATGTACTCGCAGCCATGGTCGCCGACCCCCTCGACAACCGCCGTGGCGCCCGAGTTGCGGACGGCGAAACGCTCGCCGGCAACGCCCGCGAAGTAGGCTTCACCCTCGGTCGCGCCGTAGAGGACGGTATTGCCGACGATGATGTTGTTCAGCGCCTCGCCGCGAAAGCCGGCGTTCGGACGAACGACGATTCGCCCACCCGACAGGCCCTTGCCGACGTAATCGTTGGCCTCGCCGATCAGGTCGAGGCTCACGCCGCGCGCGAGGAAAGCGCCAAAACTCTGCCCGGCAGTCCCGGTAAGGCGGATGTCGATGGTCCCGTCCGGCAATCCCGCATGGCCGTAGCACTCGGCCAGCCGACCCGAAAGCATCGCTCCGACGGTACGGTTGATATTCCGTACCGGCAGCTCGATATGCACCTTCTCGCCGCTCTCGAGCGCCGGTCTGGCGAGTTCGATGAGTTGCTGGTCGAGCGCCTTGTCCAGGCCATGATCCTGCGTCTGGCATTGAAACACCGGCGTCTCTGCCCGGTTCTCCGGACGAGCGAAGATGCGGCTGTAGTCGAGCCCCTTGGCCTTCCAGTGGGTGATCCCCTTCTGCATGTCGAGCAGGTCACAACGGCCGATCAGCTCATTGAAGCTGCGGATGCCGATCTGCGCCATCAGCTCGCGCAGTTCCTCGGCGACGAAGAAGAAGAAATTGACCACGTGTTCGGGCTGGCCCGAGAAACGGCGGCGCAGCACCGGATCCTGCGTGGCGACACCCACCGGGCAGGTGTTCAGGTGGCACTTGCGCATCATGATGCAGCCTTCGACGACCAGCGGCGCGGTCGCAAAGCCGAACTCGTCGGCGCCGAGCAGCGCGCCGATCAGCACGTCGCGGCCGGTCTTCATCTGCCCGTCGACCTGCACCCGAACGCGACCGCGCAAGCGGTTGAGGACCAGCGTCTGCTGGGTCTCGGCGAGACCGAGTTCCCATGGCGAGCCGGCGTGCTTGATCGACGACTGGGGGCTGGCGCCCGTACCGCCGTCGTGACCGGCGATCACCAGGTGATCGGCCTTGGCCTTGGTGACCCCGGCAGCGACCGTTCCGACACCGACTTCGGAGACCAGTTTGACGCTGACCGACGCTTTCGGATTGGTGTTCTTCAGATCGTGAATCAGTTGCGCCAGGTCTTCGATCGAATAGATGTCGTGGTGCGGCGGCGGCGAAATGAGCCCCACGCCCGGCACCGAGTGGCGCAGGAAACCGATGTACTCGGAGACCTTGTGACCGGGCAGCTGACCGCCTTCGCCGGGCTTGGCGCCCTGCGCCATCTTGATCTGCAGCTGGTCGGCGTTGACCAGGTACTCGGTGGTCACCCCGAAGCGCCCGGAAGCGACCTGCTTGATCGCCGAGCGCAGGCTGTCGCCGGTCTGCAACTGGTAGTCACGTTCAACGCGCGTCTTGCCGATCACGTCGGACAACTTCTCGCTGCCACTCAGGACCTTGAAACGCGCCGGGTCCTCGCCACCCTCGCCGGTATTCGACTTGCCGCCGAGACGGTTCATGGCGATCGCCAGGGTGCTGTGCGCCTCGGTCGAAATCGACCCCAGCGACATCGCGCCGGTGGCAAAGCGCTTCACCAGCTCCTTCGCCGGCTCGACTTCGTCGAGCGGCACAGCCGGCCCCGCGGGCCGAATCTCGAACAGCCCGCGCAAGGTCATGTGTCGCCGCGTCTGATCGTTGATGATGGCCGCGTATTCCTTGTAGGTCTCGTACTTGCCGGTGCGCGTCGAATGCTGCAGCTTGGCGATCACGTCCGGCGTCCACATATGCTCTTCGCCACGCACCCGGTAGGCGTACTCGCCGCCTGCGTCGAGCATCGTCGCCAACACCGGGTCGTCGCTGAAAGCCTGGCGGTGCAGGCGAATCGCCTCTTCCATGACCTCGAAGACACTGATCCCTTCGACCTGCGTCGAAGAGCCGGTGAAGTACTTGTCGACCATCTTCTTCTGCAAACCGACGGCTTCGAAAATCTGCGCCCCGGTGTAGGACATATAGGTCGAGATGCCCATCTTGGACATCACTTTCAGCAGTCCCTTGCCGACGCCCTTGATGAAATGCTTGATCGCCTTGTCGCCCTTCTCGGCGTCGCCTCCGACCAGTTGTTGCAGGGTTTCCAGCGCCAGATACGGGTGCACGGCTTCGGCACCGTATCCGGCGAGAACCGCAAAATGATGCGTTTCTCGCGCCGCGCCGGTTTCGACGACCAGCCCGACACGGGTGCGCAGTCCCTTGGTGACCAGGTGCTGATGGACCGCCGAGGTCGCCAGCAAGGCCGGGATGGCGACGTGTTCGGCATCGAACTTGCGGTCCGAGACGATCAGGATGCTCGAACCGCGGTGCACGTGGTCCTCGGCTTCCGCGCACAGCGACGCCAGCCGGGCTTCGACGCCTTCGTTGCCCCAGGCCAGCGGATAGCAGATATCGAGCTCGGCCGAGTGGAACTTGTTGCCGGTGTAGCTCGCGATCCGGCGCAGCTTCGCCATGCTGTCGAAGTCGAGCACCGGCTGCGCCACCTCCAGGCGGTACGGCGGATTGATCTCGTTGATCCCGAGCAGATTCGGTTTGGGGCCGATGAACGACACCAGCGACATCACCAGCTGCTCGCGGATCGGGTCGATCGGCGGATTGGTGACCTGTGCGAAAAGCTGCCGGAAGTAGTTGAACAGCGGCTTGCTGCGGTTCGACAGGACGGCCAATGGCGAATCGTTGCCCATCGACCCCGTCGCTTCCTCGCCGGAGTGAGCCATCGGTTCGAGAATGAACTTGATGTCTTCCTGGCTGTAGCCGAAAGCCTGTTGCCGATCGAGCAGCGACGCCGAGTAGCTGCTCGTTGGAACGTTGGCCGGCAACGCCAAGTCGTCGAGCTTGATGTTGATCCGGCTCAGCCAGTCCTGATACGGCTTGAGGCGCGCCAGCGTGTCCTTGAGCTCGCGATCTTCGATGATCCGCCCCTGGTCGAGGTCGATCAGGAACATCTTGCCCGGCTGCAGACGCCACTTCTTGACGATCCGCTCTTCGGGAATCGGCAGCACGCCCGCTTCCGAAGCCATCACCACCAGGTCGTCGTCGGTCACCAGATAGCGCGCCGGGCGCAGGCCGTTGCGGTCGAGCGTTGCGCCGATCTGCCGCCCATCGGTGAACGCCACGGCCGCCGGACCGTCCCACGGCTCGATCATCGCCGCGTGGTACTTGTAGAAAGCGCTGCGCTTGGGATCCATCAGGGTGTGCGACTCCCAGGCTTCGGGAATCATCATCATCATCGCGTGCGCCAGCGAATAGCCACCCATCACCAGCAACTCGAGCGAGTTGTCGAATGCGGCCGAATCGGACTGCCCTGGATAGATCAGCGGCCAGATCTTCTCCAGATCGGCACCGAGCATCGGCGACCAGGTGCCTTTCTCGCGTGCGCGCATCCAGTTGTAGTTGCCGCGGACGGTGTTGATCTCGCCGTTATGCGCAATCATCCGGTACGGATGGGCGAGCTGCCAGGTCGGGAAGGTGTTGGTCGAAAACCGCTGGTGGACCAGCGCCATGGCCGAAATGCAGCGCGGATCCTGGAGGTCGGTGTAGTAGTCACCGACCTGCGTAGCCAGCAGCAGGCCCTTGTAGACCACCGTCCGCGCCGACATCGACGGCTGGTAGAACTCCTTGCTGTGCTTCAGCCCGAGCGCCAGAATGGCGTTGGCCGCACTGCGGCGAATCGCATAGAGCTTGCGCTCGAGAGCGTCGGTGACCATGATGTCCGCGCCGCGACCGATGAAGATCTGGCGAATCACCGGCTCTCGGGCGCGCACCACCGGCGACATCGGCAAGCCGTGGTCGACCGGCACATCGCGCCAACCGAGAACCACCTGCCCTTCCCGGCGCACAGCGCGCTCGATCTCTTCCTGGCAGGCCAGGCGCGACGCCGACTCCTTCGGCAGGAAGACCATGCCGACGCCATAGTCGCCGGCGGGCGGCAGTTGCACGCCCTGCTTGGCCATCTCGGTACGGAAGTAGTCGTCCGGAATCTGGATCAGGATGCCGGCGCCGTCGCCCATCAGCGGGTCGGCGCCGACCGCGCCGCGGTGATCCAGGTTCTTCAGGATCAGCAGGCCCTGCTCGATGATCGAGTGACTCTTCTTGCCCCGAATGTGGGCGACAAAACCGACGCCACAGGCGTCGTGCTCGTTGGCTGGGTCATAAAGCCCCTGCGCTTCAGGTATGGCCGAATCGATCACTCGCGAATCCTCACAAATCTAACATGCATGGCACCCGGACGACCGCCACCGGAAACGTCGCGGCATCCGGGCCGAAGCCGGTCGACGGGCCACTCTGGGGGGCCTGCGACTATACCCCGAAACCCCCGGCTATTCAAGATGCTGCATTGCACCAAGGGAGTGCGCCAAGGCGCCGCCGAGCACTGAAAGGGAGCGTCCAATGCTCGTCCGCGGCCCCCTCTCGCTCGCGCTCCCCGGGCAAGACAGTTGGCAAGCAAAACGCGTGCCGTCTCGCTCGCCGCTTGGCGAACCGCCGCCCGCCCGGATCGACCGCCGACCCTGGTCCGGTGCGCGCTGTGTTCTGCCACTCGAACGCCTGCAGCACGCTGCCCGTGCTGAAGTCCGCTTTGCGCTTGTGGTAAGCTGCGGGCGCGAGGCCCTTGGCGGCGAAGCTCACCGGCAAGGCCGAAGCCAGGGCGGTTGATCTGCGCAGTACAGCAACGAGGAATTCCAGTGCGGAATTCCTCGACCGTTTTCGGGATCGACACTGGCGTTGGTGTGTGGTTTTGGGAGGCGGGTTCCGCGACTTGCGGACCGGTTTTTTGAATATTGGTACGAACGATACAAGTAATGGAGGACTGAATGCCGCTAACAATCGGAGTTCCAAAAGAGACTGCTGACGGGGAAAAGCGCGTCGCCACCGTACCGGAGGTCGTCGAGAAGCTGAAAAAGCTGGGGTTTGCGGTTCTCGTCGAATCCGGCGCGGGTGACGCTGCCACCACTTCCGACGACGCCTACCGCGCGGCCGGCGCCGAAATTGTCGAAGGAGCGGCCGCCCTGTGGTCGGGTTCGGACATCATCTTCAAGGTCCGCGGGCCGTCGGAACACGAGGTCGGCCTGCTGCGCGAGGGCGCCACCCTGATCAGTTTCATCTGGCCGGCGCAGAACCCCGATCTGCTGCAGCAACTGGCCGACCGCAAGGTCACCGTGCTGGCCATCGACGCGCTGCCGCGCACGCTGAGCCGCGCGCAGAAGATGGACGCGCTGACCTCCCAGGCTGGCGTCGCCGGCTACCGCGCCGTGATCGAGGCCGCCAACGCCTTCGGCCGCTTCTTTAACGGACAGATCACTGCTGCCGGCAAGGTGCAGCCGGCCAAGGTCTTCATCGCCGGTGCCGGCGTCGCCGGTTTGGCCGCGATTGGCACTGCCGCCAGTCTGGGCGCCATAGTCCGCGCCAATGACACCCGTGCCGAAGTGGCCGACCAGGTGGTGTCGCTGGGCGGCGAATTCGTCAAGGTCGATTACGAGGAAGAGGGCTCCGGTGGGGGCGGCTATGCCAAAGTGATGAGTGAAGGCTTCCAGAAAGCCCAGCGCGAGATGTACGCCAAGCAGGCCCGTGATGCGGACATCATCATCACCACCGCGCTGATCCCTGGCAAACCCGCGCCGAAGCTGATCACCGCCGAGATGGTGCAGTCGATGAAAGCCGGCAGCGTCATCGTCGACATGGCGGCCGAGCAGGGCGGCAACTGCGAGCTTACCGAACCGGGGCGGGTCGTCGTCAAGCACGGCGTCACCATCATCGGCTACACCGACCTGGTCAGCCGTCTGGCGAAGCAGTCGTCGACGCTGTACGCGACCAACCTGTTTCGCCTGACCGAAGAGCTGTGCAAGACCAAGGATGGCATCATCGACGTCAATATGGACGACGAAGCCATTCGCGGACTGACCGTAGTCAAGGAGGGAGCCATCACCTGGCCGCCACCGGCGCCCAAGCTGTCCGCCGCGCCGGCCAAACCCGCAGCCGCCAAGGCTGCCCCCCCTGCGGCAGCCAAGTCGCATGGCCACGGAGCGGCTAGCGCGCCGTCGCCCGCCAAGAAGGCGGCCGTCGTCTTTGGCGTCGCCGCACTGTTCTTCTGGTTCATCGGTGCCGGCGCTCCGGCGGCCTTCCTCAACCACTTCACGGTCTTCGTGCTGGCCTGCTTCGTCGGCTACATGGTGGTCTGGAACGTCAAGCCAGCGCTGCACACCCCGCTGATGAGCGTCACCAATGCGATCAGCAGCATTATTGCCATTGGTGCGCTGGTGCAGATCGCACCGCCGATGGAAGCGATAAGCCTCGACCGGCCGGACGGCTGGATTCGAGTCCTGGCGATCATTGCCATGATCCTGGCGACGATCAACATGTTCGGTGGTTTCGCCGTCACCCAGCGCATGCTGGCAATGTTCCGCAAATAGGAGTTGATCAACATGTCTCAAAGCTTGGCAACCGCCTCCTATATTGGAGCGACAATCCTTTTCATCCTCTGCCTTGGCGGGCTCAGCAACCAGGAGACGGCGCGACGCGGCAATCTCTACGGCATGATCGGCATGACCATCGCCGTTCTGGCGACGGTCTTTGGCCCGAACGTAAGCGCTAGCGCCTACGCGTGGATCATCACCGCGATGGTCATCGGCGCCAATGTTGGCCTGTATGCCGCGCGCACCGTCCAGATGACCCAGATGCCCGAACTGGTCGCGCTGATGCACAGCATGGTCGGCCTGGCCGCGATGTTTGTCGGCTTCGCCAACTACATCGACCCGGTGGCAGCCTCGCACCTGACCGGTACCGAAAAATCGATCCACGAGATCGAGATCTACGTCGGCATCCTGATTGGCGCAGTGACCTTTTCTGGCTCGGTGGTCGCTTTCGGCAAGCTGTCCGGCAAGATCTCGGGCAATCCGCTGTTGTTGCCCGGACGCCACTGGATCAACCTCGCCGGACTGCTGGTGGTCATTTTCTTCGGGCGGATGTTCCTGCACGCCGATTCGGTCGGCGAAGGAATGCTGTCACTGCTGGTGATGACCGTCATTGCGCTGGCCTTCGGGGTGCATATGGTGATGGCCATCGGCGGCGCCGACATGCCGGTGGTGGTCTCGATGCTCAACAGCTACTCGGGCTGGGCTGCCGCTGCAACCGGCTTCATGCTCTCCAACGACCTGTTGATCGTCACCGGGGCGCTGGTCGGATCGAGCGGTGCGATCCTCTCGTACATCATGTGCGCGGCGATGAATCGCCACTTCATCAGCGTCATCGCTGGCGGCTTCGGAACGACCGGAGGTACGCCGGCAACAGCAGGCGATGGGCAACCGGCAGGGGAAGTGCAACCGATCCTGGCGCAGGAAACAGCCGAGCTGCTGCTCGACGCCAAGAACGTGATCATCATTCCGGGCTATGGGATGGCGGTCGCACAGGCCCAGCACACGGTCTACGAGATCACCCGTCTGCTCCGCGACAAGGGGGTCAACGTCCGTTTCGGCATCCACCCGGTCGCCGGCCGCATGCCAGGCCACATGAACGTGCTGCTCGCCGAGGCCAAGGTCCCCTACGACATCGTTCTCGAAATGGACGAGCTCAACGAGGACTTCCCGAAAACCGATGTGGCAATGGTCATTGGCGCCAACGACATCGTCAATCCGGGGGCGCAAGACGATCCGAACAGCCCGATTGCCGGCATGCCGGTACTCGAAGCATGGAAGGCAAAGACCTCGATCGTGATGAAGCGCAGCATGGCCTCGGGTTACGCCGGGGTGGACAATCCACTCTTCTACAAGGAAAACAACCGCATGCTCTTTGGCGACGCGAAGAAGATGCTGGACGAGGTGTTGATGGCGATGAAAGCCTGATCTCGGAGGAAGCGACCCCGCCTGACGCAACGCCCGCAGCTGCGGGCGTTGTCTTTTCTGCCGAGCCACGCACAGCTCGAACTCTGGTAACACGCGTTGGTTCTGGCCTGCTTCGGCCCAGGTTGATCGCCGCAAGAGGACACGACTCGGGGGTGAAGCCGCGCGGCACGGTCGGTGGCGGATGGTCGGCCAGCCGTATTCGCGGGCGACCGGGAATGTGCCTTGTCGGTTGTGGTAGCAATCCGTCACCGTTTCGGTCAGGGTTGCCACCTATCACGCGTCCTCGCCACGAAAAAACCCTGCGCCACCTTGGCCGCGCCAAACAGGCGATGCGACCCGCTGGCTGCGGGCGGCATTGCCAGCAGGGCAAGCCCCGAATAGAATCCGGAGCTTCGGCGCCAGCACGAAAGTCGTTTGCCGCAGTTGCTGCTGCAACTGCTCGCTGCGCTCGATCGCAAGCTATAACAACCTTCAAGGAGAACACCAATGGAACATCAGCTGCCGCAACTCCCCTTTGCTCTTGACGCCCTGGCGCCGCACATGTCCAGGGAGACCCTGGAATACCACTATGGCAAGCACCACCAGGCTTATGTCACCAACCTGAACAACCTGATCAAGGGTACCGAGTACGAGGCGCTTGACCTCGAATCAATCATTAGGAAAGCGCCGGCGGGCGGGGTGTACAACAACTCGGCCCAGGTCTGGAACCACAGCTTCTTCTGGAACTGCCTTAAGCCCAACGGGGGCGGCGCGCCCACCGGAGCGCTGGCCGCGGCCATCGACGCCAGGTGGGGTTCCTGCGCCGAGTTCGGCAAGGCGTTCCAGGCGTCGGCGGTAGGCAACTTCGGATCCGGCTGGACCTGGCTGGTGAAAAAAGCAGACGGCTCGGTGGATATCGTCAATATGGGTGCTGCTGGCACACCGCTGACCACCGGCGACAAAGCATTGCTGTGCATCGACGTCTGGGAACATGCCTACTACATCGACTACCGCAACATGCGTCCCAAGTTCGTCGAGACCTTCCTCAGCCAACTCGCCAACTGGAGCTTCGCCGAGCAAAACTTCGCCGACTAGTCGGCGTTGGGGGGCAGATTGCCCCCCTGCTTCTTGGCGTTCGCCGCAGAACAATGCGGGAACAAAGGTAGAGTAGAGGACAGTCTTTCACCTGCCCTCCCTCATCAAACCGTGCATGCGATTTTCCCGCACACGGCTTTCCGATGTTCTTCACGCCAAGGCATGCGCAGTCCCTCGTGTACTGTTGTCCAGCGCGACTGAGTCTGTCGAGCTTGGGCACTCAATTCTTGAGTGCCAAACATCAGCGTTTTCCTGCTTGGCCTTGGCATACAGCTTCCTCTGTAGCGTCCTGATCGTCTCCGGGGTGGCTAGCCATTGGGCAATCCCCCGATCCTCCGCTCTTCGGTTGCACGAACAAAGTAGGGTCCCTTC
>NZ_JAPUVQ010000108.1:0-20121 GCF_029255145.1 Accumulibacter sp.
CATATAAAATTTTACATCCGTATCAAGGGGATACATACTTTGCCTTGTGCTCGCCTGACGCGCAACCGGCTTCTGGGTCCGCCGATCAATTTATGCCAATGGCGCGTTACGTTGAGAGCATTGGGCGGCGACCCGGTCAGGCAGGCGCGGCGGTTGTTCGTGCGGGCGCTGACGCGGATCCCCGAGCAGCGGGTCACGGCGGTGGCGACCGAAGTGACCCGCGCCTATCTCGCCGACTGGCAGCAGGCCGGCCGCCCGGTGGCGATCCCCAGCGAACTGTCGCGGCTGACCATCGACATCGTCAGCGAGGCCAGCCTCGGGACCCGTTTCACGGCGGCCGAGGGGCGGCGCTTCGTCGAGCTGTTCTTCGAGTATCACCGGCGGGTGAACCCGGTCCTGCTGCTGCTCGGCAGTCAGGACGACGCCGGCCAGCAGGCGCTGGTCGAGCGCATGGGGCTGGCGGCGATCGGCGCCGAGATGCGCGAGCTGATCAGGCGACGCTTCGTCGTGCCGCTGCTCGACGCCGCCCCGGAGGGTGGCCAGGCTCCGTTCGCCACCGCCTTGCTGGAAGCTGCCGCCGCCAGCGCGGGGGCCGATCGAACGAGCGCCCCGGACGACGCCCGGCAGACCGCGATGCTCGACGAGATCGCCGTGATGCTGCTCGCCGGGCATGAGACCACGGCGTCGGTCCTGAGCTGGCTGCTGTGGGAGCTGGCCGAGGCGCCAGCCGAGCAGGACGAAATGGCGGCGCTGATCGCCACCTCGACGGTCGCCAGCATGCTCGCCGACGGTAGGGCTGACGCGGCCGTGACCCGGCGCCTCGGCGCGCTGATCCAGGAGGCGCTGCGCCTCTACCCGCCGATCGCCTTCCTGTTGCGCCAGACCACCGAGGCGGTGACCTTTCGCCAGCGGCCGATCTGCGCCGGCGGCTACGTGGTCGTCTCGCCGTGGACGATTCAACGCCACCGGGCGCTGTGGCCGCAGCCGGATCGCTTCGATCCGGCACGCTGGCTGGCCGCCGGGCCGCCGGCCGCGACCGCCGACCGGCTGGCGATGATTCCCTTTGGCTACGGCCCCCGGGTCTGTCCCGGCAAGCGCTTCGCCGAGGTCGAGATGCACGCCATCCTCGGCGAGCTGCTCGGCGCCTGCCGGATCGCCCGTACGCGCGGCCGCAGGCCGCAGCCGCTGGGCAGCCTCACCTCACGGCCCGACTGCGACTTCCGCTTGCACGTCAGCGCGCGCGGCGCGGCGCCGGCTGCGGTCGTGCCGGCAGCCGCCGGGTCAGCCGGGTCACCGCTGCCGGCGTGTCCGATCACCGGCAGGCCGGCGCTGCGCCGGGTGCACGGCGTTTCGACGCGCGCGCTGGCCGGCATGTGGCGGGCGGCCGGCGCCGGCGATGTGGCCCACTTGCTGCCCGACGCCGCGCAGGTGGCGCTCTACGAGTCGGACACCGGGCTGTATTTCTTTTCCCCCCGGACCGCCGGTGACGCCGATTTTTACCGCCACTTTTACGCCAGCCACGGGATGCACGCCGCGCTCAGCGCGGATTCGCACGCGCGCCTAGAATTCGTCGATGCCGCCCGCCACGTTCCCGCTGGTGCGCTGGTGCTCGATGTAGGCTGTGGCAGCGCGGCCTTCGCCGAACACCTGCCGCAGGCCACCTATCGCGGCCTGGACCCCTTTGCCGGACCCGACGCGCCACCTTGCGTGATTCGCCAGGGGCTGGCCGAGCACTTGCTGGAGGCAAACGGGCGCTATGACGTGGTCACCGCCTTTCAGGTCATCGAACACGTCGCCGACCCGCTCGCCTTTGCCGCCCAACTGCGCGCCTTGCTGCGCCCCGGCGGGAAGCTGATCCTGGGCGTGCCGCTGCACCCCTCGCCGCTTACCGCAATCCCGAACTTCCTGATCAACGCGCCGCCGCACCACCTCAGCTGGTGGACCGTCGGCGCTCTGCAGGCGCTGGCCGAGGCCATCGGCGTCGAGCCGGTCGAGATCACCAAAGTCGCAGCATCGCCGCACGAAGCGCCGATCTACTGGATGAACCGCTTTTCGCTGCTGCGCGCGGGGCCGGGTCCGGACGAGCGCTACTTCGCGCACCGCTGGGGCTGGCACCTGAATCTGGCGGTGAGCTACCTGCTCGCTCGCCTGGCGACGCGCTGGCTGCCGCTCCCGCGGGACGGGGGCGCATGCAACGTAATGCTGGTCGCACGCGCGCCACGGGCGTAGCGCCGGCCGAACCCGCCAGATGGCCTGCCGCAGTCATTCTTTTGCCGCCGGGATTCGGTACTTGATCGCTTTTTCGCCGAACTCGACGGCGCCGCGTCGTTGCAGTTCGGCAATGATCGCCTGGACGGCAGCCGGCGCCCTCTGGCCACCGAGTAGCGAGGGAATGTGCCTTGACGATCGCCATCTCCAGCTGGTTCTGATGCGGACCGTGGAAAACGTCGACCCGGCACCGCCGGCCGTGCGGCAGGTCGAGGTCCTGCGGTTGCACGTTTTCAGAGTCGAGCAGGATATGGGTCAGTTGCACGGCGCGCCGCCGTTCAGGTCGCTGGCAATCAGGCGGAACTGCTCCAGCGCTGCTTCGAGGTCGTCGACGATCTCCTGCGCGATGACCTCGGGCGGCGGCAGCTTGTCGCTGTCGGCGAGGCTATCGTCCCTGAGCCAGAAGATGTCGAGGCTGGTCTTGTCGCGGGCGATCAGTTCGTCATAACCGTACACCCGCCAGCGGCCGTCGGGGCCGGCGTCGCTGGCAGCGTCCGCCTGCTCGCTCCAGGTGGCTGCGCGGTCGTGGCGGTTGGCCGGGCGGTCGGCCGGCGCGCCCTTACGTCGCCCCTGATACAGGCGAACGAACTCGTCCAGGTCGGCGCGCTTGAGCGGGTTGGTCTTCAGCGTGAAGTGCTGGTTGGTGCGCAGGTCGTAGATCCACAGCTTGCTGGTCCACGGCGTCTGGCTGGCCGGCTTCTTGTCGAAGAACAGCACATTGGCCTTGACGCCCTGCGCGTAGAACAGCCCGGTCGGCAGGCGCAGCAAGGTATGGACGTCGCACTCGTGCAGCAGCTTGCGGCGGATGGTCTCGCCGGCGCCGCCTTCAAACAGCACGTTGTCGGGCACCACCGCCGCCGCGCGGCCGTGCGGCTTGAGCAGCGTCTTGATGTGCTGCACGAAATTGAGCTGCTTGTTCGAGGTCGTCGCCCAGAAGTCGTCGCGCTCGATCACGTCCTTCTCGGTCGTTCGCTTGCCGTCGGCGCCTTCGATCTGCGTGCTGCTCTTCTTGCCGAACGGCGGATTGGCGAGGACCACGTCAAAGCGCTCGCCGGGGTCGGCCGCCAGCGCGTCGGCGACGATGATCGGCACGCTGGTTTCCGAGCCGATGCCGTGCAGCAGCAGGTTCATCGCACACACGCGCGCCGTTCCCTGGACCAGCTCCCAGCCGCGAAAAGCACTCTCCTTGAGGTGGCGCTTCTCGTCGCGGGTGAGGTTCGGGTAGGTGCTGGTGATCGCGTTGTGCGCGGTGAACAGGAAGCCGCCGGTGCCGCAGGCGGGATCGCAGACCGATTCGCCGGGCCGCGGCGCGATGGCGTCGACCATCGCCTGGATCAGCGGTCGCGGCGTGAAGTACTGGCCGGCGCCGGACTTGGTGTCCTGCGCGTTCTTCTCCAGCAGTCCCTCGTAGGCGTCGCCTTTCACATCGGCGCCGAGCGATGACCAGTCTTCCTCGTTGATCAGGTCCACGATCACCCGCCGCAGCTTGGCCGGGTCCTGGAACTTGTTCTGCGCCTTGTTGAAGATCAGCCCGAGCGTGCCCTTCTCGCCGCCGAGCCGTTCGAGCGTGTGGCGGTAGTGGTCGAACAGTTCGTCGCCGTCGCGGGTCAGCAGTCCGGGCCAGGCGTACAGCGCCGGGATGATGCTTGGCTGCCGGTACGGCGGGCGCGATCGCTCGTCGGCCATTTTCAGGAACAGCAGGTAAGTGAGTTGCTCGACGTAATCGCCGTAGCTCATGCCGTCGTCGCGCAGCACGTTGCAGTAGTTCCAGAGTTTCTGGACGAGGGCGTTTGAGTTCATTTTTCGGGATTCGGCTTGAAGCGCGTCAGCGCTGTTGCAATGGCCTGCCGGGGGCGTTGGTGCTCCAGCCTGCGATGCGGCACAGCTTCTGTTCCTCGAATCCGCGCCCGTACTCGGTGGCTAGGCGGTGATGGCAGTCTTGTGGTATGCGCTGTTGAGTTTGGGGCGTTCGCAGACTTGGGTTGGGACGCCCTTTCCTCCCAATTGATAGCCGTGCCTATTGATCGGGTGAGGTCATTTGCTCGGGTATCAATAGGCATGTGCCGTGAAATCAGCTGCTTGTGTGCGTTCATGGCGGGATCATCGCTGCTTCTTATTGGTTTCTTTTGATCTTCCGGCCGGGCGTCCCGCACCCGCAAGAACCCACTTCGGCCAGCGCCGGCTGCCCTCATTGACGATCAGCCCGGTCTCGGTCAGCCTCCGCAACAGGTTGTGGATACGGTTGAGCTTCTGCGCGGAGGTCAGGACTTCGGGCAGCTTGTCCAGTAGCAGGCGATCGATGTCCGCCCTCGCCACGGGCTGATGCTCGCGTACCAGCGCGACGATCATGTCCTGGTAGTACTGGCTGTCGAATCCGCGGTCGCGTATGTGCTGCGCCTTCTCGCCGACTGCCGCAGCGACTCGGCCGGCGACGAGAAGGTTCGGGTAGCGCCCCTCTACGAGGCTGGCCGCCTTGAGCCGTTTGCTGTCGTCGGCCGAGATGTGCTGTCTCTTCTGCACCTTGTCGAGCAGCATGATCAGTCCGAGATCCAGGTCAGTGCGCGCCATCAACATTCGCGTGTAGCGCTCGTCCAGAACGCGTCCGCGCAGCGTTACCTTGACCCGCTCGGGTTCCGACAAGTCGTAGTCGGGCATCGGGAAGAAGCGCTGTCGTTGCTTCTGGAACATGCGCTTGATACCGCCGCCCTGCGTGTCGATCATGTTCAAGTGGACCATCGCCTCGGCGAGGAAGGGATTACGGTAGATTTCCAGTGGCGCGTCCTGCTCGATAACCGTTTCCACTCTTCCCGGCAGGAAGCCACCGACGTTGGTCAGCAGCAGGGCGTCGGGGGTTTCCACTACCTGCACCCGCCCGCGCAGCCCGTAGTCCTGATGGGCGATGCAGTTGTGCAGCGCCTCGCGGATGACCCACGGATCGTATTGAGTCAGCTCGACCGGGAACAGCGTGCCTTCCGGCAACTCGCGCACCGTGAGGTTGCGAATGCGGGCCAGCACCTTGTCCACGTTCAACAGGAACGGCGGACCGAAGTGCTGATAATCGAGTTCCTCGTTACGGTCGTTCTTCAGCAGCCAGGTGATAAGCGCCACTCTCGGCACCAGCAGTGTCGACGATTCCGGGCGGCCCAGCAGAAGCAACGC
This sequence comes from Accumulibacter sp., assembly GCF_029255145.1. Taxonomy (GTDB): domain Bacteria; phylum Pseudomonadota; class Gammaproteobacteria; order Burkholderiales; family Rhodocyclaceae; genus Accumulibacter. Next base: position 5,428 of record NZ_JAPUVQ010000108.1, read on the forward strand.
GGCGTTTGTCACCGAGCGGCGAATCGTCAGCTTCGCCTTGCTCAAAAACGTCGCGTCCTCCCAGCCGGCCACCACCGCAGCCTGGGTGGGGAGCTTGGTGGTGAACTGCGCACGAGCCTTCTCTATGGCCAGCGGGTCCAGGTCTTCCAGCGTCGCTTGCTCGCAGACCACCGCGCTCCAGTCCACGCGGCGATTCCAGATCGCACGTTCCTTCTCCGGGTACTTCGCCAACTCGGTCTTGCTCGTGCCGTCCCGGATGTAAGCAGTACCGTAGAAAAGGACCGGCCGGTCGAACGCCGGATGCACTTCAAACAGCAGCACCCGTTTGCCCTGGTAGCTGAAGGTGTGAGTTTCAAAGCCGACGTTTGGGTGCAGGCCAAGTGACAACCACAGCGAAAGCAACTGCGTGCCCTTGCCCTTCTCGGCCTGTGGGTCGAAAGTGGTGCCCATCACCGCATGGCTGCCGTCCTGAATGCCGAACACCAGGTAGGCGCGCGGCTTGCCAAGCAAGCAGGCGGAGTTGGCCAGCGCCGACACGTATTCGCCAAGCACTTGGGGCTCAAGGCGATTGGCCTTGAACTCCAGCCACTCGGTTTCGCGTGGCTCCGCGCGCAGCCGGTCCAGCAGGGCGGTGAGTTCAGCGGTGTTCATGTTGCGAAGGCCTTGGCCAGCGTGGCCTGCCGCAGCACTTGTGCGCGCTTGAGGTTGGCGTCGACCTCGGACTCGACTTCACGGACGATCGACAGGCGGCGGTCGACTTCGGCGACGATGCGGTGTTGTTCGGCGAGGGGGGGCAGCGGAAAAGGCAGGCGAGCCACTTTCCCAGTGCTCAGGGTATGGAGCCCGGATGTCGAGCTGGAAACCTGTTCGATTTCGTGGCGACCGCCCGGCGAGAGCAACCACGTCAGCGCCCATTTCGGCAGTACCTCGTCGCTGAATCGAACCTTGATCAGGTGGTTTTGGTGCACGCACTCGCGAATCGAACCATCCCAGAGTGCTACGCGGCCAATCTGGTCCGGGCTGCCGTTGCCTTCGACAACCAGTAGGTCGCCTCGACGCAGAAGCAGCTTCTCCACCTCAGATTCAGCCACGCCGATCCATTCAACGTCGTTGAGCCGTAGCTCATCCGCGTAGACGTTCGCCACGCGCAAGTATGGCAACTTGCGTGCAAACAGTTCGCGCTTGGGGTTCTTGGTGAAGCCGCTGATTACCTGAGCTACGTCCATCACGGTAACGGTACGCCACAACTCCATTGGTTCGTGGCGGGCAAGTTCGGCTTTGGTCGGGACGAGGCGGCCTTCGACGGCGGCTTTGAGGACGGCGGCTTTGTAGCGCTTGAGGTTGGCCTTGACACGCTTGAGGTTGGCGACGGCTTCGTCGAGGCGGGAGAACTGCTTTTCGATTTCGGCGACGACTTGTTGTTGCGTCGTCAAGGGAGGTAGCGGTAACAACAGTGTTTCGACATCGCCGCGCCGTAAGTTGTTGATGTTGACGCCGAGAGCTTTCTTGGAGATCTGGTGCCAGTAAGCCGGAGATTGCAGAAACAAGGCGAGGAATCGCGCGTCGATGTGGCATTGGGGGCGAATGGCCACGCAAAACGCGCCGAACGACCCGCGCCACGGAGACTGAAGCGATGCTGACTTGCCTACGAGGTGCTTGCTCCCGCTCGACGTGGCTACAACGATGTCTCCCGGTTGCAATAGCTGGGCGGGTGCAACGTTTCGCTTGGCGATGTGAACGAGGGATGATTCGAGAACGAGACGCGCATCCTGAATGTTCGTCGCACGGAGCACCGGTACATAACCGTCCGTCGGCTCATCGCGCGCGTCAGTCTTTGGGTACGATACGCCACGCACCAAGCTGGCAACCTCCGACAGCTGCACCACAGGCCACTTGGTTGAGGCGCTAGCTTCGACCGGCACACTCACGCCGCCAACTCCCTATTCAACGCTTCAATCACCTTCGTCAACTCCCCGCCAAACACCTGATGCACCCGCCCCAGCCCACCACGCTGATCGAACGGCGCGTAGCTGAAATCATCGGCCTCGATGCCGAGGTTGGACGCGATGTGCTCGGCCATCTTCTCCAGCCACCAGCGCTGCTCGTCCGTGAAACCCTTGCCCGCCGTCTCCTGCTGCACCACCCACGCCTTGAAGTTGGCGGCGACGCGCTCGGGGTAGGGCACCAGTTCGTTCTCCTGGTGCATCGCGTAGCGCACCAGCGAGACGAGGTCGGTGAGGATACGCCGCTGGCTGGCGCCGCGCACCTTGTTCCCTCCGCTGGATTTGTCGAGCGCGGCGTAGGCTTGCCAGAGCTGGCTCTCGGTCCATAGTTGCGGCGGCGCCTGCAGCGTGTCGGCGAGCGCCTGCAGGTCGGCAAAGCTCAGCGGTGCCCGGGTCGGGCGGTTGTAGAGGATCTGCAGGGCGGTGATCTCGTCGCGGTGCTCGGCGATGAAGACCTCGAAGCTCTGGACGATGCCCTGCGCGCGCTCGCGCGCGGCTTCGGAAAACCCGGCTCCGAGCAGGCGATCCTGGGTGACGATGTCGATCACCAGTTCCTTCTGCGCCTTGAGGCTCAGCAGCAGTTCGCGCAGTTGCGGGTTGGCGAGTGGCCTGACCGCGTGGCGCAGCGCGTCTTCGGCCTCCTGCGGCGAGCGGTCGCTGCTCGGGTTGAGCGCGTGCACGATGGCGCGTGACAACTCCTTCAGATCGACGCCGCCAGCGGCGCTGCTTACCCTGGCGCGCTCGGCGTCGCTGAGCCGGGCTTCGAGGCGCGACAGGCGCAGCGCGACGCTGGACAGCACCTCGGGTTCGACGTTGCCCAGGCTGACAGCCTGCAGCAGCGCGGCCAGCGGCACCGACTTCTTCTGGTCCATCGGCCGCGAGTCGGTCTTGTCACGCTCGCAGACGCCGACGCAGTCGACGATCACGAAGCGGTCCTTGTGCGCATGCTCGCCGGGGTTGACGCCACGCAGGTCGTCGTCGCTGACGATGCGCACGCCACGGCCCTTCATCTGTTCGAAGAAGCTGCGGCTCTTGACGCTGCGCATGAAGACGACGATCTCGACCGGCTTGATGTCGGTGCCGGTGGCGATCATGTCGACGGTGACGGCGATGCGCGGGTAGTAGCTGCTGCGGAAGGCCCGGATCAGGTTTTCCGGCGTATCGCCGGTGCTGCGGTAGGTGATCTTCTGCGCGAAGTCGTTGCCGCGGCCGAATTCCTGGCGGAGGATCTCGACGATCGCCTCGGCGTGGTTGTCGTCCTTGGCGAAGACCAGCGTCTTCGGCAGCTCGCTGCGCTGTGGAAAGAGGTCGCGCTGCCAGTTGTCGCGCAGCGTGCGGGCGACGGTGCGGATCTGGTCGGGTGTCTGCACGCTGCGGTCGAGTTCGTTCGGCTCGTACTCGAAGTCGTCGTCGAGCTGCCAGTCGCGGCGGGCGCGAGTGGTCTTGTCGCGAACTTCCAGCCAGTAGCCGGCTTCGACCCTGGCGCCCGCTTCGCTGACTTCGGTGCGGATGCGGTAGACGTCGTAGTTGACGTTGACGCCGTCGGCGACCGCCTGCTCGTGGCCGTATTCCATGACCAGGTTCTGGTTGAAGAAGCCGAAGGTCTGCTTGTTGGGCGTCGCGGTGAGGCCGATCAGGGTGGCGTCGAAGTATTCGAGCACCTGCCGCCACAGGTTGTAGATCGAACGGTGCGCTTCGTCGGTGACGATGATGTCGAAGGTCTCGATCGGGATCGCCGGGTTGTAGTCGATCGGCTCGGGCTGGCGAAACACCGCGTCGCTGCCGGCGGTGCTCCGCTCTTCGTCTTCCTCGGCGAGTTCGCGGCCCTTGAGCATCGAGTACAGGCGCTGGATGGTGGCGATGCAGACGCGGGCGGTGGTGTCCAGGTGGTTGCTGGCGAGGTGCTGGACGATGTATTCCTCGCCGAACTTGAAGTTGTTGACCGGCGAGACGTACTGGTCGAACTCCTTCCTGGCCTGCCGGCCGAGGTTGCCGCGGTCGACCAGGAACAGCACGCGGCGCGCGCCGGCGAACTTGATCAACCGGTAGATGAAGCTGATCGCGGTGAAGGTCTTGCCGCTGCCGGTCGCCATCTGGATCAGCGCGCGCGGCTTGTTGGCGGCCAGCGAGCGCTCCAGGTTGTGGATCGCGGTGATCTGCGCCGGCCACAGTTGCTGCTTGCTGACGCCGTCGCCCCCGTACCCCCACTCCGTGAGCAGCTCGGGCATGGCGCGGACGCGGGCCAGGAAGGTGGCCGGCGCGAACTCGACGCGCTGGGTGGCGTGCGTGCCGCTGCCGGTGGTGAAGACCGGCGTTCGCGGCAGCGCCTGCAGCCACTCGATCAGCGTTTCGGGCCGATGGAAGGCGAAGACGTTGCGCGCGCGTGGTTCGGGGTCGAGGCCGTTGCTGAAGTGCGTTTCGGCGCCGGTCGATTCGAAGATGAAAGGCAGCGGCCGTCGCCATGCCGGCAGGCCGCGCGGCAAGCCCTGTGCGTAGCGCGCCGACTGGATCTCGACGCCGGTGAGCGTCGCTCCCTGCTTCTTGGCTTCGATGACGCCGGCGGCCTTGCCGTCGAGGTAGAGCAGGTAGTCGGCAAAGCCGTGCCCGGCTTCGAGCGCGAACTCGCGCAGCGCGACGCCGTGGGCGGCGTGAATGTCGGCCGCGGCGACGTTCTGGACTGACCAGCCGGCGGCGGTCAGCAGTTGGTCGATGCGCTCGCGGGCGAGTTGCTCGGTGGCGGGCATGGCGGCTATGGCGCGCTGGCGTCAATCGCGCCAATTGCCGCCAATGGCAGCGACGGTAGCAGGAACATCGCTTCAGACTCCCTGTTCTGGTTCTTCCTGGTGCGCCGCAGGCGCTGCGGCCACTGGCACGCGTGCCGTATCGCAGCGCTCCCCGGCGGCTGCCGCGATGAAGCTGACATCTTGCCACAGCGACGCGCGGAAGACATTCCTGCGCTTGGGATGCGCGGTCGTCGAGTTTGCGGCCGTGCCGGCCGTGGCGCGTTTTGCCACTGGATGCTGGCGTTGCGCGCCAAGCGCGGTTTGCTCCCGGTGACGGTGCTTGGCGCCCCCGCGGGCCACTCCGCATTTCCCGAGTGTAAGAACGACGCACGGTGGGCGGACCAAGACCCATCAACTGCAGCGCGTCGAGGTTTCCAATGAATACGGCATTGCGCTTCCTGCTCGATACGCTGGCCCGGATTGGCTCGTTGATCCTCTCCGGTAGCCTGGTTTCGTGTCTGGTGCTCGACCGGCTTGAGCCGTTGCACATCGCGCTGATGCTTGCCGGCGCGGTCTTGACGGCGCTTGGCTATCCGCTCGCCAGGAAAGCATCGTGAAGCGACCGCGCCGCCCGTTCCCCGGACTCATGGTGGCAAGAAAAAGTTGATTTGACTGTAAGGAAATGCGGCGTTCGTCCGACTCTGCTGCATGGCGCTGGCCGACACGGCATTCTCCGCTTGGAGATCGCTTGCCGCTACGCGAGTCCGTGACCAGACCCGGCTGTTTGACCGGGTCTTGCGCAATGGCCAGCACGTCGCCGCCAGCGCCCGCAGGCGTGGTGCTGTCCCGCCGCTCAACCCCTCAGCTCCCCCAGCCAGCCACTCGGCGGCGACAAGTGCCGTTCGACCGGCGCCTGCAAGGGCTGCTCCGACCGATCCGGCAATGCTCCGGCCGGGTGGAAGTCGCCGAGGCCCGCACCAGCAGAGCGCTTGCGTGTAAGAAGCCGGCTCTTCGCACGACTACACCGGCAGCAGGCGCAACGAGCTGCTCAAGAACGAGCATCGAGCGCCTCGCCGATCCAGCAGCTCGCCCATCGGGGGCGATCGCGTTGTCAACGACCAAGGAGATTGACCATGACCAGCACCATCACCAGACAGACCACCGCCGCCGCGCTCGCCCTTGCCCTGGGTGCTGCGCTGACCGTCAGCGCAGTACCGGCAACCGCCGCCGACGACGCGATGGCCCAGGAAAAGTGTTTCGGCGTCGCGCTCAAGGGCAAGAACGACTGTAAGGCCGGCGCCGGCACGACCTGCGCCGGCACCTCGAAGATCGACCACCAGGGCAACGCGTGGTCGCTGGTTCCTGCCGGTAGCTGCGAAAAGACCATTTCGAAGACTTCCCCGACCGGCCACGGCCAGCTCAAGGAGTTCAAGGAGAAGAAGGCCTGATCGGCAGGTCTGGAACGGCGGAGCGCCGATCAGATGATGATCGCTGATCCCCGGGTGCCGCCGGGCGGCGGCGCCTCTGGCCCGCGGCAAGCCCGCTTGCCGGCGCGGGCCGGTATCGGGCTCAAACCCGAGCACTTCCGGCAGATCGTCGATACCTGGCCGAACCTCGGTTTCTTCGAGGTCCATGCCGAGAACTACCTGGTCGACGGTGGGCCTTTCCACCATTACCTGGGCCGCATCCGCGAGCACTACCCCTTGTCGATGCACGGGGTCGGCCTGTCGATCGGCGGCGAGAGCGCGCTCGACGAAGCGCACCTGGACCGGCTGGCGGCGCTGCTCGAACGCTACGCGCCGCAGTCGTTCTCCGAGCATCTGGCGTGGGCGAGTCACGGCGGGGTGTTCGTCAACGACCTGCTGCCGCTGCCCTACACGGCACCGACCCTGCAGCGTGTCTGCGAGCACGTGGACCAGGCGCAGACGCGTCTGCGGCGAACGATCCTGCTCGAAAACCCGGCGACCTACGTCGAGTTTGCGGCGTCGACGATGGCCGAAACCGATTTCATCACCGAGGTCGTTCGGCGTAGCGGTTGCGGTCTGTTGCTCGACGTCAACAACGTCCATGTCTCGTGCATCAACCATCACCGCGATTCCTACGCCTACCTGCGTGCCTTGCCGCTGGCGGCGGTGGGCGAGATCCATCTGGCGGGATTCGCGACGCAGCACGACGCGGCCGGGGACCCGCTGTTGATCGACAGCCACGGCGCGCCGGTAGCGCAGGCGGTCTGGGACTTGTACGCGTACGCGCTCGATCGCGTCGGGCCGGTGGCGACGCTGATCGAGCGCGACAGCGACCTGCCGTCGCTCGACGTGCTGGTCGCCGAGGCCGCGCATGCCGACAGCCTGCTGGGCGTGCACGCCGGTAGCGCTGCTTCTGCCGACAGGCGCCCCGACGCGCGCCCGCAGCCTTGCCCGCCGGGTGCGCCGGAGCTTGCGGCGTGAGCACACAACAACAATTCTTCGAGGCGCTGCTCGACCCGGGGCAAGCGCCACCGGCGGGACTCAGCGCCTGGAACGCCTCCGACCCGGCCACGCGCTTCGCCGTCTATCGCAACAACGTGCTGGTCTCGTTGATCGACGCGCTCGCCGATAGCTACCCGGTGACGCAGGAACTGGTCGGCGAGGAGTTTTTCCGGGCAATGGCGCGACTGTTCGTCCGCGCCGAGCCGCCGCGTTCGCCGCTGCTGGCCTTCTACGGCGAAGCGCTAGCCGGCTTCATCGAGCGCTTCCCGCCGGCGGCATCGCTACCGTATCTGGCCGACGTCGCCCGGCTGGAAATGCTGCGGGTGCGCGCCTACCATGCGGCCGATGCCGGACAATTGCCAGCCGGAGCGATCGCGCAAGCGCTGGCTGACGCCGAGACGCTGCCCGATCTGCGCGTCGGCCTGCACCCCGCGCTGCGGCTGCTGCGTTCGCCGTACGCCGTGGTCTCGCTGTGGGCAGCGCATCAGGGGATCGCCGAGATCTCGGCTGTCGATCCCTACCAGCCGGAGAATGCGCTGCTGCTCCGGCCGCATCTCGACGTCGAACTGATTCGACTCGACCCTGGTGCCGGCGCCTTCGTCGCGCACTTGTTGAACGGCGAGACCCTGGGCAGCAGCGTCGAGCAGGTCAGTCTGGCGCACGGCGACTTCGACCTCGGCGGCATCCTGGCGCTGCTGATCCGCGCGCGGGCCATTACATCCATCACCACAGCAAGAGAGGAGCATCGATGAACGCGAATGTCACCAATTTCGGCGTCGCCACGCCGCACGCCGGCCATGACTCGCAGCCGATCCAGCTGATCCGGCGCGTGCTCTCGCTATTGAGCTGCATTCCGGACTCGCTGATCGCGGCGATCGGCCGCTTCTCGATTGCGGCGGTGTTCTGGAAGTCGGGGCAGACCAAGATCGAAGGTCTGGCGATCGATCTGCTCAACGGCGAGTTTGTCGTCGGCTGGCCGCATCTGTCGGACTCGGCGCTGGCGCTGTTCCAGCATGAATACAATCTGCCGCTGGTTCCGCCCGGACTGGCCGCGGTGCTGGCCGCGCTGGCGGAACACCTGTTCCCGATCCTGCTGCTGTTCGGTCTGGCGACGCGCTTTTCGGCGCTGGCCCTGCTCGGGATGACTTCGGTGATCCAGCTTTTCGTCTACCCGGACGCTTATCCGACACACGGTGTCTGGGCGGCGGTGTTGCTGTACCTGGTCGCCAGAGGCCCCGGCAAGCTGTCGGTCGATCACTGGCTGGCGCGTCGCTACCAGGATTCGTGATCTCCTGAGCGCGCGCGGCATGCTGCGCAGGGCGCAGAGAAAGGCGTCGCGATGGGACTGGCACTCGCCTGGCTGGGAAGGCAGCTGGCCCGCTATCTGGGCAAGGCCAGGCACGTCCACGGCAGCGGCCCGGCGGTCGCGCCGGATCGGCTGCTGGCGTGCCTCGAACCCGGCGACGTGCTGCTGGTCGAGGGCAACAGCCGCGTCAGCAGCGCGATCAAGTACCTGACCCAGTCGACCTGGTCGCACGCGGCTCTCTACGTTGGCCCGGCGCCGGGCCTGGCCAACGCCGCACGTGTTGCCGGCCACTGCTTCATCGAGGCTGACATGGTTGACGGCGTGCGCAGTGTCGGCATCGACGAATTTCGTGGCCTGCACAGCCGCATCTGCCGGCCGCTGGGTTTGCGCAAGAGCGATTGCCAGCAGTTGATCGCCTTCGCCGTCGCCCGCCTCGGCAACCGCTACGACCTGCGCAACGTCATCGACCTGGCGCGCTATCTGCTGCCGACGCCGCCGGTACCGTCAAGGTTTCGTCGCCAACTGCTGGCGCTGGGCAGCGGCGACCCGACCCGGGCGATCTGCTCGACGCTGATCGCGCAGGCGTTTCAGTCGATTCGCTACCCGATCCTGCCGATCACCGACACCCACAGCGCCGACAGCCCGACGTGTCCCGGCTGTGTCGAGGAGATCCTGCGGGTTCGCCACCACAGCCTGTTCGCGCCGCGTGACTTCGACGTCTCGCCATACTTCCAGATCGTCAAGCCGACGCTGGCCGGGCCCTTCGACTTCACGGCGCTGCACTGGGACGACGCGCCAGCCGCCGGGCGCTAGTCGTCCGGTTTGTCCTGCCGTTCATTCGCACCCTTGACGTAAGCGCGCGTGATCTGCCGTAGCGCATCCATCTGCTTGCCGAAGTTGCGGCATCCAGAGCAGATCAGGACATGCACCTTGAGCGACAGCCGCTCGCTCAGGCCGAGCGTTCGCTCCTGCGATTCCGAAAGCAGGCGAGTGACTTCACGACAGTTCAGCATGGCTGCTCTCCGGCCAGAAACCAGCGGTCCTCGAGGCACTCGCGCAGGCGCAGGCGGGCGCGGTGCAGCATCACGTGCAGGTTGCTGATGCTCAGGCCGACGGTTTCGCAGATCTCCTGTGAATCGAGTTCGACGAATTCGCGCATCATGAACACCCGCGCCTGATTGCCGGGCAGGTTTTCCAGGCAGGTCTCGAAGACCAGCCAGAATTCACCTTCGCGCAGCGCTTCCTCGGGGTGTGGCCAGGCGCCGGGACGCTGATCCGCTTGCCAGAAGCCCTTCTGGTTGAACAGCGACGAGAAATCCTCTTCCTCCTCGTCCTCGCGCAGCAGGCTGCTGGCGTCGATGGTGCGCTGTTTCTGGCGCAGGATGTCGGCGATCTTGTTCTTGAGGATCGCGAAAACCCAGGTCTTCAACGCTGCGCGGCCGGCGAACGTCCTGGCGTTGCGCAGAGCGCCGATCAGCGCTTCCTGCACCGCATCCTCGGCGAGGTTGGCGTCGGACAGTTGCAGCGTCGCGAATTTGAGCATCTGGCGGCGCAGGCTCTCCAGGAATCCCGTATCGGCGAGCAGCGAGCTGCTCTCGCTTGCTGCGGATCTGACCACCTCCGGCATGGTTTCGCCTTGACTCATCTCGACTCCTCGTTGCTGCTGGCCTGGCCGCTTTATAGCGGGTAACACGGCAAGGTGACAAGTCTTTCGCGGTCGCTCGGCTTGTCGGCGGGCTGGCAGGCGTTGCGCGAGACCACGACGCGACGCCGCGATTGCCGCTGCTGGTGCTTGAATCGCTGTTGTTGAATCGCTCGGGCGAATGGGAGGATTCTTGTACGATAGATGCTGCGGAATCGTTCGTGAGGGAGTAGCACCAATGACTGTTGCAGACCCTGCCAGCACCTGCCGGAAGGGATGGCCGTCCGCCCCTTGGACCGCCGCGGCTGTCCGCGGCCGCGCAGCGGCGCGGCGGACGTCGATCACGTCGCCGGCAGCCAATGTGGTGAGGAACGCTCGGTGAGCTTTCGCATCCTCGCCCTTGGCGACACGGCGCTGACCATCGAGTTCGGCGACGGTGTCGAGCGGCATTTGCTGGCAGCCGTGGCGGCGCTTGACGAGGCGCTGGCAACGCTGATCGACAGTGGTGGCCTGCGCGGCATCGTTGAAACGGTGCCGACCTTTCGTTCGCTGACGGTCATTTATGATCCTCTACGCAGCAGTCGCGCCGAAATCGAACCGGCGATCCGGGCGGCCATCGAGCCGCCCGGCGCAGCGCTTTCGTCTGGCGGGCGTCGGTGGCTCCTGCCGGTCTGCTATGGCGACCAGAACAGCGCCTGCGGACCTGATCTCGACGAGCTGGCGGCAGCCTGCGGCTTGACCGCGGCCGAAGTGATCCGCCTGCATGCAAGCGGCAGCTACGCGGTGTATATGCTTGGCTTCCTGCCCGGTTTCGCGTTCATGGGCGACCTGCCGGAGGTGCTCGCGCGGCCCCGTCGCAGCGAACCGCGGCTACGCGTGCCGGCCGGCAGCGTGGCGACCGCCGGCACGCTGACCGCGATCTACCCGTGGGAGAGTCCCGGTGGCTGGCACCTGATCGGCGCCTGCCCGGTGCCGCTGTTTTCTCCGGCGTGGCCGCAGGCGGCGCTGCTTCAGCCTGGTGACCGGGTCGGTTTTCGTGCTGTAGACGAAGCCGAGTATCGGTCGCTGCAGGTTGATCTGGCTGCCGCACGCGCCTCGCCGCAGCCGCCAGCGTCGCTGCTGTGCGAGCCCGCAACCGAGCGATGAGCGCCGCCCTCGAAATCGTCAGCCCGGGTGCCATGGCGTCGATCCAGGATCTCGGTCGGCCCGGCTTGCGGCGGGTCGGCGTGCCGCGCGCCGGCGCGCTGGAACCGGGCTGGCTGCGCCTGGCCAATGCGCTGGTGGGCAACGAAGAAGCGGCGCCGGCAATCGAATTCTTTGGCGGTGGCCTGCTGATGCGGGCGCTGGAACGGCCTGCGCGGGTAGCGTTGGCCGGTCACTTTTCGGCAACGGTGATCGCCGCTGACGAGCAGCGGCAAGTTGACTCGTGGCGCAGCGTCACCCTGGCACCCGGCGAGACGCTGCGCTGCGCAACGCTGGCCGAGGGTCGCCTGGGCTACGTCGCGCTGGCCGGGATCAGCGTGCGGCGCCAGCTCGGGAGCGCCTCGACCTACGCCCGGGCCGGCCTGGGAGGCCTCGACGGCCGCCTGCTGGGGCCCGGTGACCGTCTTGCGGCGGCAGCGTGCAGCGGCGCCGAGAAGATGCTCAAGGAGCCACCGCCAGTCGACCCGTCGCCGATTCGCGTCGTCCTCGGTCCGCAGGACGATTACTTCGACGAAGCGTCGATTGCCCGCTTGCTGAGCGAGGCCTACCAGATTTCAGCGGCTGCCGACCGGATGGGCATTTGCCTCGACGGTCCGCGGCTCGGGCATCGGCCGGAAAAAGGCGTCGAGATCACCTCGGACGCGACCGTGCCGGGTTCGATTCAGGTGCCTGGCCAGGGCCAGCCGATCGTCTTGCTCGCTGACGGGCAGACCGCCGGTGGCTATCCCAAGGTGGCCACCGTGATCTCGGCCGACCTGCCGCGGCTGGCGGTGATGGCGCCGGGGCAGACCCTGCGTTTCGTGGCGGTGTCGGTGCCTGCCGCCGAGTTCGCCGCGCGCACTCGTGAGGCGGCGTTGCAAGCGCTGATCGCCGGCATCGGCCCGCTGGCCGAGCCGGGCGCGCTCGATCTGCAGGCGATCTACGACGCCAACCTGGTCAGCGGCGTGGTCGATGCGCAGGCGGACGACGGCACCCTGGCAGCGAGCGGCAAGACCGCCGAGGGGGACAGGACGGACACCATGGGCGACGAATGATGATCGACACGATCAATCTCAACGCCGATCTCGGCGAAAGCTTCGGCGCCTGGGAAATGGGCAGCGACGCAGAACTGCTGCGCATCGTCGGCACCGCCAACATCGCTTGCGGTTTCCACGCCGGCGATCCGCTGGTCATGCGCCGCACCGTGCGGCAGGCGCTGGCTGCCGGCGTCAGCCTGGGTGCGCACCCGTCGTTTCCCGACTTGCAGGGTTTCGGGCGGCGGGCGATGCAGCTACCGGCCGCCGAGCTGGAGGCGATGCTGATCTACCAGATCGGCGCGCTCGCCGGCATCGCCAGATCGGAAGGCGGACGCCTGACGCACGTCAAGCCACACGGCGCGCTGAACAACCTCGCCTGCGAGGACGTGGCGCTGGCGACCCAGGTGGCGTCGGCGATCCGCAGTCTCGATCCGTCGCTGATCCTGCTCGCGCCCGCGCTGTCGAAGCTGGCGCTGGCCGGCGAAGCGGCCGGCTTGCGGGTGGCTGCCGAGATCTTCGCCGACCGCGCCTACGGCGAAAGCGGCCACCTGGTGCCACGCAGCCAGGTCGGCGCGGTGCTGCATACGGCCGACGAGTGTGTCGCGCATGTCCGGCGCATGCTCGACGCGGGCGGTATCGTCACCGTCGGCGGGCGGCTGATCCGCACCGGGTTTCACAGCATCTGCGTGCATGGTGACGGCCCGCAGGCGGTCGCCGCGGCGAGTGCCATTCGCGCCGCGCTGCTGGTCTCCGGGATTCGCCTGCTACCGCTCCCAGAGGTGCTCTAGCTGTCGCTCAGGTCTGGCCTTTGGTCGGCGTTGGTTTAGAATGACGGCATCGCTGCGGCGAGCGCCGCATGGCGCATGGCGGGGCCGGGCCAGGCTGAGCAGGCGGGGGAGCCGACCGGCCGCACCGTTCGAAAAACCAGGGGCGAGGAAGCGCTCCGCGCACCGGACAGACGCTGATGCCTCACAGAATTCTCAAGGTCCCCGAGCGTGGCATGCTCGACGCTTACGAGCAGGTGCTTTCGGCGCGCGGTTTTTCCGCCGACGCAGCGCAGCGCACCGCCGCCGAACGCCTGCAGCGCCTGTACTACGAATTGCTGTCGTTCAAGGTCGGGCGTGGCAGCGCTTTGCGGCGCTTCTTTTCGCCGCCGGCGGTGCCGCGCGGGGTCTATTTCTGGGGCGGCGTCGGGCGCGGCAAGAGTTTCCTGATGGACTGCTTCTTCGACGCGGTGCCTTACCGGCGCAAGCGGCGGGTGCACTTCCACGCCTTCATGCACGGCGTCCATCGCCAGCTGAAAGAATTGAAAGGCGAGACCGATCCGCTGCTGCGGGTTGCCGAACGCATTGCCGGCGAGGTCCGGCTGCTGTGCTTCGACGAGTTTCACGTCTCGGACATCGCCGATGCGATGATCCTCGGTCGCCTGCTTGAAGCGCTGTTCGAGAAAGGCGTGGTCTTCGTGATGACTTCCAACTACCCGCCCGACAGGCTTTATCCGAATGGCCTGCAGCGCGAGCACTTTCTGCCGACGATCGCCCTGATGAAAGCGCGGCTGGACGTGCTGGAGATCGATTCCGGAGTCGATTACCGGCTGCGGACACTGGAACAGGTCGAGATCTTTCATTACCCGGCCGACGCTGCGGCCGAGTTGAAGATGGCCGAGTATTTCAGAGCCATGGCCGGCGGCGAGGGTGCGGCCAAAGGCAGCATCGAGGTCCTCGGGCGCCCGGTGCCGACCTTGCGTCGCGGCAACGGCGTGATCTGGTTCGACTTCAAGTCCCTGTGCGGTGGCCCGCGCTCGCAGAACGACTACCTCGAGCTGGCGCGTGGCTACCATACGGTGCTGATGTCGGCGATCCCGAAAATGTCGGGAAGCATGGCTTCCGAGGCGCGGCGCTTCACCTGGCTGGTCGACATTTTCTACGATCACAAGGTCAAGCTGATCGCCACCGCCGACTGCAGCCCGGATCAGCTCTATACCCAGGGAACCCAGGCCAGCGAGTTCTTTCGCACCGCCAGCCGCCTGACGGAGATGCGCTCGCGCGAGTACCTCGGGTTGCCGCACCTGTCCTGAGGGACCGGGCGGCGCGGCCGGGCTAGAGTGTGTTGACATTCAAGCGAGCCAAATGACGGATGCGGCGAGGGCGATGAAGGAAGCGAAACGCTCGGCGAGTTTGTCGTAGCGTGTAGCGATACGTCAAAATTGCTCCTGATTAGCGCTATTCTTCAGCCGCTCGCCTGACTGGCTCATCATATGAGCCAGCCGGAGGTTAATCTGATCCCTGTCGAAGCGAGAGGAGAACAGAGATGGCCAGGATGAACCGAATCCA
>NZ_JAPUVQ010000109.1:0-22918 GCF_029255145.1 Accumulibacter sp.
ATCGACTGATAGCGGTCACCCTTGGCCTCGATGCCGCGCTCGTTCGATGGACCGAGGGGGGCGCTGAGCATTCCGGCGTCGCTTGAATGTCAACACACTCTAGCCGGTCAATGCGCAAATTTGCGCAATTGTCGCGCCCTCGGGGCGTTTGAGCATGGCGATCACGGTGGCCTGTTTACTGTTCTCGCGGCTGCGGGGTTTGTGGTCGGAGGCGACCTGCTGCAGATCCGCCTCGGCCTTCTCCGCCACCCATTGCGCCTCGGTGGCCACCAGGGCGGCTTCCACCTCGGGGTCGGGGTGTGTGTGGTCGGCAAGGCCACCGGGACGCGCCCCAGGGCGTCGTAGCCCTCGGGGGCGATGAACCAGTCCGGGCCGACGCCGGTGATCAGCGCCTTCTTCCAGAGCCCTTCGATCACCTTCTTGCGGGCGCCGCCCTGGACGTGATCGGGGAACCAGCCGAGGCGGCCATCGGGCTGTTCGGCGGCGTGTTCGAGGACCTGCCGCTGGGTGTTGGTGAGTGGGATCGCCGTGGTCATGTCGTGCTCCTTCAGGGCCGTGGTTGATGACGAACACATGAACGCGCTGTTCAATCACGAAGCCAAGTCTTCCGACGAAGAAAGATGCGAATGCCCTTGCGAGCGCCGACGCCCTGCCGGCACCCGGGTTGCGGTGCGGTGCTGACCACACCGGGTTACTGCGACGCGCACCGGAGCGATCGCCGCCAATGGGACAGCAACGTGGGGAAGCGGCAGCGACAAGAGAAACGTGCCCTGCCCACGAACAGCGCCGCGTGGCGAGCCCTACGTGCTCAGGTGCTGCGTGATGAGCCGCTATGCCGCGAATGCCTGCGGCGAGGTGCCTTGTGCGCTGCCAGCGTCGTCGATCACATCAATGGAGACAGCCAAAACAATGAGCGATCCAATTTGCAGTCACTTTGCAGTCGCTGCCATTCCCGGCTCACCGCAAGACATGACGGCGGCTTTGGAAACCCGAGGCGGTGTCGCCAAGCGGACCTGGACCGCTGAAACCGCTCATTCTTTAGTCATATGGCCAATTCATAGACGAGCGCGATAAAGAGCACAACGCCTGGCTGCAGGCCCCATGGTTCTTAAGTTCTCTACAATGGCATATGCCATACGCGAGCCACTGCCCAGATTCTTGTGCGTTCAAAATGAAGAACTTTTTTGTGCAAAATGGCCAAAATAGCCCTTTTTTGCAAGGCGTTAGGCCACTTCAGGAACCCCCGAAATCATGCCCGGACGCAAGCCCTTGCCCGTAGTCGTCAAGGAGATCAAGGGAACCGGGAACCCTGCAGAAGTGCCGGACCAACCGGCGGGAACCGAAACCCACGACGGCGCTGTGCACCCCGCCCGACTACATGTCGGAGGGTGCCAAGGAAGCATGGAACTACGCCGTGGCCAATTCGCCGCCCGGTCGCCTGTCGGCGCTCTACGGCGCGGTGCTCGAGCGCTGGGCGAACTGCTCCGGGCTCTATCGCGAGGCGCTGTCGAGGATCAATCGCGCCGGCGTCTCCGGAATGATCATCAAGACCCCGAGCGGCATCCTGCGGCGTTCGCCCCTGATGGACGTGATTCGCGATCTCGCGCTGGAGATGAAGGGTTACGAGGCCGAGATGGGCTTCACGCCGGCGGCACGCTCACGGATTTCGCTGCCGGCCGAATCGACGAACGAGCCGGATCTCCGGTCGGAGATCGCTGGCTGATGACCGTGCGCAACTATGCCGCCATTGCCAGGCGATATGCCGAAGCAGTGGTCGGGGGAGATATTGCCGCGTGCCAGTGGGTGCGCCTGGCCTGCCAGCGCCAACTGGACGATCTGGAGCGGTTCAAGGGAAGGGTCAGCCCGTACCGCGCTTCAACCCGAAGCTCACCGACAAGCAGGGCGGTCCTACCAACCCGCCGACAACCTGTGCGCGTTCGTGGAGCGATTGCCGCACGTCAAGGGACCGCTGGCCGGGCAGCCGATCCACCTGGATGCGCAGTTGCCCGCATTGGCTCAGCATGTGCCCGTGCCGCCGCGTGCCGCTGCCCGGTCTTCTGACTGCCACCGCCGCCGGTAATGAGCCGCGTGCCGCTGCGATACGTGAGATAGGCCCAGAACCAGTCGAGCATGACCGAAACGCGGTTGCGCAGGCCGACCAGGAAACCGAGGTGCAGCGCGCCCCACAGCCACCAGGCGAGGCCGCCGTGCAGCTTGACGAAGCCGAAGTCCGCCACCGCCGCCTTGCGCCCGATGGTGGCCAGGCTGCCCAGGTGCTGGTACTGGAAAGCGCTTGGCGCCGGCCGGCCCTCGACGCGGGCGCGGATCACCCGCGCCACATACGCGCCGCCCTGCTTGGCCGCCGGTGCCAGTCCCGGCACCGGCGTACCGTTCCAGGCGTTGGCGAGCGCCGTGTCGCCGATGGCGAAGACGCCGGGCAGGCCGCGTACCGACAGATCCGGCCCGACCTTGACGCGGCCCGCCGCGTCGGCCTCAGCACCGAGCCACGCCGCCGCTGGCGAAGCGACGACGCCGGCGGCCCACAAGACGGTGCGCGCAGCGATGCGCTTGCCGTTGACCATCACGCCGCTGTCGTCGATGCTCTCGACCCGGCTTTCAACGAGAACTTCGACACCGAGGGTCTCCAGCGCCTGCCGGGTGCGCTGCGACAGGTCCTCGGCAAAGGTCGGCAGCAGGCGCGGGCCTGACTGCACCAGTATCACCCGCGACGCGGCCGGGTCGAAGCGGCGGAAGTCCTTCTCCATGCCGAACTTCGCCAGTTCGGCGATGGCGCCGGCGAGTTCGACGCCGGTCGGGCCGCCGCCGACGATCAGGAAAGTCAGCAGGCTCGCCTGCTCGGCAGGGTCGTCGGTCACCTCCGCCTGTTCGAAGGCAGTGAGCAGCCTCCGCCGGACTTCGGTGGCATCTTCGACGCGCTTCAGTCCGGGTGCATGGGGCGCCCAGTCGTCGCGGCCGAAATACGAGTGTGCCGCGCCGGTGGCCAACACCAGGTAGTCGTAGCCGACGCGCTGGCCGTCCATCAGCACTTCCTGCCTGACGTGGTCGACACCGCTTACCTCGCCGAACAGAACACGCACGTTGAAGTGCTCGCGGAAGAGGCCGCGTACCGGCGTCGCGATGTCACCGGGCGACAGGCCCGAGGTGGCCACCTGATAGAGAAGCGGCTGAAACAGATGGTAGTTGTGACGGTCGATCACGGTTACCGCCACCGGCGCGCGGGTCAGCGCCGCGGCGCAAGTCAGCCCGCCGAAACCGGCGCCAACGATCACCACTCGCGGCAAGCTGTCGAGCGCAAAAGCCGGCTGGCCGGCGAGCTGCGGAAAGCGACGGCGCAAGACGCGCTCGACCAGCGCATCCAGCGACAGCGGGCCCGCACCCGAAAGAGTCAGCAGCGCCAGCGCCATGAACCAATAGGGATAGGCTTCGACTCCCGGTCCCAGCATGCGCTCAGCGGAAACAGCCAGCATCAGCAGCAGGGCAGCCGGGCGGCTGGCGCAACCCAAGGCCAGCAGCGCGGCGCAAGCGAGCGTCAAGGGCGACGCGAAGGCGGCCGCCGAAGTGACCGGCAACAACGCCGCGACGTCAATCGCGCCGCCGCTCGACGCGGCGATGGTGAAGCCAACGGCGGCAGCCACGGCGGCGACTGCCAGCCACAAGCGCAGGAGCAGCGAGTACAGCGGCGCCAGCCAGCGGGTGGCGCCGGCGCACAAGCGGAGTGCTGCCGCGGCAAACGGTACCGCCGTGCGCGCCAGACCGTGGGCGAGCAGCCGGTCGAGCGACAGCGCACCGGCGCCACGCACGACGAACCAGAACAGCAGCGCCGCCCAGAAGAGGTGCGTGTCGAGGCTCTGGTAGCTGTACTGGATGACCAGCGCCAGCACCGCGAGCGCCAGCGCCGCCAGGCGCGTCGCCAGCCCTGCCGCGAAAAGGACGGAGCCGGCCAGTTCGATGAGTACGCCGAGCCAGGCCGCGCTCGCCGGGTCCAGCCAGGAGACCGGATACTCGTTGGCTGCCAGATAGAGCGCGTTGTCCCAGTTGCCGGCCTTGAGGACGCCGGAGACGAAAAACGCTTGTGCCAGCGCTAGACGGATCAGCAACTCGACCAGCGGGCCGGCCGAGCGCTCGAGAAAACGCAAGGCGACGACCGACAGATTGACGAGACCGGGAAGCCACGCCAGTCGGTAAGAGAGCTTCGCTGCGTGCGGGTTCTTCATGGCTCTTGACCTCCTGCGCCTGGCGCGCCGTAGCGACAGCGGAAGATGCAGCGCTGCCCGTTGTCGTGGTGCAGCTTGCAGCACAGCACGGCTGCCGCCCCCTTGAGGCGAACGTAGACCGCCGCGGCGCCGAGCATGCCGAAGAGCGGTGCCGTGAAGTAGATCCAGATCGCCGTCCACTGTTGCGCCGACACGGCCGAAGCGAAGCTGCGCGCCGGATTCATGCTCATTCCCGACAGCGGCGCCTCGATCGTGATGTACAGAGCGACCAGCGCTCCGGCGACGAGACCCGTGTAGCGATTGACGCGCGGCGAGTTGCTGACGAACAACACGGTCAACATGAGGCCGAACGAGATCGCCACTTCGGCGACGAAGGCGACAGCCGCACCCTGCTCACCGGGGAGCGTCGCGACGAAGTTCACGGCCGGATGCGCCAGCACGGGCGCGTGCAGGAGCAGAGCCGCGACCGCCACTCCGGCGACTCCCCCGACGAACTGGAAGAGGACATAGAACAGCGCGTCCCAAGGCGCGATCTTGCCGAGCCGGAAGAAAGCCAGCGTCACCGCCGGGTTGAGGTGAGCCCCCGAACGCTTGCCCCAGGGCGAGTAGATGAGGGTGATCGCGGTGAGCCCCATGGCGATGCCGATCAGGAGGCGCCTCAGCGCCGGATCGGCGATGAGCTGCGGCAGCGGCGACGCCGGGTGTTCGATCAGCGCCACAAAAAGGCACGCCGAGACCATGAACACCCCGAGACCCGCCGCCTCGATCAGATACTCGGGCCAGTGCTGGCGCAGGGCATGGCGCATGGCTAGGCTCTCCTAGACCAGCTTGGCCGTCTCGGGCCGACGCGCGGCGTCTGCTTCCTGCTGCTGCCGCCAGAAGGCCGGAATATCGACGCGATAGCGGCGCTCGACCAGATTCGCCACCAAGCCTGTCCAGCCGGTCTGATGCATCGCGCCGAGACCCTGTCCGGTGTCGCCGTGGAAGTACTCGTGGAAGAGCAACAAGTCCCGCCAATGGGGATCGCTCTGGAACGGCGATCCGGCCGGGAAAACCGGCAGGCGTCCGTCGGGCGTGCGGCGGAAAATGTTCACCAGCCGCTCCGAGATCAGTTTGGCGGCCTCCTTGAGCGTGGTCTGTCCGCCCTCGCAGCACGGCGCCGGCACCAGGAATCCGTCGCCGTAGTAGCGGTGGAACTTTTCGATCGCCTGCACGAGCACATAGTTGGTCGGCATCCAGATCGGCCCGCGCCAGTTCGAGTTGCCGCCGAAAAGCCCCGAGTTGGACTCGCCCGGAACGTATTCGATGAGCGCCTGCCCAATTCCCGGCAGCGTGCCGAGGTCGCGCTGCTCGGCGTGAACGCGCGAGACGCTGCGCACGCCGAAGGGCGACAGGAACTGGCGCTCGTCCAGTACCCGCTGCAAGACGGCCTTCAGTCGCGCCGGTCCGAGTAGCGACAACAGGTGTTCTTCGCGGACGTTACTCTGAATCGGACAGTGGGTGACCTTGTGCCCGTCGAAGGTCCCTCGGTAATGCCCGACCAGAGCGGCTCGGAAGCGCGGCACCTTGTGCAGCAGGCGCTGGTCGATCACCTCGACGGCGAACAGCGGGATCAGACCGACCCAGGAAAAGACGTCGATGTGCCGGCTTTGCCCGTCGGGGCCGACGACGAGATCCTTGAAGAACTGGTCCTTCTCGTCCCACAGCGTCAGACCGGTCTGGCTGTAGCCGGCAATCGAGTTGGCAATCGCCATGAACTGCTCGTAGCACTGGATCGCCACGTCCTCGTAGTCGTGCATTTCGGCTGCCAGTTCGAGCGCCATGACCGTCATGTTGAGCGCGAACATCGCCATCCAGCCGGTGGAATCCGCCTGCTTCAACGAATAGCCGGCAGGCAGCGGTTGCGAGCGGTCGTATACCGAGATGTTGTCGAGCCCCAGGAAGCCGCCTTCGAAGACGTTGTTGCCGTCGGCGTCCTTGCGGTTCAGCCACCAGGTGTAGTTCATCAGCATCTTGTGCGTGACCCGCGCCAGGAAGTTGAGATCGGCCTTGCCGCGCTGCACGCGCTCGCTGCGAAAAACCTTCAGCGCCGCCATCGCCAGCACCGGCGGGTTCACGTCGCTGAATGCCCACTCGTAGGCCGGGATCTGTCCGTTGGGGTGCAGATAGGCTTCCCTGAGCAGCAATTCGATCTGATCCTTGGCGAAGTCCACGTCTACCAGCGCCAGCGCAGCACAATGAAAAGCCAGATCCCAGGCGGCGAACCAGGGATACTCCCACTTGTCCGGCATGGAGATGACGTCGGCTGCCTTCATGTGCCGCCAAGTGCGGTTGCGTCCGTGTTTGCGGTTTGCCGGTGGCGGCAGTTGGTCGCCATCCTGCCAGCGCGCCACGTCGAAGTGGAAAAACTGCTTCGACCAGATCATGCCGGCCAACGACTGGCGCAGGATGCGGGCGTCCTCACGGTTGCAGTGGACTTGCAGGTTCTCGTAGAAGATCGTCGCTTCGGCCTCGCGTTCGACGAAGACCGCCTCCTGCGCGGCGAATGGCGCTTGTCGTTCGCCGCGCACCAGCGTCAGTTCAATGCTCACGGTCTCGCTGGCGGCCGCCGTCAGCACATGCCGCGCCGCGAAGCGCGTACCGGTACGGGCGGGGTTCACTGCCGCCAGTTCGCCGTTGACCACGTAACGATGGAAAGCGTCCTTGACGTAGGGCGTCGCGTTGGGTTGCTTCCACAGGCGCTCGGCGTTGCTTTCGTTTTCGGTGTAGAGCGGCTCGGCCTGCTGCCGGCCGTAGAGAAAGTAGGCGCCCAGCGTCTCGTCTTCGGCGCGCACGGCCCACTGCGCCCCGCCGGGCGCTGGTGCCGCAGCCAGCAGCGGTTTGCTCACGGCTTGCGGGCTGCCCCATTCGTCCACGCCGGTGCCCCACGACCAGGTGTTGCGGAACCACAGCGTCGGCAACACCTGCAGCGTCGCCGTCTGCGGCCCGCGGTTGCTGGCACTGATGCGGATGTGGATCTCCTCGGGCGAGGCCTTGGCGTAGCGCACGTCCACGTCCCAGTAGCGCTGATCGTCGAAGACGCCGGTGTCGAGCAGATCGAAGGGGGGATCCTGGCGGCTGCGGCGAGCGTTCTCGGCCACCAGTTGCGCGTACGGATAGGCCGCCTGTGGGTACTTGTAGAGATAGTGCAGATAGCTATGCGACGGTGTGGCGTCGAGATAGAAGTAGTATTCCTTGACGTCCTCGCCGTGGTTTCCCTGGTTGCCGGTGAGTCCGAAGGCGCGTTCCTTGAGAATCGGGTCGGCGCCGTTCCACAGCGCGAGAGCGAAGCACAGGCGCTGCTTTTCGTCGCAAATGCCGCCCATGCCGTCTTCGTTCCAGCGGTAGGCGCGCGAGCGCGCCTGATCGTGGTCGAGGTATTCCCAGGCGCTACCACCCTCGCTGTAGTCCTCGCGCACCGTTCCCCAGGCGCGCTCAGCCAGGTACGGACCCCACAGGCGCCAGTTCTTGCGTCCTTCGTGCTGCGCTTGTAGGCGTTGCCGCTCGCTGTTCAAGATCTCGTTGAGTCTCATCGTCTGCTCCACAAGAAAGAGGTTGTCCCGTTGTGCACTTCGCCGCATCGCCCCGCAGTCCGGCATCCGAGTCGATGCTTTCGTCAAGACCGCTGCGCCCGAGCGAGTCGCCACCAGGCCTCCAGCGTGCACGCCACCGACCAGGCCTGCGAGGGCGCACCGCGCGGTGTGTGCGGCGGCGCGCCGTCGAAGATCTCGCTGACCGTTCCCAGACCGGCGTCCAGTAGATGGTCGCAAAGCGCTTCGAGGCGCTGCTTCGCGGCCGGCGCGTTGCCGTGCACACGGTACTCCGCCAGCGCGTAGTGTCCCAGCAGCCAGCCCCATACCGGCCCCTGATGGTAGGAAGCATCGCGTTCCCAGACACCGCCACGGTACTGCGGGCGAAAGTCGTGATGGCGCGGATCCAGCGAGCGCAGGCCGTAGGAGGTGAGCAGGGAGCGGCCGACGCACCCCACGACGACGGCCTGCGCCGCCTCGTCGAGAGGCGAATGCGGCAGGCTCACGGCAAGGATCTGGTTCGGTCGCAGCGACGCGTCGTCGCCAGCAGGCCCGTCGAGGACATCGAACAGTCCGCCGTCGCCGGCCATGACGAAGCGCTGGAAACCGGCTCGCGCGGCGTCGGCCAGGGCGCGGTAGGGTGCCGCCGGTTCGTCCAGGCGCTCGGCAAATTCGCTCATCGAGGCCAGCGCGTTGAACCACAAGGCGTTGATCTCGACCGGCTTGCCGATGCGCGGCGTGACCACCCAATCGGCGATCTTGGCGTCCATCCAGGTAAGCTGCACGCCCGCTTCGCCGGCGCGCAGGAGACCATCGCCGGCGTCCAGCCCGATGCCGTAGCGCGTGCCGCGAACATGCCAATCGACGATGTCGCGCAGTACCGGATACACTTCGCGCAGGCCGCTCAGGTCGCCGCTCGCCTCGACATAGGCTCGCCATGACTCCAGGTACCAGAGCGCTGCGTCGGCGGTGTTGTACTCGGCGCTGTCGCCGGCGCCGGGAAAGACATTGGGCAGCATGCCGCGGTCGACGAAGCGGGCGAATGTGCGCAGGATGCGAGCGGCAGTGTCTGCGCGACCGGTCGCCAACGCCAGCCCCGGCAGCGCGATCATGGTGTCGCGGCGCCAGTCGCCGAACCAGGGATAGCCGGCGATGACCGACTCGCCGTCGGGCGCGCCCAGCGTCGGGCGGGCGAAGATGAAGCTGTCGACGGCGACGATCAGTTGATCGACCCAGCCGGGAGCAGCGGCCAGCTCGGGAACCTGGTCCCTGGCGCGCTGCAGACAACTGGCGTCGTGCGCCAGATCCCGCCCCATGGCTGCCTGGAGGTCGCTGGACGCGTCGGCGTCGAGGCTGGCGACGACGCCGACCCATTCGCCACCACTGAGATCCAGTGTCGCCTCGCCGACGCAACAGTGTCGCCTCGCCGACGCAAAGATGGTTGTCGCGGTCGGGCAGGCCGCGCTCGCGCTCCAGCGGCAGGTCGAAGCGCTCGCACCAGTCGTGGCGCGCGGCGATGGAGCCACCAGCCGCTTTGAGGTGGAGCGTGAACCAGTTTGGATGGCGAATGGCGAGTTGTCTGTCGTCAGCTTCGATCAACGGTTCGAAGTCCCCCGGCCGGGCGCTGCCATGGTGATCACGGGCATTGACCAGCAGAGCCACCTGCAGCGTGAGCTTGCGTTGTACGAGCTTTCCGGACAGCAGACGGAAGGCGACGTAAGTGGTGTCCGCCCCGTGCTCCATCCACAAGCGCTGTTCGATCGACACCTCGCCCACGGCGAAGCGCCATACCGGCATGCGGCCCTTCAGGCGGAACGATTCGATATGGACGTATCCCGCTGGCGCGATGCTGCCGTCGCCCAAGCGATTGGTAGACAGCGGCGTGCGCTGTTCGCCGTCGGTCAGCTTCGCATCGGCCTTGGCGACTACGAGGTAACGCCCGAGCGGCGGCTGCAGCGGCCCCACCAGCAAGCCTTGATAGCGGCGCGTCAGCGAGCCGGCGACGGTGCCGGCGGCGCAAGCGCCGCGGCCGTTGGCCAGCCACCACTCGCGGCGCTCGGCCTGATCCAGTTGGCCGCAGACTTCGCGACCGAAGCGCACGACAGTGGGCAGTTGGATGACCATCTCAGACTCCCTCGTGCGCTACGATGAATCCGGCTGCGGCCTTCCTGCCGGCCAGCACCGAACTGCCGAGGTGACTTGCCAAGCGCAGGCCCCAGGCATAGATGGTGAGCGCCGGGTTGGCCCGGCTGGAGCGTGGCAGCACGCTGCCATCGGCGACGTACAGGTTGCCCATGCCGTGCACCTTGCCGTGGGCATCGACGACGGAAGTCGCCGGATCGTTGCCGGTTACCAGCGTGCCACAAGCATGCGCGGTGCCCTGCAGCGGAATCGCCCTGACCAGCCCGACATAGCCCAGTCCAAGCAACTGGCGTTGCAGTGTCTGTACGAGACGCCGGTGCTCCGCCTGGGCGGCGGGCAAGCGGGCCAGGTCATACTCGAGCAGCGGGCGATCACTGCCTTCTGCCGTGGCGACGACGCGATTGTCCGGATGCGACCCGTCCTCGGTCTGCAGGAACAGGCCATAAACCCTCTTGGCGATCGGCGCCGCCAGCCAGTCCGGCACGAAGCGGGGCATTTGGCTGCGCACGATCTCCTCGGCCAGATTGCCGCCGAGCGTCTGAACGGTACTGTGCGGCATGCCGTCGTGCAGCAAGAGCAGCGTCTTGCACAACACGTCGGTGACCGGACGGTGTGACAGCGCGAGCATTGCCGTCAGCACGTGCGCCTTGTAATTGCGGCCCACCTGCTGATAGCTCGGCAAGGCCTCCGCCAGACCCGTTCGCTCCAGGTAGGACTGCAGCAGGCGAGGGCTGTGCAGGGTGCCGGCGGCGATCACCACCGCGGCCGCGTGATGGCGACTGCCGTCGTCGCACACGACTCCGTTCACGCGCGTCGCGTCGCCGCTGGCGGCGACGAAGCCGGACACGGCTTTGCCGGTGAGGATGGTGAGGTTCGGCTTGTGGCTCACGCGCGCGAGAAGCGACGTTTCGGCATCGCACTTCAGCCCGCGCACCGAGGCGAAGGCGTCGAAATGGCGCGCTTCTTCGGGATGGGAGAGGATCTCCGCCGCCAGGCCAAGGGACATCGGCTGTCGGCGCCATTGCGCGTCCCGGCGCCGCAAACCAGACACGATCTGCTGGAAGTTGGCCTCGACCCCGAACTGGCGGACGCCGAGAAGCTTCTCGGCTTCGTCATAGAACGGAGCCAGTTCCTCGTAGGGGAAAGGCCAGGCGAGGCAGGCATGATCCGCATCCGCGGCGAATTCGTGGGCGGCGAAGCGCAACAGGGCGGCGCCATACCACTTGGTCTTACCGCCGAGGTTGAAGTGTTCCTCGGGCACGATCGTCGCCCCATGGCGATCGAACCAGGGCTCGTCGCTGAGAAACATGCCGCGCCGCAGAACCTTGTCGGCGTCCAGGGTGCTACCGTCCCTCGGTAGCACCGTGCCCTTTTCCAGCAGCAGCACGCGCTTGCCCGACTGCGTCAGGTGATAGGCAACGGCACAGCCGCCGGCGCCGGAGCCGATGATGATCACGTCGTAGTCCATGTCGCGCCCGCCTTCAATACACAGCCGCCGGCGCGATCACCGCGGCGGTTGAGCCGCGGGTCCGGGTCCGCGCGTGGGTCAGGGTGAACAGAAACTCGTACACCCGGCGCCGCGCGAGTTCCTCAGTGGCGAGATTCTCCAGGCCGAACAAGCCCATCTTCACGTACATCGTCTGCGGAACGAGGAATGGCCGCTCGGGGTCCTCACCGGGGACCGGGCCGTAGCTCCAGGTGTCGGCCCCGGTGAGCGCGACATGCCGTGCGTACAGCCAGTGCACGACATCGAGGCCGGGCCCAGGCTCGCCCGAGAGGAACTGCGCGTTGTCGCGTCCCCACAGCCCACCCCAGCCGGTGTGGAAAAGTACGGCGTCGCCTGCCTGGACGTCGATCGCCTGCCGCTGCAAGGCACCTTCGATGTCGGCAACGCTAATCACGTAGCCCTTTGGCAACCGTGGAACGTCCTTGTACGCCGCCACATCGACGAGAATGCCGCGCGTGACGACGGGCGGTACGGTCTCGATGCCGAACTTGCTCAGACCCCAGTCCTCGACCACGTCGGCCGTCGTCCAGCCGTTGTAGAAGCGGTCGCCGATCTGAATGTGCCCGATGGAGTCCAGTTGCGTCCCCACCTGGAAGGTGCCAACCTGGATCTCGGTGATCCAGTTGATTTCGTTGCGGCCCCAACCCCGGCCTACCGCGTCGCGACGACGCAGGTTGGTCCAGTGCGGTGAGATATCGACGGTCTGGTGCCAGTAGCGACCGGGAAACTTGGGCGTGTCTTCGTCCAGAACGCGACCGAGGTCGACGACCGTGCCTGTCTTTACCAAGCGGGCGGCGGCAGCGGTGATCGCCGGCGTGATCTCGTTGAGCGTTCCGAGCTGGTCATCCGCACCGTAACGGCTTGGCCACCAGGGCTTCTGGCCATCGGGCAAGGGCGTGGCAAGCGCGCGTGAGTCAGAACCCGCGGCCAGCGCTGCCGCCGCCGTGCCCAGGCTCAAGGCCAAGCCCAGGGTAGCAACGCCACCGGCGCGAATCGCCTGCTTGAAAAGTGGGTACATGTTCACCCTCCTTCCCGGAATTCGGGATACAGCGTCATGCCGCCATCGACGTATAGCGTTGCGCCCGTGACGTAGTCGGAGTGATCCGAAGCGAGCCAGACGGCAGCCCTGGCGATGTCACGGGTCTCGCCGACCCGGTAGTAGGGGATCAGCTTCAGCAAGGCCGCTTCCGCCTGCGCCGTCGCCCACGCCGAGGTATTGATCGGCGTCTTGATCGCCCCCGGCGAAATGGAATTGACGCGGATCTTCTGCATCGCGAGTTCCTGCGCCATCGTCTTCATCAGCATAGAAACGCCGCCCTTGCTCGCCGCATAGTTGGCGTGCCCGGCCCAGGGGATGATGTCATGTACCGACGACAGGCAGATGATCTTGCCCAGCGAGCAGGACAGTTGCGGCATCAGCCCGCGGCGCAGGAACTCGCGCACTGCGGCACGCGCGCACAGGAACTGGCCGGTGAGATTGACGTCGATCACCTGGCGCCATTGCGCCAGGGTCATCTCGTGAAACGGGGCGTCCTGCTGCAAGCCGGCGTTGTTGACTACGATGTCGATCGATCCCAATTCGGCGATGGCGCGCTCGAACATCGCCTGCACCTGCTCCTCGTTGCTGACATCGGCCTTGATGGCGAAAGCGCGGCCACCGGTAGCAGAGATTTCATCGACGACCCGCCGGGCATTCTCGTCGTCGGCGACGTAGTTCACCACCACGGCCGCGCCGGCTTCCGCCAGGCCCTTGGCGATCGCCTCGCCGATTCCCGAGTTGGCACCCGTCACGATGGCCCGCTGACCGTCGAGCGTGGTTTCCCGGATGTTGGTCTGATGCATCCGCATTTCGCACACTCCGCAGGATTCAGTCATCACGTCACCTCAGCGGGAAAGAAACCTGCGGCGGAGCAGATGATCCAGGGAGAGCTTGCCGGGACCGTGAAACAAGGTCACGAGCAGCAGCAGGCCCCAATACTGGTGATCCTGGAGCCCGATCTCGGAGAGGTCGGGATACGAGATCACGGCGACGATGTTGAACACGAACAGGGCGGCGGCCGACGCACGCGCGCCCAGACCCAGCGCCAGCAGCACGGGCATGAACAGTTCGACGCCGGTACCGAGGTAGGCGGCCACCTCCGGTGGCAGGCCGGGGACCGCGTATTCGTTTTCGAACAGCGCGACAGTGGACGACCAGGAAGCGATCTTGGTCATCCCCGACTGAAAGAAGACGCTGCCGACCAGCAGGCGGATGCCGAAATCGAGGCCTGGCGCCAACCAGTCGGCGGCGCGCAGCGCGAGTTGTGCCCAGCGTACGATACGGCCAGGATGGTCGGCGGCTACGCTAATGCCGCTGTTTCGATTCGCCACGAGATCCATTTCAGTCTCCTCCAGAATTGATCGACGTCGCCCTGTCCGTTGCGACTGCATTGGACAGGGCGCTAAACCACCAGGCCTACTTGCCTGCGGCGCCGCCGGGTCTGGCCATCGCGCTGGTGGTGACCGTGCCGCCAGCGATCTTTTCGCAGGTTCCCTTGGGCAGGTACACCCAGGCCTCGGGGTCGCGGTCCACCTTGGCGGTTCCGGCGCACGAACTCTTGCTCGTGCCACAATCGTTCTTGCCGGCCTTGACGATGCCGGCGCACTTTTCGTTGTCGCCGGCAGCAGCGATGGCCTGGGTGCTTGCCGCACTGACGCCGAGAGCTAGCAGACCGGCGATTGCACTGCGGATGATTTGCTCTGAGTGGTTCATGGTTGGTTCTCCTTACGGGTTGGTTGAAGAGATCAGACAGGATGGCATCCCATCTGTGGTCAGTATGCAGAGCGCACTTCACGCCCTGTTCACCGAAAGATCACGTTTCTGTCAACGCGATCGTTGGCGACGGTGCCCGCGCATCGGGCGGGGTCGCCGACCCGATCGTGGCGCCGGTCGGGGCGACGAACCCGACCAGCGTGCTATTGGTCACCCGCCGCACCAGAAAGGCAGCGAGGTCAAAACTCGTATCGAACGCCTGCGCCGCGTGCAGCGCACCCTGCAGCGGCAGACCCTGCATCAACGCGGCCAGCAGCGCGAACTCGGGGTCACCGACGAGCTCGATCGCCACCGCATCACCCCGACGGCGGATCAGCAGGCGCACGGCACCAGCGGCGAGGTCGACCGTCACGCTCTCTGCCGCGTCAGGCTGATTGGCCGCCCAGATGCGGTCAACAGGGAAAGGCGATGCCAGAAGCCGGCAGCTCGGATGCAACTGGAAGCGCAGCGACGGCAGCGCGGCTTCCGCCACCGTCATCAACCGGTCGATCGCCATCGCGCTGGCGTCGGCGGCGTGAAACGATTCATGCCAGTTCCATTCCAGTCGCGACACGTCGCCCAGATAGGGCAAACCGGCCGCCGGGGGAAATTGCTCGAGAAAAGCGGCGAACTCGCCGCCAAAGCCATGCAGGTTGCCCTGGCAGGACGGATGGCACGGGATGTAGCTATCGGCGGCGAAGCGGAAGAAGGCCTCTCCGACCAGTCGCTCGACGACCGGATAGACGTCGCGGAGCGCCTCGCGATAGTTTTGGACGATGTTGTTGCGGTAGATCGCCAGCCGCGCCGCCGGCGCCATGCCGTTGGCGCAGACGAAGCTCTCGGCCGCGACGTCGGTCGCGTCGAACATGCCGCGCACGAAAGCAAGCTCCAGTTCACGCAGCGTGGGCATATCTTTCCCCTCGCACGCGATCGGCGGTAGCCGCCTCCTGTAAGAGTACTGCCAGCGGCGGCAGGTCGGTATCCCACTCGATCAGTGTCGGCCGGGCGCCGAAGATGTCGACGGCCTCGCCGTAGAGCTGCCACACTGGGTCGGCGACGCGGGTGCCGTGCGTATCAATGAGGAGGTCGTCCATCCGGTCGAAACCGGCGAGGTGGATCTCGCCAACCGCTGCCGCTGGCACCGCGTTCAGGTAGCGCCGCGCGTCGAAACCGTTGTTACAGGCGCTCACGTAGATGTTGTTGATGTCGAGCAGGATGCCGCAACTGCTGCGAGCGGCGACTTCAGCAATGAAGTCCCACTCGTCGATCGTCGAATGGGAGTACTGCAGATAGCTGGAGACGTTTTCGATCAGAACTTGACGGCCGAGCGCCTCCTGCGCCTGGCGCACGTGCGCGCAGACCACGGCTAGGGCTTCTTCGGTATAGGGCAGCGGTAGCAGGTCATTCACGTGTCGGCCGGCAACGCTGCTCCAGCAAAGGTGCTCCGACACCAAGCCGGGCTCGATGCGCGCCATCAGGCTCTTCAAGGCCCGCAGGTGTGCATGATCGAGGCTGTCCGTCGTGCCCAGCGACAGACCGACACCGTGCAGGCTGATCGGGTACTCGGCACGGATGCGCTCCAGGTAGTTCAGTGGCTGGCCCCCGCCGCCGAAGTAGTTCTCGCTGTGCACCTCGAACCAACCAATGGCCGGCAGCGTGGCGAGGATTTCTCGGTAGTGCGGCGCGCGCAACCCGACCCCACTGCGGGCGGGGATCTCCGCGGCAAGCGGGCGAGTGCGAGGCGCACCAGGCGCCACGGCGCTACCATGGCTCACGACGGATTCGGTTGTAGCAGGCATGTGGCTTGTCCTCCTCGAACGGGCTCGCCTGGCAGCCGGGGTAGCCGCCGGGGTAACCCCGTCTCCTCGTTTGTTGTGCATCGTCGAAAGCAGTATGGCCACCGAAAATCACGGACGTATCACGCCGCGTTCAAACTTTGGTCACAGCGGCATGCACCGACCCCGGCCCCACCAATGACCGGCCGGGAGTACGAAGCGGGAGCTTGCATATGTTGCTTGCCTCGCCTATGGTCGAGGCTGTGACCGCTGCGCGAAGGACCGGTGGAGGACGCTCCGTGACCAACTTGAGATGGAAGATCCTGCTGCTGCCCGGCTTGTTCGGCGTTCTTGCGGCGGCCTACCTGGCATGGGGCTGGCTTCCGGAAGCGCCGCTGCCGGCCGGGCGAACGGCTTTGGCCTTGGCCGCGTTGGCGACTACAGCGGCACTGCTGGTGGTCAGCGCGATCGCCGTCGATCGACAGGTCATCAAGCCCCTGGCGTGCCTTGCCCGCGACCATCGCGAAGCCTTTGGATCGGGCGACCTCGTTATTGCCAATCGTTCTGCGACCGACGAAATCCAGGCCGTCAAGCTTGCCATCGAAGCGCTCGCCGATGCGGCCGCCAGGCGGCGGCGGCACGAGATCGCAGCCGAGCAGCGACGCCGGGAGATCGAGGCCGCGCTGCAGTTGAGCGAGGAGCGCTACGCGCTCGCCCTGCGCGGCAGCAGCGACGGCTTGTGGGAATGGAATCTGGCAACCGGCGAAATGCTGCTTTCGCCGCGCTGGAAGAGCATGCTCGGGTTTGCCGACAGCGACTTTCCCGACTGCCGCGAGCAGTGGCGGGAGCGGATTCATGCGGCCGATCTGACGGCAGTGGAAGCCGCACTCCAAGCCAACATCGAGGGCGCCGGCGAGCCCTACGAACAGCAATATCGCATGCTGCATCGGGATGGTGGTACGCGCTGGATACTATCTCGGGGAACGGCGGTCCGTCATGCCAGCGGCAAGGCGTATCGCATGGTCGGTCTGGATACCGACGTCACACGCATCAAGCGGTTTGAAACCATCCTCAACGAAATGGCGGAGGGCACCGCAGGCGCGGCCGGGGAGGCGTTCTATCGCACCCTGGTGCAACATTTCGCCTGCGCGCTACAGGTCTCGTGCGCCTTCATCACCCAGTGCGCGGATTACCCGACGAGTCGCCTGCGGACGCTTGCCTTCTGGTCGGATCACGGCTTCCTTGACGATTTCGAGTATGACCTGCCCGGCACTCCCTGCGAGACCGTTGTCAAGAGCGGCCGCGTCTGCTTCCACCCGAGAGAGGTGGGAACGATCTTTCCTGTCGAAGCGGGCTATGAAGGCTATCTTGGAATTCCGATCTTCGCCAGCGACGGCAAGGTCATTGGCCATCTCGCCTTTCTCGACACCAAGCCGATGGGCGACGAGATGCTGGTCGCGTCCATCTACCGCGTCTTCGCGGCGCGTGCCGGGGCCGAGATGGAAAGGGAGATGGCTCTCGAAATGCTGCAACAACAGGCGGCGAAGCACTCTGCCGGACAACCGCAAGGGAACCAACATGGTACGACAGGTTCTGGTAGTTGAGGACGACGAGGACATTGCCCGGCTGATCGAGATCCAGCTCAGCGAGTTGTCGTGCGCTGTCAAGACTGCCTACGACGGGATCGTCGGCCTCGCCGAAGCGGAGTCGCGGGTTTATGACTTGGTGATTCTCGACCGGATGCTCCCCGGGTTGGACGGACTGGAGATTTGCCGCCGCATTCGCGGCAGGGGCACCTATACACCAATTCTGATGCTGACGGCAAAATCCACCGAACTCGATCGCGTTCTCGGCCTCGAGATGGGCGCCGACGACTACCTCACTAAACCCTTTAGTGTGCTCGAACTCGCAGCAAGGGTGAAAGCCATATTTCGCCGCGTGGACCACCTTGCCCATCCGGCCGAACAGCGCAAGGTCCTTGACTCGGGGCCGCTGAAAGTCGATGTCGAGCGGCGGCAAGTGACGCTGGCTGGCAAGCCGGTCGATCTCACAGCCAAGGAGTTCGACCTGCTGCTGTACTTTGCCGAGCACCCGGGCCGCGTCTACAGCCGCGCCCAACTGCTCGACAAGGTGTGGGGCTATAGCCACAGCGGTTACGAGCACACCGTCAATGCGCACATCAACCGCCTGCGCGCGAAAATTGAGCCCAATCCGAACCAGCCGGAGTTCATCCTGACGGTGTGGGGAGTGGGCTATAAATTCCGCGACCAGTGCGCCGGCTGAACGTCCATGTTGCGATCGCTCTACGGCAAGCTGGCGATCGCGCTCATGCTGGTGTTCTTTGCCCTCGGCGCCGCCTTCATCGTGGCGACGGAGCAGATGCTGGAGGGCCCCCGCCTGCTTGAGCTGGCCGCCGATCTGATCATTGGTGCCATTGCCTTTTCCCTGCTCGCTGCCTTGATTGTTTTCAATTTTCTCACTCGGCGCTTGCGTCTGCTGGCCGCCGAGATGGATGCGTTTCGCGCCCATGGCCTCAGCCAGCCGCTGCGCAGCCTGCACGCCAAGCCGCAAGGCGACGAGATCGATCGCCTGGTCATCGCATTCCAGGAAATGTCGGACCGCATAGCATCGCAACTGCGGGCACTGGAACGTAACGACGAGCAGCGCCGGGAACTGCTCGCCAACGTGTCGCACGACCTGCGCACGCCGCTCGCGTCGATGCAGGGCTACCTGGAGATCCTGCTCCTGAAGCATGGCGCGCTATCTCCCGACGAGGCGCGCAGCTACCTCGATATCGCCGCCAAACACAGCGACCGACTGGGTAAGCTGGTGCGTGACCTGTTCGAACTCACCAAGCTCGAGGCCCACGACGTCTGCCCGCAGGCGGAAACTTTTCCCTTGACCGAACTGGTGCAGGACGTCTTGCAGAAGTTCCAGCTCACAGCCGATCAGCGTGGCCTGCGCCTCGAACATCGCTTTGCCAGCGCAGTGCCGGCGGTGCGGGCCGACATCGGCATGATCGAGCGCGTCCTCGAGAACCTGCTCGAGAACGCCATCCGCCACACGCCCGCCGGCGGCTCGGTGTGCATCGAACTGGCCGCCGAGACGGAGCACGTGCTGGTCAGCATCAGCGACACCGGTCGCGGCATTGCCCCCGAGGATCTGGCCCAGGTCTTCGATCGCTACTACCGCGTCGACCGTGGCGAGTTCGGCAGCGCGGGCAACGCCGGTCTGGGTTTGGCGATCACCCGGAGGATCATCGAACTGCATGGTGGAAGCATTGCCGTGGACAGCGCCACCGGGGTTGGGACCACGTTCCGCTTCGACCTACCTGCCGTGCAGTTGCAGGGCTGAACGCCTGTGCGCTGGCGCCCCTCATCCCGAGTCGGAAAACCAGAATCGCCCCCGATTCAGCTGCTGCGCGCCAGCGCCCGTCCGGCGCATTCGGATCAGCAATGACAGCGACGCGACGGTTGCGGTGGGTGATCGGAAAAGGCTGGTTGCTTCCAGGCCGACGTTCACGCGCTTGGACCACGGTCCAGGCAGCGCTCCAGTGGCGGCGGGGCGATTGCCGTCCAGTATTCGCGGTTGCAGGAGTGGGTGGATTCGGCGACCGGGCTGGTGGCGCTGGGTGGCTTGATCTTCGGTTGCGGCCTGCCAGGGTGGGCGATCGTGCGCTGGGTCTTCAACTTCATCGAGAGGAACCGGGACGCCGGGATCGACGAGGTCGCCAATCATGCAGCCTTACCGGATGACACGATGAACGGAGAAGTTCCCCTTCGGTTCCGTGCGAGATGGGCGTGTGATTCCCGCGGGCTACACGACTCTGCTCCATCTACTGCACCCGGGTGGGTCGTTCCGTCGGCGGGTCTGAGCGGCGAACTGATTGGCAGGCGCCTTGGCACTGGCCAATGAGTTGGGCGGAGACCTCGCCTTCGCTGGTATGCAGTCGAAGAACGGCGCGGCGATCGCCTGCGACCGACGGCGTAAAGCGCAAGCGATAGACTTCCGCATCCCCTCCATCGATACGGAGCGGTTGAGCAAGATCAGACGGGGCCAAGCCGTGTTCGCCTTTGAGCACCTCAAAGTCCTGAGCGGCAGGGCCCTCCAGGGTGAGCCGCTGGCGCGTGAACGGGGCTGTTCCAATATTGGTCAACACCACCGAACGTTCGACAGAAGGCACCGACCAGGCGGTGGTGCCTTCGGTGTAAAATACGAGCTGCCGCGGTACCACGTCGATGAGCGGGGAGACCGCGACCGCGGTGAGCGGAACGCGAATCGTGCGCGGGATGTGCCGCAGGTCCTCAAAATACACCGTGATCTCGGCCTGCTTTTCGCCCATCGTCCGGAACTGCGGCGTGAGTTCGACCAGAACGGAAGTGCCGGCGCGAATTGTCACTGGCAACCCCACGGCCGGTACACTGGCCGATGAACCGCTGCGAGATGACTGAACGGAACTCAGGATCGCTGTGCCAAACTCGGCGGCATCGCGGCCCCTTACAGTCACGCGATCGATGCGCTGCACCAGAGCGCCTTCGTTGTGCAAGACAAAGGCCGGCACGTTGGGCTGAGAAGGCCCTCCCGTGGGCGTGAGCCCCAAATCACCAGCGGCTGGTTCGGCGCGTAAGCCCGAACCGGTTTGGTCGGCCACATTAAAGGCTGTCAAATCCAACTCGAGGAAAACCGGGTCCTGCGCTTGCACCAAGGTGGACCCGGGCGGCAGACGCACTTCGGCCGTCCAGAAGAGGCGGTCGCCGTCATCGATCGGAACTTGCCCGAAGTCCTCGACATCGTAGGCGGGCGTGACGTGAATCATGGAAGAGTCGCAGGTTTGCACCGCAAATTCGGTGTCGCCGGAGGCGCTTGTGTGGCGGCAGTGATGGCGTCCAAACTCAAGAGATCTCATCGGGAGAAATGTCTTGTCTCCCTCGGTTTGCGGGCCCTTGCGCACCCGGGCATTGACGACCGCGATATGCGGGCTGAAGTTTTCCTGCCATTGTTCGCTGTCATTCGGCACGCTCCAGCGCCATTGCAGGGTGGTCGACCCATCCGGAGAGCGATCCTGCAGCATGAATTCCATCCGCCGCGAAAAGAGTCGGCTTCCTTCGACCGGAACAGTTTTGAGATGGGGTTTGAGGGGAATCCTGTTCACAGTGACGCCCGGCCAAATCGCTTGCAAATCAATGGTCGAGCGGGATTGCAGTGTGACGGAATAACTCAAGTCGGCCATCATGCGCGCCGAAAGCGGAACGTCTTTTACGCAGAGCGGCGGAATTTCCGGAAGCGGATGTGCCTCAACAGAGGTCTGGGCGGCGATGCTTTGGTCGATGCAGGCGCTTGTGACCGGAACGAGAGCCTCGGAAGCCGTCGCGCCGGCCATTGGAGCGGCACATTCCTGCAGGGCGACGTCGACCTGCTTGGCGATGGCTCGCGGGTTGAGCACGAACTCCAGACCGGAGAGACTTCGCCGGGTTTCTGCTTCGCGCGTGGGGAAACCCCAGCAGGAACCGACCGTTGCTTGCCGGACAACTGTCTTGGGTGGCTGGTCTTCGGTGATGACATCGAGGTTGCGTGCGATCACCTCGTACGAGAGGATGGGAAAGCCGTCGCTTTCCATCCAGAAAAAGGTCGAGCGGCGTAGGCGCTGTAGATCTTGATGCGTGAGGAGGCTGTGACGCAAGGTGCTCACGAAGTGGCAATCATGGGTGGGCAGCTGGCCGTTCAGACAGGTGCCGTCCGAAAAAAAGCGGCCGTCCGGCAAACCTTCCGAGGACAAGAGATCTCCCCGTAAGCGCGGGTTGAGATCCACCGACCCGCCTCCTAGAAGCATGTTGACGGGGCCCACGCAGCCCTGCAGGGTCAATCCCATCAACAAAGCGACAGCGATACTGAATCCAGATTGATTTTCCATCGCCATGACGCTCCTACTCCAGCACCCCGGCCAGCCCGCCGGGCATGTCCTCTATGGTTCCAGTAGAGACTTCAGCATGCTCTACGATTAGGTCCACATCCAATCCGCCTTCGTGCGGACTGTTGTCGAACTAAGGTATAGACCAAGACCGCTTGCTCTGCCACGAAGATTGGATACTCGCCAACGGAGCCAACGTTGTTCGCGCAACGCCGGACACCTGATGGCAGTGCCGTAGATCACTGCCGCCAACTCCACCCGTTCACCACCCGACCGCCCGAGGCAAACGCCTTCGGCAGTCTTTTTTGCATTGGAGGTTTACCATGCCAGAACCAACCAGTAGTGGCGTCGCCGGGGCCGCGGCGTTCAAGGCTGCTGGAGGCGCGGCGGCGGGCGGGGCACTGCTCTCGGCCATCGTTGTGATGCTGATGACGCCGCCGCCGCGCTCAATGCGCGAGTGGGCTGTCGGATTGATCAGTACCGTGGTCACCGGAATCGGTGGCGGGGCGATTGCCGTCCAGTACTTCCGGCTGCAGGAGTGGGTGGACTCGGTGATTGGCCTGGTGGCACTGGGCGGTTTGATCTTCGGCTGCTGCCTGCCGGGGTGGGCGATCGTGCGCTGGGTTTTCAACTTCATCGAGAGAAACCGGGACGCGGGGATCGATGAGGTGGCCAAGGAAGTGAAGGATGTGCTGTGATCGAGGCGCGAGAATTCGTTGATCTGATCGGGCTGGCGGCACGGATGACGACAGGCACTGAGCGGGGCGGGATTCGGATGACTTTTCAAGGGTCTCCGGGGCCACACATTCGAGATCCTGATTAGCGCTGTGCTTCAGCCAACCGCAGCCAGACCTCGGGGCGCTTGCCAGTGGTGGCGGCGGCACGGATGAGGCGTCGCAGGATGATCTTGAGGTCGAAGCGGCGGTTGAAGCGGTATTGTGTCTCCGACAGGTAGCGGTAGGCGTACTTTCTGAAATCGAAAGCGTGGTAG